>JAZOWE010000018.1:0-54779 GCA_045659085.1 Tidjanibacter sp.
ACACTGCAATCAGCAAGGCTGCTGGCGCAACCGTTACCCTCTTGGCTGACGGTACCGTATCGCAGGCTTGCCAGATTAACAAGAACGGCTTTACTTTGACTGTTAATGGCAACTTCTTGGCTCTCAAAAACTACGCAAACAACAACGGTTACTACGATGTTAAAGCTATTGCCGCAACAAATAATACTTGGCGTTTAGCAGGTACATTCAGCGGAAAAAACAATTGGACAATAGCTAATGGCGGTCAGTACATGAAACAAATCACTGGCACCAATACTTATGTTGTACATAACATTTCGCTTAAAACAGAAGATATATTCAAATTCTTCAAAGGAAGCGATCAGTATGACGAGTGGGTTGGTAGTTATACTGGTAAAGATGGAGATGATAGCACAACTTATAAAACACTAGAAAATCACCCCAAATCTAATAAGTACTCCATCAATAATTCGTACAACAATGCAAAGGGTAATTTTGCAGTTAGCGTGGCTGGTAATTACGACATTTATATAAGTGGATCGTCAAAATATAATACATACACAATTTGGGTTGAGAAATTGTAAACCAGATTTGTGAAATTAGTTGAGGCTCGGTCGATTGACCGAGCCTCTTTTGTCTTGCCACGACCACCATAGGTGGGCGGTTGGCATCCACCGCGCTCGATTGAGAGGGGGTATTAGGGTAAATAGGGTTACTAGGGTTATTAGGGTTGTTAGGGTTGTTAGGGTTGTTAGAGTGATTAGAGTGATTAGAGTGATTAGGGTTATTAGGGTAATTAGGGCTCTAAATACCTTAAACACCTTAAACACCTTAAATACCTTAAATACCTTAAATACTCTATAAATCCTACAAAAAATCAACAAAACATTTGGAGGTGAGTGTGATGTTTGGTAAATTTGCAGAACACCAAAATCTGCAACTACCATGGCTCAATCAAAGGCATTCCTCCCTCAAAAGGGCAACTACAAAGACCTGATTGTCTATCAGAAGGCGGAGTGCATCTACGACATAACATACTATTTTGCACACCATTTCCTCTCCTCGGGCGACCGCACAATAGACCAGATGGTACAGGCTGCTCGTTCGGGCAAGCAGAACATCGCCGAGGGTGTGTCGGCAGCCACAACCTCCACAGAAATGGAAATTAAACTCATTAATGTCGCAAAGGCAAGTTTGCAGGAGTTGCTTGTGGATTATGAGGATTTCTTGCGTGTGAGGGATTTGGAGCAGTGGGGCGAGGGCGATGAACGCCACATTCGTGCTCGCAAACTTTGCTCCGAGCACAGTAACTCCGTTTACTACCGCGACATTCTACCAACACGCTCGGCAGAAACCATCGCCAACATTGCGGTTATCCTCATAAAGCAAAACGACTATCTACTCTTTCGTCTCTTGGAAAGGCTCAAAAATGACTTTTTGCAAGATGGCGGCATGAGGGAACAGATGACCCGCGCCAGACTTGCAGTAAGAGAGGAGAAGAAAATGTAGGGTGGTTTGAGAGATTAGGGTTATTAGGGTGATTAGGGAGATTAGGGTGATTAGAGTGTTTAGGGAGATTAGGGACTCTAAATACCCTAAATACCCTACAACACCCTATAAACCCTATCTCCTCTCACTCCCCTTCACAAAGAGCAGCGAACTATCGCCATAGGAGAGGAAGCGGAAGTCGTGCTCCATGGCGTAGCGGTAGATGGTGCGCCACTCCTCGCCCACAATAGCCGAAATGAGTAGCAACAAAGTGCTCTTGGGTTGGTGGAAGTTGGTCACAAGGCCCTCGATGATGCGGAAGCGGTAGAGGGGCGTTATCATAATCTGCGTGGCGGCCGAGAGGCTCTCCACACCCTCGCGCTCCATCCACCCCACAAGTGCGCCCAGCAACTCCTCGGCGCCCACCTCGCTCGGCACATCGTAAATTTCCCACTGACCAACAGCCCTCTCCGCGTCGGGAGCGCCGCTCTGCAACACCCTCCAACCGAGCGCCGACAGCGACTCTATGGTGCGGGTGCTCGTTGTTCCCACCGAGAAGATATGTCCCAGCCCCGCAATGAGGTTACGGAGCGTGGAGAGGGTAATCACAAAGTGCTCGGTGTGCATCGTATGGCGTGTGGCGTCCTCCTCCTTAACAGGCAGGAATGTTCCCGCACCCACATGGAGCGTCACCTCCTCGGTGCGCACTCCGCGCGAGTGCAGTTCCTCGATGAGTCGGGGTGTGAAGTGGAGGCCCGCAGTGGGAGCCGCCACCGAGCCCTCGATGCGCGAATAGACCGTCTGGTAGCGGGTATTGTCAATCTCCTGGCTCTCGCGGTTGAGATAGGGAGGGATGGGTATGCGTCCGAGGTGCTCGATAATCTCGCCAAAGGTGGCATCGACATTCCAGCGGAAGGTCACAATGTGGGCCTTACCCACCTGTTCGCCCCTCAGGGCCTCCAAGCGGCAAGGCTCGCCATTCATCTCGAAGTCAATAACAAGTGCGCCCTCTTTCCACTTCTTCAAGCCGCCCACAAGACAGCGCCAGCTACACTCGCCCCTCACAGAAAAGGCGTTCTCGTAGTCGGCAGGGGCGTGGGGCTCCAAGCAGAAGACCTCCAAGCGTGCACCACTCGGCTTGTGCATAATGAGCCTTGCGCGAAAGACCTTTGTGTTGTTGAAGACGAGCATTGCGCCCTCGGGCAACTCCTCGCCCAAGTTGTAAAACCTACGCTCGGAGATGCTCCCCTCGCGCCACACCAGCAGTTTGGAGTGGTCGCGCTCGTCGAGAGGGAATTTGGCAATTCTCTCGTCGGGCAACTCGTAGTCGAATGATTCTATGTTGAGCGGATTAATTTTCAATTTTCAATTTTCAATTTTCAATTCAGAAAAAAAGTGTTTGGTGCAGGGTATAAGCCGAGTTCTGTACCGCTTGTCACCGTCGGAAGCGCTACACTGAGCCTCCTCCTCTCCGATGGGCGGTTTTAGTCATTAATCTATGCACTGCGCTCTCGCGTAGGCTAAAATAGCGTTCTACCCCTCGACATCGGGCGAGCAACCCTACATACTGTCGATATACTTGAACTTGCAACCCGTAGGTAGTACTGTCCCCAATGTGTTGCCACACGGGCGGTGGGCTCTTACCCCACCTTTTCACCCTTACCCCGACCAAAGCCGAGGCGGTCATTCTCTGTTACCTTTAACCTTGCCGTTGCCGACAACTTTCTGTTAGGAAGTACGGTGCTCTGTGTTGCTCGGACTTTCCTCTCCCTCCTCTTACAAAGGCAGCGACTAAACCCCCGCGCCAAACACGCGGCAAAAGTACCGATAAAAATTGAGAATTGAAAATTGAAAATTGAGAAAGATAATTACTATCTTTGTGTTTAGGAAATCCTAAATACACACAATACTATGAAAAAACTCTATTTTTTGGTCCTTGCTCTTGTGGCAAGTGTAGCACTTATGGCAGAAGAGCCCACCACAGAACCCTCGCCTTGGACTATGGCAGGTAGCGCAGGTATCACAGGCTCGCAGATGACTCTCACCAATTGGGCAGCCGGTGGTGACCCCAGCGTGGCAGCCGACTTCCAATTCAACTACTCGGTAGACTACAAAAAAGGCTCGTCGCTGTGGCAAAACCGCTTGGAGCTCGCCTATGGTCTCAACCGCACCGAAAGCAACGGTATGCGCAAGACCAACGACAAGATATACTTCTCCTCATCCTATGGTCAGAAAGTGTACGAGAATCTCTACATCTCGGCTCTGCTGAAATTCAACACCCAATTTGCCAACGGCTACGACTATGCCGTCCCCGATGGCGATGGCTACAAGCAGACTTCGGGCTTTATGGCTCCCGCCTATTTCAGTGGCGGTCTTGGTGTGGAGTGGAATCCTAAGGCTTGGCTGTCGGTCAATGCCTCGCCCGCAACTTGGAAGGCTACGGTTGTTACCGAGGAGGCTCTGCGCCCCATCTACGGCATTAAGGAGCACTCTACTCGTCACGAGTTTGGTGGTAATGTGAAGATTGAGGCAAAGGGCACCATTTGGGGTGACCTCTCGGGCTACACCCGTCTGAACCTCTTCTCGAACTTCCTCGATAAGCCCCAGAATGTGGATGTTGATTGGACCATTCGTTTCGACCTGAAAATCAACAAGTGGCTCTCGGCAAACGCCAACTTCCATATGATTTACGACGACGATATCAACATTCCCCAGCCCGACGGCTCATCCTATCCCTGCTTGCAGATTCAGGAGGTTGCGGGTATCGGTCTGCTCGTAAAGTTCTAAGATAGACACTTTTTAGTCCCCCCTCTACCCCACGGGCGGAGGGGGTTTCAACACTTAATTTTCAAATTTCAACTCTCCAATGTCGCGTTTTCTCCCAACATCCATAAAAGAGGTTGAGGCTCTCGGGTGGGACTACATCGATGTAATCCTCTTCTCGGGCGATGCCTACATAGACCACCCCTCGTTCGGCATTGCCGTTATTGGTAGGCTATTGGAGGCCGAGGGCTACCGTGTGGCTATTGTACCACAGCCCAACTGGCGCGACGATTTGAGGGATTTTAGGAAGTTGGGGGCTCCGAGATTGTTCTTTGGTGTGTCGGCGGGCTCGATGGACTCGATGGTAAACCACTATACCGCTGCCAAGCGTCTGCGCCACGACGACGCCTACACTCCTGGTGGTGCATCCGGCTTCCGCCCCGACTATGCCGTGACGACCTACACCCAAATTCTCAAACGACTCTATCCCCACACACCCGTAATCATTGGTGGTATTGAGGCTTCGCTCCGCCGCTTCACCCACTACGACTATTGGGCCGACAGGCTTCGCCCCTCAATTCTCATTGATAGTGGTGCAGACCTGCTGATGTATGGTATGGGCGACAGGAGCATTGTGGAGGTTGCCAAGGCGCTGAAAAATGGCTACAACGCCAAACTGCTGCGCAAACTCCCACAAGTGGGCTTTGTTGCCGACAGGGAGTATGTGGAGCGCCTGCCCAAGGAGCAGACCATCGTAATGCACTCTTTGGAGGAGTGCCAGAAGAGCAAAGATGCCTTTGGCGAGAACTTCGTAAGGATGGAGGTCGAGAGTAACCGTATGGAGCAGACCAAAACCTTTGTGGAGCCTGTGGGCGAGAGGTTTGTAGTCATCAATCCTCCCTACGAGCAGATGACCACCGAGCAACTCGACCGCAGTTTCGATTTGCCCTACACACGCCTTCCCCACCCCCGCTATAAGGACAAACCCATCCCCGCCTACGAGATGATTAAACACTCGGTCAATATCCACCGAGGTTGTTTTGGAGGTTGCTCTTTCTGCACCATCTCGGCACATCAGGGCAAGTTCGTAACTTCGAGGAGCGAGAAGAGTATCCTTGCCGAGATTGAGAAGGTCAAACTCCTACCCGACTTCAAAGGGTACCTCTCGGATGTAGGTGGCCCTTCGGCAGATATGTACCGCTTGGGAGGCAAGAATATCGAGTTGTGCAAGAAGTGCGTGCGCCCTTCGTGCCTCACACCCCGCGTATGCCCCAATCTCAATCGTGACCTTGCTCCCCTACTTACCCTCTATCGCAAAGTGCGGGAGGTAAAGGGTATTAAGAAGGCATTCATTGGTAGCGGTATTCGCTACGATATTCCCGACGACGGCGGACGCTATATGCGCGAGGTTATTGTCAACCACACATCCGGCAGGCTCAAAGTTGCTCCCGAACATACCGAGCCCCATGTTCTGAAACTTATGCGCAAACCCCTATGGGAGGAGTTCGAGAAGCTCCACGCCTTTTTCAAGAAGGTATGCCGCGAAAACGGGCTCAAATACCAACTCATCCCCTACTTTATCTCCTCACACCCCGGTTGCAGGGAGGAGGATATGCAAAAGTTATCAACAAAGACTCGCGCGCTGGGGCTTATGACCGACCAGGTGCAGGACCTCACTCCAACACCTATGACGCTCTCCTCGGTGATGTTCTACACGGGTAAGAACCCCTATACGGGCGACAGTCTTTATGTTGCTAACAGTTACGAGGAGAAGTGTCAGCAAAAAAGTTATTTCTTTCGTGGCAAAAAAGTTGAAAACCGCCCCAAAAAGAGTACCTTTGAGCAGAAGAAACGAAGATAATAGACCACTATGGCAAACGGAACACAATACAAAGGCAAAAAGAACGAAGAGGCCTACAAGGCAGTAACCGAGGTACAAGGCAGAGTGTTGCCCCACGCATTGGACTTGGAAGAGGCGGTGCTGGGTGCGCTGATGCTCGAAAAAGACGGCATCATCACTGTGCAGGACTACCTTACGGGCGATGCCTTTTATAGCGAGGCTCACCGCATAGTTTACAACGCCATCGAGCGACTCGCCACCGAACTCAAACCTATCGACCTGCTGACCGTCACCGAGAAACTCAAACAAGAGGGACAGCTTAAAGCCATTGGTGGCGCACCATTCCTTGCCCGACTTACCCAGAAAGTCGCTTCGGCAGCCAACCTCGAATACCACGCCACAATTGTGGCGCAGAAATATGTACAAAGGGAACTCATCCGCGCCTCGGACGAGATTTTGCAACGCTCCTTCGATGAGTCGAAAGACCTTTCGGAATTGCTCAACTTTGCCGAGAAGGAGATTTACGATGTTTCGCAGGGACACATCTCCAAAGAGGTTCAGTCGTCGAAGAGCATCATCCACCAAACTCTGGCTCTCATTGAGGAGGCAAGCAAGAAGGGTGGTAAAATCAATGGCGTACCCACAGGTTTCCGCGATTTGGACAAACTCACACTTGGTTGGCAGCCCTCGGATATGATTATCATTGCTGCTCGTCCTTCGATGGGTAAGACCGCCTTTGTGCTCTCTATGGCCCGCAACATTGCCGTTGATGAGCAGAAGCCCGTAGCGTTTTTCTCGTTGGAGATGAGCGCCACACAGCTGATGATGCGTCTGCTGGTTGCCGAAGCGCAGCTCGACTCGCGCGATGTTCGTAGCGGTAGACTGACACCCGAACAGTGGGCCCACCTCGAAAAGTCTGCAAAACCCCTTGCCGAAGCCCCAATCTTCATTGACGACACACCCGCATTGCCCATCACCGAGTTCCGTTCGAAGGTGCGCAAGCTCAAATCACAGCACGATATTCAGCTTGTAATTATCGACTATCTGCAACTTATGACGGGACCTCAGGATACGAAGGGTAACCGCGAGCAGGAGGTAGCCTACATTTCGCGTACACTGAAAGCTATCGCCAAGGAGCTCAACATACCAATTATTGCTCTCTCGCAGCTCAACCGTTCGGTGGAGTCGCAGGGTGGTAGCAAACGCCCCCAACTATCCAACCTTCGCGAGAGTGGTGCCATTGAGCAGGATGCCGACATTGTAGCCTTCATCCACCGCCCCGAATACTATGGACTTACGCAGCTGGAGGATGGTACTACGACCAGAAACTTGGCGGAAGTTATCGTTGCCAAGCACCGTAATGGTGCCGTAGATACCATTCGCCTGAAATTCCTCAACGACTTTGCACAGTTCTGCGACTTCGACCCGCTGGCAGGTGGCGGATTTGCTGCGGGTGGCGAGAAGGAGTTTGGTAGTGCCATTGACGGCGGAGGCTTCGAGATGGCGGGAGGTTTTGGCGATGCAGGTGGCTTTGCTGCCGCAGGTGCCGACTTCGGTATGCCCCCCACCTCAACGGGTGCAGATGGCTCAAAGGCTCGCGGTGCGGCAATGAGCACCTCGGAAGAGGCACCTTTCTAAATTCAAAATTTAGAATTCAAAATTAAAAATTGACTCTCGCCCCCGCCCTAACGGGCACCCCCTCTAACTTAGAGGGGGAAAGAGAATGTAAAATGTAAAATGGAAAATTGAAAATGGAAAATTAAGGTGCGCCTTCGGCGCAAACATAAAAACTTGCAAGAGCAGTTTGCACCATAATTTTCAACTTTCAATTATCAATTTTCAATTACTATTATGGCTTTTGCAAAGGTATATAGCAGTGCGGTAGTTGGTATTAACGCCCTAACGGTGGAGGTCGAGGCTAATGTTTCGCCCGGCATCGGTATGTTCTTGGTAGGCTTGCCCGACAGCGCCGTAAAGGAGAGTCAGGAGCGTATTCGCTCGGCCTTTGAGAATAGCGGCCTGAGGATGGTGGGCAAAAAGACCATTGTCAATCTTGCACCTGCCGACCTCAAAAAGGAGGGCTCATCGCTCGATGTGCCCATTGCCATTGCGATTTTGGCAGCTACGGAGCAGTTATTTTGCGAGAATATCGGCGAGTGGATTATTATGGGCGAGTTGTCGTTGGACGGCACTATCAAGCCCATCAAAGGCGCCCTGCCCGTTGCCATTGAGGCTCTTGCGAAGGGTTTTAGGGGCGTGATACTCCCAAAAGAGAATGCCGAAGAGGCGGCCGTTGTGGAGGGTTTGGAGGTTATTGGCGTAGGCTCGCTGAGGGAGGTTGTAGCGTTCCTTAGTGGCACCGAGCCCATTGCCCCCACAAAGGTGGCAACCGAATTACTCTTTGAGGAGAGAGCCAACCGCTATGGCGAAGATTTCTCGGATGTTAAGGGGCAAGAGTATGTAAAACGCGCCTTGGAGGTTGCCGCAGCGGGTGGTCACAACATTGTAATGATTGGAGCCCCCGGCTCGGGCAAGACTATGCTTGCGAGGCGTATGCCGACCATTATGCCCCCTCTGTCGCTCGAAGAGGCTCTCGAAACCACCAAGATACACTCTGTTGCGGGCAAGCTCGGCAGCGAAAAGGGACTCCTCACGCGCCGTCCATTCCGCGCACCCCACCACTTGGCTTCGGCCGTAGCTATGGTGGGTGGTGGCAGTAACCCACAGCCCGGAGAGATTTCGCTTGCCCACAATGGTATCCTCTTCCTCGACGAACTTCCCGAGTTTGGCAGATCCATTTTGGAGGTTATGCGTCAGCCTTTGGAGGATAAGATTGTGACGGTTGCAAGGGCTAAATACTCAGTCATCTACCCCGCAAACTTTATGCTCGTGGCGTCGATGAACCCCTGCCCTTGTGGCTACTACAACCACCCGACCAAGGAGTGCAGCTGCTCGCGCTACGCTGTGGAGAAGTATATCAACAAAATATCGGGTCCTCTGATGGACCGTATAGATATTCAGATTGAGGTGACACCCGTCGAATATGAGCAGATGAACGACCGACAGCCTGCCGAGCCGAGCAGTGCCATACGAGAGAGAGTTATTGCCGCAAGGGAGCGCCAGAGGGTGCGCTTTAAGGGTATTGACGGAGTGTTTACAAATGCTATGATGAACAGCGCGATGCTTGCCGAGTTTTGCCCATTGGACGAGAGTTGCACCAAGATATTGGGCAAAGCTATGGAGCGCCTATCGCTCTCGGCACGCGCCTACAACCGAATAATAAAGGTTGCTCGCACCATTGCCGATTTGGAGGGAGCCGAGCATATCAACACCTCGCATATTGCCGAGGCTATCGGCTACCGCAACCTCGACAGAGAGAATTGGGGCGTCAAAGTTGAAAATTGAATACCGAAAATTAATGTGCGCCTATGGCGCATATTTTTTTAATCCGATTACACCCTTATGCGAAACCTGCCACCATTCATCAAAATACTGCCACTTGTGATTGTGGGCATTATGCTGGGCCAGATGGTGGCTATTGGGGCTTGGTGGGTGGCTGTGGCGGCACTCGCCTGCACCACACTCGGATACTCACTGCGCCGCCGGTGGGTTGGAGAGGTTTATATTGGGTTGTCTGTCGTTTTGTGGGCGCTATGCGCAACAGAGATACGCACTCCCCAGCACATTCCACAGCCGACATCTCCCTCCGAACTCGACATCACCATCACCACCGAACCCTACACCGTTGGCCGCTGGCAGCGATGTGACGCCACTGCCGCCATTGGTGGGCACGAGGAGAAAATTTTGCTCCGTGCCGACACCGCGCTATCGGTTGCTCTGGGCGAGAGAGGCGTGGCTCGTGGTTTTCTCAATCCGCTACCCGAGGGATCGTATGGCTCGCTTATGTCGAGACGCGGCTATATAGGCACCCTCTATCTCACATCGCCACACAATTGGCACCCCACCGACACTCTCCACAACGCCACCCTTTGCAGTCGAAAGATACAGCGCACACTCCTTGCACGGATAGACCGCTTGGGCTTGGAGCCCGATGAGAGTGGTGTGGTAAAGGCAATGTTGCTCGGTTGGAGGGGCGAGATTACACCCGCTCTGCGCAAAGCCTACTCTCGCTCGGGCTCTTCGCACATACTCGCCATTTCGGGCCTCCATGTGGGTATTGTGGCGATGGTGGTGTGGTGGCTCTGCTGGTTGCTACCTATCGTGGGGCGCAAAGGACACCTTGTGCGCAACATCATAGCCTCGGTAGTTATGGTGTGTTATGCCATAATCTGCGGACTCTCGCCCTCGGTCGTAAGGGCCACCATCATGTTTGTGGTGGCACAAATGGCTCTCTGCTATGGCACCTCGCGCAGTGTTGTCAACATCCTTGCGGGAGCGGCTACCGTAATGCTGCTTGTCAACCCCAACAACCTCTTCGACATCAGTTTTCAGCTATCGTTCGTAGCGGTGGTGGGTATTGTTGTTGGTATGCCCTCTGCCACCGACTATTTTGGCAAACAAAGAGGGGGCAATCTCTTGTGGCGCACACTGCTCGGTATTGTGCTGGTGGGACTCTGCTCCACCCTTGCGACACTCCCACTTGTGGCACACACATTCTCTGTTGTGAGCCTTGTGGGTATATTTATTAACCCCATTGTGATACTTACTGCCGAAATAATTGTTGTGGGAGGATTAATTTGGGTATCTTTGCCGTTGGAATGGTTGCACAAACCCTTCGAGTGGATAGTTGGCGGTGCCGCACAACTGCAAAACCGAGTTGTGGAGTATGCCGCAGGGCTCGATTGGGCCGCTTTGGAGTGTGAAGTTCCTTTGTGGATAACACTTGTAGCCTATGGTCTGATGCTGGCCGGCATCGCCCTTGCGGCTGCGTGGAGAGAGAAAAAGAGATGGAAAATGGAGAGTTGAACATATTGCTGAGCGAGGAGTTTGGTGCAGAGGTCGAGCGTAACATTACGCGCGATCCCAATACCATTGCCCTCGATAGGCGCGTTCCCAACGCACGCCTTGTCGCCACACAGGTTAAATACCTCGGGCGAGCAGCCAAGAAACTCCCCACCTACTACGCCTCGCGAGCCATATTGCCCTCGCTTGCTTTCGAACAGTCGAGTAGCGAGGAGTGTGCAGCCCACAAGCCCTTCTCGGGCAAGTTGGCGGTGGATTTAACCTGTGGTTTGGGAGTCGATACTCTCTACCTCTCGAAGCGTTTCGAGAGGGTTGTGAGCATCGAGCGCAACCCCACCCTTGCAGCCATCACCCGCCACAACCTGAGGCTTATGGGCGCAGGAAATGTGGAGATAGTGTGTGGCGACTCGGAGGAGTTTGTGAGCGCACTCGACCACGCCGACCTCATCTATGCCGACCCCGATAGGCGCAGTGCCGAGGGCAAAAAGTTAGTATGCTTGGAGGATTGCTCCCCAAATATAGCAGCACTCCTACCTCTGCTTAAAACCAAAACCGAAGCGCTCGTCGTAAAACTCTCACCGATGTTCGACATCAAAGAGGCCTTGGTAGCCTTTGGCGAGGGGGCAAGTGTAGAGGTCGTATCGCTCGGTGGCGAGGTCAAAGAGGTTGTCGTACAGTGGACCAAGGAGCACTCTGCCGCCACCATCACAGCCACAGCACTCGGTTGCGACTCGTTCTCGGTGGCTGCCAAGCGAGAGCCACTAACCAAAGGCGGAGAGTTCAATCCCTCGCTCTACACCCACCTCGTTGTTCCCGATGCAGCACTTCGCAAGGCAGGCATTGTGGGCGAATGGTGCCAGAAGGAGGGATTGGAGAACTTTGGGGCCTATGCCTTTGCAACAAGCCGCCCCACAACCTCAATGGGACATATATATAATATAGGTGAGGTGCACCCGTGGCAACCCAAAAGGCTCAAACGACTCGTTGGGGATAAGATTGAGATTATACGCCACTCATTCCCGCTCTCCACGGCAGCAATATGCAAAACTCTGGGCGTGAAAGAGGGTGCAGGCGACAAGTGGGCTTTCGTGGAGGAGCACCACAACCTTTGGGCAATGAAAATTAACGACTAAACAACAATAAGAATGGGAAACTTCAAGGAAGATATTGCAAAAGTGGAGGCTTTTGTGTTTGATGTGGATGGTGTTTTTACCGACGGAGGTATCATCCCTCTGGCCGACGGCGACTTCATCCGTAAATACTACGCCAAGGATGGCTATGCGGTGGCTTATGCCATAAAAATGGGCTATAAAGTGATTGTCATCAGTGGCGGCAGGGGCGAAATCCTGCGCAAACGATTCGAACACTTTGGCGTCGAGGAACTACACCTCGATGTAGCCGATAAGTTGGGATGTCTAAATGGGATTATCGCCCGCCTGGGACTCAACCGCGAGAATGTCATCTTTATGGGCGACGACATCCCCGACTTGGAGTGTATGAAGTCCGTAGGGCTCCCCGTAGCACCTGCCGATGCGGCGTGGGAGTGTATTGAGGCCGCACGCTATGTTTCGGAGTTTGGCGGCGGCAAAGGATGCGTGAGGGATATTGTCGAACAAGTGCTCCGCGCACACGGCAAATGGGCCCTCAATTCCGAGGGTGTAACCTGCTCGAAAGACATTAAGAGCAATTAGGCAATGCCTAATTGCTCTTAACTTTTTGTCGAAAGTTCGGTAGGTATGGTTGGTATTTAAGGTATATAGGGTATTTAGGGACCCTATATACCCTATCACCTTAGGGCGCGCCAGCAGTTTACCACCACAAAGAGAAAAGTTGTAGAACGGAGGGATTTTTGTGCAAAACGAGAGGGCGACCTCCGCAGTTTGCTTGACACAAATGAGGAAGGTCGCCACTCGAAGTGCGGTGCAAAATTTACCCGCAAGATGCGCTCGCTTATATGTGTTTTTGAAAAAATGCAGATAAGCGAGCGGATTTTAGGCGCACAAGAAAATCTCCCCCGCAGTTTGCTTGACGCAAATGAGGGGGAGATTTATCGCAGTGCAACGCCAAAGACGCCGCTTATGTGCATTTTAGCCGAGGAAGCAAAGCAAAATACCCGCCGCCACCGCCGAACCTACAACGCCCGAGACATTGGGACCCATGGCGTGCATAAGCAGGTAGTTGGTGGGGTTTGCTTTCAGACCCTCACCCTGCGACACACGCGCAGCCATAGGTACGGCCGAAACACCTGCCGAACCAATGAGGGGGTTGATCTTCTTACCCTCGGGCAAGAATACATTCATCAGTTTTGCAAGCAGAACACCACCTGCGGTACCGCACGAGAACGCAACGATACCGAGTGCCAAGATACCGAGAGTTTTCCAGTTGAGGAAAGCATCGGCGGTAGCAGTAGCACCCACGGTAATACCGAGGAAGATAACCACGATATTCATAAGCTCGTTCTGTACGGTCTTAGCCAAGCGATCAACAACACCACACTCTTTCATAAGGTTACCGAGCATCAAGCAGCCAATCAGAGGTGCCGCGCTGGGAAGGATAAGAGCGATGATGATGGTGATAACGATGGGGAAGAGAATCTTCTCTGTCTTGGATACCTGACGGAGGGTTGTCATCTTAATCTGACGCTCCTTCTCGCTTGTGAGGGCCCTCATAATGGGGGGCTGAATCACAGGCACAAGTGCCATATAGGAGTAAGCGGCGATTGCAATGGGACCCAACAACTCGGGAGCCAACTTCGAGGTAAGGTAGATGGAGGTAGGGCCATCGGCGCCACCAATGATACCAATCGAACCTGCCTGCTCGGGGGTAAAGCCCATAGCATAAGCACCAAGGAAGGTGAGGAAGATACCAATCTGTGCGGCAGCACCCATAAGGAAGCTCTTGGGGTTGGCAATCAGTGGACCAAAGTCGGTCATAGCACCCACGCCAACGAAAATCAAGCAGGGGTAGATGCCGAGTTTAACACCAATGTAGAGGTAGTCCAGAAGGCCACCACCATTTGCGAGCTCTTCCCAATGAACATGACCACCGGCAAACATCTCCGAGTGGAACATATCGGCACCGGGAAGGTTGGTGAGAAGCATACCGAAAGCGATAGGAAGCAGCAGCATAGGCTCATACTGCTTCTTAATGGCGAGGTAGAGCAGGAAGCAAGCAATGCCAATCATCAGAAGGCACTTCCAGCCGCCCGCTTCGAGGAACATCTGGTAGATTCCCGACGATTGCAGGAACGATACGATGCTCTCGCCAACAAACGAAGAAAGGAATGTTGTCATATCTAAATCTCCTTTACTGTTTCAATTAGCCGAGAATAATCAATGCGTCGCCCTCCATTACCGAAGCGCCATTGGCAACGCACACCTCTTTAACAACACCTGCGCGGTCGGCAGCGATGTTGTTCTCCATCTTCATAGCCTCCAAAACTGCTACGGTCTGACCAACGGTTACATTGTCGCCAACCTTAACATTGATAGCCAAAACGGTGCCGGGCAGGGGCGAAGAGATCTTTGCACCACCTGCTGCGGCTGCTTTGGGAGCGGCAGCTGCTGCGGGAGCAGGTGCAGCGGTAGGAGCAGCAGCGTTGTAGGTTGCTTTCGATACCTGAGGTTTGCTTGTGGGCATAGGTTTAACACCGTCTACCTCAACAATGTATTCTGTACCATTTACGATTACACGAGCAGTTTTCGAAGTGTGATCGAGTTTATCCAACTGCACTTTGTACTCGTTGTCGTTGATTTTCAAGTTATAGTTTTTCATCTCTTTTTACTTGTGTCTAAACATTTTGATTATTTGCGTTCGGGAAGACGGGTAAGACCGTGAATCTTCGAGTTCCAGGGCGAGTAGGCGCGTTTGATAGTCTGGATGGTAAGAACCTCTGACTCTCTGTCGTGCTCCTCTCCTGCTGCCAAGCGGATAGCCATAGCGATAGCGGCAACCACCTCGGCAGTAACCATCTCGGGCAGAGCCACCTCTGCGGGTGCCTCTTCGCCTTTGGCAGCACTCTTCTTAGCAACTTTCTGTTTGTGCTTTGCGGCAAATGCCACACCAAAAACCTTGATGACATAGATAAGAAGCACCAAAGTCAAAGCTACAATCAAAAAGCCAATAAGAGTAATCCACAAAATTTGTGACCAATTCATATTGTTCTTCTTTTAATAGTTTACTACAAAGGAATGTTGCCGTGTTTCTTCGCGGGGTTCACAAGGCGTTTGGTTGCCAAGCTCTGCAAAGCCCTAATCACGCGGAAGCGGGTGTTTCGAGGCTCGATAACATCGTCGATGTAGCCATAGCGAGCTGCGCGGTAGGGGTTCGAGAATTTGTCTTTGTACTCCTGCTCCTTCTCGGCGATGAGGGCAGCGCGAGCCTCGGGAGTCTCGGCAGCCTTAATCTCCTTAGCGCACAATACCTCAACAGCACCACTTGCACCCATAACTGCAATCTCTGCGCAGGGCCAAGCGTAGTTGATGTCGCCACGGATGTGTTTCGAGCTCATCACGATGTATGCACCACCGTATGCTTTACGCAAGGTAACGGTAACCTTGGCAACGGTTGCCTCGCAGTATGCATAGAGAAGTTTTGCACCGTGGTCGATAACGCCACCATACTCCTGACCGGTACCAGGCAAGAAGCCGGGAACATCAACAAAGGTTACGATAGGAATGTTGAAAGCATCGCAGAAGCGTACAAACCTTGCAGCCTTGCACGAAGCCTTAATATCGAGCACACCTGCCATAAATTTGGGCTGGTTGGCAATGATACCTACGCTCTGGCCATTGAACCTTGCAAAACCGGTGATGATGTTGCGTGCGTATGCAGCCTGCGACTCCAAGAACTCACCATTGTCCACAACAGCGTGGATAACCTCATACATATCGTATGCCTTGTTGGGGTTGTCGGGAATGATGTCGTTGAGCGAATCCTCCAAGCGGTCGATGGGGTCCGAGCAAGCAACAACGGGGGTATCCTCCATATTGTTCTGGGGAATGTAGCTGATAAGCTGGCGAGTGATGTTGATAGCCTCCTCCTCGGTATCAACCGCAAAGTGGGTAACACCCGATTTGGATGCGTGAACACTTGCACCACCAAGCTGCTCCTGAGTTACATCCTCACCTACAACGGTCTTAACAACCTTGGGACCGGTAAGGAACATATAGGAGGTGTCCTTCTTCATAATTACGAAGTCGGTGAGTGCGGGCGAATAAACTGCACCACCTGCGCAAGGACCAAGAATCAACGAAATCTGGGGAATAACACCGCTCGACATAACATTGCGCTGGAAAATCTCTGCGTAACCTGCCAGAGCGTTCACACCCTCCTGGATACGAGCACCACCCGAGTCGTTCAGACCGATAACGGGAGCACCGTTGCGCATTGCCATATCCATAATTTTGCAAATCTTCTCTGCCATAGTGAGCGACAAAGAACCTGCCGATACGGTGAAGTCCTGTGCAAAAACATAAACAAGGCGACCATCTACGGTACCGTAACCGGTAACAACACCGTCACCAAGTGCGTGGCTCTTCTCCATACCGAAGTCCACACAGCGGTGGGTTACGAACATATCGAACTCCTCGAAGCTGCCCTCATCCAAGAGCATAGCGAGCCTTTCGCGGGCAGTGTATTTACCCTTCTCGTGCTGAGCGTCGATGCGTTTCTGACCGCCACCCATCTTTGCCTCCTCGCGCAACTCGATCAACTGCGCGATTTTGTTTTGAATCTCACTCATAATGTTGTGTTATAAATTTTGAATTTTGAATTTTGAATTCTAAATTTTGAATTTGATTACTCCTCGCATTTGCAACCGGGGCAGCAAAGCTCGGTGAGAACACCCTTGGTCGACTTGGGGTGGAGGAAAGCGATGTTCAAGCCCTCGGCGCCTTTGCGGGGAGCTTTGTCGATAAGGCGAACCTCTTTTGCCTCAGCCTCAGCCAAGCACTCAGCTACATCCTCCACAGCGTATGCAATGTGGTGGATACCCTCACCGCGTTTCTCGATGAAACCTGCGATGGTACTCTCGGGGCAAGTGGGCTCCAAAAGCTCAATTTTAGTCTGGCCAACTTTGAAGAAAGCGGTCCTTACCTTCTGGTCAGCAACCTCCTCTACATTGTAGCATTTAAGACCCAATACCTCCTCGTAGTAAGGAATAGACTCTTCAAGGCTCTTCACTGCGATACCCAAGTGCTCGATGTGCGAAATTTTCATAACTTTTTGATTTTTAATGTTATTAATTGTTAGAGTTAATTGTATTTACTATTAGTTTTTGCCCCTATACACGCACGCGCGTGCATTCAACCCACAAATATATATATTAAAGTTGAGAATTGGAAGTTGAAAATTGAAAATTATTCGGGATTGATGCGTTTGCCCAACTTTTTGCGATGTCAAGCAGATACCCCCATTAATATCCTCATAGTCATTAATACCCTAAAAAAACATCAACACCCCTACAAGTCGTCGGCAGACGATTGACGATTTCTCCCTGTTTTGCAATTTTTTCATCATCTTAGCAGGGTAATTCTAAAAAAATTGAAGAAAATTTTGAAAAATTTTAAGAATTATGTCGCATTATTAAAAAAAATGCGTATCTTTGCTATTGGAAATAAAATTTGAGAAAACTAACAATGGCACTTCTTAAAGATTTCTTCTATCAACCCGGTGGCGAGAACCTCAAAGGTATCTCGCACAAAAATGTGCTCTTGAAGCAGAGCATCATCGCCCACATGGCGGTGCAGGGTTGGTGTACGCTTGCGGAGCTTACCAAGGCTCTGCACATCAGTGTACCCACAATGACCAAGCTTGTTGGCGAGTTGGTTGAGGAGGGTGTTGTGGTTGATAACGGCAAGGTGGAGACTGCCGGTGGTAGGCGTCCCAACATCTTCGGATTGGCAAATACGGCAATCTATTTCACGGGCGTTGACATTGGTCGCGACTACATTTGTATGCTCGTTACCGACCTGAAAAACAACACTATAACAACAAAGATGCACACCCCTTTCACGCTCTCCGACGACGAGGCGTGTCTTAACTCTATTTGCCAAATCATCAACGCATTTTTGGACGATTGCGGAGTTGAGAGGAGTAAAATTCTCGGTATGGGTGTCTGCATTGCAGGCCGCGTGAATCCCGCGACGGGCCACAGTTATATGTTCTTTACGGGCAGTGGCAAGTCGCTCAAAGAGAACATTGAGGCGGCCACAGGTGTGACGGTATTGGTCGAGAACGACACTCGTGCACGCTGCTTTGCGGAGTACTACTCTGGCGACTCGGTGAAGGAGAAAAATATGCTCTACCTGCATCTTGGCAAGGGTGTTGCCATTGGTATCATTGCCGACGGTAAACTCTACTACGGCAAGAGTGGTTTTGCGGGCGAGTTTGGCCACACACCTTTCTTTAATAATGAGATTATATGCTCGTGTGGCAAGAAGGGTTGTTTGGAGACCGAGGTCAGCGGTATCGCCATCGAGAATAAGATGGTGGAGCAGATTGCCAAGGGTGTAAACACCATTCTGCGCGAGAAGTGGCTTGCGGGCGAAGTTATCCACATCGACGACATCATCTCGGCAGCGAAGAATGACGACAACCTCTCCATAGAACTCATTGAGGAGGCGGGCGAAAAGATTGGTAAGAGTATTGCGTTCCTTATCAACATTTTCAACCCCGAGCTTGTAATTATCGGAGGTAATATGTCGCAGGCGGGCGACTATCTGATGTTGCCACTCAAATCCGCAACCAACAAATACTCAATGAATTTGGTGTACAAGGATACTCTCTTCCGCCTGTCACAGATGGGTGCAGATGCAGGAGCTTTGGGTGCGGCAATGCTTATTAGAAACAAGGTAATCGGTTTGTAGTATGAACGCTCTGGAAACAGACATAATAAAACTGCGTGCTCTCGAACCCGAGGATGTGGATGTGCTCTACCGCTGGGAGAACGACCCCCGAGTTTGGAGGGTTAGCGGCACCGTTGCCCCCTTCTCGAAGTATATCCTTAGGCGTTTTATAGAGAACCAGAAATACGACATCTACGAGACGCGCCAAATGAGGCTAGTTATCGAATCGAAGCTAAGTGGCAAACCCGTTGGAGCCATCGACCTTTTTGATATCGACCCCTACAACCACCGCGCAGGCGTGGGCGTGCTTATCTACGATAAGGAGGATGAGGGACAGGGCTACGCATCGAGTGCCTTGCAAGCTCTGATTCGCTACTCATTCCAGATTCTCGGTCTGAACCAACTTTGGTGCAACATCCTCTCGAACAACACTCGCAGCCTCAATCTCTTCCGCAGCAAGGATTTCAGCGTTGTAGGCTTGAAGAAGGAGTGGGTGCGCACCACCACCGATTGGCTCGATGAGTATATGCTCCAACTGATTAACCCGTTGAAGTGAATTCAAAATTCAAAATTCAAAATTAGTTTACCATAGAATAGCGGGTGCGATATATAAGGCGAGTTCAAGACTTGCGAAGTGCGAAAAAGCGGAGTTTACTCTGGGTAAATGAGCATTTTGAGCACGAGTATAACGCAGAAATCGCCCATAGAGCGCAACCGACAGCAAGAGTAGAAGTCAAACACTAAACACAATAAAAAAAACTTATGAAGATTGGAAATGAGATGGCGGTAGCTATTAGCTACACGCTGACAGTAGATGGCGAGGTTGCAGACCAGGCAACCAAAGAGGCGCCCCTTAAATTTGTTTACGGTATTGGTATGTTGTTGCCCAAATTCGAGGAGTATCTTCTCGGCTTGAAGGCTGGCGACAAATACTCGTTCACACTCTCTCCCGAGGAGGGTTATGGCGTGAAGAACCCCCAGATGGTAATTGATGTACCCAAAGCCGCTTTCGAGATTAACGGCACCATCGAGGAGGGTTTGCTCTCCATTGGCAACCGTATTCCTATGATGACTCAGATGGGCCAGCCCGTAATCGGCGTTGTTGTAGAGGTTTCGGACGAGGCCGTTAAGATGGACTTCAACCACCCCATGGCAGATAAGACCTTGAACTTCGAGGGCGAGGTTGTAGATGTTCACGAGGCTACCGACGACGACTATCCCCACTCGTGCGGCTGCGGCTGTGGCGAGGAGGGCTGCGGTTGCGACGGCAACTGCGACGATGGCTGCGAGGGCGGTCACTGCCACTAAAAACAATTAGCCCCCTCACTCCGAGGGGGCTAATTGTTTCTAATGCAAAATTCAAAATTCAAAATTCAAAATTAACAGACCCCTCCGCCCTGACGGGCACCTCCCCTAACTTAGGGGAGGGAAGAAAATTCAAAATTCAAAATTACCATCTACAAACATAAGGTTGCGATATATGAGACAAGTTCAAGGCTTGCGAAGTGCGAAAAAGCGGAGTTTACTCAATGGTAAATGAGCATTTTAAGCACGAGCGTAACGCAGAAATTGCCCATAGAGCGCAACCGACATACAGATATATATGAATTTCACCCTAATACACTATACCGAAGGTTGGCGCATAGGAGCCACCGTAACACTTTCGGGCACTCCCGCTGCCGGAACGCTCGTAAAGGCGTCGCTCGACACCCCCGACAACTACACCGATATATATTATATTGACAATGTTCTTTGGGGTGATGGTGGCGAGAACTATCTCTTTGTGCGCCCATTTGAGGGATATGGCGAGATGGCTCCGATGACCGAGATAGACCGACTCAACGAGAAACTGAAAGAGATTGCAGAGGCTATCGACAACCTCAACGACAATGTTATGACTCTTCGAGCCCTAAAATTCCTCTAAACGGGAAAATCGACGGGGATATAAGTTCCCCTTTCGGTGAGGGAAAAGGCCCTCACCTCCCTACCATTTGTCACGACCACCTGACGGGCTCCAATAACGCTGTTATACCTCACAACTTGGTCGATAACGCTCTGGTTTATTGCCACTTCGGGTGCCTTGCACTCAACAACCAAGAAGGGTTTCAGTTCCCTATCTACGGCTACCACATCGGCTCGTTGGGGTTGGGAGTTGAGTCTTACGGGGTACTCTTCGACGATGTGAGTTAGTGGCATACCAAGGCGCTCAACGAGGTGGCGCACAACCCTACGGCGCACCTCCTCTTCGGGAGTGAGCCTAAGCCACACACCTCGCCCTTCGGCCCACACCTCCACCTCACCCGAGGCATTCGTGCGCGTGCGCGAAAGATGGGGTGCGAAGATAAAATCGGTATATTTTTCGTTATCTGCCAAAAAAAGTGTACTTTTATAGGGTCAAATATAGCAATTTATTTTTTTATGAAACGCATAGCATCACTTCTTTGGGCCTTTATGGCTCTTTCAATGGTAGAACTCGCGGCACAAACTGCCCCCACCCTGCCCGCAAGGGAGGCTCTCGCCCACCCCGAGAATACGGCCGTGGCCCGCGTAACACCTCGCAGTGCCCTACTCTGCTACCCCTCGCGTGAGCAGATGGAGGTGGGCACAAAGAGTGATTTTGCACTTCCGCTCACATCGTGGCAAGCAGACACCCTCGCACACGGCATACGCTACACCTCGAAGTTCAAACGCAACTACCGCTACGACGACAAAGAGGTTATCTTGCGCGTGGAAGGCGCAACGGGTGCCGTGAGTATTGATGTGAACGACAAAGAGATAGGCTACTCGGCATCGGGCATCGGCCGCCTCGAATTCGATCTCACAAAACACCTTGTGGAGAACAACAACACAATATCCATAACCGTTCATCGCGACTATGTAGCACGCGAGATTGAGCCTGCAACCGACGGCTCGCTAACATTTACTCGCGCCACAATCCTGACTCCTCCGAGGGTGGCTGTTGCGGACTACATCGCCAAGACCTCCTTCAACAAGCAGGGTGACGGACTTCTCAACCTTGGTATTGTTATGCAGTCGTTCCTGCTCAACAGCAAGGACTACACCATCTACTACGAACTCTACTCGCCCGAGGGTAAGATGGTGAGCAGTGCCAACAAAGAGCTCACCACCCGTATGCTCTCGCGCGATACGGTCAGCTTCTTTGCCCGCATACCCGCCGTGGAGCGTTGGAGTCCCAGCACGCCCAACCTCTACCGTTTGGTGGTCTATACTCGCCACGAAAACCGCATCAAGGAGTTCACAACAAGCCACATAGGTTTCCGTACGGTGACAATGAACGAGGGCGAAGTTGTTGTCAATGACGAGGTTGTTACCATCAAGGGTGCACCCCTTGCCTACACCTCCGAGGAGCAGACCACAAGCGATATTCGCAGACTCAAAGCCGAGGGCTACAACCTTGTATTCACCTCGCGCCCACAACTCGACGAGTTCTACGCTCTCTGCGACCGCGAGGGTATGATGGTGTGCTGTTCGGCAGACATCACCACCCCCGATAAAGATTTTGCCTCTTCGCCCAGCAACAACCCCGCGTGGAAGAGCACCTATCTGTGGAGGGCTATGGCAGTATATCACGCCACAAAACTCCACCCCTCGGTTGTGATGTTCTCGTTGGCACACGATGCACAAAACGGCATCTGCCTCTATGAGAGTTACCTCGCAATGAAGGCCCTCGCCGGAGAAACACGCCCCATCGTCTATCCCAATGCCAACGGCGAATGGAATAGCGACTTATAGAATTGACAATTGACAATCGATAGTCGTCAGTAGGCGGTTGACGGCAAAAAAATAGAAATTGTTGCAACAATTTCTATTTTTTTTGCCAAAACACTTGCAGTTATTGAAAAAAGTAGTACTTTTGCACTCGCTATTGGGCTGTGGTGTAATGGTAACACAACAGATTCTGGTCCTGTTATTCATGGTTCGAGTCCGTGCAGCCCAACTAAAAAGGAGGTCATAAAGACCTCCTTTTTGTTTTTATACACTCCCAACAGCCTGCTAATCAGTCCACTAATTCAAAACCATCGGCTTTACGGCCCTATCCAACGAAGAGCCGTAGTGGTTGGTATTCATAACACTCTGTTGCTCCATAATGCCCGCCGATGGGTTTCCATCCTCCACCCACCAGCACCAATGGAAAGCATATATATTGGTTTCGGAGGTCAGCACCTCAATTTCCTTACTGATACGGAATGAGAACCACCTAAAATAGGCTCTCGCACCTCTCTCATACATCTCCTCCTCGCGCTCACACACAAGTTGCAAGACAGCCGTATCTCCCGTCGAGCAGGTGGTGTCGTAGTAGAGTTCCACATCGGGCATCTCCTCGTCGGGGGATATGGTGGAGGTGTAGCATACATTTATATTTATATAGCCACCACCGATACTGACCTCATAGGGCATCGCGGGGGCTTCGAGGAGCGACACAAAATCCTCGTCATTCCAATCTGCAACGCTCTCCAACTCGGAGTGGTCATCGCCATCATAAATCTCCAAATCCTTAACCTCCAACGGATAGAAGCGGTTGAGCCTTATGTTGAAGCCGCCCGAGGGATTATTGCCCAAAATGGTGTAGTTGAACAGCACACGCCCTTGCTTTGAGTTCAACTCCTCGGAGGAAGTCTGACCTCCAAGTTCCACAATATGGAGTATTGTGCCGTTATCTGCCACAATGGTCTGCACATCCTCTGCAAGCACACCGAATGTGGCATTATAGCCACCATCGCCAACCATATCCCCAAACATGGGCTCGGCACTACACGCCACCCCCAACAACATCGCAGTTGCAAGGATAACACAGTTCAAAACTCTTTTTATCGTCATCTTCATAGGGTAATCGTACTAATTGAAGGTAAAGCGCAAACCGAAGCGCGTGGAGAGGCTCAGAGGATTGACCGTACGGTAGTTCTCGGCATAGCCCTGGGGTGCCATCCAATAGGAGCAACCCACCTCGCCAAACAGCCCCATAGTACCCCACAAAGCATAGGATGCACCCACAGCAGCATCGAGCGAGAAGGTCAGACTCGGCACATCGAGTGCCACCTTTTCCACAAACTCTCCATCCATAAAGTCCACATCGTTGGCACCAATACACAACTCTGTCGTAGCGCCTAAGCGTCCATAGAGCGACAGGCGGTCGAAGTCGGCAAAGTAGGCCGACAGGGCGATAGGCACTCCCAAGTAGTCGAAAGTACGCCTACGCTCATAGTGGCTGAATGTTGCCTCATTATCGCTCTTGGAGTAGATATTCGTATACAAAAGACCGCTATCTACCGAGAGCCAATCACCAAGCGAGAAACTCAGCGTCACACCCACCGTAATGGGCATAAAGTGTTCGAGATTGGAGCTATTTACTTGTTTGACAAGCGAGGGGGACATATAGGAACCGCCAGCCAAAAGTTCGTTCGACTCGCTGACCATCATGGCACTATTTGCCATATTACTACGCTCAATATGTCCTCGGTTAAATCCCACATTGGCAGCATAGAGTCCAATCTCGGTAGGGCGCAGCCATCCGCCACTCTCCTCCGACTCCTCGGCAAGGGCCACACGCCAATACTCCTCCAACTCTTGTTGGTTGTTGTAATGCGACGAGCGAGTGCGATTTCTCCTTTTGCGCTCACGAGGTGTTGTGCGCTTCTCTTGGGGCGTGGGCGCTCCCTGTTCCGAGAGCTCTTCTGTCGCCTTTTCGGCACTCTCAATTACCGCCTTATCCATTTCGAGGCTCACAATTTCGGATGTGGCGGCAGGTTTTGCAATTCGCCTCGTAACCATAGCCACCCTTGTAGGCTCTTCGGTGGGCTCGACTATTGGGGCAACCTCGGGCTGCTCGGCAGCCACCTCCACAATCTGCTCGGCCACAATCTCAATGTCAGCCGGGGCATTATCCCTCAGTGCAACAACCGATACAAGAACAAGCATCGCCGCCACCATAGCCGCAGCAATACCTCTCACCAAAGGCCGGCCCCACAGAGGCACCACTTTGGGCTCGGAAGTCGTAGCATTGGGCTCCTCTGTCACACCGCCCATAGTCATAAGAGTCTGCTCAATACGGTCAAACATATCGGCAGGCGGCTCTTCCCTCAGGGTGCGCAACTTGTCGCCAAGCAACTCTCTAAACTTATCGTCGTTATATTGTTTCATAAAAACTCTTTTCTCTACATTGGTTTGTTTGGGCTCTACTTATACTCTCTTGCGATGAGTTCTGCCAATCGGGCCTTCGCCCTAAGGTATTGGCTACGACTTGTTGAAGGGCTTATGGAGAGTAGTTGGGCTATCTCCTCGTGGCTGTATCCTTCGACCGCGTGCAACATCAACACCATTCTGAAACCTTCGGGGAGCCGTTCTATGAGCCCCAACAGCTCCCTATCGGCAATCCTCGCCAGCGCATCGGGCGGAGCCCCTGCTACGGCCGAGGGTGGCAGTTCGCTCACATCCTCATCCACAGCCCCGTGAGAGGATTCGCGCCTGAGGTGTGTGAGTGCCGCAGTGATGAAAATACGCTTCATCCACCCATCAAAAGAGCCTTCGCCACGATAGTCGCCAATTTTGGTATAGAGTGTGACAAAGCCATCGTGGAACACATCCTCAGCCTCCGCACGAACACTTATGTAGCGCCTCACGAGCGAAAACATCGCCGTGGCGTACCTCTCATAGAGTTCTCTGCGAGCCTCCGAGTCGCCTTTGCGGCAACCTTGTATGATGCTCTCGATGGTCATTTGCCTTTCTCTCAATTATTAGATGCACAAAGGGGGCAAAATGTTGCACGCCCCCCTCATTTTTTTCGTCTAACGACTTTATAAGTTGAAAATGGAGAATTGAAAATTGAAAATTATGGTGCGCCTTTGGCGCAAATTTAATAATTCACAGGCGCATAACACCACTTAATTTTCCATTCCCTCAGCGAGTGCATATTGCGAGGCGAGTTCAAGGCTTGGTTTTGATTTTGCTCCGCAGTTTACAAACCGTAAATGAGGAAGCAAAATCAAAAGCATAACGCAGAAATCGCCCGCAAGATGTGCTCGCTAAATAATGAACTCAATCTCTTTGAATAAGTATGGCACAACCATTCCCCCACTCTCAACCAGCAACTCGCCACTTGGTTTCACGCCACGAATAATGCCGTGCACAACCTTGCCCGAGGGAAAACGATACTTGTGTTCCGAGTCTTTGCGATAGAGCAGTGCATCGTACTCCTTTTCAATCTGTTCGGGAGAGTTTTTGAGCTGCTCGTAGCGTGCCTCCAAAGCGTCGAAGAGGTCTTGGAATACTCCGTTGAGGTCGAAGTCCTTGCCACTCTCGATAGCCATAGAGGTCGGATTGGGCACCCACTCATCAAACTCTTTCTGATTGACATTCAGGCCTATGCCCACAATGGTGCGTGCAAGTTTACCACCCACACCAAGGTCGTGCTCAATGAGTATGCCACAGATTTTCTTATTGCCGACATAGATGTCGTTTGTCCACTTGATTTTCGAGCCTATTGAGTACTTCGCAAGGGTGTCCGTCAGGGCCAGAGCCACCGCCTCCGAGAGCAGAAACTGCCTGCGGGCCTCCAAAAACTCGGGCTCCCACACGAGCGAGAAGGTGAGGTTCTCCCCCGGCCTGCTGCTCCACTTGTTACCCCTCTGACCTCTGCCTGCCGTCTGCTCGCGAGCAATAACAGCATCGCCGTGGCGATAGCCGGGTTTTTTGACCTCCGAGTTGGTCGAGGGCATTGATTTATAGATAAAAACTGCCATTTGTTCCGAGTTGAAAGTTGAAAGTTGAAAATTGAAAATTAACTATAAAACTCGCTAACAGCGAGTGCATATCGCGGAGCAGATGCAAGGCTTGCGTAGCACGAGAAAGCGGAGTTTGCTCTTCGCAAATGAGCATTTCGAGCGCAAGCGTAACGCAGCAGATGCCCGCGAGATGGGCTCGCTATACCGATACGCCAAACTCGCGCAACGCATCATTGAGCGAGGTCTTCTTGTCGGTGCTCTCCTTGCGCTGACCAATAATCAGGGCACAACTTACGCCATAGTCGCCTGCGGGATAGTGTCGTGTGTAGGTGCCGGGGATTACCACCGAGCGAGGGGGCACATAACCTTTATACTCAACGGGTTCCGAGCCCGTAACATCAATGATTTTGGTCGAGGAGGTAATTACCGTATTGGCACCCAGCACCGACTCACGGCCAATGCGAACACCCTCCACCACAATGCAGCGCGAGCCGATGAAGCAGTTGTCCTCAATAATGACGGGTGCTGCCTGTATGGGCTCCAACACACCACCGATACCAACGCCACCACTCAGGTGTACGCCCTTGCCGATTTGTGCACACGAGCCAACGGTTGCCCAAGTATCGACCATAGTGCCGCTATCGACATAGGCACCGATATTGACATAGGAGGGCATCATAATCACACCCCTTGCGAGGTAGGCGCCTCGGCGTGCCACAGCGTGGGGCACGACCCTCACGCCCAACTCCTTATAGCCTTTTTTGAGGGGCAGTTTGTCGTAGAACTCCATCTCTCCTGCATTGGAGGTGGTCATCTCGTGGGTGGGGAAGTAGAGTATTACGGCCTTCTTCACCCACTCATTAACCTGCCATTCGCCCTCTTCGGTGGGCTCCGCTACACGCAATTTGCCCTCGTCGAGGAGTGTTACTACCTGCTCAATTGCATCGAGCACCTCGGGCTCGTGGAGCAACTCGCCATTCTCCCACGCAGCCTCAATATGTTTTTTCAGTTCGCTGTACATAATCTCAAATTTTATATATAACACTACAAATATGGGGAAAATGTGCGAGAAATGGAAGCTTTATGTTGGTTTTTTTCGTTTTTGTACTATATTTGTAATCTAAAATTTACCCCTTGCGGGGTACACTAAACGCAGACTTCTCTATGAAATTGACAAAAGACCAACAACAAACCAAACAACTCGACGACCAGACGCCCCTTGTGGATGGTATCCGAAGGCTCGATATGAGCGCCAAGCCCAAGAGGGTTTCGTGGTGGCTTCGTCCCGTAATGTGGATAGCCTCGTTCCCCGTAACATGGCTCCACCGCACGCGCATCAAAAAGGTAAATATGGAGGGTGTAAAGCGCCCCTACCTCCTACTCTGCAACCACAATGCCTTCTACGATTTTATGGTCGCCATCAAGGCCACATTCCCCAATCAAGCATACTACATTGTTGCGATTGATGGTTTTGTGGGCATTGGCGGTCTGCTCCAATGGCTTATGGCTCGCGTAGGGTGTATTCCCAAACGCAAATTCACCAACGACACCCGCTTGGTGCGTCAGCTGCGTGAGATCAAGGAGCGCAACAAGGTGGTAGCCTTCTACCCCGAGGCTCGATACTCGCTCTGTGGCACAAACGCCATTCTTCCCCCATCGCTCGGCAAACTCGTAAAACTGCTGAAATTGCCCGTCGTGACACTCATCACGCAGGGCAACCACATCAACTCCCCATTCTGGAATACAGGCGACAGGCTCATCAAGACCGAGGCTACAATGAAACAGATTCTTTCGGTGGAGGATATTGAGAAGATGGACTACAATCAGATTATGGAGGTTGTAAACCGTGAGTTCTACTACGACGACTTCGCTTGGCAACGCGACAACCAAATTCGTATGA
Organism: Tidjanibacter sp.; assembly: GCA_045659085.1. Classification (GTDB taxonomy): domain Bacteria; phylum Bacteroidota; class Bacteroidia; order Bacteroidales; family Rikenellaceae; genus Tidjanibacter. Next base: position 28,480 of record JAZOWE010000018.1, read on the forward strand.
CCAAGAAAACCCGCGCCGAGGGCCTGCACAAAGTACTCTACCAATGTCCCCACTGCGGCAAGGAGTATCGTATGGCAAGCGAGGGCTCACACTTGTGGTGCAAAGAGTGCGGCCACCGTTGGTGGATGAACGAGTATGGTCAGTTGGAGGCAACCGAGGGCGAAACACACTTCTGCCACATCCCCGATTGGTATGAGTGGGAGAGGGAGAATGTCCGCAAAGAGGTCGAGGCCGGCACCTACGGTACTACTCTAAAATCGGATGTTCGAGCACTGCCCCACCCCAAAGGCTTTATGGAGTTGGGCGAGGGTGTGCTGACACACAACATGAACGGCTTTGAACTAAAAGGCGAGTTCGACGGCATCGACTACTCGATGACTCTCCCCGCAGCGCAGCGATACTCTATCCATATTGAGTATGACTACCGCAAATGGAAGCGCGACTGTGTGGATTTGAGTACACTGACGGACACAATGTTCGTATTCCCTCAGGGCGAAGACTTCTCGGTAACGAAGATTTCACTCGCCACCGAGGAACTCTATAAGTTCTACAACAAAAAGGAGAGTTAACCAACTCTCCTTTTTTCATCTCCCCACCTCACAAGCACGCACCTTCTTTTGCACAAAAAAAGCGACCTCCGAAATTCGGAAGTCGCTCTGGGGTGACTGATGGGGCTCGAACCCACGACATTTGGAACCACAATCCAACGCTCTGCCAACTGAGCTACAGTCACCATCTAAGGTCTTCCGTCTACCTTGTAGCGAAGACCTGTAACGGACTACTACAAACCGTTTACATGAACCTGCAAGCCACTTTTGAGGTTGGCTGCTTTGTTCTTGTGGATAACATTGCGTTTTGCAAGTTTATCCAACATTGCTGCTACTTTGGGAAGAAGAGCCTCAGCAGCTGCTTTGTCGGTGGTACCGCGCAATGCTTTCACAGCATTACGGGTTGTTCTGTGGTAGTACTTATTCGCAACCCTGTGTGTCTCGGTTTGGCGAATACGCTTCTTAGAAGACTTGTGATTTGCCATAGTTATTTACTTTTTAAATTTTTTAATTCTTGCAGCCCATAGCAGAGTCGAACTGCTCTTTCAAGAATGAAAATCTTGCGTCCTAACCGATAGACGAATGGGCCCCGCCTACTACACATAGTAGGTTGCTTTTTAGCGGTGCAAAGGTAACTAAAATTTGGTTAATTCCAAACTATTTTTCAATTTTTTTATTTTTTTAGTCGCACATTGCCTCTCTCGCGGTCAAATTCAATCTGTGTACTCTCGAATATCCTCTGCATAACTCCCTCTTCCATAAGCATTTCGGCAGTTCCGTAGTGAAACTTTCCGCCCTCAATCATCGCAATCGTATCGCACAGTTCAATGGCAATCGAAAGGTCATGGGTGGAGAAGAGTATACACTTGCCCTCCTTGTGGGCCAACCGCTTCAACAGCAGGCAAATCTCGTACTTATTGGGCAAATCGAGAAAGGCCGTAGGCTCGTCAAGGAGGATGATAGGTGTATCCTGAGCCAGCGCACGGGCTATCATGACTCTCTGTCGTTCGCCATCGCTAAGGCTGTCCATCGAAGCCTCCGCAAAGGCCTCCATACCAACCAATGCCAGCGACTCGCGCACCTTAACCCTATCCTCCTCGGTCAATCGTCCCACCCAATTTGTGTAGGGCGCCCTGCCGAGCGACACAACATCCCAGACATGCAAATTCTGTACCCTCACATCGTCGGTAGAGACAAAGGCTATACGGCTCGCCATCTCCCTCATCGAAAGGCGCGAAGAGTCCTCCCCATTGATGGTGATATAACCACCTTGTGGTCGGGCAAGGGCGGCAATGGTGCGCAACAGAGTACTCTTGCCCGTACCGTTGCGACCAATAAGGGCCGTGAGTTCGCCCCAACCAAAGCCAACGCTCGCATCGGCCATCAGCACCCTATCGCCATAGCCGAGCGTAACATCGTGTAACTCAATAGTATATATGCGTTCCATCTGGGCCATTTTCTACATCATCATTTTACGATTACGGAAAATCACAATCACCACAATCGGGATACCCACAAGTGCCGAAACGGTATTGATTGGCAGCGCCAGGTCGCTCGAAGGCAGCGAGGAGGCAATATCGCACAACAACATTATGGTCGTACCGCACAGCATCGTAGCGGGTACGAGCACTCTATGGTCGGCCTCGCGGAAGAGCATCCTTGCAACATGGGGCACTGCCAAGCCCACAAAACCGATGGGGCCACAATAGGCCGTTACCGTACCGGCCAGCAGCACGGTTGTAAGCGTAACGAGCAGTCGTGTACGCCTGATATTAAGGCCCATAGTTCGAGCATAGTTCTCGCCAAGCAGGAGTATATTGAGCGGTTTGATAAGCAAAACGGATATTACGAGTCCCACAACAATAACGGGAACAACAATCCATAGTTGCGAGAGTGTAACGCCACCCAGCGAGCCCATAGTCCACACAACATACGATTTCAGTGCGCCCTCGGGCGATAAATACTGCATAATCTCCACCAGAGCCGAGGCGGCACTACCGAACATCATACCAAGAATGAGCACCGTCATAATGTTTTTTATGCGCGTGGTAACCGCCATAACGACCACCATAATCAGGGCCGAACCAATCCACGCGGCACCCGCCACACCGATGTTCTGAACAATAGGGTTGGAGGTCGAGATGCCGAGCAGAGGGAGTCCCAAAAGCATAATCGACACACCCAGACTCGCACCCGAGCTCACACCCAGCACATAAGGCCCCGCAAGTGGGTTGCGAAAGAGCGTCTGCATCTGCAAACCCACCGTCGAGAGTGCGGCACCAGCAAGCAGAGCCATCACTGCCTTGGGCAGACGGAAGTTGCGCACAATGAGCAACATCGACTCGTCGGCACCACTCACATTCCACAAACCTCGCCACACCTCACCAATGGGTATGGCAACACTTCCCACCGCCAAGTCCACCACAAAGAGGACTACGGTAGCCACCGCCAAAAAGGCAAAAAGTATTCTATTGCGTGCCGTCATCTGAGTTGTTCGTAATAATAGAGTGTGTAGCCAACGGAGAGTTCGGGGTGCAAGATGGCAATCATATCTGCCAGAACTACATCAGCCCTAAGCGCTCCGCTCTCCCAGAAATCACTGCCACCCGACGGAGTATTGCGAGCTGTGCAGTTATACACACCACCCTCTCGCACAACCCTTGTAGATGCAAATTTGGGGTTTTCGGCCACAAGCTGTGCAATGGTGCGTGCGGCATTGGTGTGGAGCCAAAAGTCGGCCTGCGAGAGGAACACAAAGGCACTCTCGCCACTAATCGGGCGCGAGGTCTTACTCCTGCCGTCGGCACAGAGCCAACTGCCACCTGCATCCTCAATAAGCCTTACGACATAGCTGTCGTCGGCAGGCACAAACCACACATCCTTATAGGGCGCATTGAGCATAACCTTCGGGCGATGCTCCACATCGAGCATACGGAGTCTGAGGCTCTCATATCGTTCGGCAATCTCGCCAAAGAGCTCTTCGGCCACCTCCCTACAATCAAACAATTCGCCAAAAGCAACCACCCACTCACTCTTTCCGAGGGGTGTGGTTTCGGCGTGGTCGGCAATATAGACATATGGAATGGCCAGCTCTTCGAGTTTGGCCGTCATAGCCCCATTTTCGCCCGAAGCTCCATAGATAAAGACCATATCGGGGCGCAAAGAGGCGAGCACCTCATAGTTTATGTTCGTATCATATCCAACCTCGCGCACCGTACGCTCGGCAACGCCCTCTACGATATGTTCGTTGGAGATATAGTCCGAGCCGCTCACGCCCACAACACTCTCCACACGGCCCAGAGCATCCACAAAGGCTATATGGCTCGACGACATACACACCACCCTCTCGGGGGCAGCCTTAACCGTTACACCCGTAAAACCTTCGGGAGCACTCTCACCGTCGCGACCAATAAATATCTCTTTAACAACACCTTCGGCTCCCTGCCAAGGCGCAAGGACGCGCAAAACCGTCGAAGAGCCCTCGGTTGCCACAATCTCAAAACCTGTTGAAAAGTGGGGTGCATAGACCACCTCGCCCCACTCCACCGAAGAGGTGGCAGCAGGACAGCCCCAGAGCCCTACAAGGGCGCACAGCACGGCAATATATCCGACAACTTTACGCATAGCGTACAAAAGTACAACCGAAAATGCAGAATTCAAAATTCAAAATAAATATATACCTTTGCGCCACAAGAAAACCAAACCCACAAGAGAAGATGAAGAGAAAAAAGAGCGATATTAAAGAGTTTTGGAGAGTCGTGAAGTTTGTGCTCTTTTCGGCAAGCGCAGGAATCGTTCAAATGGGCTCTTTCTCGCTACTTACCGAGCTGACCGATTGGAAGTATTACGCCTGCTATCTACCCTCGCTACTGCTCTCCATAGTCTGGAATTTTACCCTCAACCGCAAGTTCACTTTCAAATCCACCGCCAACATTCCCGTTGCGATGCTCAAAATTTTGGGCTACTACTGCATATTCACACCAACAACCACACTCCTCGGCAACTACCTCGCCGAAGAGTTGCTATGGAACGACTACCTTGTCACGGGACTCAATATGCTCCTCAACCTCTCCACCGAGTATCTGTTCCAACGCTATGTGGTATATCGCGGCAATGTAGACAGCGCAAACAAAAAATAGTGACTAAGCCTAGTCACTATTTTTTTGCCACATAGAGAAGGTCGAAACACCTCTCGTGAACGGGGACTACCGAGTAGTCTGTCATCGCAATGCCCGTTGTTAGTTCCTCGCTCTCTTTGAGCAACTTGCGACGATTGAGTCGGTTGAGTATATCGTAGGGAATTTGCAACATCCATCGAGGCAGGCGGTGTTGCAAATCCAAGACATCAAACCTTGTGATACGCTCCACTCCTCGGCGGTTATTCTCGTAGTACTGCCACACTTTCTCGTTGCCCTCAACACCCAGAGCCTCAACACTCTCGAAGCACCCACCGAGCAGAGCCCCAAACTCCTCGGGAGTGTACTCCCTAACATGCCACGGGTTGCGAGTGAGCGACATTGTCCGATTGGGAGTCGAAACAACAAACACGCCCCCCTTTTTCAGCACCCTGTGCACCTCGCGGACAAACTCCTCGTCGTGCTTAATATGCTCTATTACCTGAAACGAGATAACACAGTCGACGCTCTGGCTCTCAATGCCCGAAAGAGGTGGCACCGTCATCTGTCGAAACTCCACACCCTCGCGCCCCTCGACAACACTCAATGCGGGTTGGTGTTTATCGACGGTCACAAAACGCTCGGTGTGAGGAGCAATAACCTCCACACCATAACCACTGCCCGTTCCGATTTCGAGCACCACGCCCGAAACCCTCTCGGCAGCATAGTGGTATGCCAGCAGTGAGCGTTGGAAAACATAGTTATCGGAGACATCGCGCCCCGACACTCGTTCGGCAGTTTGAAGTGCACACATACCTCTATACTCTATTTCGCAAGGGTTATCTCCCCCTCGCCAATTACGATGCGTCGCTCTTTGTAGAGCGCACCCACAGCCCTCTTGAAGCTCTTTTTGCTCAGCCCCGTGGCGGCAGCAATCTCCTCGGGCGAGGAGTTGTCGTTCACGGCCAACCTGCCAGCACTCTTCTCCAAGAGCGAAAGAAGTTTCACGGCCGACTCCTCCCTGAGTTCGCGTCCCTCCTGTTGGAGCATAACATCAATACGCCCCTCGTCGCTAATGCGATGCACATAGGCTGTCATTCGGTCGCCAACCCTTACGGGGGCAAAAATTTGGTCGTTGTAAATCATTCCCCAGTGGCGGTTGTTGATAACCACACGGTACCCCATCTCCATACGCCTAACGACCACAATATCGACCTGCTCGCGCTGACGAACGGTGATTTCGGCATTGGAGATATACTTGTTGAGTTTGGTTGTAGCCACAACCCTACCCGTCAGCTCGTCGCGATAGAGATAGACAGGATAGCGGCCTCCCATCTGTACCTCGAAAGGCACATTGCGGTTGGGCAAAAAGAGGTCTTTGGCAGTAATACCCCACGCAAGAAAGACTCCGTGGGCATTTCTGTCCACCGCCTCCAACACCGCCACCTCGCCAACAGTAGCCAATGGTCTTTCGCGTGTGGCGATGAGTCGGTTTTCGGAGTCGTGGTAGACAAAAACCTCCACAACACCACCCACCTTATCGGCAAGTGAAACATAGCGGTTGGGCAGCAAAACCTCATTGCCCTCCTCGTCGGAGAGGTAGATGCCGGGCTCGGCAATGCGGCCAATTCTCAGTGTTTGATATTCTCCTGCGCTCAGCATAGTGCGTGATAAATCTACGGTTTGTTCTCTATATTTTCCGCAAAAATAGGGCTTTGTCCCGAAAAATCGTTATTTTTGTAAAAAATAAAATCACTCTGCTATGAAAGTTGCACTCGTTCAGTTCGACACCCGAAGCCGCGCAAAGGATGAAAACCTCCAAACCATTGAGCGTCTGCTCTGTGGGGTGGAGTGCGACCTTGTGGTGTTGCCAGAGATGTTTGCAACGGGCTATGAGGTTAATAGCGAGGATATTGCCGAACCACACGGAGGGCCAACGCTCCGCTGGATGCAACACCTTGCCCATCTTCAAGGCTTTGCCGTTGCGGGCACCATTGCAACCAAAGAGCGCAAAGAGTTCTTCAATCGTATGTACATTTGTCTGCCCGACGGCAGCACCTTTCACTACGACAAACGCCACCTTTTCTCCTTTGCTGGCGAGCAAGAGCACTTTGCGGCAGGTCGCGAGCGCATCATTGTTGAGTGGTGTGGTGTGAGAATTGCACCGATGATTTGCTACGACTTGCGATTCCCGGCGTGGAGTTACCTACCCGGCAAGGCCGACCTTCTACTCTACTCCGCCTCGTGGGCAGCCAGCCGCATAGGTGCGTGGGATACACTTCTTCCCGCACGAGCCGTGGAGAATCAGGCGTGGGTTGTGGGTGTCAATCGTGTGGGCACCGACGCTCAGGGTACACCCTACAATGGCCACTCGGCAGCCTACGACTATTTGGGCAACAAAGTAGCCACTTGTAGCGAAGAACAAGGAGTGGTAGTAGTTGATATTAATCCCGAGAAAATCAATGCTTTCAGGGAGAAATTCAGGGCTTGGCAAGATGCCGACAACATTGAAATCAGATGAACGAGCAAGATAAAATCATAATTACGGGCGCAAGGGTCCACAACCTGAAAAACATAGACCTCGAAATTCCCCGCAACAGCCTTGTGGTTGTTACGGGCCTCTCGGGTAGTGGCAAGTCCTCACTTGCCTTCGACACCATCTATGCCGAGGGACAGAGGCGCTATATGGAGACTCTTTCGTCTTATGCCCGCCAATTTGTGGGCACAATGGAGCGCCCCGATGTGGACAAAATTGAGGGACTAAGCCCCGTGGTGGCCATCGAGCAGAAGACCACCAACAAAAATCCCCGTTCGACGGTGGGCACCGTAACCGAGATTAACGACTTTCTGCGCCTACTCTACGCCCGTGCTTCGCGTGCATATTCGCCCAACACAGGCGAGGAGATGGTGCACTACACCGACGAACAAATCATCACGCTCATTGAGGAGAACTTTGCGGGTTGCAAGATAGCACTCCTTGCCCCCGTAGTCAAGGGGCGCAAGGGCCACTATCGAGAGCTCTTCGAGGGTTTTGTGAGGCGTGGCTACCTGCACGCCCGTATCGACGGCGAGGTTGTGGAGATGACGGCAGGGATGAAACTCGACCGCTACAAAACCCACACTATAGAACTCGTCATAGACCGCCTGATTGTGGGTGAGAGCGGTACAGAGCGCCTGCGCAAGAGCCTCAAAGAGGCTATGCGTCAGGGCAAGGGTACCATTTTGGTCTACGACTACAACTCCGACACCGCACGCTACTACTCGCGCCATCTGATGTGCCCCACAACGGGTGTTTCGTTCGACGAGCCTGCACCCCATACATTCTCGTTCAACTCTCCGCAGGGAGCGTGTCCCCATTGTGGCGGTTTGGGCGAAGAGGCTGTTTTCGACAGAGAGAAACTACTGCCCGACGGCCGAATGAGCATAGCAGATGGAGCCATTGCCCCACTCTATAAATTGCGTTCGAACTGGTTTTTGAGTGTTATGGCTGCCCTCGGACATCGCTACGACTTTACCATAAACGACCCTGTGAGCACCCTCTCCGAGGAGGCCCTCTCGGCAATCATCAATGGCGATGCCGAGCCCGTTGCCGTACACGGTCTGCACGGATGCAGTGGCGTGAGGATGATTGCTTGGCAGGGCATTACGCAATACCTCGAAAGCAACACCGAGGAGGGTACGCGCGGTACGGGTGCCAAATGGCTCGGTCAGTTCATCGAACATCGTCCGTGTAGCGTGTGTGGCGGTTCGAGGCTCAAAGAGGAGGCTCTCTATTTTCGCATTGGGGGCAAGAACATTGCCGAGGTGTCCGAAATGAGCATTGAAGAGCTACGCGATTGGATAGCCACCCTACCCGACCAGATGACCTCCAAAGAGCGTGCTATTGCCCACGAGATACTCAAAGAGATTGGCGAGCGCTTGGGCTTTTTGTGCGATGTAGGCTTGGGCTACCTTTCGCTTTCGCGCCCCTCGCGCAGCCTGTCGGGTGGCGAGAGCCAGCGTATCAGACTCGCAACGCAGGTGGGCTCGAAACTTGTCAATGTGCTCTACATCCTCGACGAGCCGAGTATCGGCCTACACCAGAGGGATAACCGTCGACTCATAGACTCGCTCAAAAATCTGCGCGACGAGGGCAACTCGGTAATTGTCGTAGAGCACGACGAGGAGATGATGCGCTCGGCTGATTGGATTGTAGATATGGGCCCCCTGGCGGGCCGCAAGGGCGGCGAGGTGGTTGCCGAGGGCAAATTTGAGGAAATTCTCGCAGCTGACTCGCTCACTGCCGACTACCTCTCGGGCCGTCGCACCATAGAAAAACCGACGGTGCGTCGCAAAGGCAATAGGGAGTTTATAACCATCGAGGGGGCTACGGGCAACAACCTCAAAAATGTCACGGTGCGTATACCTCTCGGCGAGATGGTGTGTGTTACGGGCGTTAGTGGCAGTGGCAAGTCAACTCTCATAAACGAAACCCTCCACCCCTACCTCAGTCGCACACTCTACCGTTCGTTCGACCAACCACTACCCTTCAAAGCCATTGAGGGTGTGGAACATATAGACAAACTCGTGGTGGTGGACCAGAGTCCCATAGGCCGCACCCCAAGGAGCAATCCGGCAACCTATTCGGGTGTTTTTGCCGACATCCGCAAACTCTTCGAAAAGACTCCCGATGCGCAAGTCAGGGGCTATGGTGCGGGGCGTTTCTCGTTCAATGTAAAGGGTGGCAGATGCGAGGAGTGCAAGGGCGCGGGCGTGCAGACCATCGAGATGAACTTCCTGCCCGATGTATATGTCACCTGTAAGGCGTGTGGCGGTCACCGCTACAACCGCGAGACTCTCGAAGTGAAGTACAAAGGCAAGAATATCGACGAAGTACTCTCGATGACCATCAATCAGGCGGTGGAATTCTTCGAGCCCGTACCAAAAATATACACCAAACTACGCGCCATACAGGAGGTTGGTTTGGGCTATCTGAAACTCGGCCAGAGTTGCACCACGCTCTCGGGTGGCGAGAGCCAGAGGATAAAACTCGCCTCAGAACTTGCGGGTAGGGATACGGGGCACACACTCTACATCTTCGACGAGCCCACAACGGGACTCCACTTCGAGGATATTCGCCAACTGCTTGCCGTGTTCCAGAAGTTGGTAGACAAGGGCAACAGCGTCATCATCATAGAGCACAATCTGGATGTTATCAAGTGTGCCGACTGGATTGTGGATATGGGGCCCGAGGGCGGCAAGGCCGGTGGCGAGATTATCGCCGAAGGCACCCCCGAAGAGGTTGCCCAAAATCCTTGCAGCCACACAGGTCGCTTCCTCGCCGAAATTCTATAACAAAACCACTTGACCTCCACACTCAGGCAGAGTGTCATCGTGTTTATCATCATAGATAATAATCGTAAACCACTCCGTCTTATATCCATATTCCACATTAGGGTTGTCGAACTTATCTATCTCTACTGGCTGACACATCAACATTTTGACACGATACTCGCCTGGGGTAGGAAATAACATTGGGAAGTGCATCTCATAACGATATCCAAGTTCTTTATAGTAGTATGGATGAGAGCCTTTTGAGAAGACACAGTAATAAGAAGACCACAAATATGGTGTGGTATAATATGGAACAGGGGCAAGATGATGATCTACAACAAACTCGTCGCTACGACAATACACATCAAAAAGTATCGGTTTGCTCAGAAAATTAAAATCTTCGTCGGCGTTGCAATACATTGAGATATTTACCAAATACTGAAAATCATCTTCATCTGTGGCATCATAATCATAGAAATACTGCCAAACATTCTCATTGCGTTCATTAACTATTTGGTGATTCAAGCCAATAGGATATGACAAAAGATTAAACTCGCCACCAGGCACAAAACCATTACTACCAATAGTTACCTTAGGTTCGTCACCTTCTTCCACGACATTATCATAGCCACAACCAACAAACGCCACCAGACATAATATAAAAACAAAAAGCCTTTTCATAATACATTAAAGTGAATGGGGAACATATCGAGTGCAAGTTAATAAAAAGAGAGGAAAATTCATAATACACCACCTTGTTTATTTAATAATACTCCGGCAAGTTCTTTCAACAATTCTTGCTTAGGCACACTTTTTGCCACAAAGGGATGACAAGTCACAAACCTAAAATCCCTTTGTAGAGCACTATGCATTCCTCCTACCATCAGCGCGAAAACGCCACACGCATACAGACCTCCATACTCAACGGAGTGGAGAAACGACTCCTTGTTTGGCTCGCACACCGCCAACCTCGCTGGGTAACAAGCGACATCCTTACATATATAGGCGTTGCGGGGGCTTTCGTTTGTGGCTTGGGCTTTGCCCTGTCGAGCCTCGATATTCGTTTTTTGTGGCTCTCCTCGGCAGGGCTTGTCGTTAATTGGTATGGCGACTCGCTCGACGGCACTCTTGCCCGCGTGAGGGGCACGGGGCGACCAAGGTATGGATTTTTCATCGACCACACCATCGACGCCATAACCATTACGATGATGTGTGTGGGCGCAGGGCTCTCGCCACTGCTAAGGTTGGATGTGGCGCTGGGCGTTCTGGTCGCCTACCTCATAATCTCAATCTACACCTATGTCTGCACCATCTGCACCAACCAAATGCGACTCACCTATGGGAGGCTCAGCCCTACGGAGTTTCGACTTATCGCTATCCTCGCCAACACACTATTCATAACCACCTCGTGGAGCCAGCTCTCCTACACCATTGGTGGTAAGTCCTTTGGGCTATTCGACCTTATTGGTTTGGGGGTTATGACCACTCTTATGTGCTTGTGGCTGGTGCAGTGGCTCATCGACCGCAAGCAGCTATCACTTGCCGACCCCCTGAAACAGCTCACCCCCGAGCAGTACGAAAAATTGCGCGAGCAGGGGCGCAAAAGGGCATAAAAACACACCTTCACGCCCCACCACTTCAATGCTCACCAAATACCTCAAATTTATGCTCAGCAGAGCACTTGGCACGGGTGTAGATACGCTCGTGGTGTGGCTCGTGGCTCACTTTGTTCTCAGGGGTGGCTATTGGGCTACCTATGTTATCTCGCCCGTCATCTCGTTCGAGTGCGCCGTAATGAGCAATTTCCTCTGCTCCTACTTTTGGATATGGCGCAGTCGCATAAGTCACCGCAATCGCCACTCCTTTTGGCGACATTTTGCAGCATTCAACATCTCCTCGCTGGCGGGTTTTGGTGTCAAGATGCTCTTTCTGCTCCTCTTCGAGAAGATTTTTGGCTGGGGCGTTGTGGTCTGCAACCTCGCAGCACTCTGCATCTCGGGAGGTCTTAATTTTCTGCTTTCGGAGGTTGTGGTCTTCCGAAAGTCCACACCACGCCCCAAACACGAGCTCCTCTCGGAGGAGGAACTCGCCACCCTCACGCCACTCTTTCGGGGTAGGCTTGGCAGGCTCTTGGGGCGAGGGGCGATGTGGCTGTGTGGCGTTGGACGCATAAATCGTCTTTACGACCAAATATACCCCTACAAGGGGGCGGAAGCTGCTCGTATGGCACTCCAACTCATTGGTTGCGACCATCTTATAGGTAATCCCGAACGGCTCCACGGACTGCCCGAAGGGGCTTTTATAACTATCAGTAATCATCCCTATGGGGCCATCGATGGAGTGATACTCTTGGACTTGATAGGCTCTGTCCGCCCCGACCTTAAAATTATGGCCAACAAACTGCTTGGGCGCGTGGAGCCCCTTGGCGAAAGCTTCATAACCGTAACAACCACCGAGACCGAAAAAAAGAGTGCCGACGCCACCACCCTGCGCGGTATTCGAATGGCTTTGGCACATCTTAAAGGTGGACACCCCGTGGGATTTTTCCCCTCGGGGGCGGTATCCGACCTTCATCCTTTGCGTGGCGACATCAGTGACCGCGAGTGGCAGGAGGGAATCATAAAACTAATCGAAAAGATGCAAGTGCCCATTGTGCCCATTCATTTCGAGGGGCGCAACTCGCTATTCTACTACCTCTTGGGGCTCGTGAGTTGGCGCATAAGACTCCTGCGATTGCCACGCGAAGTGCTCAACAAAGGGCGCGGAGAACACCGTGTAACTATCGGACAGACCATAACGCCCGAAGAGCTGAGAGCCGCAGGCTCTACACAGGCTCTCGGAGAGCTCCTGCGCACGGCGGTCTACAATATGCCGCAAGCGGAGCACTACACGCCTGCACACACACTGCACAAAGTTGAAGAATTGGGGTTGGATGTCGTAGTTTTGGCGCATAAAGCAGACTGAATACCACCTCTTTATACCACAAACCCCACAATTGAACACAAGACCATTTTCGGGGGTATTAGATTTGCCTTTTGCACGATAGTTGTACCTTTGCAGCCGAATAAAAACAACACAAATCGCTATGAAAAAAATTTTTGTAACCATTGCTCTGATGTTTATGAGCATCGCAGCACTCTTCGCTCAGGAGCAGTTCCTCGGCAAATGGACCACCATTGATGATAAGACCAAAGAGCCCGCAGGTATCGTTGAGATTTACAAAGATGCCGACGGCCTTATCTATGGCAAACTCATTGGCACCTATGGCGAGGACAAGAGTTCGGTGGGCACTATGATTGTAAGGGGTATGAAGTACGACGACGGCAAACTCGTTGGCGGCAAGGTATTCGACCCCGAGTCCGAAAAACTCTACTACTGCACAATCAAGTACGACGCAGCAAAGCAGGAGCTCAACCTGCGCGGCTCGCTCGACAAGAAAGGTATTCTCGGCCGCACACAGACTTGGCTGAAATACAAGGAGTAACGCAACAAAAAAACTCTCATTTATACACAATCAAACGCAGATTCGGGCTGACGAGGCGACTCATCAGCCCGAACATTTTTTTGTAAGGCTGGGATGGGGTTACAAGGGTTACAAGGGTTACAAGAGTTACAGGAATTACTAAATAATCATTGTCACCCCTGTTTCTCCTGTTTCTCCTGTTCTTCTTATCACTCCTGCTCAAAACCCACGGGTATCTTTTTTAATACCCAAGAACATTTTTCGTTAATTTTAGAATCAATCTCTATTCAATCCTAATCACACTCCAAAACCACTCTAAATCCTAAATCAAAATTTCGAGTTTCGGGTGTAATATGATTTCTATTTTCTATTCGAGCATACTTATAACCACTTGCCCAACTACCTCCCTTAAATGTTTTCTCACTCGTTTCTCCCACGCCATTAAATGGTAAAACTTTGGCATATTTTGAATACAACAGACTATCATAGGTATTGCCACACCACTCGTGCACATTGCCCGTCATATCATAAACTCCTAAACTATTAGGACATTTAGTGCCAACCTTAGAGGTAGAATGTAGCGTAAAGTCAGCATTTGCGACAATTTCAAGAGAATCTCCACCGCTATACAAATACCCCTCTTGTGCTTTACCACCCTTTGCAACATATGTCCACTCTTCTTCTGTTGGCAAACGAAATTTTTCGCCGGTTATCTCATTTAGACGCTGTATAAATACTTGCACATCATACCACGACACACACTCCACAGGACTGTCATCATCTTGAAAATAAGAGGGATTGTTTCCCATTAATTGTTTCCACTCTCTTTGAGTAACCTCATACCTACCAATATAGAACGACTCTATTTCAACCTCTGCTTGCGGGCTTTCATCGGCATCGCCATCTGCATTATTATTGCCCAAGACCACACAACCTCCCTCTACAAACACCAAATCTGGATATATGTCGGCTCTGCAACCCGAAAGCATCAAAAGTAAAATAACTAAACTACAATATCTCATACAACAAACAAAAGCAAAAAAAGAAGGGCGTAAGACACAACCTCGCACCCTTCTTTAATAAAATTAATTACCAAGATAGTAGCCTGCAACTCTACCTAAGCCATAACCCATGTTCCAAGCTTCTTCTTCGGACAAATTACTCAAACCTGCGCAAGAGGTCATAGTTGTTGAAAGCGCAATAACGCCAAGAAACATTACTGCAATTCGTTTAATCTTTTTCATAGTATTTAGTTTTAGTACCATTCACTACGAGGAGTCATATTTGCCGCCTTAACCTCGCTTAGTTGATATTCTTTGCTACTGATTTTGGAAAGATTGTATATGGCATCAGCCGCACTTATGGTTTTACGCAATGCGCCACTAATATCTCCTTCGATATACAACTTAATTGCACCATTTATACCACAAGCGGCTTTGACAACTCTATATGCTGTGCATGTAAATACATCTCCACCTAAAAACTTGCAATAAACGCTAATGCCAACATCTGCCCAGCTTCCACTAAAATAGTCGCAGAAATCATCTACGGCATTGTTTGCATATACTAAAACTTCCATAACAGATGCAGTGGTTTGGCTTTCAGCATAAATAGGTTCTGCCTCGTTATTGTTTCCCAATGCATTTAAAGATGCCAAAAGGATACTTAAACTAACTAGTATTTTTTTCATTTCTTCATCTATTTTTGAGTTTTACTTTTAGTAGAGAATGTCCTTTGTGGTTTGTTGGGGTAGGCACATAAAAAAAGCGCGGACAATCTCTTTTGTCTGCCTTTGAGGTCTTCGACTACCTGACAATCAAACAAAGAGTAAAGCCCACGCCAAAATATATTGACGCGAGCGTTACCGCTTTACTCTTGATTGTCAGTGAAAGTGTCGAAGTTTCAAAGGCAAGAATTAAAGCTAACGCTTTTTCCAATATGTTCTACAATGTGCGTACCAAATTACGCTAATTTACCATAGGCAAAATTTATTTTTACTTAAAATATATGGTTATATCGTCACAAAGGTAGTAAAAATTTATTCATTACGAACAACACCCTACCTTTTTATGCCCGATATCCGAGTTTAATCATCGGGGCAAGGCATAACCCTTTACTCTCTACTAACTCAACTTTACCGATACGGGTGGGGAGGACAAGGTGGAGAAGGCCGTCGGTGCTCTTTTTGTCGTGAGTCATAGCCTCCGCGAGGGCGTCGTCGGCAAGAGCCACCGTTGTGGGTAGTCCGTAGCGCTCCACAACAGTCACAATACGCTCCGCATCTTCGGGGCTAATCATTCCGCAACTCTGCGCCTTGCGAGTAGCATAGACCATACCGACAGCCACCGCCTCACCGTGGGTGTAGTCCGTCGAGAGGCTTTCGATGGCGTGTGCCCAAGTGTGGCCCAGGTTGAGCAGTCGGCGCTCGCCATTTTCGTAGGGGTCGCGGGCTACGATGTCGCACTTTACGGCAATGCTGCGGGCAACCATCCCGCCCAACAATCCCGCATCCTCTCTCAACTGCTCAAAGGTGTGATTTTCAAAGAGTTCAAAGAGCTCCGCGTCACCAATAACTGCGGCCTTTATCATCTCCGCAAGACCTGCGCGAAACTCCCTGTCGGGTAGCGAGGAGAGAAGCCCTGCATCGCACAGCACAAAGTCGGCAGGGGCCAGCGCACCAACCATATTTTTGTATCCCCCCATATTCACTCCACACTTACCACCAATGGCGGCATCGACTTGGGCCAGGAGTGTTGTCGGCACAAGCCCGAAGCGCACACCTCTCATATAGGTCGCAGCCACAAAGCCCACAAGGTCACACACAACACCTCCGCCCACACCCAAGAGGAAAGTCTGGCGGTCGGCCCTACTCTCCACAAGTTCCTGCCACATCATAGTGGCAAGTTCGAGGTTTTTGTTCTCCTCGCCACCGGGGATAATGACGCTCTCGGGTATCAGTTCCGAGATGTTGTACTCGGCATCGACCTCGGCATCCACAAATGCCACAACACGGCCCTCGGGGAGCAATTCGGGGAGCGACTTCCCAACCTCGCCACAAACTATGCGGGTGGTGCAGGAGCGCGAAAAATGAATATCGGAGAGATTTTTCATCACATTCATACCTTAATTTTATACAAAGGTAGTACAAAAAAGGGTATAATTTACTACCTTTGCGACCAAATAATTAAGGAAAAGAAGATGCAGAAACTACGCAACATTGCGATTATCGCACATGTGGACCACGGAAAGACGACTCTCGTGGACAAGATGATTCTCCAAGCCAACCTCATCCGCAATCAGGAGGCCAGCGGCACACTCGTGCTCGACAACAACGATTTGGAGCGCGAGAGGGGTATCACCATTCTCTCGAAGAATGTGTCGGTAATCTACAACGACTACAAAATCAACATCATAGACACCCCCGGTCACTCCGATTTCGGTGGAGAGGTGGAGAGGGTACTGAATATGGCCGACGGCGTAATTCTTTTGGTCGACGCCTTTGAGGGCACTATGCCTCAAACCCGCTTTGTGCTCCAAAAAGCCCTCGCGCTGGGCAAGAAACCCATTGTGGTAGTCAATAAGGTTGATAAGCCCAACTGCCGCCCCGACTTTGTGCACGAGCAGGTCTTTGACCTTATGTTCACACTCGACGCCAACGAGGAGCAGCTCGATTTCCGCACCATCTATGGTAGCGCAAAGCAGGGCTGGATGTCGCACTCCTACAAGGAGAAGACCAACTCCATCACACCCCTTTTGGACACAATTATCGACGATATTCCCGAGCCCGAGAAGGTGGAGGGTACCCCTCAGATGCTTATCACCTCGCTCGAATACTCGCCCTACCTCGGCCGTATTGCTGTGGGTAAGCTCACACGCGGCACGCTCCGTTCGGGTATGAATGTGACGCTCGCCAAGCGCGACGGCTCGCTCGTGAAGACCAAAATCAAAGACCTTATGGTGTTTGAGGGCTTGGGCAAGTCGAAGGTTGAGAGTGTGGAGTGTGGCGAGATTTGCGCACTCGTGGGTATCGACGGCTTCGAGATTGGCGACACCATTTGCGACTACGAAAATCCCGAGCCACTGCCCCCCATCACCATCGACGAGCCTACGATGAGTATGCTCTTTACCATCAACGACTCGCCATTCTTCGGCAAAGACGGTAAGTTTGTGACCAGCCGCCACATCAAGGAGCGCTTGGACAAGGAGTTGGAGAAGAACCTCGCTCTCCGCGTGGTACAGGGCGAGAGTGCCGACAAATTTATCGTCTATGGTCGCGGTGTGTTGCACCTGTCGGTACTCATCGAGACAATGCGTCGTGAGGGTTACGAGTTGCAGGTTGGACAGCCCAAGGTTATCTTCAAGGAGATTGACGGTGTCAAGTGCGAGCCCGTGGAGGAACTTACCATTGATGTACCCGAGGATTACGCCGGTAAGGCTATTGAGCTTGCCACCAAGCGCAAAGGTACGCTCAAAAATATGGAGACACGCAACGAGCGCACAAGGCTCGAATTTGAGATTCCCTCACGCGGCATTATCGGTCTGAGGAGCAACCTGCTAACCGCCACTGCTGGCGAGGCTATTATGGCGCACCGTCTGAAAGGCTTTGAGCCCTACAAGGGCGAGATTGAGATGCGCTCGGTGGGCTCGCTTGTGGCTATGGAGACAGGTCAGGCCTACGCCTACGCCCTCGGCAAGGTGCAGGATAGGGGCCGCTTCTTTGTGGAGCCCGGCGATGAGATATACTGCGGACAGGTTGTGGGCGAGAATACCCGCGACAACGACATCTGCCTCAACCTGACCAAGAGCAAGAAACTCACCAATATGCGTGCAAGCGGCTCGGACGAGAAGATTATCCTCGCTCCCGCTGTGAAGTTCTCGTTGGAGGAGGCTCTCGAATATATCCGCGAGGATGAGTATGTTGAGATTACTCCCAAGTTTATGCGTATGCGCAAAATTTTGCTGAGCGAGATTGACCGCAAACGCGCCGAAAAGGCACAGCAATAGAATTCAAAATTTAGAATTCAAAATTCAAAATTATTTAGGCTCGGCAAGTTTTGCCGAGCCCGTTTTTTTTGAGAGCATAGGGTAATTAGGGTAATTAGGGTGGTTAGGGTGATTAGGGTGGTTAGGGTGATTAGGGTGATTAAGGAAAGTAACCCGAAACATCCCCGATTACTCTTTACTATTTACTATTTACTATTTAATTTAGTGGGCGCTTTGCGCCCGCAGACGGTAGACGGCAGACAAAATGGAGGAAATTTTGTGCCAAACAAAAAGGCAAGTCCGTAACCATACCCCACGCGAGTGCATAGTGTGAGGCGAGTAGTAGGCGCACAAGAAAGCGGACTCCGCAGTTTACTTAGAGGTAAATGAGGAAGTCCGCTTATCGCAGTGCAACGACCTAATCGTCCACAATATGCGCTCGCCTACGCTTTGCGTATAATTCGGAGCACCTTGCGTGAGCGCTGCGTCATATACACATTCTCCGCCTCCACAAACTCCGCAAGATGCTCGTGACGATAACCGCGAATGGTAAGAAGTTCCATATCGGTGTTGTACTTAACCGAGAAACCTGCCGCGTGGAGCGCATCCACAATCTCGACAAGATAGCGAGTGGGGTCTATACAGAGGGCCATACTGATAGCCGAGTTCTGCACGAGGTGCACCTTTGCACGGTGTTTTTCGAGGATAGCGAAGACCTCTGCCATACGCTCCTCCAAGATAAACGAGTAGTCCTCGGGCTTGATGGAGAGCAAAATCATACCCTTTTTGAGGATAAAGATGGGGCTATCGATAGGCTTCGATATCTCCGACTTGATGACACTGCCGGGCAACGAGGGGTTCACGAAGCACCTCACATAGAGAGGGATATTCTTGTTTTGCAGGGGTTTGATGGTCTTGGGGTGGATAATCTGCGCACCGCTATATGCCAGCTCTATGGCGTCGAGATAGGTCAGTTCGGGGATGTAGGTAACATTCTCAAACTGCTTGGGGTCGCCATTGAGGATACCCTCCACATCTTTCCAGATAGACACACTATCGGCCTCCAAGATGTAGCCCGCAACAGCCGCCGAGTAGTCCGAGCCCTCGCGACCGATGGTTGTTGTTGCTCCCTGCTCCGTAGCGCCAATGAAACCCTGACCGACAACCACCCTCTCGTCGGCAAGTTCTACCGCACGACGAAGGCGTGGAGTGGAGGCCTCGATGTCGATGTTGGCGTCGCGGAAACGGTTGCTCGTGAGGAAGATGCGCCTCATATCGAGCCAATGGCTGCCCACACCCGCAAAGTTGAGATAGTCACTAACGATGGCCGTAGAGATGAGCTCACCGAAGCTCACAATCCTATCGTACCACTCCTCATAGGTGCGGCTCTGGGGATTTGCGAGGGTAATAATCTCCTCCAACTCCTCGTAGAAACCCCTCACCCTCTCGGGCAAGTGGGGCTCGCCCCAAAGGTCGGCAAGGATGCCTGCGTGGTAGTCCACAATGCCCTGCATTGCAACCACCGCTTCGCCCGTACGACCATTCCAAAAGCTCTCCATAACCTTTTCGAGAGCGTTGGTGGTCTTACCCATAGCCGAAACCACAATAAACAATCGCCCCTCCGTAGAGCGTGCAATATCGGCAAGATTTCTCACACCTGCCGCCTCCTTAACCGAGGCACCACCAAATTTATATACTTTCATACCTTTCCTGCGACTTTTTATAAAAAGTCGCCCAAAAATTTTTAGACGATACTGCGTATCGCCATACCACTTTGCATCTCCTTAATTATTGCATAAAGGCCCTTATGGCCTCTGCGCACGCCTCGGGCTCCTCGAAGTAGCCAAGGTGTCCCGAATTTTCGAGCCACACGACCTTTGCCTGAGGATGAGCAGCAACCATAGCCTCTGCCTTGTCGAGAGGAATGTAGCTATCCTTCTTGCCCAAGATGAAGAGTTGAGGAACAGAGGACTTCTGCAACAACTCGTTGCTATCCTCCCTCTCCTTCATACCCCTCAGCAGAGCCACAACGCCCTCGGGCTCGGTAACAAGTACCTGCTCTTCGAGGAAGATAATCTCCTCCTGCATTCGTTTGAGGTTGTCGCTCGCAAAGCCGTTTTTGGCTGCTGTTGTGGCCAGCAGGTCTTTGTGACCGCCCTCAACCATAGCAATCTCCCTATCCCTATCCAACAGTTTCTCGGGGCTGTCGGTGTTGGGCGTAGAACTGAGAAGTACAATACCCTCCATACGCTCTGCGTGGCGGCGGAGAGTTTCGAGCGCCACATAGCCACCCATAGAGTGACCAACAATGGTGGCTTTCTCAATCTCCAACTCATCGAGCACCCCCACAACCGTGTCGGCCAGGAAGCTCATCGAGTGTTTCTCGCCCATAACCTGCGAAATGCCGTGACCGGGCAGGTCCATAGCTACCACACGATAGTCGTTGGAGAGGAGCTTTGCGAAGTCCTCCCACACATCGAGGCTTTCGAGATAGCCGTGCAACAACAAGATGGTCTTCTCGCCCTTGCGCGAGTCGGCAATACGCAGTGCGCAACCGTTTGATATGATAAATTTCTCCATATTCTTCGCGACTTTTTGTAAAAAGTCGGCCAAAATTTTTAGTGTAGACTTTGCTCTACAAGTTAAAAACTTTCTTAATGTTCTCAACCTCGTCCAGCTCCTCCCAACCGAAGAATTTGATGACCTTGGTTGTGGTTCTACCACACCTTTTGAGGGTTACCTCCTCGGTGTAGGGACGACGACCGAAGTGACCATACGACGCTGTGGGCTCAAAGATGGGGTTGGTAAGACCAAAGCGGCGCACAATACTTGCGGGACGCAGGTCGAACATATTGTGAATCAGCTCGGCAATCTCGCCATCGCTTGCGGGAACTTTCGAGGTGCCAAAAGTATCGACGAAGATGTTGATAGGCTCGGCAATGCCGATAGCATAACTCACCTGTACCAACATACGCTCTGCAACACCTGCGGCAACCATATTCTTGGCAATGTGTCGCGCTGCATATGCTGCCGAGCGGTCCACCTTCGAGGAGTCCTTGCCCGAGAAAGCGCCACCACCGTGTGCGCCACGACCACCATAGGTATCGACAATAATCTTCCTACCCGTCAGGCCCGTATCGCCGTGAGGACCGCCAATCACAAACTTACCCGTTGGGTTGACATAGAGGATGTAGTCCTCTCCAATGAGCTCGGCGAGTTTGTCGCCTGCCTTTTCGAGTCGAGACTTCACGCGGGGAATGAGGATGTGGCGAACATCGTCGGCAATAATCCTCTGGCAATCCTCGAAGTCGTCGTGCTGGGTGGAGACAACAATGGTGTGCACCCTCAGGGGTGTGCCGTTGTCGTCATACTCGATGGTCACCTGACTCTTCGAGTCGGGACGCAAGTAACACATAACCTTGCCCTCGCGACGGATGTCGGCAAGCTCTTTGAGGATAACATGCGAGAGAATGAGGGTTGCGGGCATCAACTCGCGAGTCTCGGTGCAAGCGTAGCCGAACATAATACCCTGGTCGCCGGCACCCTGCTCCTCCTCGGTTTCGCGCACAACACCCTGATTGATGTCGCTCGACTGCTCGTGGATGGCCGAGAGGATACCGCACGAATTGCCGTCGAACTGCAACTCGCTACGGTTGTAGCCAATCTGATTGATAACCCTGCGTGCCACGCCCTGAATATCGACATAGGCGTCGGAGCGCACCTCGCCCGACACAACCACAAGACCTGTGGTGCAGAGTGTTTCACACGCCACCTTGCTGGTAGCATCGTGACGCAAAAACTCGTCGAGAATAGCGTCCGAAATCTGGTCCGACACTTTGTCGGGATGTCCTTCCGAAACCGACTCGGAGGTAAACAAAAAAGCCATTATACACTAAAATTGAAAATTGAAAAATTGACACAAGTCAACGCTTCAATTTGGTTAAACTTCCATATTTTGTTTGTGGAGGTTGTTTGGGGGACAAGTTGTGGGAGCATCGCTCCCTAACTCATTGCCTTTTAGCACTTTTTTACCATTGGTGCGGGGCAATTCCCCCTCCTATGGCGTGGTTTGCAAGCAGCCAAATCCTTCCACGGGTGCAAAAGTACTACAAAAAATTGAAAATGGAAAATTGAAAATGGAAAATTATGGTGCGCCTGTGGCGCAGTAGACCCTCTTCTCCTCGGGCGCGGGGCTCCCACAAACAAAACCCCCTGCCTCGCACATCGGCGGGCAGGGGGTTTATTAAATTCAACGGACGACTACTCAACCTCTTTAACGGTCAAATCGCCCAGCAAGATACCGGTATTAAAGTAGTTCAGGACAGAAACATTGTCATTAACAAGAGCAGAATAGTCAAAAGTTGTAACTTCTTCTCCTGCCTCAACCCATTTTCCATAGATTTGGAATGGAACAGTAGTCAAGTTACTGATGCAGAATTTATCCACAGCATGCCATTCACCACCATTGTAAACCGTAGTCAGCACTTTGGGATGTGCAATCTGGTAAAGCATACCCGACTTAGTAACCTTTGCGGTTACGGTACGGCAGTTGGGTGCAGCAGAGGAACCGCGCTTCACTGCAAAGAACTTCATACCAATATAGCCAGCAGGGATACTATGCAAGCCACCATTCATATCCGTTGTTGAGATCAAACCATTTGCATAATTAGCAGCAAGAGATACACCCTCCTCAAAATTATTCAATATACCATCGCTCAAAGTAGCAGTTTTCTGAATTTCTGCCGAAGCAACGGGCCACTCGATATTCTTAGCTACCACGCGCGTACCACGGAATGTAACAGTCAAGCCATCAACCAATTCTTTGACATTAAAGGTTTCGCCACCCATAAACACCTTTGAGTAGATAGCAAAATAACCGGGTGATGCCATCTCATATCCTTTCCCCTCGGTGTATTTCAGAGAGGTTGTGTAGAAAATTGGTTGCGTATTATCCCACTCTTCATTATAGAATTTACCCATCAGATCCTGATCGTTATTAATATTTGTCGAATGACGAGCAGTTTCAAGAGTCCATCCATTATCTTTGAGGTGCTGGTCATAAGCTTTGCCATTGTTATTATTCTGTCCATCGACCATAATATAGACCTTACCGCGCTCTGCCACATAAACATCCAAATCGGGGTTGACGGTGTTGGCAATCGACAAGGTCTGCCATGTATTCTCTGCTGTATGGTTGAATTTCTCGGGAACATTGTAAATTGCCATATCACTACTATAACCGTTTGCCTTCATACGGGTGCTTACGATAGTAGCTTTATTTTCCAAGTTCACGGAACCATACATGGTCTTAATATCGTTGCCACCCACGATGCGGAGCGATGCATCGGGAACATCATCAGTGGGCTCAAAGTTTGCAAGTTCAATCGAAGGACGATATACTTTATTTTTCTCAAAAGTAATAGCACCCATCTTCACACTTGTAGTATTACCACCATTGTCCGTAGTCGAGAGAGTAATCTCACCGGCAGCGTGCACACCGGGCATAACTACAAAGTAGAGTTTGATACCCTCCGACGACAATACTGTCCAATCATAGAGCGAAACAGTTACACTATTCGACAAAATACCCTTTGTGCCGTCACCTTCGGCAGGGTAGATGGTGTAAGGCTCCTCTACAACATCCTTGGAAGTCGTGAAATCTTCAACAGCAAGGAACGCCTCCTCGAATTGCAAAGGCGCATTTTCCGAAGTAAGAGTCACAGATTTGATTTTCCTTGTAGCATCACCTTTAAGAGTAAGCTCTACAATCGACATACAGTTAGTAAACTGAAAAGCAATGGGAGCTTCTTGGTTTGCGCCACGGCTAACTTTATTCGAAGCCAACACAGTATAGTCACCAATGTGAGAATAGTCGCCGGCTACACTCTGCTCCTGAACGGGCGAAGAGTAAACCTTGATACCATTGTAAATAGTTGTCGATGCAGAGTATTGCTTACCGCAATGGAAAGCAAAGAAGTCCACACCTACAAGACTCGCAACATCACTCATTGAATTTCCTTCATAAAAATCCAGATCCCAAGTAAAAGGACTATTTGAGGTGAAAGTAGTGCTTGCACCAGTGGATGCAGCCTTATATTGCATACGCTTACGAACCTCTTGTTCTGCATATTTAGCACGAGCAATAATAGGCAGCTCATCTCCTGCCTCCCAGTTGATACCAAGGCCCTCGCCCTCGAAATAGGTTGTACGGTTGGCCTCGGTGTAGAATTTAATCTCTTTGCCGTTGGCACCCTCGTTGGGGTTCAGTTCGTCAAGGTCGGGCTGGCTGCACGATGTCATAAGAGCGGCAACCATCAATGCGATTTTCCAAATGTTTTTCATCTTCTCTCTCATTTTTTAAGGTTACTACTCATAGGCGCCCCAAGTGTCGCCCTCTTCCATGTCCAAAATACTGTTGGAATCCAAAATCATAAACTCCGGAATAACCGAAGCCGCGATGCCAGACTCCACGCGCACCTCACTCTCTTCGAGCTGAGGCATCAAATAGGTTTTCTTGTTTTTCATTAGCTTAGTGTGTTTGTATTATTAGTTAAATCTTGTCCTTAAATTAAATCGTTTTAAGTTATTCTTGGCACAAAGTTACATAAAAACGCTGGAATAATCAACCGAAATCGGAATAATAGTGCATCTTGCACTGATAATAAACGCATTACGCTGAAAATCTCGGAAATACGGGAAATGGCAATTTAGCAAAGAAACGCAAGGTAATGAAATAGAACGGTTGCCTAATCGTTACCCGAAAATGAGTAAGATTTTTCTTTGTGTCGTCACGTTTCATCGTTCTGCATCATATTGCGTAGCAATGTATAACTCGCTGATACATAATTTTGTAACAAAAAAAGATTGGATTATGCGAAGTACATTTAAGGTGCTGTTCTACGTGAACGCAAGCAAGGAGAAAAACGGTATTGTCCCCATTATGGGACGAGTGACAATCAACGGCTCAGTGGCCCAATTCAGTTGTAAGCGTACCATTCCGAAAGAACTTTGGGATGTAAAAGGCAACCGAGCCAAAGGCAAGAGCAAGGAAGCAAGAGAACTCAATCTCGCTTTGGATAACATAAAGGCTCAAATCATCAAGCACTATCAACGCCTGTCGGATAGAGAAGCCTATGTAACTGCCGAAATGGTACGCAATGCCTATCAAGGTATCGGAACGGAGTATGAAACCCTGCTCGGAGCATTTGATAAGGATAATGCCACATTCAAGAAGCGTGTTGGCACAGACCGAGTGATGGCTACTTATATGTCAAGAGTACGGGCAAGAAACCATGTTGCAGCATTCATCAAGGCGAATTACAAGCGTAACGATATGTCTATGATTGAGCTGACTCCTGACTTTATCAAGGAGTTTGCAGTATTCCTCGCAACCGACAGAGGTTTGCAGAATGGCAGTATCTGGGCAAATTGTATGTGGCTCAAAGGTGTTGTTATGCGTGCCCACTATAATGGGTTGATGCCAAGAAATCCGTTTGCACAATTCCACATCAGCCCCAATGTCAAGGAGAGGGAGTTTCTGACCGAAGATGAATTGAAAGCGGTCATGACGCACGAATTTAAGGATAGCAAGTTAGCATATATCCGAGACCTGTTCGTGTTCGCAAGTTTCACAGCCTTGTCATTCGTGGACATTAAGGAACTGACCACCGATGATATTGTAGAGGTAAACGGTGAGAAGTGGATATTATCCAAGCGACACAAAACCAAAATCCCGTTCCAAGTGAAGTTGTTGGATATTCCGTTGCAGATTATCAAGCGATACGAACCGTTCCAAGAGAACAAGCTCGTATTCCCTAATTTGAACTATTGGAGTATCTGTAAACCATTGAAAAAGATGATAAAAGAGTGTGGAATCGA
>JAZOWE010000019.1:0-5272 GCA_045659085.1 Tidjanibacter sp.
GGTTGCATACGCGTTACGCACCCGTGCGCCGGTCGCCACCATCAGTATTGCTACCTCATGTGCTGCCCCTCGACTTGCATGTGTTAGGCCTGCCGCTAGCGTTCATCCTGAGCCAGGATCAAACTCTCCATTGTAAAAAAATTAAAATGTATTGTTAGAGCCTGACTACTTCTTTATCCATTTAAGGAATTGAATTGAACTTGATGAAGTCATCAAAGACTTCATTGCTTCTGCATTCTTTTTCTCTCTGTTAAACCAATAAATCAAAGAACCTTTTTTGGTTCCTCTCCTTTCGGAGAGGCGCTAAAAAAATCGCCGCATTTTCTGAGGCGAGCGTGGGTACAAAGGTATGACACTTTTTTGTAACCACCAAATTTTTTAGAACTTTTTTGCAATTTTATTTTCACTTTGCCTTTCGGCGTTGTTATTTCTCAATTGCGGATGCAAAGGTAGCGACTTTTTTGAAACCTGCAAGCGTTTTGCTAAAAAAAATAGCATTTTTTTACGATTTTTTTGGACTCATTTTTCAACCAACTGATTTTCATTAACTTACAAAACAAAATAAAAGTGGAAAAATGGGAGCAATGGAACAATGGGAGGAACAATGTGAAGAACAAGGGGCAAGGAGAAGTGGAGCACAAGTTTGGCAGCGGAGTTCCCTTATATATAATATATATAGGTATAGCATCAATCTCGCCTGTCAAAAGGGGGTGTTTGTCGGGCAAAGGGTACACCCTATGGATATTTTTCTTATATTTGCACTGCCACACACAAACTTTTGGGGTCCGCTCCGACTGCTTTGAGCGCAAACTACGCGAGTTGCGATGAGCAGCGGATGAACCCAAACTAATACCATACTTATATTATGTCAGGTAAAATTGCACTTGTGCTTTTCTATCCATTGAGTTGTGAGGCATCGCTCGCAACCATTTCTCGTCTGCAACTTGCAGGCATAAGTACTCATTAAAAAACTGTTTGGCTATGATGAAAGTACTTAGAATTCTCTTGACCGCCGTAGCAATGATTGCTCTGGTTGGATGCGGTCCCGACAGCAACAAACAAAACAAAAAGGCCAACGAGGGGCTTGTTATCAGCACCTCGGGTGACAAAATTGTCGCAAACGACAAAAAGGGTGTAAAGTTCACCATCACCTACAACGGCGTACTCATCTCGGAGCGCAACCCACGACTTGTGGCGTATGTGGATGGCCAGGCGACAAAACTCCCCGGAATGAAGTTCTCGACCACCGAGGTTGGTTCGCACGAGATCTATTTCGACTACACCACGCCCGAAACGGAGAATCCGCAAACGCTCACTACGGAGACTTTTACCATTAAGTCCGTAGCGCCCGCATCGACGGGAGGCCTTGTGGTTCTCACGCTCTTCTATCTGCTGATGCCCGCCGTGGTGCTGTGGGCCTGCAACAGGTGGAAAGTGTTGAACAAAATCGGCCCCGTGCTGTTGCTCTACTTCATTGGTATTATTGCCGCCAATCTCAACCTTCTTCCCGAGGGCTGTATGGGCTTGCAGGACACCATCTCGACCATCGCCATTCCTTTGGCGTTGCCTATGATGTTGTACAGCTGTGACTTCAAGAAGTTCAGCATCAAGACCTCGCTCAAAATCACCATTATCGGTATTGTATCCGTAGCGATTGCCGTTATGATTGGTTTCTTCGCCTTCCGCAACGGCATTGGCGAGGAGGCTCCTACGGTGGGCGGTGCCATTATGGGTAAATGCACGGGCGGTACTCCCAACCTTGCAGCACTGAAAGTTATGCTCGGCATGGAGAACTCAACATTCATCATCCTCAACTCGTTTGATATGGTGATATGCTTCTTCTACCTTGTATTCCTTATGGCAACAGGTATTAAGCTTGGTCGCAAGTGGCTCGGCAGGGGTATCTACACCACCGACACCGAGGTCGACCTCAACGAGTATGCCGAGAACAACCCCTACAAGGATTTCGGCAAGAAGAGCACCATTAAGCAACTCGTCAAAGTCCTGTTGCTAACCCTTGTGATTGTTGGCGCATCGTTTGCTGTGGCAACTATCGCCAAGCGCTACAACGAGCACATCTTCACGGTTGTGATGATTCTCACCCTCACCACCCTTGCGCTCATCTTCTCGATGTGGAAAGAGGTGAAGAGTTGGGACAAGAGCTACGATGCGGGTATGTACATCATCTACATCTTCTCGATTGTTGTGGCCTCGATGGCCAACTTCCGCACGATGAACTACGAGGGTGCGCTCTACATCGTACTCTTCCAGGCGCTCGTAATCTTCGGCTCGTTCTTCCTCACACTGCTGGGTGCAAAAATCTTCAAGGTGGATGGCGATTCGGCGGTTATTACCTCCAACACGCTCATCAACTCGCCCATCTTTGTGCCTATGATTGCAGCCTCTATGAAGAACAAAGACATCATCGTTGTGGGTGTAACCATCGGCTTAGTTGGCTATGCAGTGGGTAACTACTTGGGCTATCTGATGTACTCTTTAATGACAATACTCTAAACAAAACGAATTTACACTATGAAAAAGATTATAATCGCCACACTCTGCTCGCTGGCCACACTCAGCCTTGCAGCACAAGACAAAGCAGAGAAAATCAAAACAGGTTGGAACTTCGGTCCTCTGCCCGCAGTGAGCTACAACTCCGACCTCGGTTTTCAGTATGGTGCGCTGTGCGACATATTCTACTTTGGTGACGGTAGCACCTACCCCACCTATCTCCACAAATTCAATGTGGAGCTCTCGCACTACACTATGGGTGAGACCATCGCGCACCTCTTCTACGACTCAAAATATCTTATCCCCGGCTTGCGACTGACCGCAGCCGTATCGTACCTCGACTCGGCAATGTCGCCATTCTATGGCTTCAACGGCTTTGCTTCGCCCCTCGACTGGGACCGCACAACGGAGAGTTCGTGGTACTATATGGATCGTACTATGTTGCGTGCCATTGCCGATGTGCAGGGTAGCATCTCCGACCGCCTGACCTGGATGGCGGGCCTCACATTCTGGAATGTAACCACCGGCGATGTCAAACTCGACAAATATGAGGGCAAGCCTTCGCTCTACGAGGCCTACCGTCTTGCAGGTCTTATCAGCGACGACGAGGTTGCCGGCACACACCTCGAACTCAAAGGTGGTCTTGTTTATGACACCCGCGATATGGAGGCAGCTCCCACTCGTGGCTATTGTGCCGAGGTGGTAGCCAGCTTCTCGCCCGACCTCTTTGGCGAGGACGAAACCTATGGTCGCATTATGGCCTCGTGGCGTCAGTTCTTCCCCGTATTGGAGGACAACCTCGTGTTGGGCTACCGCCTGAATTGGCAGCAGACTTTTGGCAACGCACCCTTCTATCTCCAACAGACCACCACACCTCTCTATCTCCGCCAGATTAAGAACGAGGGATTGGGTGGCAAGAACACCGTTCGTGGTGTCTTCCAAAACCGTATTTTGGCCGACGGCTACGCTTGGGCAAACTTCGAGGCGAGGGTTAAAATTGTGCGCTTCCGCCTGATTAACCAAAACTGGTACATAGCCCTCAACCCCTTCCTCGACGCAGGCGTCATCACCAAAGCTCGCGCCCTCGACAAGCAGAAGGGTGGCAACGAACTTGCACAAATCGCCAACAAAGCAGCAGGCATCTGGTCGGGAAGCGACGCAGGAGGCATCCACGCAAGTGCCGGCATCGGCTTGAAGATTGTGATGAATCACAACTTCATAATCTCGTGCGAATACGGCAAGCCTTTCGACAAGCGCGACGGCAAGGGTGGTCTGAACATCGCCACAAACTACATCTTCTAACAACAACGGGGAACTCACAAAAGTTCCCCGTTATTATTAGAGCAAGGTCAAAAGACCTATTGAAGATTGACAGTAGACTCTTCATTGAGTCATAAAAAAAAGCGAGCATTGCTGCTCGCCTTTTTCTTTACAACTCAATGAGTGTTGTCCAACCGTGCTTATCCTCCGCACGACCGTACTGAATATCCTGCAAGAGGTTGTAGAGTTTAACGCTCACGGGACCAGCCTCGGCACCAAACTCATAGTACTCCTTGGTGAGGGGATCGTAGATGCGACCTACGGGCGAGATAACAGCCGCAGTACCGCAAGCACCGCACTCCTCGAATGTTGCAAGCTCCTCAACGGGGATGGGGCGGTTCTCAACCTTCAAGCCCAAGTCCTCAGCCAAGGTGCGGAGCGACATGTTGGTAATCGAAGGAAGTACCGAAGTCGAGTCGGGAGTTACATACTTACCCTCCTTGATACCGAAGAAGTTGGCAGCACCAAACTCGTCGATATATTTCTTCTCCTGAGGATCGAGGTAGAGGCAGTTTGCAAAACCAGCCTCGTGAGCACGCGAGCCCGAGCCGATAGATGCCGCATAGTTACCACCAACCTTGGTGTGACCTGTTCCGTGGGGAGCAGCGCGGTCATAAAGACGCTCCAAAGTTACAGTGATAGGTTTGAAGCCCTCCTTGAAGTAGGGACCTACGGGAGTTACGAACACTACAAAGGTGTACTCGTTGGACTCCTTAACACCTACCTGTGCACCCGTACCAATCAACAAGGGACGCAAGTAGAGCGAAGCACCTGTTCCGTAGGGAGGAATGTACTCGGCATTAGCCTGAACAGCCTTAGTACACATCTCCTCGAAGAGTTCGATGCTGGGCACCTGCATGCGCAGATACTCACCCGAGCGCTGCATACGCTTAGCGTTCTCCTCCAAGCGGAAGAAGCGCACCTTGCCATCAACGCCACGGAAAGCCTTCAAGCCCTCGAAAACCTCCTGACCATAGTGGAGGCAGGTAGCTGCCATGTGGATAGGAAGGTACTCGCTGTCGCTTACCTCAACCTTACCCCAAGCGCCATCTTTCCATACGCAACGAGTGTTGTAGTCGGTTTTTACATAGCTAAAACCAAGCTCTTGCCATTTAATGTCTTTCATCACTTAAATAGTTTTAGGATAAATTTATGTGTGTGTTTTTGTGTTTGTTTTGTGTTTCTTTTCTTTTCTTTTCTTTTCTTTTCTTTTCTTTTCTTTTCTTTTGCGACTTTTTATAAAAAGTCGCCCAAAAATTTTTGCGAGATACTGCGTATCTCTACTTGCCTTTGCTACGCCTTATGTTAGTAATCCCAACACAAAAGTGCCAATCTGGCACAAAAGTCGCCCAAAAATTTTTGCGAGATACTGCGTATCTCTACTTGCCTTTGCTACGCTTTATGTTAGTAATCCCAACACAAAAGTGCCAATCTGGCACAA
>JAZOWE010000020.1:0-103560 GCA_045659085.1 Tidjanibacter sp.
CCTCGCGGTTGAAGTTGCGCTCACGGTTGAAACCACCACGCTCCTCGCGGTTGAACGAACGCTCTCCACGCTCCTCACGGTTGAAGTTGCGCTCGCGGTTGAAACCACCGCGCTCCTCGCGATTGAACGAACGCTCTCCACGCTCTTCGCGGTTGAAGTTGCGCTCGCGGTTGAAACCACCGCGCTCCTCGCGATTGAACGAACGCTCGCCGCGCTCCTCGCGGTTATAGTTGCGCTCGCCCGAGCCAAAGCTCCTCTCGGAGCGGAACTCGCCCTGACGGCGGTTGCGCTCTATGAGCCTATTGTCGCTTGTGAAATTGGGATTATACGAACGCCTCTTTTCGCCCGAGCCGAATGCGCTCTCGCCCGACTCTCTGCGGGTGGACGAGAAAATGGCGTCACTTGTGTTGCGTGTAGTTCTTGTGCGTTTGTCTTTGGTGAAGGCTTTGTAGCCATCATTGTCCTCAGAATGAGCCCTCACGGGTGAATCTGTCTTCATCATTGTCGTAGAAAAATATAAGTGTTAAAATGTGTCGCAAAAGTAGGTTATTTTTTTTGATTTATACGCCCATTCAGAGAGTTTTATTGTGCTTTTTTGCGGAGTTTTTCTTATTCCATCTCAATTATTGTGCAAAAGCCCTATCCAAAGGTGTAAAAAAGGGCAGGAAACCGCGTCCCTGCCCCATAAGTGTGTAAAGTGTAATTGCCATTTACTCTTCCCATTCACTTGGGATGAACGAGCCCTTTTCGATGCATTCGTTGTACTTGTCTATGTAAAATTGCATCTCGTCGGGCAGGTCTGTTGTCTTGGCAGTTTTTGATACCACTTGCTCTACGGTTATATAATCCTCTGCATCCGCAATACCTTGTTCGTGCTGTTCCTCGGATGTGGTAAGTATACCTTCTACTACATATTCATACCCCTCTTCGAATTCCATTCCGACAAGGTAATCGACGATAAACCAAGTGTTGCTACCTTTCTCTTTTGCAAAATTACAGGTCTCGTAGTACTCCCACGCACCATCATACGCACCCATTTTTGATGCGATAATGTATGTCTTGGTGTCGTCAAAGAGTGAACATCCCGACAATACTACTGCCATCAAAGCGGCAATCAAAATAGTTGTAAATCGTTTCATAATAGTAAATTTGTTGATTAGTTAAATTACATAAACAGTATACCATTCGTTTCGGTAACCTCTAAGTACTCCAATGTCTTCTTGAAGGAAGTATTGTGTTGTGGGTAATTGATATTCAGTTGTTCCTGCTGGTACTACATAATACTCAGTGTTGGTAGATGATATGAAATTAGCAGAATTGGGTCCTTCTTGTATTTCTGTGTGTAACTTTACAACCAGAAGCCTCTGGTATGTCAATGATGTTGGTTGGTTGTTTGCATCTCGGAATGTAATCGCATTCGAATAAGTTGCGCTCTCGTCTATGGTTAAGTCATTTCCTCTATCGTCCCACCATTCAAGAGTTGTTGTTAAAACTGGTTTTGGTCCATAGATAAAATTCAGACTTGCAATATCACCGCTCGATAAAACAGTTCCTTGTGAGATTAGAGAACCATCTAATTTTGTCATTGTGGGATTTGTGTTTTTGGAGAACTCGTGTGAAGAATAAATCATGATGGAATTATAATCAAACCCTCCTAAATTGTATCCTGAAAATCCCCTGTCTTTAAAGGTCTTGAAATTATGTTCTTTACCACTCTGTATATTGTCCTCGTAAATAATAACATAATTATTTCTGTCTGTTCTGGCTTGTTCATGGAAAAATCCCAATGAGTGCATAACCTCATGCATTACAGTTGCTTTGTTGAAATATCCAGAGTATAATTTTACTCTATTTCCATTTGTCTGTTTGCCCAATGGAGAACTATTGGAATCGCTACTGGGTGTAAATATAATGCATGGATACGATGTTGTGGAAATTTGTTGAAAATCTATTTGTGCAACACTCTCTAGTGTTGCGAGTGCATTATTTATTGTGTTTATTTGATATTGTGAAAAACCACTACTTATAGAGTAGGGAATTACTTTGTTGGGCCAGAAGTAATCAGCATTCCCCATAGATGCAGACCTGCTATTAGTGGAATTCATTTGCTCTATTTGTTCTCTGCTAAAAGTTACATCTGCCAAAAAGAATGTGCTATCACTATCCATATATACAACTTGACCATTGGCAAGTTGTATTTCTTGAACATGTCCCTGTGGAGTATATCCGTAATTAGAATAAGAGTCTCTTAATTGATTTAAACTATCTAATGATATACTGTCTATTGAAGATTCATTTGCACAAGCCAATACGAATGTGGTTGCACACATTAGAAATAAATACTTTTTCATAAGGTAATGTGTTTTAGGTGTTTAATACAAATGTTTGACTTCTCCACAAGGCGCGTAGTGGGAGTGGCTACGGGTGGGAGCAACGAATCTAACAACACAACCCACCTTACGATTTGACGATGTCCATGATGTATATAAGTTAGTTTTGTGCAAATATAATAAATCCCCGATTGAAAATCAAGTGATTGGGTGCAGACAACGGTAAAAAAACGGCTCACCCGAAACCCGAGTGAGCCGAATCCCATTGTGTTTATTTTTCCAAAATGTAGTTTAGAACTTGCCTACATTGTAGTAGATGTCCTTACCCTCGGGGGTGTACATTGCATTCAGGCGGTCAGCGAAGTACTCCTCAACCTTACCGCGAACAACCTTCATAGTGGAGTTGATAAGGTGGTTCTGCTCGGTGAAAGGCTCGTTCAGCAGAGCAAAGGTTGCGGGCAACCAGCGCTCGGGGAACTGACCTTCATATTTACCACCTTTCTTGTACTCGTTCAAATCAGCCTGTACGAGCTCAACAATTTTGCGCTGGCCCTCCTCGCTATCAATCGAGAGTTTGAGAGGTGCCAAAGCAGCCTTCATAGCCTCTTTGTTGGGCGAGATGAGAAGAGTGGTGTAGGGGTCCTGATTGTTGTGCAAAATTGCGTGGTCGATGAACTTCGAGGTCGAAACATAGGCCTCCTCGATACCCTCGGGGCAGTATTTCTCGCCATCGGCAGCAATCAAAAGGCTCTTGAAACGGCCATATACATACAGAAGGTCACCCTTAATAGCACCCATATCACCGGTGTACAGCCAGCCGTCTTTAACGGTGTCGGCAGTCGACGAAGCGTTCTTCCAGTAGCCCATCATAACATTCTCGCCTTTGCAGACCATCTCGCCTTTCTCGCCCTCGGGGAGCTCGTTGCCGTCGGCATCCACAATCTTCATCTCGAAGGGTTTAACCATAACACCGCTCGAACCGAACTGATACCTACGAGGACCATTCGACGAGATTACGGGGGTAGCCTCGCTCAGACCGTAGCCCTGGAACATAGGCATACCAACAGCCATAAAGAATACCTGCAACTCTTTGTCCAACAGTGCGCCACCGCCAACAAAGAACTTCATCTCGCCACCGAAGCCCTCGCGAACTTTCGAGAATACGAGTTTGTCGAAGAACCATACCAAGGGTTTGCGCAGTGCGCGAAGACCTTTGCCACGCTCCTTGTCGCTGTCGCCATTGTAGGCAATGGCGTTCTTCAAGCCCCAGTTGTAGAGAGTCTCAACGAATTTGCCCTTAGCCTTGATGTTGGTCTCGATGTTCTTCTTGAAGTTCTTGGCCAAGGTGGGCACCGAGAGAATGATGTGGGGTTTAATCTCCCTGATGTTCAGAGGAATGTTTTTCAGAGTCTCCATACCGGTGCGACCATTCTGCACGGTTGCAACCTGTGCGCCTTTGTGCATGAAGATATAGAAACCTACAACATGTGCGAAGCAGTGGTCCAAGGGGAGAATGATGAGAGTTCTCCAACTCTGGTTAATATCCATCAGAGTGAGTGCCTGCTCCACATTTGCGGTGTAGTTGCGGTGCGAGAGGCATACGCCTTTGGGGTCGGCAGTGGTACCGCTGGTGTAGGTGATGGTTGCCAGGTCGTCGTTCTGGATAGCCTGACCGATTTTGAGGAATCCCTCCCTATCTTCGGCGAGAAGCTCGCGACCAAGCTCCCTAACATCGTCCATCAAAATCTCTTTCTCCTGCAAATCGTCAACCTTGTCGATGATGATAACTTTCTCTACCAAAGGCAAATCGGCAATGATGCGACGGATTTTGGGAAGCTGCGATTTCGAAACAACAATCCATTTTGTGTCGGAGTGTTTGAGGCGGAACATCAAATCGTTGCTCTCTTCGAGTTTAATCGACAGGGGTACATTGGCGGCACCTGCATAGAACATTGCAAGCTCGCTCATGATCCACATATTCCTACCCTCCGAAAGGAGTGACATATTGTCTTTGGGAGCAACGCCCAATTTTACAAAGCCTGCACCAATTTCATATACAACATCGCGAGTTTGTGCATAGGTGGTATCGGTCCAATTCTTACCGATTTTCTCTTTCAGAAAGACATTGTCGGCGTAGTTTACTACCGACTCCTCAAAGAGGTCAACTAATGTTTTCTTCATAGTTTTTTTAAGTTTTAATAGTTGTTATTTGTTTGATTAGATTTCTTCGTCGTTTTATTTAATGATGAGTTCATCGAGGGCGATTTTGGGTACATAGTGAACACCTTTTTCGTCGCGCCAATAGTTTTTGTTATCCTCTTCGTGAATCTCTACGAGTTCAATTTTCTCGTTCGGTTTTCCGATGGCCACCACCAAGAGAGGCTCATAGGGTAGGGCGAGGGACTCTTTTACGGCCTGCTTATCGAAAGCACCGATGCAGATACCGCCCAAGCCAATCTCCACAGCCTGCAACAGCATACTCTGCGCTGCAATGCCGAGGTCGATATATACATAGTGGTCGGGTTCTGCGGTTGCCGAGCAGATAACCACAAAGGCTCGTGGTTCAGTGCCCTCAAAGGGGAGTTTTAGGTCCCTTAGGGCACCGCCCAGGCGGATGTAGGGCGACACCTTGGCAGCCTCCTCGTGTGTTACGGGGCGGAAACGGAGCAGTTGAGAGTTGCGTGCCGAGGGGATTTTTGTGGCAACCGAGATGATGCGGCGGAGCTGATCGGGGCGGACAACATAGGAGTTATCGTAGCCACGATAACTGCGATTTTTCATCAGAAGTCCCTCCAAACGGCGGCTACTCTTGCTTTTAGCCGAGCTTGTGCCACTAAGGTAATCCTCCATTTTCTTTTCGAGATAGTTGTCTGCCATAGCTTAATGTCTGCGCACAATGTGCATAAATCACACAAATATATGGATTTTATTTTGAAAAACAAACATTCCGCATCTCTAATTTCTACGATGCCCAAAACGAAAAAAAAGACCACATCTTTGTTGTGTGTAGTCCTTTGCACTCATCTCTCCACTGTCTACCGTCTACCGACAACAGACCTAAGGCTTGATTATTCCTGTCACTCCTGTCACTCCTGTCACTCCTGTCACTCCTGTCACTCCTGTCACTCCTGTCACTCCTGTCACTCCTGTCACTCCTGTCACTCCTGTCACTCCCTGTTCTATTATAAAAAACTCACGGGTGGCATTTTCGCCACCCGTGAGCTAACAATATGCTTTCAACTATTGATTATTTATAGTCGTAGGGGATAGGCTCCGAGTAGTGGTCGTTGCCGATACAGTTGGTTACATACACATTACCACCTGCCTTATACGATACGAAAGCAATCAGGCGGCAATTCTCCTTTGTCCAAGCCTTTTTGCCGGAAGTCTTGATAGTCATAGGGAATACATAGTCTTTAACCTCACCGGCCTTCATTGCGCCGAGCGAGTGACCATAGTACGACTTGCCACTATCTGCAATACGCATTACATTGTTGTGGTGGTTGAAGTCAATACCCTCTGCGGTGCAACCGTAGTTGGACTGAGTGGCTTCGAGGTCATCCTCCACGAGCCAAGCACCCACAAAGAACTCGCCATCAACGGCAGCCTTAACCGACACGCGAGCCACGAAGGTGTCGCCCGAATCGCTTGCAACATTTACGGCAATACCTGCTTTGGCCTGCTCCCTCTGCGAGTTGTCGATAGCGGTCTTAACGGCATTGAGGTTCTGCTCCTCAACCTTAGCGGCACCGAAAGAGCCTTTCATATCGTACACAACGGTAGGATAGCCTTGTACGCCAAATACTGTTTCGATGTTGCCATATTCGCCGGGGTAGAACAACTCGGTGGTGCCATAGGTGTAGATTGCAGCCACAAGGAATTTGTCGGCATAAGCCTCATCCTCGCCGGCCTGGTAGAGCGCAGCCTTAGCAAAGGGGCACCAACCGCAACCCGTACCTGTAAACTGTGCGAAGAATGTGCGTTTGTTGAAAGATACATTGTCGGGCTGGGGATCTTCCATAGCCGAGGGCAGAGCAAAGTCCACAGCGGTGATGCTCACGGGGTTTTTGCTGCTCTCGTAGGATTTGTATGCCACCCAGAAGGTTTTGGTCTCGGGCTGTGTTGGAACCCACTCAGGAACGGCAATGGTCTGACCTTCGTGCTCGATTTCAAGGGTGCTCATAGTTACAATCTCGTCGTCCTCGTCGAAGAAAACGAGTTCGTCGGGAGCGAGGAGCGCATCGTCAAGGTATACGAGGAAGTATGCGTGGTCAACACCAATCTGCACCAAATTGCTGCTTGTTTTCACAACCAATTTTTCGCCGGTAGTAGGGTTATCGGGACCGCAACCAACAATTGCAATCGCCAGAAGGGCCATCGCAAAGAATTTCATCAATTTCATTGTCTTACAGTTGTTTATTAAGTTACTAATTGTTCTTTACTAACGACTCGGCTGTTTAGAACGAGGTGCTCAACAGCAGGTTGAAACCTGTGTAGGCGGGGGTGTAGCGACATACGCCACCCGAGCAAACCATACCTGCGCGGTTGCGACCATAGGAGAGTTGTACCCTTGTGCGGTCGTAGGTATAACTTGCACCCACGCTATAATAGTGGAGTTTGTCGAGATATTGGTTGTACTCGGTCTCAACCCTCTGGTTGTTGTACATATCGCTCACAAAGAAACTCCACGAGGGGGCCATATTGAACTCCACAAGTGCTGCCATCCAGTCGCCCTCGTAGTCGTTGGAGTAGAGGTACTGCAACTCGGCACGCACAGAGTTTTTGGTGCTGAGTTTGTGAGTAACATCTGCCACAAAGATGTTCGAGGTATACAATCCCTCAATGAAACCTTTGCTGGGGCTGCGCTTCTGCATCGAGTACATAAAGGTAGCCTTCCAATTTTTGTTCCACTGACGCTCAACATCCACATTAACATCCAACCAAGTGAGGTTGTCGTACTCCTGGTTGCGAGCCATCGAAGCATTGATGTGGAAACGCCAATAGTTGCGACGGTCGGTTTTGTGTCGGATGGAGTAGTATGCATCCACCTGAGCGGCCAACTCGCTGTGGGTATTAACCTGATGGGGTTCGAGGTTTGCCAACAGATAGGTGTGCTGACGAGTGAGTGCGGGGATGTAGTTCAGGGTGTTGCCCATCACGGGAATGGGGAAGCCCATAGAACTCTCTGTGATTGCATCATAGACACTCAGGCGAGTACCTATATTCTCAATCAAGCGAGTCTGCGCCATAATGTTGAACTTGCCATAGGTGTAGCCAATCTCGCCAAGGATAGCCTTGCCATTCGAGGCCATATCGCCATTCTCGCTAATGTCGAGCGATTTGCCCACATATTCGCCCTTAACGGTCAGGCCGTTCCAGTCGAACATTGTGCGTGCAGAGTAGAGGTGAGTCATAGGCGACTCCAAGCCCATAAACTCAAAGCCCAACATCTCGCTACCCTCCTTATCGAGCGATTCGTAGCGGTTTACATAGCTACCCTCTGCCATCAGCATCATATTGTTCAATTGGAGCAATGAGCCGAGATTGATGCTTGCATCCAAACCGCTAACGAGCGAGCCTGCGTGCTGTACAACAGCCATACGGGGGCGACCAACAAATGCCTTAACACCCAGCCACTCGGTTGGGGTTGCCGTAAAGCGCAAACCCTGAGTTGCGGTGTTGAAGCCGAGCTGCCTATCCTCAAAGCTACGATATACAAGACCGCTACCAAACTGCTCGAAGAAGTCGCCGGCAGTAGCCTCAAACCAATCGCCACGATAGTTTACAAACATCTGGCTCAGTACGAACATAGGGTCGGTGCCACCAACATTCTCAATGTCGTCGTAGCCCGTGAGTACGGGGAGGTAGGCATCGCCCTGCAAACCTGCGCTCCAACGGCCATTGTAGTAGGCGAGTTTGATGTAGTCATTCGAGCCAAAGGCTTTTTCTCTTTCGCCGATTTGGGGATGAGAGTCGTTGAGATAGTAGATTGAGTTGGACTCCAAACTACCCGTGAGGTTGCCACCACCCAAGCGAATCTGTGCGCCGGCGGTTGCAATAGTTGCCAAAGCCAATAAGGAAATAATAAGTCGCTTCATTGTCTTAGTCGTCTAAAAAGTTAGATTTTCTAATCAAGTAGTTCTTAAAACGCACTATTCAGAAACCCCTCACTCGGAGGGATTTCTGAATGTGCTAAAATTTAGAGTATCAACTCCTTATTTGAGTGCGTTGCGACGCATTTCGAGCCACTGCTGAGCCCTCTGCTCGGGAGTGAGCGAGTGGTCGGGACCTACCAAGGTTACGCCACCAACATTGAAGTTCGAACGCTTGCGAGGACGAACCGAAGTCCTAATCTCGTTAATCGACTCAACACTCTGCATAACGGGAGCCTCAACACTTGCTGCTGCCTGAGCTGCTACACGAGGAGCACCCTGAGTAGCACCACGAGTGAGGACAATGTCCGAAATGATACCAATCGACATATTGTACGAAGGAGCGTAGTTCGTGGGGTCAATACCTGCGTAAACGCCAGCGTTGGGATAGAACGACATGTTGTTGGTTACATAGGGCTTAATGGTGATGGTGTTGCCATCTTCCGACACCTCAACGGGGAAGTAACCGGTCTCTGCCTTAGCATAGCCATTCTCGTCTGCGCCGGTGAGGTAGCCTGCTGCCATCTTCGAGCCGGGCTCGTAAGCGAGCAGATAAACCTCCTGCAAACCCTGGAAGTTATCCTGATACCAGCTTGCCATAGGATAGAAGTGATCGCTATTGAAAGGAACTGCGAGAGTGCCATCAGCCTTAACCTCCAAGAACCACTTGGGACCGAAGTCATAAACGGGCATTGCGTTGGTCAGAGCATTGTAGTCCAATGCAGTGAAGAGGTCGTATGCGCTCTGGAAGTTGAAGTAGGGCAGGTAGGGCAACATCTCACCCGCAAAGTTGAAGCCGTTCATAAGGATACGGTTCTGGTTGCGGTTGAGTTCGTTAAACTCGTCGATAGCAGTAGTGAGGTCTGCATAGTAACCATCCACAGTCTCGGGATCTTTGCCCAACTGTGCATAGAGGTCATAAACACTCTGGGGGAGAACCTCGGGATACTCGGCATCGCCGATGGTGATGATGCAAGAGGTTGAAGTGGTCTTCTCTTCATACAATTCTTCCTCGGTCAAAGTCTCATCCTCGGTATCAACACCGTCGCGGAGTTTTTTGTACTTAATGGTAGCAGTAGCAGTCCACTCGCCATTGAGAACCTCGAAGTAGTCGCTCTCAACCCTCTCTACGGGAGCCTCCAAGGTGCGGCAAACAACTTTGTCGGAGTAGCAAGGAGTACCCTCGTCATTCTTAATCAT
Source organism: Tidjanibacter sp. (assembly GCA_045659085.1). Taxonomy (GTDB): domain Bacteria; phylum Bacteroidota; class Bacteroidia; order Bacteroidales; family Rikenellaceae; genus Tidjanibacter. The sequence continues at coordinate 9,683 of JAZOWE010000020.1, forward strand.
TGCTGCGAAGTGGTAGTTCTCGTTGGGGCGCGACTTGAACTCCAAAGTCAAACCTTCGGGGCTGTTGATTTTGTCAAGGTCAAGTGCACTAAGAGTGAAATAGGGGTCGGTCATAGCATAAGCGTCGATGAGCTCTTGGGGAGTCATACCGGCCGAGAGCCAATCTTTCTCGTAGTTCGAGATATACCAACCTTTGGTTGCGCCGTTACCCTCTGCTGCGGTGGGGCAGGTGATGCGGAATACAGCGGTGTTGGGTTTGGTAGGCTCCAATGCCTCAACAACGAGCTCGGGAGCGGGTTTGGTTGTCGCAATAAGGTCAAAATCCTCGTGTTTGCAAATCTGCTCGTGACCATCGAGGTAACCATCGCCCTCAATATCACCCCTCAAACCTACTGCATAAACCCAGTAGTGCGAAGTCTGGCTCACATTGATAAGGTACTCGCTAAGAGCGGTTTTGATAACACCATTGCGAGGCCTCTTGGTAACGGGGTCTACGCCGAAGGGGTCGTACGATGCGGTGGCACCCTCCATCATACCAACCATCGAGGTTGCAAACCACTGGAAGTGGTCGTAAGTATTACCGAGGTTCCTATAAGCAACAGCGTGCTGCTCGTCATCGAGAACCATAATACATACATTCACAATGCTCTTGTCGTTTACGGTTACGGTAATTACGGCGTCGTCGGTGCTGCGCTCGATCTCGAAATCCATCATGCTGTCATCCAACTTCACGGGGCGTTGTACCTGAATAACCTCGTGGTAGTACAAGCCTTCCCAGAAAGGAGCCTCGTCAACAGGCTCGCCGTCGTTCTTTGCAACAGCACTTGCCCAAGCGCCGGAATCGAACATTGCGTCGTAGTAACCCCAACCCCAACCAAAAGAACTTTGGCTGAAATTGTGCTCACCCATAATAACCACCTCGGGCTGACCGGGAACGATAGTCTCATACAAATAGGTGCCACCTTCGTAGTTGGGAGTACCATCGGGGTTCTTGGAGAACGACTCTGCTTCGTTAAGAACAAGAGTGGTGCTCTCGTTGAAGAAGAACTGACCATATACGTTGTCGTTAAGCACCAAAAGCTCTGCATCGGGCATCATACCTTTTGCATTGTAGCGGTTCTTGTTGTAAAGGAACAGGTCGGAAGCGGCCCATTTAATCATATGGTCTTCCTCTTTGACGCTCTCGGGAACTTTTACATCAATAGTAAAGCCACGATAGTCGATGTCGCGAACTTTGAAGTCATCTGCAAAATCAACAGTCTGAATGTCTGTAACTGCAATAGCTTCATCCATTACATCGCCCGAACTTGCAATCTCACCAACAATGTATACGGTGTAGGTTGCGTTGGGGGTAAGGTTCTTAACGGTAACAGTGTGTTTGCCGTCCGACACATTCATCTGCGAACCATTCTTGAAGATAAGAATGGGCATAGGTGCTTTGTTCGACGAACCATCGTCGGTTCTCTGAGCAAGCCAAGCGATACGGCTCAAACCCACAGTGTTAACAGTGAGTGTTGCGGTCGAAGCAGCGGTGGTCTCAACTTTGGCTGAGAGCTCATCGGTACCAACGAAACCCTCTTCTATAGGGTCTACACAACCAACAAAACTCAGAGTGGCAAGCGAAAAAAGAAGTGTTGCCAGTTTGAAAATGTTTTTCATAAATAGTTGTTTAATAATTGGTTAGTTATAATTTTTTGTTTGTAGTTGTCAGTTAATTTGCTTATGACACATAAATCGGGGGCAATATACAAATAATTTTTCGAAATCTCACCACACGCCGCCTTCTTTTGACACATTTTTTGTCTTGTCAAGACGCCTTTTTTTGAGATGTAGACTAATTGAAAATGGTTTGTGGTAAAATAGAACATTTGGTGGTTATTGTGCGCTTTTTTGTTATAATTATTATGGTGTAGCTATTGGGGGAAGAGAAAAAATTACTATTTTTGTGCAATGTTGTGGAGGTGTCTGCTTGGATGCCGAACAAAGACGAGAAACTAAATTACAATTATAACTAACAAAAAACTATGAAAAAGATGATTTTTGCAGCCCTTGCGCTGCTTGTAACTTCGGTTGCTATGGCTCAGATTCCTTCCGTTAAGGTTGAGGATGGTAAAGGTAAGGTTTTTAATACCTCCGAACTTGTCGATGGCAAGACTCCTATGATTATCTCCTTTTGGGCGGTAACCTGCAAACCCTGTATTCGCGAGTTGGACGCTATCGCAGACCTCTATCCCGATTGGATTGAGGAGGCCAACTTCCGCGTTGTTGCCGTTTCGACCGACGATGCTCGTTTCACCGCACAGGCTCGCTCGCTTGCCGAGGGCCACGGTTGGAGCGACTACACCTTGGTCTACGACAAGAATGGCGACTTCAAGAGGGCTATGAATGTTCAGTTCACTCCTCAGGTCTATGTTGTGGACAAGGATGGCAAGATTGTCTATTCGCACACAGGCTATACTCCCGGTGGCGAGTATGAACTCTTTGAGGAGATTAAAAAATTGCAGTAATCAAAGTTAACCAAACTAACTAATAGACCAAGATTATGAAATTTAGCAGATTTTTATTGGCAGCCTTTGCAATGGTAGCCACATTCTCGATGGTGGGTTGTGAGGAGAGCGAAACCGAAGACGATGGTGCTGTTTATACCATCACGGCAGATAGGCAGACGATTGAGGCCGACGGAGTAGACAAAGTCACATTTACCGTTACCGACCAAAATGGTGTGGATATTACCGCCGACAAGAGTATGGCTAAGAAAATCTTCCTCTTTGAGGAGACTACTGGCACCACCTATAAGGGTGAGCGCACATTCTCGTCGTATCGCAATGGTACTTTTACCTTCTACGCAAAGGTTAAGGGTGCAACTACCCAAAACAAAGTGACCATTACGGCTCAGAATAGAAAACTCTACGAGAAGTATCAGCACAAGGTGTGCGTGTTCCAATGTACCGGTACTTGGTGTGTGAACTGCCCCTCGATGACCAAAGCTTTGCACGGCTTGTGTGAGGGTATTTTTGGCGACAACATTATTCTTTTGGCAGCACACGGCAGCCAAAGAACAACAAAGGATCCCTATGCTGTGGCTTGGGGCGATAATGGCGATTTGGGCTCGGAGTTTTTGACGAGATTTAGTTTTCTCGGCTATCCCTATGCCGTGTATGATTTGGCACAAGGTAGTGGTAACCGTGCAGAGGCTCAAATTAACCCTATCATTGAGAAACTGCTCGTTGAAACTCCCGCGACTTGCGGTATTAAAATCTCGAAGGCAGAGATTGACAACGAGGGTAATGTGAAGATTGAGGCCTCGATTAAATCGCAGAATGGTGGCACCTACGACCTCGCCTATGCAGTGTTGGCAGACAATCAACCCCAGAAAGGTGGTTTTGAGGAGGTGTATAACGATGTTATTTATGCCGTGTCGGAGAACTTCTTTGAACTGTCGGAGACATCGAAAGTTACTCTTAAAGCCGACGAGGAGTGCACTAAAACTTGGGAGTTGAAGGTTAACCCTGTGGAGGGCGTTGAGTTCAAGACCAGCGATTACAAAGTTGTTGTGTTTGCTCACAATGCCGAGACAAAGATTATCGACAACGCCAACATCTGCGCTGCAAACTCTTCGGTAGATTATCTTCTCACCGAGTAGGAAGAGGCTTAGATTGACTATTTACTTTTTTTTACAATAAAACTTAAACAATGAAAACTATTTTTCGCAATTTGAAAACTTTTGCTCTTGTGGTGTTGGCAGGTGCTGCTACTTTGGCAGTGTCGTGCGAGCCCGTAGAGGAGCCCACTCCCGGCGGTGTTGAAACGCTCGTATTCCAGTTGGAGGGCAATGATGTATTCTTCGCAGCAGGCGAGTCTAAAACTATTGGTGTATCTTCGAAACAGACCGTTGAGGGTGCAACTATCAATGCTCCCGAGGGCTGGACGGTGGTTGCAAGTGCAGCGGGCCTCGAAATTACAGCTCCTGCTCAGGCAAGCATAGATGAGGGCGCTGCCGAGACTGCCGGTAAGGTAGAAATTAGTGTTGAGACCTCGAATAAAGTTTACGAGGGTGTGCTCTATGTATTTGCTGGTGACAGTATTGTTTATATGGATGTAACCTCCGCAACTTTCAATGACATTCAGGTTAAGGCCGTTATTAAAGGTGTTGAGAAGTATATGATTCACCTCGGTACCGAGGGTGCGTGGAAGTCTTCGTTTGACGAGTGGCAGAATCCCAACCCAATGTTGCCCGAGGCTCCTTTGTTCGGCTGGGAGGGCGAGTACTATGAGACTTCGTTCGAGGGTTCGCTCTTTACTTTTGCCAACGACCCCTATGCAGTGAACTTTATGGCTATGCCTGGTGTAACCTACGATGTGGCAATTCTTCCCATTGTTGAAGGTAAAGCTCTTGCAGATTATAGCTATTCGGATGTATATCTCTATGCATTCAAGACTGCCGCAGCAGGCGAGAACGGAAAAGTTACTCCCAAATTTACTCTTGCAGAGCAGACTCACGAATCGGTGAGTGTTAATGTTAGTGCTGAGGATGCTTATGTGACTTTCTGGACCTACTACAAAGCAGCAGAGTATGAAGAGATTGGTGGCCGCGAGAAAGTTATCAAAAATGACTTGATTACCAATGGCGACCAGAGTACCGAAGCAAACTTTGTGGCAAAGAAAACAGGTTTGGCTCAGGGCGAGAAACTCTATATTGCGGCTCTTTCTCTCGACAAGAGTGGTAACTATGGTGCATTGGTTGTTGAGGAGGTGTATTCGGGTGTATATCCTTTCAACGATATTGAGGTAACTATTGGCGAGGTTTCGCACAGTAGCGATGGTAAGACTGTTTATGTTCCCGTAACTACCAAGGGTGGCGAGGTTGCGTATTACAGGTATGCATATATTTCGTCTGGTGGCTCGGAGTGGTCTATTACCTATGGTGGCTCTATTGAGAAGGCCGAGGTATATGTTGCAAGTGTACCCAATGAGTATTATGGTCCTAAGTTCGTTCAGCCCGAGAATCTTGTGGATGGCAAGATTGTGATTACCCGTGGAGTTGTTCCCGGCATTATGGCTCGAATTCTTGTTGTGGCTACGGATGCCGATGGCAATTCGTCGCACGCAGCCTATGTGGAGTACACATCTACCGAGTCGCAGTATCAGGTACTTTACAAAAACGATGCTGGTTATGAGTATGGTATGCCCAATGTATCGTTCAAGAATGTAACATCCGAGACTTTGGGTGACGGTTCCGTTAAGTATTGGGTTAACTTCAATGTAGACTTGGTTGCCGAAACCGATGCTGCTTGGGTTTGCGTTGCAGGTGAGGAGTATACCAATGGTCGTACACCTTATCAATTGTTGTTCTCGCCCGATGCAGGTATGATTGCTGGTAACTTTATGTTCAGCAGGGAGTTTACTGAGGATGGCGTATTCAATGCAGACTCGATGTACTGCTCCAACGAGGAGACTCGCAGTGCTGTATATGTTGCTTGGAGGGATGATAAAGGCATTTATCACGAGACCAATCTGATGTACAAACCCGTTGAGGATGCTCAGCCACACTTGCCCAAATAGTGTAGGCCAAGTGCTGTAAATCATAGAGGGGAGGTTTCCGATGAAACCTCCCCTCTATTATGTTTTGGATGATAACTCCTACCTATCTGCTCAACTTTGCATCCGCAAGTGCTATTGCTACTGTGGCCTCCACAACCACCGCTGCACGCAAGGCTATGCAACCGTCGTGACGACCACCAATGCAGAGTGGCTCAATCCTTCCTGTTGCGAGGTTTATGGTCTGCTGCTCGCGGGCGATACTCGATGTGGGCTTCACAGCCACACGCACCACAATGGGGTTGCCGTTGGATATGCCACCATTGATACCTCCGGCCCCGTTGCGAGTGGTTGTACCATCGGGTGCTACTATGGGGTCGTTGTGCTCCGAGCCACGCATACGCGCCGCGCCAAAACCGTCGCCAAACTCCACACCGCGAACGGCAGGTATGGCAAAGAGCAAATGAGCAATGGTGCTCTCCAACGAGTCGAAGAATGGCTCGCCAAGACCAACCTCCACGCCCTCTGCGCGACACTCTATGATGCCTCCGAGCGAGTCGCCATTGCTTACCGCCTCTTGCAACATCTCGCTCCACTTTTGGCTGTCGCTCTTGCCACCAATCTCAACAATCTGCGCCTTGATGGGGGCGTTTACAATCTTCTTGGCTACAACACCCGCAGCCACGAGTGCCACCGTCAGACGGCCCGAGAAGTGACCACCTCCGCGGGGATCGTTCCAACCGCCAAACTTCTGTGCTGCCACCCAATCGGCGTGTCCGGGGCGTGGAGTGGTAATAAGCGAGCTGTAATCGTCCGACTGCTGGCAGTTGTTGCGGAAGATGATAGCCATAGGGGCTCCCGTTGTATGACCGCGATAAAGGCCGCTCAGTATCTCGGGCGTGTCGGCCTCCACACGAGTGGTTGTGCCAAGTGTGCCACCCCTGCGCCTTGCCAAATCCTCCTTAAAGTCGCTCTCCGAGAGAGGTATGCCGGCAGGTATGCCATCCATAACGACTCCCACAGCGTTGCCGTGCGACTCGCCAAAGAGCGAAATTCGGAAATTGTGTCCAAAAGTGTTCATTGTGTTGTATCTTTTTATCCTTTTAGTTGTTCAAAAAAGAGGGGGTAGGATTTGGCTACGCACGCCACGCAGTCAATAGTTGGCGCGTGCTCCATAAAGAGCGAAACAATAGCCATAGCCATAACTATGCGGTGGTCGTTGTGGCTCCTCAGCGGGGCGGGGTGTAGCGTGGCTACTCCCTCTATCACAAATTCATCATTCTCAATAGCCACCCTTGCACCCAAAGCCAAGAGGTTTTCGACGATAGCCTCGGTGCGGTTGCTCTCTTTGTTTGTAAGGCGATGCACTCCGCCTATGCGCGAAATACCCTCGCAGAAGAGCGCCAATATGGCAAGAGTGGGTATGAGGTCGGGCGTGTCGGAGGCGTCGTAACGGAAAGCCCTGAGCCTATCGGAGGGCATAAAGACCACTTCGTGTGCCGAACACTCCATCTTCGCACCCACCGAGCGTAGTATGTCCAAAATCGCCTCGTCGGCCTGTGAGGTGCCTATGGTGGCTTGCAGGGTGTAGCGCTCTGCTACCGCCCTTCCGCTCTGTGCTATGGCATAAGCCACCGCAAAGTATGCCGCCCCCGACCAATCGGCCGAAAGTGCGAGAGAGGTCGGTGTGTATCCACCCGAAGAGATTTTTATTGTGAGTTTACCTGCACAATTTACCATCTCCACACTCGCTCCAAAGTGCTCCATCATATTGGCAGTAAGGGCGATATATGGGCGACTCGTAGCATTTGTTACCTCAATAGTGTGGCTCCCTCCAACAGCTCCGAGCGCCACCATCCAGCCCGAAACGCTCTGCGACGAGCTACTGCCGTCAATGGCTATCGTAGAGGTGGGTTTGAGGGGCGAGAGTATGGTTATGGGCATCTTGCCCTCTGCCGAGGAGCAGTGTGCACCGTAGGTGGTCAGTGTTGCAATATCGCTACCAAAATCGCGTCCACAGAGCGTTCCGCTGCCTTGCAGTGTTGCGGGCGCTTTGTCGCACAATAGTGCCAAAAGTGGCATTGTGAGCCTTGCCAGCAGTGCCGACTCGCCAATGGGGAGAGGTGTGGGGTGTTGTAATACAGTGCGCACACCATCTGTTCCCACGCCCTCAATTCGGAGTGTGTCTAATGAGGGGTGCGTTATTTTTGCCCCCAAGGCCTTTGCAACCTCCTCGGCAGCGAGTGTATCTCCGCAGGGTGTGTAGTTCTCTATTGTTGTGGTGCCCTTGCATAGGGTGGCCAAAATTATCGCTCTTTGTGCCTCGCTCTTGGACGAAGGGGGAGCGACGGAGAGTGGAGGGATGGTTGAACTCAATAGATGGGAGCCCTCGAAACTCCTGCGTAGCCACTCTGTGGTGGGTTGCCCTACGGCTGTACGCTCCTTGTCGGAGGGGGCTGCATAGGTGAGAGGTGCACCCATCAGGAGCGATAGTCTGCGCGAGAAAACCCCCGCAGAGCCCATTGCAAAGGCTATTATGGCTCCTTTTGGGCAATGGTCGTATAAACCGAGCGGAACGAGTGCCTCGGCAGTTGTTGAGGCGGTAGTTATGATTTTTGCAATGTCGCACCCTTGCACAAAGGCCTCGTTGGCTTTTGTTACGAGTTCCTCAATGGAGGGAGTGGTGGAGTAGTGGTGTGAAATGATAACTTTCACTCCCGCTCTTTGGGCCTCCTCTGTGAGATGTTGGCGTAATTCGGCCGGCATTGTAAGGGCTATATCCACAGCCCACGCACCGGCCGAGATGGCTGTGCGATAGATACTCTCAATGTGGTCGTTGTCGCCCTTGTGACAGGTGACGATGACTCTCTTTGCTTGGGGGATAATCTCCGCCAACTCCGCAGCCGAGATGCCCATAAGGTCGCAACGCAACTCCACAAGTGGCTCGCTCTGCAAGAGTGCGCGCCACCTTTGGGGCTTTGGGGAGGATATGCTAAGGCAGATATTCATTGCCAACAAAGAGAGAATGTTGTGTGTCTATTTTTCTTTCTGACGCTCAATGCTTTCCAAATGTATTGCATCGAGTATCCTTGTTGTAAACTCCCTGCCGAGTCCGAGCTCCGAGGCTTTTGTGGTGACTTTTTTTACAACTTCCTGCCAACGCCCCGACTGCAAAATCGTGAGGTTATTGTTGCGTTTGAGCTCTCCAATTTGGTCGGAAATCTCCATACGGCGTGCAATAAGTGCGAAAATCTCGTCGTCGAGACGGTCGATCGTACCCCTCAGCCTTTCGAGTTCGCTCTTGCAGAGTGCCGAGTCGGAGGAGTTGCTTTTCCAAACAATTTGTGCAAGGAGAGCGGCGAGTTCTTCGGGGGTAATCTGTTGTTCTGCATCGCTCAGAGCCTCCTCGGGCGCGGGATGACACTCAATCATCACTCCCGAATAGTCGAGGTCGGCAGCCTGCTGAGCCACGCTGAGCAGTCCCGAGCGGTTGCCACAAATATGCGAGGGGTCGCAAATCATAGGCATCTGAGGCATACGGCGCCTCATTTCGAGAGCCAACCCCCACAAAGGAGCATTGCGATAACCTCCAACGGAGTTGTAGCCCGAAAAGCCCCTGTGGATAAGGCCGATGTTCTTTACGCCACACTTCTCCAAGCGTTCAACTGCACCCACCCACAGCTCCACATCGGCACTCGTGGGATTCTTCACAAGTACCTCCACACTGCTACCTCCGAGTGCCTCGGCAATCTCCTGAACGCTAAATGGATTGTTGGTGGTGCGTGCTCCAATCCACACCACATCGACACCTGCCTCCAATGCTTTTTTGGCGTGGTGCGCATTGGCAACCTCGGTGGCTATGGGGAGTCCCGTAATCCGTTTTGCCTCGCCGAGCCACTCCAATGCCACATCGCCAGCACCTTCAAACGAGTTGGGACTTGTGCGAGGTTTCCAAACCCCTACACGCAAAATATCAACCCTACCCATAGCGGCAAGGCTCCGAGCGGTGGAGAGAAGTTGCTCTCTGCTTTCGGCACTGCAAGGGCCGGCAATGGTGATTTTGGGGCGGTATATCAAACCTTGTTTATCCATAATAGTTGGTTGCTCTTTCCACAAAGGTAATACTTTGTTTTCAAATTTCGCACTCGCTCCTATCTTATTCCCGCTTTGCTCAACGCCTTAGTGTAGCGTGCAGCGTAGCGGTTGTGCTCGGCAAGGGTGGAGGAGAAGTAGTGTGTGCCCGAGAAGTCCTCCTTGGCGCAGAAGTAGATGTATTTGTGGTCGGTGTAGTTGAGCACTGCATCTATGGCCGCAATCGAGGGGGTGCAGATGGGCCCGGGGGTAAGACCTCTATTAATATATGTATTGTAGGGCGAGCGCACTTGGGTGTGTTTGTGCAAAACGCGCTTGATGGTAAAGTCCCCAACTGCATACTTGGCCGTAGGGCACGCCTGCAATGGCATACCTCGGCGCAGACGATTGATATAGACACCCGCAATCTTTGGCATCTCGCCAACACTCTTGGTCTCCTCATAGACAATCGAGGCAAGGGTTACAGCCTCCATTTTGGAGAGTCGTGTGCGTGCAAGTTTTGCGGTGCGCTCCTTGTTCCAGAACTTATCCCACTCCTTTGCCATACGGTCTGTGAGGGCCTCGGGCGAGATATTCCACCACACCTCATATGTGTTGGGTACAAACAGGCCAATGACCTCCTCCTTGTCAATGCCATATTTTGCTGCCGTCGAGGGCGATGTAAGGTGTCTGATAAGTGTCAAACTATCCGCCTCAATCTGCTCGGCAATACGGCCCGACAAATCCTCCAATGTGCGTATATTATTAAAGGTAAGTTTTACGGGCTTTTGTGCTCCGCTGCGCAACATATTTACAATTCCCATAGGCGTGGCCCCCTGGGGCAATACATAGTGTCCCGCCTTGGGATTGCGGTCGAGTTTTTTGAGCCTACCCACAACATTAATCACCCCCAACCTCTCAACTCCTGCCGAAGAGAGTGTGTCCAATACGGCTGAATATGTTGAGCCTGTGGGTATTACAATCTCTGTGGGGGCTGTTGTGCAAGGCTTGGTGGCACCCCACAAAATGCCACAAAACACCACTCCAACAACAATAATCAACCTTATGGCCCAGCGTGGGCGACGAGCTTTCTTTTGCATAATTTCTCAAATTTTTTGCAAAAATAAGAAAAAATTGTACATTTGCACCTCGGGTAAGTCTTATACGACCAGCTCCTGCTGAATCCCCCAGGCTTGGAAGAGAGCAAGGGTAGGTGGTTGTAGCGGTGCGATATAAGTAGCTTACCCTTTTTTTATTAGTGCAGACCGCGAGGTCTGCACTAATAAAAAAAGGGTAAACCCAAGATGTACTAAAATGAAAATCCTATGGCAAAACTTGTCAAAATCTATCCTCAGAACCCTTCGGAGCGTGAGATTGAAAAAGTTGTGAAGGTGCTCGAAAACGACGGCGTGATAATCTATCCCACCGACGGAGTTTACGCTTTTGGAGCCCTATTGCGCAGTGCAAAGGCTGTTGAAAAGTTGCGCTCGCTTAGTGGCAGGGACGAAAAGCTCCTCACAATTGTCTGCTCCGATATCTCGATGGTCGATAAGTTTGCACGCATTGACAATGCGCAATTCAAAACCCTCAAACGCAACACCCCCGGAGCCTTTACATTCATCTTGGAGCCCTCGAACAAAGTGCCCGACAAAGCACTCTCGGGGCGCAAAACCGTTGGTGTGAGAATTCCCGACAATCAAATACCTCTTGCACTTGTGGAGCGTTTGGGTTTTCCGCTGGCAACCGCATCGGTCAAAGATGACGACGAGGTGGTGGAGTACACCACCGACCCTGAACTCATTGCCGAGCGATACGACCAAGAGGTCGATTTGGTGATAGACGGTGGATATGGCCTGCTTGTGCCCACAACGCTTGTGGATTTGACGGGCGACGAGCCCGAGATTGTGCGCGAGGGCGGAGGAGAATTAGTATAATTCAAAATTCAAAATTCAAAATTAGCATAAACCTATATACCGAAAAAACACAGATAAAATATGAGTATTACAAAAAGAGATTTTTGGACCGAGGCACTCAAAGGCGGTACTTTGATAGGCCTGATAACCGTTGCATTTTCACTCCTCACACAGACGGCCGGCGAGAGGGCAACACTTGTTGAGATACTCGGCTATGCATCGACCATTATCACCATTCTTCTTTTGGCGGGCTATTTGCGTCGCTTTGCAAGGATGCACTCTCGTGCCGAAGGCTTTTCCTATGGCAGGGGTGTGGGTTTTGTTGTTGCGATGATGCTCTTTGTGGGGGTGCTGAGTGGTGTCTATTCGGCAGTTATGGCAAATTTCTTCATCAAAGAAGAGATCCTTGCATCGGTTGATGCGGCTATGGCCCAGTATCAGGATCTGATACCTGCCGAGAACTTCGAGCAGACCTACGACCTGATGCGTGCGTCGGTAACCAACCCTCTGATGCTGACCATTTCGTCGGTTATCAGCAACGCCTTGTATGGACTTGTTTTGGGTTTGCTTCTTGCTATTCCCAACCGCCGTCAGCCCGACATCTTTGCTCCCGAGGAGAATAAAATTGAGGATGCTGAATAAGATATGGATATAAGTGTTGTAATACCTCTGCTCAACGAAGAGGAGTCGCTTGGCGAGCTCTATGGCTGGATTGAGCGCGTTATGGAGGCAAATGGTTACTCCTATGAGGTTATTTTTGTGGATGACGGAAGTAGTGACTCTTCGTGGAGCATTATTGAACAACTCTCGCAGAAAGACCAACGAATAAGGGGTGTCCGCTTCCGCACCAACTATGGCAAGAGCGCTGCGCTCTATTGTGGTTTCGAGCGTGCGGTGGGCAATGTGGTAATAACTATGGATGCCGACTTGCAGGACTCGCCCGACGAGATACCGGCTCTCTACAAGATGATTGTGGAGGAGGGGTACGATATGGTGTCGGGTTGGAAACGCACGCGCCACGATCCCAAAGCCAAAACCCTGCCGAGTAAATTTTTCAATGCCACTTGCCGCTGGGCTTCGGGTATCCGTCTGCACGACTTTAACTGCGGACTTAAAGCCTACCGCCGGAAGGTTGTTAAGAGTATTGAGGTCTATGGCGAGATGCACCGCTACATCCCCATTTTGGCAAAAAAGGCCGGCTTTGGGCGCATTGGCGAGAGGGTGGTAACACACTATCCCCGTAAATTTGGCGTGTCGAAATATGGCTGGGAGAGGCTTTTGAAGGGTTATCTTGACCTCGTCACCGTTATGTTTGTGTCGAAATATGGCCGTTCGCCAATGTATTTCTTCGGAGGTGCGGGAACACTTATGTTCTTGGTAGGTTTCATCTCCGTGGTGTGGATAATTGTTCAGAAATTTACGGTGGGTAATCCGCTTACCAATCAGCCGCTTTTCTACCTTAGTTTGGTGGCTATTTTGTTGGGCGTGATACTCTTTTTGGCGGGTTTCTTGGGCGAACTCATCAACCGTAATGCCCCCGAGAGAAATCACTATTTCATTGACGAAGAGATAGATGTTAAGGATAGAGTATAACTAAAAAAGGAGAATAATACTATGTTGCAAAGAATACAAACCCTCTATTTGTTGATTGTTACGGCTCTTATGACAACCCTTTGCTTTACGCCCATGGCGACCTATATGGCAGACGGTGTTGAGGGCGAATTTGTGGCTTTCGATTTTTGGTGGATAGGAGTGCTGTTTGCATTGTGTGCACTGCTTGCTTTTGTGGTGGTGTGGCTCTTTAAGAAGAGGATGTTGCAGGTGCGCTTGCTGTGTGCCGAGATTGTGCTGCTTGTAGGTGCCCAGATTTTCTCGTTGTGGTACTCCATAGGCTTTACGAACAATGTCGAGGCTATGGGCGAGATTGCAATGACAAGCATCAAAACCGCCACATTCTTCCCCCTTGTATGCCTCGTTTTGGTGTGGATGGCAATTAGGGGCATATTGAAAGACGAACGACTTGTACGCTCGCTCGATAGAATTCGATAAAAGTAACAATAAAAGCGCATTTCTGCATTACGCAAAAAAGGTGGCTCCGCAGTTTACTTGGTAGTAAACGAGGATGCCACCTTTTTTTGTAAGCCTTGAAATTCATCATTTCCTGTCGCTTTTCAGGTCGTGACGCTGTCCTCTTACTTCGAGGATAACCTTTTCGATGTCCGAGGCGATGCGACGGAAGGAGGTGTCTATGTGGTAGCGCTTGCCCTCTTTGGCAACGAGAGCCACTCCATTGTGAAAACTAAAAGCCTCGTCGTACATAAAGTCGGTTACTTTTGTGCCTTTGGTGGAGAAATATCCAAACTTATTACCGCTCCGAGCCACCACAAAACCCTCAGCCACAGAGCCCATCCAATCGGCGTGTGCGGTGGAGAGTTGCCCTCCTTGTGGGTTGTAGATATGCCACTTGCCCGCGCTGTCGGAAGCTGTTACTATACCCTCCGTGCAATGCCATTCGAGAGTGTCCCACACATCATTCATAACCATTCGCCCCTCTGTGTTCATCAGTCCATATCCGCGTGCCGTTTTGACCACCGCTCTGCCACTGCGGAACTCTTCGGCATAGAGCAGAGTGCGCTCTATGGACAAACGCTCGCCGTTTTCGCGGGCGTATCCCCAAAGTTCGCCCCGACGATAGCGCACCATTGCCTCTCCGGCAGGTAGTACCTCGTCGCACAAACTCCAATCGACTACGACAGTGTTGTCTGTGTGGTGGCACGGTATGTTGTGCGGAGCAATCTCTTCGCCACCAAGCAACGACTCCAACAATGGCATTGGCCTGAAAGGCTCGGCCGCAACCGCCTTGATAGCCTCCACAATACTCTCCGAGGGTGCATTTTGGGCGATGTGCTCTGTGAGTCTTACGAGTGAGCCAACCGAGTGGTATTGGGCGGCCGAGAGTATGCATCTCAGACGACGGGTGTGCTCGTGTGGTGTGGAACTTTGTGTTGCAATGGCTCGGTAGGCTCCCACCTGACAACCCGCCACAAAGAGTAAAATTGCAGCCTCGGCCAATTGTGCCGTATCGTTTATCGTACCGCCCGAAAGAGGAAAGTCTGTAATTTTTAGTCGGTTGTCGAGGTCGAAGCATACCCTCTTGCGCGAGAGTGAGCCGTGCAAAACACCCTCCGCGAGCAACTCTTCTGCTCCGAGAGCAAGACTCTCCAATGCGCGACGAAGATTTGCGCGGTGCTTCGAGGAGCAGTTGCGGCGTATGAAATCATCAATGGCAAGCGGAGCCTGCTGCAATAGCGCAGGGAGTGTGAATGGGTTGCCTTGTGCATCGAAGAGTGTGAGTGCTTTGGGTATGTAGCGAGAGTGGGCAAAGAGCTGCGACGAATTGCACTGCTCCACTCGTTTGCGGAGTTGCTCCTCGGTCACCTCAAACGCCCCACTCAGGGGCACAATGAGCCGCCACTCGCCACGACCGTCACTCATCGGAAAGTAGAGAGCCCGATGTTTTATGCGGTAGTTGCTTGCGGAGTGTGGCAGAGGGTGAAATGAGCGAGCCAGCAGTGGCGACTGCTGTGCGGGGTGGGCAAGGGCCTCCAAAATCGCAGTTATGGTCGGTGTCTGCATAGTCTTAAATCATTTGCTCCATACTGAGCGTGCCAATGGCGAGCAGTCCAACAAGTTCGCTGAGCGATGCATTGTAACATACGGCCCTGTGGGGTATTGAATTGTCGCCCGAGAGCATTGTGTTGTAGAACTCGGGTAGGGTGCTCGAAATGTCGTAGAGTAGTTGCGAGTGACGATTGGTGGGCAGGCGGTCACTTTCGCAGGGGAATGTCAGCGAGGGGGCTGTTGTGTGGTCGCCCTCGGCAATGTGGATGTTCATAAGTAGCGCTCCTCCGTCGTTTGTTGCGCACGCCCTTATGGACTCCGCAAGGGCGCAAATCTCCTCGTGCGAGGAGTCTGTGGCCTCGCCATCGGTGATGTTGATTACTATGGGCGGGAAACTATCGGGATGTTTCTTGCACCACGAGCGAACCATACGGCGAGCCATACGCAGCGCATCACCCATTGGTGTGAGCCCCTCGGCTTTGGGCTCAATCCAACGATGCCTTTCGACCACCGAATGCAGCTTTTCGCCCGAAGGCAAAGTGCGACAAATGGGCTTGTAGAATATCGGAACATTCATTGAGTTTACATCCACAATGGAGCGGAATCCTTTTCCCAGAAGATTCTCGGCACGCTCGCCAGAGTAGCCAATGATTGCAATGTCGAAATAGTCGCCAACATAACGCTCGCGATGACTGCGACATATAATCTCCTCAATTAGAGCATTTACGACCTCGGCAAGGGCTTCGGCCTTGGTTGTTCTTCGCCCCTCGAAAGTGACCTTTTCGGCCATTGAGCCCGAACGGTCGAGAAGTATCACAAAGGCGGCTTTGTGTTGTCGAGTTATTTGTGCGCTATACATTTCAGTATGTTGTTGAGGTTTTCGATTTTGTGAGTTGGGGCGTAGATGGCTTCGTGGAGAAATAGTAACCATTTGTCGTTGGCGAGGATTTGGTTGATGGCCTCGCGATTTTGCTGCGGTGGCAATGCTACCGCACTCTCGCTCTTACATAGCGAGAGATCTCCCTTAACTGCCGCGAGTGAAACGACGATTATGGCAATGGCATAATCATCTATATGACTATCATAGCACCCCTTGCGTGCAGGGTGTACCCAAAGCGGGGTGCCGCCCTCGGCCGAGGGTGGTAGAGAGGGCGCATAGAGTGCGTCGCAATCGACCAAAATCATCTCTCCGCTTGGTCGAACAATGATGTTTTCGGGTTTGAGGTCGCCGTGCCTCCACTCGCCCTCCAAAAGCGAGGTGGCAAGGCGCAAAAAGTTGTCGAGAAGTCGCCCGAAAAGGTTGCAATCCTCGTCGTGCACAGCTTTGCGCATCATCCAACTGAGTGAGCGACCATCCACCCACTTGTAGAGTGCTACATCTACCTGTGAGTCATCGATATACAATTCGTTCTCGAAGAACTGAGGGTGCACGATTATATCCCCCGAAGTGGAGCTGTGCAGATAGTCGTGTCGCTCTCTTCGGAAGGGTTGATGGCGCAGGTAACATTTTAGTGCGTATGGCTCTCCATTGTAGAGAACTTTGAGCACAAGACTCTCGCGCCCGGCGGAGAAAATCAGTCGTCCATACGGAGAACTCAACGGCTCAACTCCTTTGAGCGTTCTGAGTAGGCTATCCCCAAAAGATAGCGAATCGAGTATTTGGGTGAGTTGTGGTTTTGCCATAGGAAAAGTTATGTTTGGGAATAAAATTTCATAAAGCAGTGCGAATATACAAAAAATCAAAAATAATTACTACTTTTGTAATTTGTAAAGAAGACTCTTATATCTTTGATATAAGATGGAAAAATTGAATATAAAAATAAAACATTTGTGACATGAAAGCAGAATACACACCCTTTGTAGAAGAACTCATTGAGCTTGCCATTCGCGAGGATATTGGCGATGGCGATCACACCTCTCTCTCGACAATCCCTGCCGACGAACGAGGCCGAATGAAACTCCTTATCAAACAGGAGGGTATTTTGGCTGGTGTTGAGGTTGCTGTTGAGGTCTTCCGCAGGTTGGACCCCACGATCGAAATCGAGATTCTCAAAGCCGATGGCGAGAGGGTGAAGGTTGGAGATGTTGCTTTCTATGTTGAGGGACGAATTCAGACCTTGTTGCAGGCGGAGCGTATTGTGCTGAATATTATGCAGCGTATGAGTGGTGTGGCAACCCAAACGGCTGTCTATGCAAAGGTTTTGGAGGGTACCAAGTGCAAAGTGCTTGATACGCGCAAGACAACCCCCGGTATGAGGGTGCTCGATAAGATGGCTGTGAAGATTGGTGGTGGCGAAAACCATCGCATCGGTCTGTTCGATATGGTGCTTCTGAAAGACAACCACATCGACTTTGCGGGCGGTATTGTTCCTGCCATTAAAGCAGTGAGGAAGTATTTGGCCGAAAATGGCAAAGATATCCCCGTGGAGTGCGAGGTGCGCTCGCTGTCGGATATCGACCTTGTTTTTGAGGCGGGCGGTGTAGATAGGATTATGTTCGACAACTTCACTCCCGAGCAGACCAAAGTGGCTGTGGAGAAGGTTGCGGGCAGGTGTAGCACCGAGTCGTCGGGAGGTATTACGCTCGAAACAATGAGGGCTTATGCCGAGGCGGGTGTGGACTACATCTCGGTAGGCGCTCTCACGCACCAAATCAAGAGCCTCGATATGAGCCTCAAAGCGTGTAAATAATTAGTATTAAGTAGCGAAATGGCCCTAAAATACCTTCATTGCGGTATTGTGTAGCCTTTGAAGACCAAATAATTTTGCAACCGAAAATTTCAAAGATGAATATGAAGAGATTTCTTGTGACTTTGTGCTTGTTGTGCGGTGCCCTTGCGGTGTCGGCTCAGCCCAAATTTACCTATGCCGACATTGCATCGGGCAAGTTTGCTCAGAAGAGTGTTGCGGGTTTGCGCTCGATGAACGATGGCGAACACTACACCATTCTTGACGCAAAAGGTATCTACCGCTTGTCGTATCTCGATAGGGATAAACGCGAGGTTGTGTTTGAGGGCTTCGAGGGAGAGATTGCCGACTATACCTTCTCGCCCGACGAGAGCAAAATCCTTTTGCGCATCTCCTCGCGCCCCCTCTACCGTCGTTCCCACTTCTCGAAATATGTGGTTTACGATAGGGCGAGTGGCGAAATGGTGGATGTGGACGAGAGTAGCGATGTGCGCTATGCTCTCTTTTCGCCCAATGGCAAAAAGGTGGCTTATGTGAAGGACAACAACATCTTCATCAATGACTTGGAGCAGAAATTTACCTACCAAATTACCGAGGATGGCAGTTGGAACCACATCATCAACGGTATGCCCGATTGGGTGTATGAGGAGGAGTGGGGTATTGACCACGCCTTTTGCTGGTCGCCCGACGGCGAGAAGATAGCATTTCTCAAAAGCGACGAGAGCGAGGTTGAGGAGTTTGGTTTTATGAAATTCCTTACGGGTACTCCCTATCCCGAACTTTTTAAGTATAAATATCCCAAGGCTGGCGAAAAGAACTCTAAGGTGTCGCTCCATGTCTTCGATATTCGCGAGGGTGTGGCCCGCAAGGTTAATCGCAAAGAGGGCGACCTCTATATCCCATTCTTCTCGTGGACTCCCGACGGCAGGCTCTACTACTACGAAATCAACCGCCTGCAAAACCACCTCGATGTGATTTTGTGCGAGGGCGACAATCAGAGGGTTATCTATACCGAGAGCAATGATAAATATATCGACGGCATCTCGAATGGTACAATCACTTTCCTCTCGGACTCGGAGCGCTTTTTGGTGCAGAGCGAGCGTGAGGGTTATAACCACCTCTACCTCTCTTCGCTTTCGAAGGGCGAGTTGACGCCTGTGACTTCGGGCGATTGGAATGTTACGGAGGTGGTGTGTGCTACCGACAAGAAGATTTGGTACCTCTCGACCGAGGGGTCGCCACTGCGCAGGGAACTCTACACCATCAACCTCAACGGCAAGGGCAAAAAACGCCTCTCGACCACCGAGGGTACCTATCGCATAGTTCCTAGCGAGGGTTGTAAATACTACATCTCCTACTTCTCCAACGCTTCAACGCCCAACACGGTGACGCTGCACAAGGGTAACGGTAAATTGATTGACACACTCGAAGCCAACACCGAACTCAAACGCTACATTGCCGAGATTGGTCTGCCTCAAAAAGAGTTCTTTACCTTCGTGACACCTCGCGGCGACACATTGAACGCCTATATCAAAAAACCTGCGGATTTTGATGCAACCAAAAAGTATCCCGTGCTACTCACCCAGTATAGCGGTCCTGCATCGCAAGATGTGAGGGATAGGTGGACTATTGATTGGGAGGATGCACTTGTGCAGCACGGCTACATCGTTGTGGACTGCGATCCCCGAGGTACGGGCTTCCGCTCGGCGGAGTTCAAGAAGAGCACCTATGGCATTATGGGTAGGCTCGAAACCGAAGACCAGATTGCCTTTGCCGAGTGGGTTAAGACTCTGCCCTATGTCGATGGCGAGAGGGTTGGTATTTATGGTTGGAGCTACGGTGGCTTTATGGCCCTGAATTGTATCCTCAAAGGTGCCGATACATTCAAAATGGCGATTTCGGTAGCCCCCGTTACTTCGTGGCGCTACTACGACTCGGTCTATACCGAGAGGGTTAATGGCCTGCCACAGGATAATGCCGAGGGCTACGACGAGCCTTCACCCATTGGCTATGCCGCAAATCTCAAAGGCAAGCTCCTGCTGATGCACGGCACTGCGGACGACAATGTACATATCCAGAATGCCTATGCTATGGTACACGAATTTGTGAAGGCTGGCAAACAGATAGATATGATGATTTACACCGACGACAACCACTCGATGATGCCCTATGGCAGAGTGAATGTGAGGGAGAAGATGGTGGAGTATTGCTTGGAAAACCTTTAATTTAGTAGATAAAAATATGAAGAGAATTTTAGTTTTTGTTGTGGCACTCTTGGGTGGTATTGCCACCCTCTCGGCACAAAACATCAAAGGCGTGGTGCGTGACGCCAAGGGCGAGGCTCTGATTGGCGTTAGCATCTTTTGGGAGGGTACTACTATTGGAACGGCTACGGATGTGGACGGCTCCTATGAACTCTATCGCGTCAAGGACCACAATCGCCTCGTTGCGGCCTACATCGGCTATGTGGATAGCGTTGTGGAGGTTGCCAAAGATGCCAAGGAGGTCGATTTTGTACTCTCCGACGGTGTTGGTATTGAGGAGGTTGTAATTGAGGGTATTTCGAATAATAAGATACGCCAGAGCAGTATTATGGCCGGTGAGAATATCAGCTTTGCGGGCTTGTGTAAGATGGCGTGCTGCAACCTGGCCGAGAGCTTCGAGAACTCGGCGGCCGTAACGGTTGGTTATAGTGACGCTGTGAGTGGTTCGCGACAGATTAAAATGCTCGGCTTGGCGGGTACCTATACTCAGATTTTGGACGAAAACCGCCCTATTATGCGCGGTATCGGCTCGCCCTATGGTCTGAACTATACGCCCGGTATGTGGCTCAACTCCATTCAGGTATCCAAGGGTATTGCGTCGGTTACGGCTGGTCACGAGGCTATGACGGGACAGATTAACCTCGAATATCGCAAGCCTACCGACGAGGAGAAATTCTTCCTCAACCTCTACTTCGACAACGAACTCAAACCCGAGGTCAATATCGCAATGCCTTTTGCTTTCGACAAGGAGAAACGATTGACTACCAACATATTGCTCCACTACTCGGGTGATACGCAGGCTTTGGACCACAACGAAGACGGTTTCCGCGATTTGCCCATGGCGCGACAGTTCAACATTGCCAACCGCTGGCTCTATCAAAATCCTATGGGTGCGCAGATTCGTTGGGGTTGGAGATATGTGAACGAGAATCGTGTGGGTGGCGATATGGAATACACCCCCGAAAGATACGACCAAATGGTCTCCGAGAAACAGATTTATGGCTCGGAGATTAAGAATAGGGGACTGAATGCATATTTGAAGATGGGACTTCCCGTTGGCGCTTCTGTATGGGACGAGGAGACTCAGGAGGAGAAGCGTTCGAGCGTGGCGTTTGTTGCCGATTATGACAACTTCTCGATGGACTCCTATTTTGGCCTTAATACCTACAAAGGTGCGGAGAACTCGCTGTGGGGCAACCTCTCATACCAACACTACTTCTCGGGCCGTTCGTCGATGGTGGCGGGCGCTTCGATGTGGATGCGCGGTATTGAGGAGGGCGTTGTGCAGATGGCAGAGCCTATGCAGAATAGCGTGGAGTTGTTGGAGCCCGGTCTGTTTGCCGAATATACCTACGCCATTAAGGATAAATTCTCGATTATTGCGGGTGTTAGGGGCGATGTGATGACCTCGCCCAAAGAGAGTGGGGTGAAGAGTGAGTTTATCCTCACTCCCCGTATGCACCTCCGCTATAACATCACCGACCAGACCGTGGTGCGTGCCTCGGCAGGTTTGGGAGCAAGGAAAGTTATGCCCTTTACGGATAATATCTGGATGCTTGCAACGGGCCGTACTATTGTGAACGATATTGAGGCCGGCAAGGACTTGGAGAGGGCTGCAACCTTTGGTGGTAGTCTGAGCCATACGCTGAGCCTTGTGGGTTACAACGACCTTACTGTGAGTCTTGATTTCTTCCGCACCCAGTTCACCAACTCGGTATATGCCGACCAAGAGTGGGCCGATGGCACCATCCATCTTTATAATACCGACCTGCCCTCGTTTGCGAACAACTACCAACTCGATGTGCAGTGGACTCCTGCCGAGGGCTTGGATATCTTCACAACATTCCGCTATACCGACTCGCGCGTGACATTGGAGCGCGGTGGTGAACAGATGCTCGTGGAGCGCCCCTTGGTTGGCTCGTTCAAGGGACTTGTGAATGTGCAGTATGCAACCAAGTTCCGCCGCTGGGTGTTTGACTTTACGGCTCAACTCAATGGTCCTATGAGGCTACCAGCACTTGATGGCAATGTTGCCTCGGCAGAGTATTCGCCCATCTATCCTATGTTCTACGGTCAGGTTAGTCACCGTGTAGGTCAGTGGGATATCTATGTGGGCTGCGAGAACATTCTCAACTATATGCAGCACGACCCCATAAAGGGTATTGAGGCACCCTTCTCGCCCGACTTCAACTCGTCGGTTGTGTGGGGCCCTCTGATGGGACGCAAATTCTATATCGGCGCAAGGTTTAACCTCTACTAATCGGACTAATAACTAATAAAACCAAATATAGACTATGAAAAAACTTTTAATTCTTGTGTTGGCACTCACATTGGGCGTTAGCGCAGCCTCCGCACAGGAGAAGAAACAGAAAAAAACCGAGACCGTAAAATTTGTAACCGACCTCGACTGCGAGAGTTGCGCAAAGAAGGTGCTCAATGTTATCCCCTTCAAAAAAGGCGTTAAAGATTGTGTTGTGGATGTCCCCACCAAGACCATTGAGGTTACTTTCGATGTTCGCAAAACAAATGCTGAGACCATTGTGGCAGAGCTTAAAAAGATTGATGTAAATGTCGTGGAGCCTAAGGCTTGCGAGGAGCCTTGTGGTGGCGCTTGTGTGAGCGCGCACACCAAACAAGACGCTTGCTGCGACGGCCACGACCACAATCACGACCACAGCCACGCAGGTCACAACCACGACCACGCAGGCCACAACCACGCACATTAGTCAACACTAAACAATGAAGAGTATGAAAAGGATTTTGTTTGTAGCATTGGCGGCAGTGCTCGCAATGTCGTGTACCTCGCAGGAGCCCGCAGCTCCTAAGGTATATATGACCACCGACATCTCTCCCGAGGGTTTGGTGAAGGTCTATGAGGCTTTGGGTGTTGATTTCGAGGGTAAGGTGGCTGTGAAAATCTCCACAGGCGAGCCTGGTGGTCACAACTTCCTCCGTGCAGACCTCATCAAAGACCTCGTAAACAAAGTGGAGGGTACCATTGTGGAGTGCAATGTGGCATATCCGGGCCCTCGCTACACCAACGAGGCACATTGGCAGACTATCAAGGACCACGGTTTCTATGCTATCGCTCCTTGCGATATTTTGGACGAGTTTGGCGAGATTCGCATCCCCGTTAAGGATACCACCCACCTCAAATTCAACATTGTGGGCGAGCATATTAATAACTACGATTGGATGATTAACCTTGCGCACTTCAAAGGTCACACAATGGGTGGCTTTGGTGGCGTGCTGAAAAACCAATCTATTGGTGTTGCCTCGTCGAACGGTAAGGCTTATATTCACTCGGCAGGTAAGGTGGAGACCAAAGAGGAACTCTGGGCAGGCATTGGCGAAACCGAGCAGGATCACTTCCTCGAAGCGATGGCTTCGGCGGCACAGTCCATTCACGACTTCTATGAGGGTAGGATGGTGTATATCAATGTGATGAACAACCTCTCGGTGGACTGCGATTGTAGCGCACACCCCGCCGATCCCGAGATGGGCGATGTGGGTATTCTTGCCTCGTTCGACCCCGTAGCCCTCGACCAGGCGTGCGTGGATTTGGTCTTCAACTACCCCTCGGAGGAGGGCGATGACGCTGCGGCACTTATCGAACGCATCAACTCGCGCCACGGTGTGCATATCATCGAGCACGCCGAGAAAATCGGCCTTGGCTCACGCACCTACCAGCTCGTGAAGATTGACTAACATCCCGCACTTATTTTTTCGCACCTTTTTGTAAAAAGCTGCACCAAAAACTTTTAGTGTAGCCTTTGCGTGACGAAAATATGTGGCTACTCAAATCGAGTAGTGTGGAAAACAAAAATAGCACTCGCTTTCAAATGAATTTGAGCGAGTGCTATTCTTATTTTCTGCTCTTCTGGCGAAGAGCCCCCATATTTCCACCCCGAAAAAGCGATCGGTTTTTGTTGATACTATTTGTTGAAAATGCGTAGTAGTGAGTGTTAAGGTTGAGCGTATGCTCCACAAGAGGAAAGGACCAACAATTTGAATTATCAAAGATGTGTTCATCTTTGACCAAGTCCCCCTTTATCAAAGGGGGATTTAGGGGGAATGTAAATATGAGAGCGTTAGCTCCACAAAAAAAAAGAGAGAACCGAAGTTCTCTCTTTTTTTTTGTGGAGCTGGGGGGAGTCGAACCCCCGTCCAAACAGTCTGCCTGAAAGCTTTCTACACGCTTAGCCACCGCTTAATCCTCCTACTGCAACCCGGTGAGTGGCAACCAAATCACAGTCCCAGTTTCTGAATTTTCGCCCTACGGTCGAAACACCCCGCGAGCTATCTTCTCATTGATGATACTCCGTAGGCCACGGCTACAAGAAGCGGGTAGCTGTGGCGGAGTACTCGTCCTCACACCAGCCTTGGGCGCGTGGATTAAGCCAATTAACTCGGTTAATTAAGCAGCGAGTGCGTAGCTATTATTGCCATTTAATTGTTTGAGCGTTGAGATTAACGAGCCCCCACACAAAGCTCGGCGTGCTTACCTACCTGCATGTCCTGCTGTCAAAACCGGTCAACCCCAGATGGTAAGATGGTGCAAAGATAATTCAAAATTCAAAATTCAGAATTCAAAATGGAGATTATTTACTCCTTTTTCAGAGTTATGACCACAATTTCGGGCTTTACACCCACTCGGATGGGCATACTGCTACCTACACCATCGGTGATGTGTAGGGCGCAATTATCGTTCCAATAGAGCCCACTCCAATGCTTATAAACGAGTGCCGAGGGCGACCAACCTCGCTTGCCGAATGGGAATTTGAGCTGCATAGCGTGGACATGCCCCGAGAGGGTTAGTTCTGCATTGCACGCCGCAAGAATGTTGTCCCAAACGCTCGGAGTGTGGGCTATGACTATGTTGAACGCCTCGCGGGGTAGTGATGTAAAATGGGACGAGTAGTTGTCATCTATCGCAACACCGTGCCTGCCTTTTTTGATTTGCGCCGGGTAGTCTATGGCTGTCAGATAGAGAGTGTCGCCACCAACGCCGAGCGCTACCGTCGTGTCGGTAATGTTGCGCCATCCCATAGCCTCCTGACGCTCGCGGAGTAGTCGGATATTCTCTGCGCGAGGGAGGGACAGGGTGTCGGAGATATAGATGCCGTTGTCGTGGTTGCCCATTGCGGTATAGACGCCCAGCGGGGCTTTTACGCGCGAGAGAATCTGCATGGCGGTGGTGTCAAGCTCCGCATATCGAAGCGAGGTCATATCGCCACAATCGATAACAATATCGCCCCTCAGTGCAACTATCTGGTCGGCAACCTTGTCGAGAAATTTGTGGCGATGGGGTTTGAGCCCTATGTGGAGGTCGCCAATCTGCACAATGCGCAATCCGTCGGCACCTTCGGGCAGATTTTTGTAGTGTAGCTCGACCTCGGTGGTGCGGAGCTGAAAGCGCTCCCACAATGAGCCGTAGAGAATGACGCCCACAATGGCAAAGGCCACGATGTTGCAAATAACCCTCGGGGTGCGACGCTTGGTGGTTGTTCCGAGCCATAGCCCTGCCGCGTAGCACATTTTGAGCACCGCGTTGATGAGTAATAGGATGATACTCACAGAACTTATGGTGGCAGTTATGGGCGAAAACAGATCCCAAATTTTGCCAACGCCCCACAAAAGAATGTAGGGGAGTGTGGCGATGGCCGTGAGGGTGTAGTAAATCGCCCTACAACGAGCCGAACACCCTCTTATTTTGAGGCAGTAGATGTACCACTCGGCAAGTAGCAGAAGAAGTAGGATTGTGGATAGTATTGCTATGAACATAATGTCGCCTAATGTCTATATCTGTGTTATTTGCCGACAAAGGTAGTAAAAATGTAAAAAGTGCATATAAAAGCTGAAAAATAGTACCTCAAAACTTTTGAATTTCCGTAGGAAATTCCTATCTTTGTTTGTTTTTAGAGCATAAATCGCGATGAAAAAAGAGAGTGTTATACGACTTAGTGGTGTGACGGTTTTTCAGCCCGAGGATGAGGGTGGGCAGCTGTCGTACAAGAATGCCCAACAGGTGCTTTCGGATGTGAGTCTTACGGTGTCGGAGGGCGAGATGGTCTATTTCATCGGTAAGGTGGGTAGTGGTAAGTCGTCGCTCTTGAAGGTGCTCTATGCCGAGTTGCCTCTGTTGGAGGGCGAGGGCGAGATTGCCGGCTTCGACCTTGCGTCGCTTCGCCGCAGAGATATTCCCAAGTTGCGCAGAGCGATGGGTATTGTCTTTCAGGACTATCGCCTGTTGCGAGATAGGAATGTCTTTGAAAACCTGCGCTTTGTGATGCGGGCTACGGGTTGGAAGAGAGAGGTGGATATTGCCGAGAGGGCCGAGGAGTTGTTGAAACTTGTGGGCCTAACCAATAAGGAGTATAAGATGCCCCACGAACTCTCGGGTGGCGAACAGCAAAGGCTTGTGATTGCAAGGGCCTTGGTTAATAATCCTAAGATTATTCTTGCTGACGAGCCTACGGGCAACCTTGATCCCAAGTCGGCAAACGATGTGATGCTGCTTTTTAGAGAGATTGCCGAGAGGGGATGCGCGGTGGTTATGGCAACACACAACATTCAGCTTGTGGATAAGTATCCCGCCCGAACGCTGATGTTCAAGAAGGGCAGGGTGCAGGAGGTTGATATTAAAGCCGCACTCGGAAGGTAAAGAAAAGTGTAGAAAATACGAAAA
The DNA here is from genome assembly GCA_045659085.1 of Tidjanibacter sp. Taxonomy (GTDB): domain Bacteria; phylum Bacteroidota; class Bacteroidia; order Bacteroidales; family Rikenellaceae; genus Tidjanibacter. The sequence continues at coordinate 36,465 of JAZOWE010000020.1, forward strand.
ACGAAAAATATAAACAGAGTTTAGACAATGGAAAATTTGGAACAACAGAATGTACCCGTTCAGGAGGAGTACTCTGCGTCGAGTATTCAGGTGCTCGAAGGTCTTGAAGCAGTGCGCAAACGCCCTGCGATGTATATTGGCGATATTGGCGAGAGGGGTTTGCACCACCTTGTGTATGAGGTAGTGGACAACTCTATCGACGAGGCACTCGCGGGCTACTGTACCGACATTAAGGTTATTATCAACGAGGATAACTCGATTACCGTGGAGGATAACGGTCGTGGTATTCCTGTGGGTATGCACGAGCAGGAGGGCAAATCGGCATTGGAGGTGGTGTTGACCATTCTTCACGCCGGTGGTAAGTTCTCGAAGAACTCCTATAAGGTGTCGGGTGGTCTGCACGGTGTGGGTGTGTCGTGTGTGAACGCGCTCTCTACCCAGCTTATCGCCACCGTTCATCGCGACGGCAAGATTCACCAGATGACCTTCTCGCGTGGTGCAACCACTTCGGAGTTGAAGATTATTGGTGAGACCGACCGCACGGGTACTACTATCCAATTTAAGCCCGATGGCGAGATTTTTACCTGCACCGAGTATCGCTACGAGATTTTGGCTGCCCGCCTTAGGGAGTTGGCGTTCCTCAATAAGGGCGTAAACCTCGACCTGACGGACCGCAGGGAGAAGGACGAGAATGGCGAGTATCTGCACGAGCACTTCTACTCGGAGAACGGCTTGAAAGGTTTTGTGGAGTACCTCGACCAGAGCCGTGGTCAGAAGATTATTGACGATATTATCTACATCGACACCGAGAAAAATGGCACCCCCGTTGAGGTGGCAATGCAGTACAATGATAGCTTTTCGGAGAATGTGCACTCCTATGTGAACAACATCAACACCATTGAGGGTGGTACCCACCTGACAGGTTTCCGTAGGGCTCTTACGCGCACGATGAAAAAATATGCCGAGGAGAATGGTATGCTCACGAAGGTTAAGTTCGACATTTCGGGTGACGACTTCCGCGAGGGTTTGACCGCTGTTGTGTCGGTGAAGGTTGCCGAGCCTCAGTTTGAGGGCCAGACCAAGACCAAGCTTGGTAACGACGAGGTGTCGGCTGCTGTGGATGGTGCAATCTCGCAGGCTCTGACGAACTACCTCGAAGAGCACCCCAAGGATGCCAAGGCTATTGTAGATAAGGTAATACTTGCTGCTACGGCACGCCACGCTGCCCGCCACGCACGCGAACTCGTACAGCGAAAGACGGTGCTTTCGGGCTCGGGACTTCCCGGTAAACTTGCCGACTGCGCTACTCGCGACCGTTCGAAAGCAGAGATTTTCTTTGTCGAGGGTGATTCGGCAGGTGGTACCGCAAAGCAGGGCCGTAACCGCGAATTCCAGGCTATTATGCCTCTGAGGGGTAAGATTCTCAACATCGAGAAAGTGCAGGAGCACCGTATGTGGGAGAATCAGGAGATTAAGAATATGTTTACCGCTCTGGGTGTTTCGATTGGTACCGAGGAGGATAGCAATGCTCTGAATATGGAGAAGTTGCGCTACAATAAGATTATCATTATGACCGATGCGGATGTCGATGGTAGTCACATTGCAACCCTGATGCTTACCTTCTTCTTCCGTAAGATGAAGGCTCTCATCGAGAACGGTCATGTTTATATCGCAATGCCCCCTCTCTACCTCGTGAAGAAGGGCAATGCTAAGCACTACTGCTGGACCGATGAGGAGAGGGCAAAACTTACTGCCGAGCTGGGTACCAAGGGTGTTACCGTTCAGCGCTATAAAGGTCTTGGTGAGATGAACGAGCACCAGCTCTGGGAGACCACTATGGACCCCGCAACCCGCATTTTGAAACAGGTGACTATTGAGAATGCTGCCGAGGCGGACCGTATTTTCTCGATGCTTATGGGCGATGAGGTTGGTCCTCGCCGTGAGTTTATCGAGAAGCATGCTAAGTATGCCAACATCGACGCCTAGTCAAAAGAAATATAACGGGTACTTTCGGCGTTATGCTCTGGCTCGAATTCCTCATTTACAGTGAGTAAACTGCGGATTCTCGCCATTCGCAAGCCTTGAAATTCCTCCGTTCTATTCCTTTTGAGGTTGTGGGGTAATATGCACTCGCAGTGGCGTGTTAACGAAATGGCAAGCCTTGAAATACCTCTGTTTTATTCCTTTTGAGGTTGTGGGGTAATATGCACTCGCAGGAAATTGAAAATTGACAGTGGAAAATGGAAAATTAAGGTGCTCCCTTTGGTCGCAGTTAAAAATTCGTGCCGAAGGCACACCACAATTTTCAATTTTTAATTTTCAATTAAAATAAGTCGTTAGACAAAAGAATAAAAACCAATAACTCAAACAATATATGGAAGTGACAATTATTGGAGTTGCAGGCGGTACCGGTAGTGGTAAGAGTACGCTTGTAAAGCGATTGCAGGAGGCTTTCGCAGGTGATGATGTGGCGACATTGTGCCACGACTATTACTATAAATCGTTCCCCAACTTGACCTATGAGGAGCGTACAAAACTCAACTACGACCACCCTCAGGCCTTCGATACGGATATGATGGTGGAACACATCAAGGCACTCAAAAGTGGTGTGGCTATTGAGCACCCCGTATATTCGTTTGTGGAGCACAACCGCACAAGCGAGAAGGTGCCCGTAAAACCCTCGAAGGTCATTATTGTGGATGGTATTCTCATCTTTGAGAATAAGGAGTTGAGGGATTTGATGGATATGAAGGTGTTTGTGGATACGGATGCCGACATTCGCCTTTCGCGTCGCATTTTGCGCGATGTGCAGGAGCGAGGCAGGTCGATGGAGTCGGTAATTACGCAATATACCACCACTGTTAAACCTATGCACGAAGAGTTTGTGGAGCCTTCGAAGAAGTATGCCGATGTGATTATCCCCGAGGGAGGTTTTAATTCGGTGGCGGTGTCGATGCTCATTGAGAATATCAAATCGCTGATTCGTAGGTAGCGACCAAGAGCGTTTGGCTTGTGTATATATTGAGAGAGAAGTGAAGAGGCCAAATGGATAATTTAATAAATATGTGACTATGTTGGTAGTAAGGGAGATAACAAGCAAAAAAGATAAATACAAATTTTTCAAGTTCCATGTTGAACTCTACAAGGATTGCCCCTATTGTGTGCCTGCACTCTATGTGGACGAAGAGAGTGAGTTCAATCCCGAGGAGAATGGCGCTTTTGCCTATGCCGAGTGCAAAATGTGGCTTGCCGAGAGGGATGGAAAGGTTGTAGGTAGGGCTGCGGCTGTCCTCAATAAGGCCTACAATAAGAAGATGGATGTTAAGCAGATGCGCTTTACCCGCTTCGATTTTGTGGACGACGCCGAGGTTGTTGATGCACTTTTCGCAAAGGTTGTAGAGTTTGCCAAAGAGAAGGGTATGAACGAGATTATCGGCCCCATTGGTTTTTCGGACTTAGACAAACAGGGCTTGGTTATTGAGGGCTTTGAGGAGGAGGATATGTACATTACTCCCTACAACTACCCCTACTATGCAACTCACTTCGAGCGCTTGGGTATGACCAAGAAGGTGGATTGGATGGAGTTCCAGATTACCATCCCCGACAAGATGGTCGAGAGGCTCGATAGGATTGCCGATATGGCTATCAAGAGGTATGGCTATAAGGTGCTGCGCTTTAATAAGATTTCCGAGATCAAGCCCCACATCATTCCTGCCTTGCAGATTATGAATGAGGCTTTTGAGAAACTCTTTGGCGTGGTGTGGCTCAGCGAGAAACAGCTCTTGGACTTCTCGAAACTCATTATGTTGGTGGGTAATCCCGACTATGTGTCGGTTGTGACCGATAAGAACGACAATATCATTGGCTATGGCTTTATGGCACCTTCGATTAGTAAGGCTGTCAGGGAGTCGCGAGGCAGGCTGCTGCCCTGCGGTATCTTCCGTATTCTCAGGGATTTGAAGAAGAGCAAGACTCTCGATTTGTATAGCATTGGCGTGAAACCCGAGTACCAGAATAAGGGCGTAAATGCTATCTTGTTGCGCGAGAGTCTGGCGGGTGCCATTAAGAACGGAATGAAGTTTGCGGAGACGGGTCCTGAGCTCGAAACGAATGTGGAGGTTCAGAGCCAATGGAAGATGTTTGACCACCGTAATCACAAAAGACGCAGATGCTATACCTATTCCTTGCAATAATTGCGGCATCGACCTATTCGATACTATTCAAGTTGTTCGCTTGCAGAGAGATAGACTCCCTGCAAGCGATTGCTTTTAATTACCTCACGGGGGCTGTGCTGGGTGTGTTGTTCTCGCTTGGTACTCTTTCGGAGGGTGTTGTGCTCCGTGGCACGGAGTGGGGTGCGTCGGTTATTATGGGCGTTATGTTCCTTGCAGCGTTTGTGCTTATGGCGCGTAGTACGGCAAGGGTTGGTGTGTCGGTGACGACTGTTGCGGCAAGGGTAGCACTCGTTATCCCTGTTGTGTGTAGCTACTTAATGCTTCCCAATCAGACGGAGCCCCGCTGGGGTGCTATTGTGATTATCTTGCTCGCCCTTGTGATGGTTATCTGGCAACAAAAGCCACAACAGGCTACAACTCAACAAAAAAGGAGTAGCGTGTCTACTTTTTTGCTTCCATTGGGAGTATTCCTGCTCTTTGGTGCCAATAATTTCTGCCTCAAATGGACTCAGAACGGTATGAGTAGTGCGGGTGGTGCCGAGCAACTTTCGGCAGCCATTTTCCTCTTTGCGGCTCTGACGGGTGGCGGATACTATCTGACCACTACCCACAAACCAACCTTTTCGTGGCGTGCAATGCTTGGTGGCGTTGCTCTGGGTGTGGCAAACTTCTTTACGACCTATTGTATGATTTTGGGACTTGCTATCCTCCCCAGCGGACTGTTTTTCCCTGTCTACCATGTCGGTATTGTGACTTTGGTTACTATGCTCGGTGTCTTCATCTTTGGCGAAAGACTCTCTAAGATGCAGATTGTGGGCTTGGGTATTGCAATAATTGGAATTGTTGCATTTTTTGTATAAATACATTATCTTTGTACAAAGATAATGTCAGCGGTCGCTCTTGTGAATAATTATAAGTCCATACTCGAAAGATTTGCTCTCCGCCAAGAGGCAACCCACGCGGAGTTGGTGCGAGTGATATCCCGTGCCGACGACCAGGTTTTGGCGTATGCTATGGGCTTGGCACGCGAGGTTGCGCAGGATACCTTTGGTCGCAAGGTCTATCTGAGAGGATTGGTCGAGATTTCCAACCGATGCTCGGGAGGGTGTTACTATTGTGGACTAAGGGCAGAAAATAGAGGCGTAAATCGCTATGCGCTCTCTGTGGAGGAGATTGTGGAGTCTTGCACAAAGGGCTATGAGTTGGGACTCCGAAGCTTTGTTCTGCAAGGTGGCGAGATACGGAGTGATGGCAGAGAGGTGGCCGAGGTGGTGCGTAGGATAAAAATCGCAATGCCCGATGTGGCTGTTACTCTGTCGCTTGGCGAACAGTCCGACGAGACCTATGACCTGTGGCGCAAGGCCGGGGCTGACCGCTATCTGCTGCGACACGAGAGCGCTACAAAGGAGCACTACGAATGTCTGCACCCTGCAAGAATGAGCTTTGAGGCGAGGATTGGTTGCCTTCGTACCCTACGCGCAATGGGCTACCAGATAGGTGCGGGCTTTATGGTTGGCTCGCCATTTCAGCACGACGAGGAGTTGGCTCGTGAGGTGGAGTTTTTGTTGGAGTTGAGTCCCGAGATGGTTGGCATAGGACCATTTATTCCGCAGAGTGCAACACCCTTTGCGGAGTACAAGAGGGGGAGTGTGGAGCAGACGCTGCTAATGGTGTCGCTTGCAAGACTCGCGCTGCCCAAGGCGCTCATTCCTTCGACTACGGCTCTTGCCTCGTCCCACAGCGAGGGGACTGCTCGCGGAATACTTGCGGGCGCAAATGTGGTAATGCCCAATATAACACCATTGCGCTACCGCCCCGACTATGCCATCTATGACGGCAAGAAGAGTGTGGGCACAGAGTCTGCCGAGGGACTGACGGAACTTTCGGCCGAGTTGCAGAGGGTGGGGTATTGTGCCGCAATGGAGCGTGGCGACCACCCCGATTTTGAGAATAGATAAAAGGAATAAAGATATGAATTACAACCCAAAATCAAGCATTGCCGAGGAGTTCATTGCGCACGAGGAGATTCTCGCCACAATGGAGTATGCCGAGGCTAACAAGAGTAATCGCACACTCATAGAGGGCCTTATAGAGAGGGCTCGCGACTGCAAAGGACTTTCGCACCGCGAGGCTGCAGTGCTTTTGGCCTGCGACCAGCAGGATTTGAACGAGCGAATGTTTGCGCTTGCCAAAGAGATTAAACAGAGGTTCTATGGCAACCGTATTGTGATGTTTGCCCCTCTGTACCTCTCGAACTACTGTGTCAATAGTTGCACCTATTGCCCCTATCATATTGCCAATAAGACCATTCCTCGCCGTAAACTATCTCAGGAGGAGATTGCTCGTGAGGTTGTGGCATTGCAGGATATGGGCCATAAGAGGTTGGCCTTGGAGGCTGGCGAAGACCCGCTGCACAACCCTTTGGAGTATATTTTGGAGAGTATCAAAACCATCTACTCCATTAAGCACAAGAATGGCGCAATTCGCAGGGTTAATGTAAACATTGCCGCCACCACCGTCGAGAACTATCGCAAATTGAAGGATGCGGGCATCGGTACCTACATCCTGTTTCAGGAAACCTACCATAGGGAGCGTTACGAAAAGCTCCACCCACGAGGCCCCAAGAGCAACTATGCTTGGCATACGGAGGCTATGGATAGGGCTATGGAGGGTGGCATCGACGATGTCGGCATTGGAGTATTGTTTGGCTTGGATGGCTACCGCTACGATTTTGTGGGACTTTTGATGCACGCCGAGCACTTGGAGGCAAGATTTGGCGTAGGGCCTCACACTATCAGTGTTCCCCGCATCTGCCCTGCCGACGATATTGATGTTGCCGACTTTAAGGATGCGGTGCCCGACGAGATTTTCCACAAAATTGTGGCTATCATCCGCATTGCCGTGCCCTATACGGGTATGATTATCTCTACCCGCGAGAGCCAAGCCTCGCGCGAGAGGGTGTTGGAACTTGGTGTGTCGCAGATTAGCGGTGGCTCCAATACGGGCGTTGGTGGCTATGCCGATGGCGAGGCCGAGGAGGCGTCGAAAACCGCACAATTCGATGTTAGCGATACCCGTAAGTTGGACGAGGTTGTGGCGTGGTTGCTGAGGCTTGGGTATGTTCCGAGCTTCTGCACGGCTTGCTACCGCGAGGGGCGTACGGGCGATAGGTTTATGTCGCTTGTTAAGACGGGACAGATTGCCAACTGCTGCCAGCCCAACGCGCTGATGACCTTGAAGGAGTACCTTATGGACTACGCTTCGCCCGAGACCTTGCGCCTTGGCTTGAAGGTCATTGCCGAGGAGTTGGAGCGCGTGCCCCACGCAAAGGTGCGTCGTATTGCGAGCGAGAACTTGGTGCGCATCGAGAATGGCGAGCGCGATTTCCGTTTTTAGGACTAAAAATTTTTTGTTGAAACTATGAATACTACACCTCAATCGTTGCGTACCCACATAGGCTTTTTTGGTCGCTGCAATGTGGGTAAATCGTCGCTCATCAACGCCATTGCCGGGCAGAGTGTTGCCATTGTGAGCGAAGTTGCGGGCACCACCACCGACTCTGTGGTTAAGAGTATGGAGATTGGTGCGCTGGGAGCTTGTGTGCTGATAGATACGGCGGGTGTGGACGATAGCAGTGCCCTTGGCGAGCAGCGCCGCGAGCAGACTTTGAGGGCTGCCGAGAGGTGCGATATGGCTGTTGTGGTGTGTGGCGCTACGGAGGACTATGTGCTCGAAAAGTCGCTTTTGGAGGGCTTTGTGGGGCGCAAGGTGCCCACTGTTGTGGTGCTGGGTAAGAGCGATATGCTCATTTCGCCCGAGAAGCGTGCCGAACAGGTGGAGCGCGAGCTGGGGGCGAAACCCTTGCTTGTGAGCGCTACGAATAGGAGCGGTGTGGCGGAACTCATCGACTCTCTTGTAAGGCTGAGGGGCGATGCGAAGACTACGGATAGTATTGTGGGCTCGCTTGTGGAGAGTGGCGATAGGGTGGTGCTGGTTATGCCCCAGGACGCGAGTGCTCCCAAGGGGCGCCTTATCCTGCCACAGGTGCAGACCCTGCGCGAACTGCTCGACAGACACTGCACCCCCATCTGCTGTCAACCCGAGGAGCTGGAACACACCTTGGCGGGATTGACGGAACGCCCCAAGTTGGTTATTACCGACTCGCAGGTGTTTGGCTATGTTGCCGAGCGAGTGCCCGAGGGTGTTGCGCTGACCTCATTTTCGGTGCTGTTGGCGTGCAACAAGGGCGATAGGGAGGCGTTTATGCAGGGCGCGAGGGTTATTGATAGCCTCACAGAGCGCTCGCGTGTACTCATTGCCGAGGCGTGCAGCCACGCCCCCCAGACAGAGGATATTGGCCGTGTGAAACTGCCCCGTATGCTCCGCCAGAGGGTGGGCGAGGGCTTGCAGGTGGATGTTGTGGGCGGTGCGGACTTTCCTGCCGATTTGACTCCCTACGACCTTGTGATACACTGCGGCGCTTGTATGTTCACTCGCTCGCATGTGCTCTCGCGCCTTGCGAGGGCGCAGTCCGCGTGCGTGCCTATGACCAACTATGGCTTTGCCATTGCCCACTTGCAGGGCATCTTGGGGCGCGTTTCGCTACCATAGAGGATAATGAAAAATGGAAAACAATAATGCGCCCAATCGGGCGCATTATTGTTTTTATTGTTCTCCCCTTGTTCGCGGGTATCTTTTTTAATACCCGTGAACAAGAGAGTTGACGGATGACGGCTGACAGCTGACAAAAAAATACCGACCAAGGTTTTTGGTCGGTATTTTTTGTGTGTTATCCCTTGTGGGATTTAGAAACTCTGGAACGAACTCCAACTTGCGTTGCTTTCGGCGGTGTTCTCCACGCTGTTGGGCAGATTTACGAAGAAATCCAAACCCGTCAGTGCCTCAATCTGGTCGACGCTCCTGACATAGTCGCTGTCGTAATAGTTACCCGAGTGTCCCTCGTTGGTAAACCAGAAACCGATAGCCGAAGCGCTGCCATTCTTGTATTTCAACACCACTTTGTAGAAATACCTTGGTGCGGGAATCTGCAAACCGTTGGCGTCGTAGGTGTTTTGCGTGCTGAAACCATCTCCCACCGAGGGGCACATTGTGCCTGTCACGATGTAGAGGTCGCTGGTTTTGGCCATTGTTTGCAGTGCACCTTCGAGGCTGCTCCAAATGCCGCCATTGAACCTATCCTGAATCTGAGGAGCGATATTGACCGCGAGGAAAGTCTGCTTGTTCATTGCCTCCGTTGCTGTGCGCGAAGCCGACGGCAGAAGATGCCCCTTGGAGTAGTTGTTGGTGCCCGAGGCGTTGGAGAACGAGCCCGACTTGACATCCGGCTGACAATTTGTAGGTATCAGACTGCTGTCCACATAAGCCCAATCTTCGGTTCTTCCCACCGAGCCCAAGTAGCTGCTGTTGAGCGGATACGCCACCCAATAGGGAGTTCGCGCCTTGGTGTCGTAACATACGGTGTAGTTGCGTGTTGCGTCACTTTCGGTTGCGGAGTAGTAGAAGGTGTGAGTGAAGAGGTCGGAAGTTGTTGTTTCGCTCACCACAATCTCTTCTGCGCCACCCATAGCTGCGGGCATTTCGAGCCACTCTTTCCCGAGGGCGGGCTCTACGGGCGACTCATCGCCACCCGTAGTGCCACCTTCGTTTCCATTGTTTCCACCTGTTGACTCTTCGTCACCGTTGCCCCCAACGGATGAGCCTCATTCAAAAGTTACAACAGCAGATTTAATCTTGTTGGTATTAGATGCAGTAAATTTCACACTGTTTGCACTACCCGTCCAAGTGAGGCTACTTAATGTACCTGTATTTGCAGACACCGCCAATGTACCAGTAAATACAATTTTAGTTATCTTCTTGCCACTAGGTGCGGTAAATGTGAAAGAACCACCATTTTTGTAACAACGGAAGTCGCAACTACCCGCAGAATTATATATGCGAGTAGTGGTACTAGCGTGGGTTGTTGTCATAGTGATAGGATCAACAGTGACAGTATCAACTTTTGTCTCACTACCGTTTGTTGGTTGGGTGAGTCCGAGGGTTGTTGGCTTTGTAAAGTCAAAGGTTACTGAACCACTTGTGGGTTGCTCGGGCTCTACACTTGCACTCTTGGTGGTACCGGTTGCAGTTTTAGCATCGGAGGTGGTGTAGTCGCCAGTACCTACTGCTTTAACTGCAATGGTGTGGGATGTGCCTGCGGTCAAACCAGTTGCAGTGTAAGAAGTTGTATTAACAGTGCCTTTGCTTACACTATCAAAATAAACTTCATAACCACTTGCGTTTGCAACAGCAGTCCAAGTGAAAGTCAATGAAGTATCGGTCTGTGCAGAGCATATAACGTCACTCATCACCAACTCAGTGGGTGTTGCAGGGGTCTCAGGCTCCTCACCATTGCTAGCAAGTTTGTAAATGCTGATTTTTGGTACACCATTATTAGTGTTCGTATAGCATCTCCAGTCTTGGTTATTATAAGCGCTCAAATAACGGCTTTGCTTAGTATCTTGGAAGTTGAATAAATTCTTACTTGCATCTGCTACGGTGATTTTCCAAGTGTCGGAGGTGGTGCCAATCCTTAAACCATTATTGTCATTAGTGCAATACAAGTAGTTTGTTCCATCAGCAACAGTGATTGTGTATGTATCTGTGCCTTTTACGATATTAAACTGCTGAGCATTGTTAAAATTAGAGTCTTCTACGAGAGTGTTGTTGCTAATGGTAATGGCTTTTGCCAGAGGCTGACTCTTACTTCCCTTGGTATTTGCAAGAGCATAACCATTTGCCACAAGGATGTATTTGGCATCTGCGGTAATGTCGTTAAGCGAGGTTACGAGTGTCCATGCAGGAGCACCTGCCGGCTGTTTCTCTTTTACGGTTACAGTGTAGGTAGCGGTTTTGCCTTCGTAGGTAACGGTTACCTCTACATTCTCGGCTGCTTGTGTCATGTCGGGCTCGCTTACGGTATAACCCTCAGCGATAACAGCAGTGTAAGTGTTGCCAGTGGTGTCGCCAGTGTAGGTGGCGGTAACGGTACCATCAAAATTGAAGGTGTCGTCAACGGTGTACTCGGTAGTCTGACCGCTAACAGCAATGCTTTGGAGTGTCTTGGTCTCTACGATGTTGGGAACGAGGTAGAGAGCTTGAATACCACTACCTTCGTAGAAAGCAAAGTAGTTGTTAGAACTGTTGAGAGCAATGATACGTGCAGTAGTAGCAGCCGAAGAGATTTTGTAATACTCCTGACCCTCAACCTGCTCAATGTTCAATGCGTAAGCATCATCAGCGAGAGCTGCGCTATTGCCAGAGGTCCAACTTGCGAATTGACCATTAGGTGCTGCAAGAGTGTAGGTATTACCATCCTTAGCAACGGTCCATACATAATCTGCATTGGTAGTAACCGAAGTAAGTGTGCTAACACCAGTGTCAACTGCTTGGAATCGTTTGGTACTTGCAGTACCCAAGTCGGGAGTCATATAGAAGAAGTTGCCAGTGCTACGTTTTGCAACAATAACATACTCGCCACTGTAATCAATGCTGAGATCCCTCTCTACGCGGTTGCCAACGGTGAGGTTGAAGCCAAGAACATTACCTGCGGTAAATGCAAGGGGTTTCTCTGCCGAAATCTCTTTGTTTGCATCAGTGCTATAAGTAGCCAAATTGGTGGTAACCTCTACCGAGTAAGCACCAGAGTAGTTACCCTCCAAGCAAGTGAAGAAGATGGGGGTACCAGTTTTTGTTGCGGGGAACTCGCCATTGAGAGGAGTAGTAAGAGTGATAGTATTTGTACCATAATATGAAGCCTCGTTGATAGTACCATCGGTAAACTTGATGGTGTGGCGACCTACCAACTTAGTGCTTGCATCGCCAATGGTAAATACCACTTTCTCAATGTTCTCTCCATCTTCAACACCTTTGAGGTTCATACGACCAATAGCTGCCAAACGAGTGAATTCCAAGCTCTGTGCAGTGGTGATATTCGACGCAGCCGAAATAGGCTTGGAAACCATAAGGTCTGCCTTGGGGTCGAAACTATTGGCAGTCAAAGTCTGGTCTGCGGGAATCTCAACGCGGAGTTTGTCGTTAGCAAAATCAGTTGCGAGGTTGTCGGTTGCATAGTTCGAACTGGGGTAAACTGCAATGTAGTTGTAGTCGCCCGTTGCATCGTTAATTGCACTGAATGTTGCACCAAAAGTGGCAGTCTCGCCCGATTTCTCAAACTTGTTGCTATCCACTTTGTTGGCTTTCGAGCCCCTCGACTGAACAAAGGCTACCTTCTCATTCTCGCTCCAAGAAAAGGTTGCTTTGTCGCCACTGATACTAACCGAAGTACGGCTCTCGGGAGCACCGGCAACAAATGTCATAGTGTAGGTATCATTAGCCTCGATACCCTCGTTCATAGCCTCGTTCTCGCACGAGGTGAGTGCCATTGCAGCTGCTGCAAAAAGCACCAAAGATTTCATAAGTTTCTTCATAGCTGCAAATGGATTAAAGTTCTTCTTCGTACTCATCGTAGTCGCCGCCCTGGCCGGCATAACCTGCCTCGCCATACGACAAAGCAATTCCGCTCTCTACCACTACATTCTCGATGTAGAGTTCGGGTTGTGTGTACTGTTTTTTCATTTTGTTTGTTTAGTTGTAAAAAAAAGTTAATTATTTTGTTGTTTTATTTTGTGTTATTTCGTTCACAATGTGGGAGTTGCTCCCCCCGTCGCGCGCTTTTGCGCGCAAAGGTAAAACTTTTTTACATATATTTATATATGTAGGCGATATTTTTCTTAAAAAAATCCCAAAGCAGAGTTGGAAATTGAAAGTTGAGGGGATAAAAAACGCCTGCCGTTCGAGTTTGGCAGGCGTTTTTGTTAAATCTCGTCGCGGAGGTTGTCGATGTCTTCGTCCTCTTCGTTGTCGGCGAACTCGTCGGCACCCTTCAAGTCGTCGCTGTAATAGTCCTTGTCCTCCTCGTCGTCGACATGGTCGTCAATCTTCACCGCAACCTTCACAAGGTAGCTGACCTCGTCGGTCTCGAAAGGTACGGCGTAGAAAAAATCGCCATTGGGTTTCTCAATACGCATCATCGCTTCGTTGTAACCATAAGGGTACAACTTCTTTACCTCCTCCTGCAACTCCTCGGGAAGGTTTGCAAAGCTCACTACGGAGCGGCGTTTAACTACTTTTGTTGCCATATCTGTATCTGTTTTTGTTCCAAATTTTCCGCAATTATAAGGCAAATTTCCTTATTCGGTACGGTTGTTAATAACTTTTTTTCTCGTTTCGCATTTTTTCTTGCCCGAGGTGGCTGTTTTTCTCGCCCAAAATTCGTACTTTTACACTGCAATTTTTTGACCATACAGTATGCAACAAAAAATAGAACAACTGCGCGAAAAACTCAACGCGCTCAACTACAAATACTATGTCGAAGCGTCGCCCGAAGTGAGCGACTTCGAGTACGACACGCTCCTGCGCGAGCTCCAAGAACTCGAAGCTGCGCACCCCGAATTCTTCGACCCCAATTCGCCCACCCAGCGTGTGGGTAGCGACCTGGCAAACACCTTCAATTCCGTGGCGCACCGCTATCCAATGCTCTCGCTCTCAAATACATACTCGCTCGACGAGTTGCACGACTTTGTGGAGCGCATAGAGCGCGAGGAGGGGCATACCGAGTTTGTCTGCGAGCTCAAATTTGACGGCACGGCCATCTCCATAATTTACGAAAACGGCAGACTTGTGAGGGCTGTGACTCGTGGTGATGGCACGCGAGGCGACGATGTCACTGCCAACATTCGCACCATCCGTTCGGTGCCCCTTGTGTTGCAAGGCGAGAACATCCCCGCCTATCTCGAAATGCGTGGCGAGGTTATTATGCCCCACGCATCTTTCAACCGTCTCAATGCCGAGCGCGAAGAGGTGGGGGAGGCCCCCTTTGCCAATCCTCGCAATGCCGCAGCGGGTACCATCAAGCTCCAATCCTCGGCCGAGGTCGCAAGGCGTGGGCTGGACTGCTTCCTATATTATATGGTAGGCGAGGGACTGCCCTACGAAAACCATTGGGACAATCTGCAAGCCGCCCGCAGTTGGGGACTCAAAATCTCGGATCGTATGGTCAAGTGCTCCTCGTGGGAAGAGATTGCGGACTTCATAACACGCACGGACTCAGAGCGTTCATCGCTTCCCTACGATACCGACGGCGCAGTGATAAAAGTGAACGACTATGCCACCCAGCGCAGGCTCGGCTCCACAGCCAAAGCTCCCCGCTGGGCGGTGGCCTATAAATTCAAGGCCGAGCAGGCTCTTGCACGCCTGCTGTCGGTCGATTTTCAGGTTGGGCGCACGGGCGCAATAACCCCCGTGGCAAACCTCGAACCTGTGCAGTTGGCGGGTACGGTCGTGAAGCGTGCCTCGCTCCACAATGCCGACCAAATTGCCCTGTTGGATGTGAGGATTGGCGATATGGTCTATGTAGAGAAGGGTGGCGAGATTATCCCCAAGATTACGGGCGTGGAACTCTCCGAGAGGGGTGCGGACTCACAACCTTTTGACTATATCTCGCGTTGCCCCGAGTGCGGTACTCCACTTGTGAGAATTGAGGGCGAGGCGAAACACTACTGCCCCAATGCTGACGGGTGTACTCCTCAAATCGTGGGGCGCATCATCCACTTCATCTCGCGCAAGGCAATGAACATTGAGGGTATTGGCGACGAGACTGCCGAACTGCTCTATAAGAGTGGCCTTGTGAAGAGTGTTGCAGACCTCTATTCTATTCAACCACAGCAGATTGCATCGCTACCGAGAATGGGTGTCAAGAGTGCCGAGAACATTATGCGCGAACTTGCTCTTTCGCGTAATGTGCCTTTCTCGCGAGTGCTCTTTGCGCTCGGTATTCGCTTTGTGGGCGAGACGACGGCAAAATATCTGGCACAACATTTCCGTTCTATGGATGCACTCTTGGCGGCAACGGTGGAACAACTTGCCGAGGCTGACGAGGTGGGCGATAAAATTGCCGAGAGTATCCGCTCCTATTTGGATGATGAGCGCAACATTGCAATTATCAACCGCTTGCGCGAGGTTGGACTCCGTATGGAAGAGGAGGAGAAGGAGGCTCTTTCGGATAGACTTGCGGGGCTGTCGATTGTGATTTCGGGCTCGTTCCAACGCCATTCGAGAGATGAACTCAAAGCTCTCATTGAACTCAACGGAGGAAAAAATCTTGCCGCCGTGTCGGGAACTACGGACTACTTGCTGGCTGGCGATAAGATTGGCCCTGCGAAGTTGCAGAAAGCCACAAAGTTGGGGGTTAAAATCATATCCGAGAGCGACTTTGAGCAGATGATTGGCGAGGGTGGCAGGCTGCTCGTCGAGGAGAGCGTTGCCGAAGAGAATGAAAGGGTGGAGCAAAAGATTCCACAGCAGGGTGCGCTGTTTTAACAAAAATAGTATATTTTTGTGAGTTAAAACCGAAAATAATTGAAAAGACCAAATATGATAGAGAAACTTAAAGGACTCGGTGTTGCACTTGTGACACCCTTTACCGCTGCGGGAGAGGTTGATTATGCAGCTCTCGACAGGTTGGTGGACTATGTTATAGAGGGTGGAGTGGACTACCTTGTTGTGATGGGTACTACGGGCGAAACCCCTACTCTGACACTCCCCGAGAGAGTTGCGGTGCTGAGGGCTGTAAAGGCTCGCAATGCGGGCAGATTGCCGCTCGTTGTTGGTGTCGGCAGTAACGATACGGCAAGGGTGGTGGAACTTATCGACCAAACAAACCTCGATGGCGTGGATGCAATTCTGAGTGTCACACCATTCTACAATAAACCCTCGCAAAGAGGTCTGTTTGAGCACTATAAGTATATTGCTGAGCGCTCGCCACGCCCCATTATTCTCTATAATGTCCCTGGTAGAACGGGTGTTAATATGGAGGCCGAGACCACCCTCCGCATTGCTCGTGAATGCCCTAATGTGGTGGCTATCAAAGAGGCAAGCGGTAACTTGGAACAGATAAAGAAGATTATTGACGGAGCTCCCGAAGGCTTTGTGACCATTTCGGGTGACGATTCGCTTGCACTGCCTATTATGAAGGCCGGTGGTGTGGGTGTTATCTCGGTGGCAGCCAATGCTTTCCCTTGTTACTTTGCCGACCTCATAGGCTCGCAGGAGAAGGGTGGCGGAGAGGCAAATGACGCCAAGTTTGAAACAATCCGTCCTACAATTAAAATGCTCTTTGCCGAGGGTAATCCTCCCGGAGTGAAGGCTGCTCTTGCCATTAAGGGTGTGGTTGGCAATAATTTGCGCCTGCCTTTGGTTCCCATCTCGGAGGAACTCTATGGCGAATTGGAGGTCGCAATTGCAAAGGGCGATTTCAAGTAGAATAGGGGTGCCCGATATGAGAAGGAGGGAGTTTGTGGCGCGCCTTTGGGCGGTTGTTGTGATGTTGCTTGCTGTGCCTGTGGGCGCGGTGGGACAGGAGTTGCGCGTGCCCGATAATGACGACATCCTCGCCCGTACAATCAATTCCGACTCTCCCTATTTCCTCGACCGCCTTATTGGTAAGTATTTTGCTTGGCAACAGCCACTCTCCGACGAGGAGATGTATTACCTCTACTATGGATACGCTTTCAGCGACCTCTATAAACCTTTGGAACCCATTGTGGCAGAAGATGGGGTGCTGGCTGTTGTGGAGGAGATAATGGTGGAGCCTACCGAGGAGCGTATGCATAGACTTGTGGAGCGAGGCTTGGAGGTGATGGAGAGAGATCCGTTTAGTCCCAAGAATCTCAATTTTCTCGCCTTTGCCTATGGCTCGCTGGGGGATACGCTAAACGAAAGACGCTGCTTCGAGAGGCTCGAAGGTGTGCTGAGGACTATTGAGCAGTCGGGAACGGGTGTTAAAGAGTCGAGCCCGATGCATATTTTGTGGTTTTCGCACGCTGCCGATGTGCTCTATGCACGAGGAGTGGATATTAAGAGCCGCGAGGTGGTGTCGCGCACCTGTGAATATATCTTTCTCAGGGAGAGGGATAAACAAGGTAATTTGGGCTACTATTTCGACTTTTCGAGGGTGTATTGGGTGCGTTCCGAGAACGAGATGAAGCCCGAGAAGAGAGGTTGGACAATCAACAATCTGCCACTGAAATAAAGAGTATAAAAGATGAGGACAATTGCTACACATATATATAATATAGTGCTTTCGGCAGTTATGCTGTTGGCGCTTGGTGGCTGTGTGGCAGATGTGGAGGTGGAGAGTGTGGATGTGCTTGGCCACGGCGAGACGGAACATACGCTTGTTATGTATCTGCTGGCCGACAACAACCTCTCGGCGGCAATTTATAAGAATGCGCTCGATGCAGAGGAGGGTATGATTGGCGCTTCGCCCGCCACCCGCCTTGTGATATACCTCGATACAACCGAGGATTCCAAACTCTACGAGATTCGCTACCTGCCCTATGGCGAAGGTGGGGAACATATCCGCACCTGTAAAACACTCAAAACATACCCACGACAAACCTCCACAACGCCCGAAGTTATGAAGATGGTGATGGAGGATGTGAGAAGACTCGCTCCGAGTCGCTCGTATGGCCTTGTGATGTCGGGACACGGTACGGGCTGGTATCCCAAACCCATTTCGGGTGTCGGCTATGAGAGCCAGAGGGTTGCGCCCCAAGCAGGCACCGAGGGACAGGCTTTTAGTTTCTTGTGGAGCGAGATGCCCGAAACGCGCCATATGGGCTACGACTATGCTTTGACTGCTGACGGTAGTTGGAGCAAAAAGGAGGAGAGTAGTTATATCTCTTCCTCTGAGATTGTTGAGGGACTTTCTCCCATCCACTTCGACTATATTATCTTCGACGCCTGCTTTATGTCCTCGGTGGAATTTTTGTACGATATGCGCCACTCGGCAGACTATATTGTGGCCTCGCCCGTGGAGATTTACTATGTAGGCCTGCCCTATGTTGAGATTGTGCGCTCGCTTATGAGCCACACCTCCAACATTTTCCGCCTTGGCGAGATTGCAATAGATGTCTATACGAGGGATAAGGATTTCTCGCCCCGAGAGTCGCTTGCCCTGGCGATGGTAGATTGCTCGAAGTTGGATGCGTTGGCAGATGCTACGGCTGCGGTGTGTGCCTCTGCGGGTGCGGAAGATTGCTTGGCACTTGTGGAGAGTAGGCTGCGAAAGGTGGATGAGGAGTCGCCCTATTGGGAGGGTGTGCAGCCACTCGATAGGATGGAGCCTGCGGGTTTCCACGACTTGGAGGACTTTGTGTGTGCTTTGACCGACGATGGGGAGCTTGAAGATCGATTTCTTGCAGCACTTGACGATGCAGTGGTGTGGAGTTGCCATACGGAGGATGTATACTCTATGGATATTTTTGGTGGTGGCGGCGATATTGAGTATAAGGTTGGAGGAGAATTGGACCTTTGCGGTATGAATACCTATGTTCCACTGCGCGAGGCTCCACAGACACTTTCGTACTATTTGCAGACCGCCTGGGCAAAGAAAATCTACGGCTTGGAATAGACGAAAATGGCTAAATATCTATGCGTAACCCCGAATTTTCGGGGTTTTGTTGTCTTTTGTAAGTAGCTGAAAGATAGGGTAGTGTGGCGAATAATTTACAAATGTTAATTTATCGTTAATTTTTTTTCTATGGTTTTCCCGCAAAAAAGATTTATATTTGTATGTCATAATGTTGCGAAAAACGACAAAACAAATAACCCTAATTTCTTAACTAAAACTTAAACACATGAAAAAACTTTTACTCGTTGCTGCTGTTGCCGTTGCTTCGATTTTCGGCGCACAGGCACAAGAGGCAGAGGTTAACCAGTATGGTCAGAAGGTGACTTCGTTGCCCATTAATGCAAGTGTTCAGGATGGTATCTTGGTATTCCAGAACAAAGATGCAGGCTACAAAATGTGGTTTGATGTTCGCGTGCAGGGCGATGCTGCTGTTTATTTTGGCTACGATAAGAACCTTACCACCATTGGTAATGGTATGAGCTTCCGCCGTACCCGCTTTGCTGTAAAGACTCAGATCAATAAAGATTGGTACGCAGAGTTTGATACCGACTGGACAAGTGGTACTCCCGAGATTAAGGATGCAATTTTGCAGTACGATGGTATTGAGAATTTGCAGATTAAGATGGGTAACTTCAAGGAGAACTTCTCCATCCAGCGCAACTCGACCAGCCGCTACCTCCTCTTTATGGAGCGTGCTATGGTAACCTACTTGGCTCCTTCGCGCCATATGGGTATCAACCTCCGCTATAATACTCCCGCTTTGTGGTTGAGCGCAGGTGTATTTGGTCCCGAGCTCAAAGGTAATGAGGAGCAGGTAGCAATGGAGGATGGTAACAAAGACTACGGTTTGAACGAGGGTTTGAGCTATACCGGTAAAGTTGTATGGCGTCCCTTGCACAAGAAAGATAATGCTTCGTTGCACCTTGGTGCTGCTGTTTCGTACCGTGATCCTAAATTGACCTCGACCGATGGCTACAATGCAATCCGTTACAGCACTCGCAACTCTACCAGCATCAACCGTAAGAAATTCCTTGATACTGATGCAATCAAAGGTCTCGACCACGAGTTCCTCTGGACTGTTGAGTTGGCAGGTCACTACGAGAGCTTGCGTTACGAGGCTGCTTACATCTCGCGTCAGGCATTTATTGACCTTGAAAAAAATCCCGAAGGTGCAAACCTTCGTCCCGCAACCGGTTGGTATGTTCAGGCAGGTTATATGCTCTTTGGTGGCAAACAGAAATACGATGCAGGTGGTGCTAAATACACCCGTTGCACCCGTGGTAAAGATTGGGGCGACTTGGAGTTGGCTCTCCGTGTAGACCAGATTGATCTTAACCTCAGCAAATACAATGAGAAAAAATACTATATGGGTGGCTCAGCTATGCAGTATGCTATCGGTTTGAACTACTACCCAATTGAGAATGTCAAGTTTATGATTAACTATCAGTTTGCTGATAATGACATCTTTGCTAATGGTAAGGGTACTCAGGATGGTAAAGACAAAGCAACCAAATCTCAGTTCAATCCTGGTTACGACAAAGATAATAAACCTACCCGCTTCCCTGGCGATGTAGTTAAAGGCTCTGGTATCGATTTCCATATGATTTCGTGCCGTTTCCAGGTAGCATTCTAATTTAGAAACAAATAGAAACCTTATATTTAACAAACTAAACTCAAAAAACAACTATGAAAAAACTTTTCGTATTTGCAGCTATGGCTGCTATGGCACTCGTTTCGTGCGAACAGACTCCTTCTACCGGTATTGAGGGTAGTGGCGAAGGTGAGCCCAACAAACCCGAAGAGCCCGCTGCTGTTGCAGTAGTTCTCAACGAGCTTGATGGTAACAATAAGTTTATCGAGATTTACAACCCTGGCGATGCAGAGGTGTCGCTCTACGGTTACACCATTGACAAAGATGCATCTAAAACTGTTTGGACAGGCGCAGAGACCATCAAAGTTCCTGCAAAGGGTTACTTGGTGCTCGAAAGCGAGGACTTGTTGATTGATGCAGAGGCAGAGGGTGGTTCCTATACCTACGAGAGTGATGATCATGTATTTGGTAGTGGTCTTTCGGCAAAGAAGAGCCTTCTCATCGAGCTCAAAGATCCCGATGGTAATGTAGTAGATAAATTTGAGCGTGGCTCGGAGCCTTGGAATGAGAAAGGTTATGCAGAGGACACGGTAAACTCGTTCTCGCGCGTTCCCAATGGTACTGGTGACTTCGTTTATGCTGCTTCGACCAAAGGCGCTGCTAACGGTGAGAAAGTTGCTGATATCAACCACGAGAAAGAGTTGTAATTCTGGGACGATATTTGTAATATGATTTTTTAAGTGAGCCCCACTCCATGACGATGGGGTGGGGCATTCCTTTGATGCTTAATATATAAAAGATTTAAGACAATGTCGAAAGAGAAAATGGAGATTGGAGCAATCTCGAAACCCCGTTTTGAGTTCCGCTCCTTCGGTCAGAATTTTGAGGCAGCACACGCTCGTATGGCTCGCCTTTCGGTGCCCGTACCCGAGAAAGTTTGGCGCCGCACCAGCGATGAAATCTACATCATCAGCCGCGCAAACGACATCAACAACACCAAAATCCGCGACGGTAAGATGGATATCAAAACCTATGTTCAGACCGTTGACGGTTTGGAGCAGTGGAATCCCCTTATGAAGGGCGAGTTCCCCATCTCGCGTGAGGTTTTGGAGCAGGAGGTATTCCCCGCATTTATGGTCGAAATGCCCGCTCTCACCAAAGATACCTACACCTTCGAGGAGTTCTTGGCAATGGTAGAGGCTAACCACGACCTCGCAGCCGTTAGGGTACACAAAGAGAGGTTTGGTTATATGGTAAACGACACCATCTGCGAGGTTGGTAATGTGCTTATCAACGGTGCAAAGGTTGTTACCATCAACTCCGAATCGACCGAGATTGAGGATATTAAGAAGACCATCGCCGACTGCGGCTTGGAGGGCGTTGAGAACATCAACTACTTGCAGGCTATCAAGCGTGTGATTGGTATGACCAAGAAACCCCTTGCAAACGAGTAAACAACGCTACGACTATGGCACAGGAAATTGAAAGAAAATTTTTGGTAGCAGGCGAGTTTAAGTCGTTGGCTAAGAAGGCTACCCGCATCACTCAGGGCTACCTTTCGTCCGTACCCGAGCGCACCGTTCGCGTGAGGATTAAAGGCGAGAAAGGCTTTATTACTATCAAAGGTATCGGCTCGGCAAGTGGCGCAAGTCGCTACGAGTGGGAGAAAGAGATTCCCGTAGCAGAGGTTGAGGAACTCTTGAAAATCTGCGAGCCCGGTGTTATTGACAAAACTCGTTACCTTGTGGAGGCTGGCGAGCACACCTACGAAGTAGATGAATTCTACGGCGACAACGAGGGTTTGATTGTTGCAGAGGTAGAACTTTCGTCGGAGGATGAGAACTTCGCAAAACCCGAGTGGTTGGGCGAGGAGGTTACCGGCGATGTTAAGTACTACAACTCGATGCTGATGAAAAACCCCTACAAAAACTGGTAATAGAACAGTGTCGCCACTCTGAGTGGGGGCAAAACTCTATTGATTTTTCTGCACCTTGAAATTCTGCCGCACCCCAAGCGGGTGCGACAGAGTAGGGTGCCTCCAAAGATGAAAATAATCTAAAAACTATATACAACTATGGCAGAAACTACTAAAATGAATCCCGAAGAAGAGGTTTTCGATCCACTGGATATGAATAACTACAAGGTCGAAAAACTGCCCAAAATGCAGAAAAGTGGCTTTGAGAAGTGGATGGCTCGTCTGGGCGGTCCTTTGGCTATTCTTGTCTTTGTGCTTATCTATTGGGTGGCAGATATCGGCTTTCTGGACAATATCTCGGCCGACGCGCTGACGGGCGATAAGGCTATCAAAAGGCTCGATACGCTCGGTCTTGCCGATTTCATTCGTAGTAACTACGCAATGCTTGCGGTCTTTGCGGCAGCTATTGTGTTGTGGGTGTCGGAGGCTATTCCCAACTACCTCACCTCTCTGCTCGTTATTCTGGGTACGGTATTGACGGGTGTTCTGCCCCAAAAGGAGGCCTTTGCACAGCTCGGTCACCCTGTAATGTGGCTCAATATCCTCTCGTTTGTGTTGGCAAGTATGCTCGTTAAGACCAGAGTTGCCAAGAGGTTTGCGCTGTGGTTTGTGCTACGCTTTGGTAAGAATGCCAGCGGCATATTTTTCAGTTTCATAATCATCAACCTTGTGTTGTCGATGTTCATCTCGGCAACAACCGTTAAGGCTACGATTTTGCTTCCTATCTTTATGGTTGTGGCTGCTATTTATGGCGCAAGCAATGGCGATAGGAATAACTTTGGTCGCAACCTTGTGCTCCAAAACCTCTTTGCCGTGAACATTGGTGCGAGTGGCTTTATGACGGGCTCGGGCGCCAACCTGCTCGCAGTGTCTATTATTGCCGGTGCGATTGGTTACGATGCCATTTCCTACTCCGATTGGCTCTATGCTGCTCTTCCTTTGGCGCTTATACTGCTGTTCTTGGGTTGGTTTATCGGTGCAAAGGTCATCTTCCCCTTGAAGAAAGAGGAGCGTACTCCCCAGATTGAGGGCGGTATGGAACGCCTTAGGGAGGAGTTGAAAGCTATGGGCAAAGTGACCTTTGAGGAGATTAAATCGGTGGCTATCTTTGTGGGTGTGCTGCTGTTGTGGGTTACGAAAGATTGGCACGGCATTGACGAAACAACCGTTGCATTCATTGGTGCCGTTGTGGCTCTTATGCCCGGTATTGGCATTGTTAAGTGGAACGATGTGGATATTCCTTGGCACCTTATGCTCTTCTCGGCAGGTGCTTATGTGCTGGGCTCGGGCCTGAATGCCACCGACTTGCATGTGACAATCGTAGATACGGTTTTCGATAGCCTCGGTATTACCGCGGCAACTCCCTATTGGGTTCTGTATGTGGTGCTTACGGGCTTTATGCTCATCAGTGCGCTGGTATTTTCGAGCAAGAATATGCGTACGATGATTTTCGTGCCTATTGCAATTGCTACGGCTCAGAAATTCGGTTTCCCCATTATGAGTCTTGCATTCCCCGTAGCACTGCTTATCGAGCATGTCTATGTTCTGCCCTTCAACAGCAAACCCGCAGCACTGCTCTACACAACGAACCATTATAGTTGGAGCGATACCTTTAAGTTCGGTATCACTATGATGGGTATTGCTTGGGTGTTGATTCTCGTTTGGGGCGAGACGGTACTCAAATGGCTCGGCGTAACCCCCGGTTTGTTCTAATCGACAAATGTTAGAGAGGGTAAAATGATAACCATTCAGACAAAAAAACACGACAACTTCTCGGTTGAGTTTAAGTTCGGCTTTGAGGGTAACTCCATAGAGGCCGGACACCACGACTTTGTGGTTAATTCGTGGATTTTTGTCCCCAATAGCCTTGATATTAACCCCCAGACCTACGGCAAAGACCAATTCTACCGCGATATTAAGTCCAATGTAAGACTTATCACGCCTGTCTATCTGTTGCGCTCGTTGGCCGAGGCCGACTCGTTGCCATTTGCAACACTCCGAAGGTCTTTGGAGTGCTTGGTCAGCGAACAGACTCCAATAAACGAGGAGAACTACGAGTCGCAGATTAAACTCTTTGTGGCAATCTTTAAGAGTGCTATTCGCAACCATTCGGTGCATACGGCGGCGGCCGAGAATGTGAGGGATGTGTGCTACCTGACCGAGGAGTTTGTGTCGAGCGTTAGGACTATTGTTGATAACTATCGTGCACTCTATCAGATTGTTAATGTCCCAACAGTGGAGCCAAGACTCAGGAACTACTACCTCTTTGGCGACGAGATGATAAGCCATATGACGGATGTGCAGAGCCTGAGAATTCTCAAACGCATCGACTCCTGTGGCGCGGAGTCGCTCGGTGCCGTCAGAGAGAAGTTGGTGGAGATGATCCGACAGGAGAAGAGCTATAAACACTCGCAGGGGTATGGACTTTTGGAGCCTGCGGATATGGAGGGTAATCGCTCACTTGTCTTTCGCTATGGTCTGCTCAAAAAGTACATCGAGAGCGAGCTCTACATTAAGCTCAACAAAAAACGCGACGGTTTTGCTGTCGAGCAGGTCTATTATAGTCTTGCTGCGGGCTTGGCGATGATTTTTGCTACGGCCGTGGCGTGGTTTGCACAACTCAAATATGGCAATATCACGGGCCCATTGTTTGTGGTGTTGGTGGTGAGTTATATGCTCAAAGACCGCATCAAGGACCTTATGCGCTACTATTTTGCCCACCGATTGGGAAATAAATACTTCGACAACAAGGCGCAGGTGCGTATCCACAACCGCTTGGTTGGAGAGATTAAGGAGGGCGTGGACTTTATTAGCGAACACAAAACCACCAAGGAGGTTATGGACCTCAGGGGCCGCTCGTCGCTTGTGGAGGCCGAGAACAAAATTTTCGAGGAGAAGATTTTGTTGTACCGCAAGAGGGTTGTGATTGACAACGAGCAGCTGCACTCGGCAAGCGTCTATCCCGTGAAGGGCGTAAATGAGATTTTGCGTTTCCATATGCATCGCTTCACCCAGAAGATGGACAACCCCGAGGTGCCTGTCGATACGCTCGATGGAGAGGGCAACCTTACAACCGTTAAGGTGCAGAAGATATATTATATCAATATCGTAATGCAGTTGGTGGATGGTGCAGAGAGCTATTTGCGCCGTTTCCGCATCGTTATGACACGCGACGGTATCATCGATGTTGAGAAAATAAAATAACACTTTTTCGCCCTTCGGCTACTTTTTCCCGAAAGTATAAGTCGTGAGTCTGTCAATGGCTCGCGACTTTTGTGTTTTCCGAGGGGACGATGTTTGAGTGGGTAATTCTATGGATAATTGTAAAAAAGTTGTATATTTGTATAATTTTATGTGTTTTAATTTCGCTTTTTTTATGAAGGTTAAATATATAACCTGTTTATTGATCTCTCTTTTGAGTGTGCTGGTTGTTGGATGTGAGCCATCCGTTTCCTCTACACCAGAAGATTATACCGAACGAGAGCCTCAAACAATCATCTTCAACAATGCACAATTCTCCTATATGGGCGATGTTATGGGCGATGAGAGTTTTGATGGCTGGCTTGTGAAGTTCTATACGGATATGGAGATAGACCTTGTTGGTAACCCTATTGGCCCCGGATGCGTTATGCAGCTGTTGCTCAATGTTGATTGCAACAAGGAGCAGAAACCCAATGCGGAGTTTTTGGAAGGAGTCTATAAATCCCAGCAGAACTCCGGCGACTACTCGCCCAACACATTCGTGTGGGGATTTATGGACTATATTGACCTTCCCGGTGGTCGCATAGAGTTGGCAGATGCTACATTCTATGCCGATATTGAGGAGGGACAGACGGAGATGGATGTGGACTTGATAGACGATGGCGCTATTGAGATTGTTCCCAATAAGGACGGCACATACACCTTCGAGGGTATTTTGGTCGGAAAGAAGTGCGTAAAACGCCATTTTTCGTGGCGCGGTGAGGTGGAGGCCAAATCGTATGTTACCACCCCAACCCCCAATAGTACAATTGTGGAGGATGTTACATTGTCTGCGATGACACAAATGCTCATTAGGGATGTTGGCGATTGCTTCTATGTTGGCAACGAGAGCTATCGATGCTTTGAGATGTTTTTGGCAAGCGAGAGTATCGGCTTTGAGTGGGGCAAGCCTGTTGGTAGTGGCCAGGTGCTGAGGCTTGATGTGTTGGTGCCTTGGGAGAGCGAAATTGAGGATGGTGTGCCCGAAGGAGTGTATGAGTTCATTACCCGTAATGCCGACACCTCCATTGATAAAAACTCTTTGGTGCCATTTAGTGCAATACCCGGATTACCCAACCGATTCTCGGCTCCCTATTGGTCGGGATGTTGGTATGTAGAATATAACGAAGGCGCGTGGAGCGACGATTATGCCCGCATCGATAGTGGTAGTTTGAGTGTTGAGCGCAGAGAGGATGGCGCACATCGTATTGTAGCTACTCTTTTGGATTGCTCCGAGCCTGTACACACCGTGAGTGTCGATGTGGTGATTGAAAATGAGAATTTGTTGATATACTAAAATACAAACTAAGATATGAAAAATAGACAGAAATCGTTGCCTGCATTGTTGGCGATGTTGCTTATGTTTGGAGTGGTTGCGTGCGAAACCCCTGTGGATGAACCAACACCAGATGGTGAGTTTCCTGCGGCACCAAATAAGAATACCTATGTTATAAATGGCGTAGAGCACAACTTTGGAAGTACTGCGGCTATGATGGTGGATGATAATTTGCTTCTGGTCGCAACCCCCGAAAGCGGAGTGAAAAGTGCCAATGCTATTCTTACTGAGTGTGAGGAGTATTTCTACGGGGCGGTGAGCCCTCTGTTGGTGGGACAAAAAGTGGATGTGAAGAGTGAGCAAGACCTCTTTACGATTGTTTCCACACTTGTGGGTGCGCCCA
Source organism: Tidjanibacter sp. (assembly GCA_045659085.1). GTDB lineage: Bacteria > Bacteroidota > Bacteroidia > Bacteroidales > Rikenellaceae > Tidjanibacter. The sequence continues at coordinate 63,655 of JAZOWE010000020.1, forward strand.
TCGAAACTCTCGCTCCCGAAATGCAGAACGAGGTCGAAAGTGGTGAATTTGTGCTCTCGAACGACAACGGTAAGGTTACCCTTATGGCCGAATTGGTGCTGACAGGCGGAACGAAGCTTGCTGTCAATATAGAGGCAAAGGAGAGTGTGAAGGTAAATGAGAATATCATTTCGCGTGGCGAGGAGAGCAAACCTTTGCGTTCGGCATTCTATAAGGAGGAGCAGGGTGTTACGACTCTCTGGGTGTCGCCCGCAGGCTTGGACTATTTCGAGGAGCTGGACATTGCAAGTTGGTATATCTGCCTGAGCGTATCCAACGAGCTTATGGGAGAGAGGTTCGATGTGTCGAAACTCTCGGCAGAGAGTGTGTTCTCGTTTGCTGTGGTTGATAACCTCAATAGCGACAACAATGTACTCATCGAGAAGGGGCGTATGAGTGATGTGTCGGGCAACTGCTTTGTGGAGAAAGTTGCTGAGGCAAAATATGTTGTGGTGTTGAATTTGACCATAGGGGATGTGTTGTATGCTGTTGCTTTTGATGGCGACTGCGTGGGACACGATGTAGCTCCCGAGAAGGCAACCAATTTCTTGACCTACAAGGGTAGTGAAGTGAAACTTGTGGGCGCGGAGTTGGATTGTACATCGGATGTGTGGGTGGTGTCGCTGACTGCTGCCGACCAGAGTGTGATTGTCGCCACCGTTCCCGCAAATTTCTTCACGGGCGACGCCAAGGGCTTTTCGCAGAGCCCCAATTTGACCGTAACCTACAACGAGCGCACTTATAGCAAAGCCAATGGCGACAGCGGTACCATCTGGGCATCTGTTGCCGACGGAGTGCTCAACTTCGAGTTTGTGGGCTATGGCGATTTGTCGTGCGTCTACTCGGGCGAGTGCACAATTATTGAATAGATACCTGTGGCGATGAAAAGAATTGTCGATTATCTGCTGTTGGCCCTACTGCCGCTGGTGATGTGCGGTTGCGAGGTTGAGCCAACGAATGAGGGCGGAGGCGCTCAGGCTCAATATGGCGAGTATGTTTTTGGAGAGGAGAGAGTTGCCGTAAGGAGCTATATCACTGTGGAGGATACGCAGTTGTTGCTTAAAATATCGCCCCTGAGCGACGCTCTTACCGCCACAACTTATGCAATCATAGGAGTGCATACCAATTTGTTGGGCGAGGAGTTGGATGTGGAATATAGGTTTCACAACGACGACTATATCTTCGTGTACGAAGACCCTGTGTACTATTACTCCACCTATCGCCCATTGAAGTCGGGTAGGATTATGATGCAGCGTAATAGGGCGGGAAAGTTGGATGTTGAGGTCGATGTGGTATTGTATGACGGTACCCCATTCCGTTACTCGGCAAAGGGTTTGAGCATAATCCCAAACAATTAACCTAATACTATTTTTACTATGTTGAAAGCCTTGTTTATTCTATTGTCGGCATTGTGCATCTCCTGCGGAGGAGGTTGCGAGAAGGCCATAAACTCCAATCCCGATTTCATAAGGATTGATGGTGCGGATTTGATAGCCCCTAATGGCGAAAAATTCTTCATTCGAGGAACAAACCTTGGCAACTGGCTCAATCCCGAGGGCTATATGTTTGGATTTAATAAGACCAATTCGGCTTGGATGATTGACCTGATGTTCCGTCAGGCTGTCGGTCCCGACTTTACGGCCGAGTTTTGGCGTGCATTCAAGGATAATTATGTAACAGAGGCAGATATTGACTTTATCGCCTCGACCGGCGCAAACACCATCCGTGTACCATTTAACTATCGCCTCTTTACCGACGAGGACTATATGGGACTTACCGCCGCACAGGATGGTTTTGAGCGCATAGATCGCTTGGTGGAGTGGTGTAGAGGTAAGGGCGTATACCTCATTCTCGATATGCACGATGCTCCAGGTGGTCAGACGGGCGACAATATCGACGATAGCTATGGCTACCCTTGGCTTATGGAGAGCGAGGCGAGCCAAAGGCTCTTTGTGGATATTTGGCGCAAAATTGCCGACCACTATAAGAATGAAACCGTTATTCTCGGCTATGACCTACTGAATGAACCCATCGCTCCCTATTTTGATAATATGGAGGAACTAAACTCGAAGTTGGCGGGCGTTTATCGTATGGCAACGGAGGCTATTCGCGAGGTGGACCGCAACCATATTATTATTCTTGGTGGCGCTCAGTGGAACGGCAACTTCCAACCTCTCGAAGGTACGCTTTTTGACGAGGGTGTGATGTACTCCTGCCACCGCTACGGAGGCCCTACGGATGCAGATTGCATTCGCGGTTTCATCGACTTCCGAGATAAAACCAACCGCCCGATGTATATGGGCGAGATAGGACACAACACCGATGAGTGGATGGCTGCGTTCTGCCAAACGATGGTGGAGAACAATATCGGCTACACTTTCTGGCCCTATAAGAAGATTACAAACAGCTGTTTTGTGGGAGTTCCGGCACCGGAAGGTTGGGATTTGATTCGCAACTTCTCGGAGGCTCCACGCTCTACCTATTTTGAGGTGCGTGCAGCTCGCCCCGACCAAGCCGAGGCTCGTCGCCTGATGATGGAGTTTGTGGAGAATAGTCGTTTTGAAAATTGCGTTATTCAATCTTCGTATATTCGCGCAATTCAGCTCCACGCAGAGTAGGGTGGGGTGGTAAATGGATATAAGAAAGGCTACGACAGCAGCGTCGTAGCCTTTCTTATATATTATAAGGTGTGGTGGTTAGGGAACGAGTACCTTCAAGCGTTTGTCCTCAATGGTGTACTTCACGGGGGTGGTGCCCAATGGCTCACCGTCAATCTCCACCTCGCGCACCTCGTCGGAGCTGATCTCAATGGTGCGCCCCTTGTAGTTGTGCACCCTCTTTACGGAGTAGATTTTGCCATCGAAGAGCCTTCCCACAACGGTCAGAATACGGGGGATGGACATCGTTTCAATAACCGTAACATCCAACAGTCCGTCGTCGGCTAACGATTGGGGCAGCTGGTGCATACCACTGCCGTTGAACTGTCCGATACCCACTGCGGTGCTCATAATCAAACCCTTGGCCTCGTTCTCGCCATCAACCCTTACGGCCATACGGCACGAACGGTAGTCGAGTACGGACTTGGCAAGCCCCGTCATATAGGACATCTTGCCATTTTTGCCCTTGTCTTTGTTTTTGCACACCCTGAGGTTTACGAAGGCGTCCAATCCTGCACCGCTAACATTGACGCAATAGCGGCTCTCTTCGTTGCCACTACGACCAATAAATGTTGTTTTGGCGACATCCTGTACGAACTCTTTGCCACCGGCAATAACATCCACCGCCTGCTGGTAATCCCTCGGGATACCAAACGAGCGAATCCAATCGTTGCCCGTACCTACGGGAATAACACCCATCCTAACCTCCGTGGAGGGAACCTCCTCTTGCATCAAAATGCCGTTCGCCACCTCGTGTATGGTGCCATCGCCACCAATAGCAATGAGATTGCGGTAGCCATCCTCCACAATACCCCTCTTTGCGAGTTCAATCGCGTGGAAGCGATAACCCGTAAAGACGGTGTCGAAGTCGATACCTTTGGCATAGAGCATTCGTGCAATATGTTCCCAATCGCGCCCACATCTGCCGCTGCCCGAAAGCAGATTGACGATTGCGAGCCACCTGTTGTTTTTACTCATAAAACAGCGTCTTCACTTATTTCTTTAAGTATTGCGCCCCCTACACAAGGAGGCGCAATGCTTTTTGTTGTTGGCTACTCTCGGACTACTTCAAAGGAGCGTGCTCCAAAGTGTAGCAGAGGTAGTTGTAGAATTTCTCAACCGAGGTAATGTTTACCTTCTCGTCGGGCGAGTGGGGGTAGCAAATGGTGGGGCCAAACGAAATCATATCCATCTTGGGATATACACCACCGATGATACCGCACTCCAAACCTGCGTGGATGGCCATAATCTCTGGCTTCTTGCCGTAGAGAGCCTCATAACCCTCCTGCATAGTGTGGAGAATTGCCGACTCGGGATTGGGATTCCAACCGTCGTATGCACCGCTGAGTTTAACGGTAGCACCCGCCATCTCGCAAACGGTCTTCATCTGCTGAGCCAAAGCCTCCTTCTCGCTGCGTACCGACGAACGCAACAGGCAGAGGATGTTGAATTTACCCTTCTCAGAAACGACTCTTGCAAGGTTGGTAGAGGTCTGAACCAAGCCAGGCATTGTGGTGCTCATCTTCACGATGCCGTTGGGAAGACCAACAACTGCATCGATAAGATCCTGAGTGTCGAAAATGTCGATGCATTTCGAGGGGCACTTAACGGGAATAGCCTTGAACGAAATGCTATCCTCAATGCCTTTGTACTCGGTCTGGTAGAGTTTCTCGTAGCGTTTAACGGCTGCAAGGAATTTTTTCTCGTACTGTTTGAGCACAGCAACGGTAGCAAAAGCCTCCCTGGGGATTGCGTTCCTCAAACCACCACCATCAATATCGCACAAGAGGATACCGAACTTATCCATAAAGGTTTTCAGGAAGCGGCACATAAGTTTGTTGGAGTTTGCCCTTTGGAGGATAATCTCCATACCCGAGTGACCACCTTTCAGACCTTTGATTTCGAGCCTGTATGCGCTGAAATCGCTCTTCAAGATGCGGCCGGTGCCGTAGCGGAGTGTGGCGTTGAAGTCCATACCGCCTGCGCAACCAACATACAATTCACCCTCGGTTTCGGAGTCGGTATTCAAAAGAATCTCGCCTTTCAGCTGGCCAGCCTTCAAACCAAAGGCACCATCCATACCGGTCTCCTCTGTTGCAGTGAAGAGAGCCTCGATGGGACCGTGTTTGAGGTCTTTTGCCTCCAAAACTGCCATAATAGCAGCCACTCCAATACCATTGTCAGCACCAAGTGTAGTACCATTGGCGGTTACCCAGTCGCCATCAATGTAAGCCTCAATGGCATCGGTGTCGAAGTTAAACTCTTTGTCGGAGTTCTTCTGTGGCACCATATCCACATGAGCCTGCAAAACGATAGTCTTGCGATTCTCCATACCGGGAGTTGCAGGTTTCCTTACAAGGATGTTGTGTGCCTCGTCTTCGGTGAAATCCAAACCGATACTTTTAATGAAGTTGCGGATGTACACACGAGCTGCCTCCTCGTTGTTGGAGGGGTGGGGGTACTGGCAAAGTCCCTCAAAATTTTTCCAAACTGCCGCAGGGGCGAGTTTTGACAAATTTTTGTCCATAATTCTATCAGTGTTTAGTTCTAGTATTAATGATATTATCTGTTTTTACTCTTTATTCTCAATTTCGGTTGCATCATCATTGTCGCCTTTGCCATCGAAAGCCCTAACGATGCGGCTTACGAGCGAGTGGCGGATGATATCCTTACTGTCAAACTCCACAATGCCTATGCCATCAATGCCTTCGAGCATATCCACAGTCTTTTTTAAGCCCGAATCACTCTTTTTCGGAAGGTCAATCTGCGTCAAGTCGCCCGTTACGATAAACTTGGCATTGCGTCCCATTCGCGTCAGAAACATCTTCATCTGCGGCAGGGTGGTGTTTTGTGCTTCGTCGAGAATCACAAAGGCGTTGTCGAGGGTGCGTCCCCTCATGTAGGCAAGCGGTGCAATTTGCACCACCCCCTCTTCCATAAACTTCTGCAACTTGGCGGGCGGAATCATATCGTTCAGCGCGTCGTAGAGCGGTTGCAGATAGGGATCGAGTTTCTCTTTCAAATCGCCCGGCAAAAAACCGAGCCTCTCGCCGGCCTCCACAGCGGGGCGGGTGAGGATGATGCGCTTGACCTCACGGTTTTTGAGCGCACCCACAGCAAGCGCGATGGCAGTATAGGTCTTACCGCTACCCGCAGGACCTATCGCCATCAGCAAATCGTTGGTCTTATATAGTTCAACGAGTCGTTGTTGGTTTTTAGTGCGTGCCTTGACAATTAGTCCGTTGTTGCCATATACGATAACATCGGCATCGGCAGGCTCGCCCTCGATATGGGGGAGTCCCCCCTGAAAAATTTGGTTAATGACACTGACGGAGATGTGGCCGTACTTGTTGTAGTACAGCACCAATGCTTCCAACCTCTCCTCCAATCGTTCAATCTCGTCATCGCTGCCGATGGCCTTTATGGCGTTGCCTCGTGCTACGAGTTTGAGCTTAGGAAAAAGGTCGCAAATCCTGTTGAAGTTAGAATTTGCGACCCCATAGAAGTCGAGAAGCCCAATACCGTCAATTGATATGCTCTTCTCTGCCATTTATACTCTTTGTCAATCGCTTAGAACATAATACCAAGCGAAACATACCAAGTATTGGTCTCCTTGTTGATGTTGTCGAAATTGAAGAGCTCGCCAATGTTTTTGGGCTCGCAACCCTCGTTCCAGCCACCCAAGTAGCGGAAGTCAACCATGATGAAGTTGAAGAGGTCGATACCCAAGCCTGCTGCCCAAGTGTACGAAACATCCTGCCAGTTTACACCCTCGGTGTTTGAATTCTCGCCGGTAAGGATGGCGTTGGAGTTGAATTTAACAACGGGACCTGCCTGAACGCGAGCGTTGAACAAACCGAGGTCGAGGCCCAAACCTGCCAATACGGGAACGCTGAACTCGTTGAGAGTTACATCTTTGATTTCAATCTCACCAGCCTCGTTTTTGAGCTGACCTTTCTGCCAGTTATACATAACCTCGGGCTGTACATGGAGCGAGAAGATACCCATAGGTACATTCAAACGGAACATAAGGCCTGCATTGTAGCCCATTGCGCCGTCAAATACGCCCTGAATGCTCTCACCGTCCATCTGAACATCAGATGCCGACGAGGTCAAACCTGCCTTTGCACCCATCCAGAACCAACCGTGACTTTGTGCATTTACGGTAGTGACTGCCATCAAAGCAACTGCTACCATCAAAATAATTTTCTTCATGATGTTTTTGGTATTAGTTAAACTATTAATTGTTTGCTGTTTAGGTGTTGTCTTACGCCACAAATATACTCATTTTTTCCAAACAATAGTATTTTATACTATTTATTTGCTTTTGTGACGCTATTTTATCCCTCTGGCTGACTCTTAAAACATTACACCGATGCTCAAATTCCAACTTGTGTGGTTGGTGTCGATACTGCCGGCAATGTTGTTGGTGTCGATTTTACCATTGTTGAAGTTGCCGTTGTAGCGTACTTCTGCAATGAACGAAAGGAGTTTTACGCCCAAGCCTGCGGTCCATTTAACCTTAGGTTCTTTGTATGCGCCAATGAAGTCCTCTTCGGTCAAGTCGCCAAAACCTTTCTCAGAAGCAACAGCAAAGACGGGACCTGCATTGATTTTTACATTGGCAAGACTGCCCAAGCCAAACTCAAAACCAACCAACACGGGAAGGTCGATGTAGCGGTGACTCTCTTTGGGCTCCTCCTCGCCAAAGATGTCGAGCGAAGGAAGTTCGATAGTTGTCTTGGTATACTGCAACTCGGGCTGAATGAACATATGGAGTTTTTTGATGTTGATGCGTGCAAACACCGTACCTGTCCAACCCGTACCCTCGGCGGTGATAGACTCCTTGATATCGTCGCCAGTCATAGGAATTTGTTCGCTCGAAGAGGTGATGCCAATGCGTGCACCCACATTAAAGAAACCGAGGATGTCATTTGCGTTTACCGCTACTGCCGAGCACAGTACAAAAAGCGCAGAAAGAATAATTTTTTTCATATCGTGATAGAGTTTTGATTTTCAGCATTCTGATTATGTTACAAATGTATGTATAATTTTCCAAAAATGGTGCAAAAAGATGATAATTTCTTAAAGTTGGTTATCTTTGCACCCAAAATAAGCGAAAGTATTATGAGTTTAGTAGCAATAGTAGGTCGCCCCAATGTGGGCAAGAGTACTTTTTTCAACCGTTTGGTGGGTATGCGTCAGGCCATTGTCGATTCGACAGCAGGTACTACCCGCGACCGCCACTATGGCAAAACCGATTGGAATGGCAAGGAGTTTTCGCTCATCGATACGGGCGGTTACTCGGTAGGTAGTGACGATGCTTTCGAGGAGGAGATTCGCAAACAGGTGCACCTTGCAATCGACGAGGCGGACCTCATCCTCTTTATGGTGGAGGTGTCGACCGGTATCACCGACCTCGACCAAATGGTGGCCGATGTTTTGCGTCGCAGCAAAAAGCAGACACTTTTGGTTGTTAATAAGGTTGATAACTACGAACTTATCTACGGTTCCAACGAGTTCTATGCGCTCGGTCTTGGCGATCCATTCTGCATCAGTTCGATGAGTGGTAGTGGTACGGGCGATTTGATGGATAAAATTGTGGAGCTCCTGCCCGAGGATAAACCCGAGGTGGAGGAACAGTTGCCCCGCATCACTATCGTGGGCCGTCCCAATGTGGGCAAATCGTCGCTTACCAATGCACTGCTGGGTACGGAGCGCAACATTGTGACCAACATTGCTGGTACCACTCGCGACAGTATCAACACTCGCTACAACAAGTACGGCTTGGATTTCTACCTTGTTGATACGGCAGGTTTGCGCAAGAAAGGTAAGGTTACCGAAGACCTCGAATTCTACTCGGTTATGCGCTCCATCAGGGCCATTGAGAACTCGGATGTGTGCGTGCTGATGTTGGATGCTCGTCAGGGTATCGAGTCGCAGGATATGAACATCTTTTCGCTCATCGTGCGCAACAAAAAGGGCTGTGTGATTGTGGTTAATAAGTGGGACCTCATCGAGAAGAGCAACAATACGATGAAAGAGTGGAAGGAGGCTCTCTTGTCAAAACTTGCTCCCTTCAACGATGTGCCCATCATCTTCACTTCTGTAATCAACAAACAGCGTATTATGGATGTGTTGCAGACAGCCGTGAAGGTTTACGAGGCACGCTCGCGTCGTATCTCCACAAGCGAACTCAACGAGTACTTGCTCCCCATTATTGAGGAGACACCTCCCCCAATGACCAAGGGTAAGTATATCAAAATCAAGTATATCACCCAACTGCCCACACCAACGCCCTCGTTTGCGTTCTTTGTGAACCTTCCCCAATATATCCGCGACCACTATCGTCGATTCTTGGAGAATAAAATGCGTGAGCATTGGGATTTTTGCGGGGTGCCGATGCAGATATATTTCCGCCAGAAGTAGCGATTGCGCCTTGTGGGCGATTAGGTCGTTGCACTGCGATAAACCACCTTCTCATTTACGCTTAGTAAACTACGAAGGTGGTTTTCTTGTGCGCCTACTACTCGCCTCACAAATCGCAATCGCTGCAAGCGCATCTTGTAGCGAGCGAAACTCGTTGGTATATTTTGCACTGCGCTGCGATAAACCACTTTCTTATTTATATCGAGCAAACTGCGGAGCCGCTCCTTATTTTGTGAAATTATTGCTACCTTTGTGCCGAATAATTAGAGCAATGAATCCCAAAGTTAGAACATACTCGATGCCTGTGGCAATGGTTGTGGGCGTTAGTTTGTACAAGAGTATTGCACCTCTGGATATGCTGTCGCCATACCTTATTGCCGCAATGCTTTTTGTGACCTTCACGAGAGTAAAAGCAAAGGAACTTAGGTTGCAAAAGATACACATCGGACAGCTTGCTATTCAGCTCATTGGAGGTGTGTTGCTCTACCTCGGGTTGAGGTGGTGCGGAGTGAGCGAAATCATCTGTCAGGGCGCAATGATTTGCGTCTTCATACCCACGGCTATGGCATCGGTTGTGGTGGGTGGAATGTTGGGTGCAAATGTCACAACAATGACCACCTTCACTCTACTCTCGAATATGTCGGTGGCACTCGTAGCTCCCATATTGTTCTCATTTGTCGGCACCCATACCGACCTGCCGTTTCTGACCTCATTTTGGCTTGTTTTTAGGCGTTTGTTGCTTTTGGTGGTAATGCCTTTTGTGGTGGCTCAGCTCCTGGATAGGGTGTCGCCCAAGGCCTTTGAGTATGTAAGGAATCATCAATCGTGGTCGTTCTATCTGTGGCTCGCCTCGCTGACCATCCTGATGTCTTCAACCACACGCTTTATCCTCGCTCAACCATTGGAATATGTAGGGTTGGAGATTGCGATGGCCGTTATTGCGGGAGTGCTCTGTGTGGGGCAGTTTGCTCTTGGACGGTGGTGGGGCAAGAGGTGTGGCGATAAGGTTGCGGGCGGTCAGTCCGTAGGGCAGAAAAACACTCTCCTTGCCATTCTTCTGGCTCAGAGTTACCTCCATCCACTTTCGTCAGTTGCCCCCGCTGCCTACATCGTTTGGCAAAATCTTATCAATAGTATCCAGCTCTCGCGCAAGAAAGAGTAAATGTGCTAAAAAACAAAGCATTACTTGTTGTTATTTTGACACAAAAAGGTTACCTTGCGCAATAAAACCCCTAATTTTTTACCTTATGAAAAGTTTTACGCTGATTATTGCACTGCTTTTTGTGGTGATTTTACCACAAAATATCTTGGCTCAGCAGTCCGCCACATCAAATTTGTCGGATAATTATGTATCGGACATTCCCCAAAGGATAGATGCAAACAAGCCGATATATAAAATCTCCAAATTTGGCACTATTGGTGGTGCTTCGGTTGCGGCCGTTGGAGGTATTCTCTATCTGATAGGTAGGAATAAAACCGCTACCGATGTTATGAGTATAGAGGGGAGTCTTGGTATTGCAGGAATGATTGTGGGAGGTATGAGCCTTGTCGCATCGTTGCCATTTTACCTATGGGGCTTACATCTTGAACAGCAGCCCAATGGCTCGGCTCTTATAGTTGGCACAAACCCCCGTGGCTGGGGTGGTGTCGTTGACTTTGGCTACGGAGTGGAGAATACTTTTGGTATTGGAGGCTCGTTTGGATACAATGTCGGCCACCAAATCTTTGTGGGCTTGGGCGCAGGGTGTGAGTACTATCCCAACAGAGAGTGTGGAGAGTATGAAGAACCCTACACATTCCCTGCCTATGTCGATTTCAGGGCCAGGCTTGGCAAGAACCGCATTGTTCCCTATTTGGGCGTAAAGGTAGGTGTAGAACTAGCCTCTGTCCCCGTCCCCTACGGAGCCGTGGAGTGGGGTGTTAGTCATCAACCCAAGGAATCACGAGGCTCGTGGTTGTATGCTATTGGCTTGTCAACCACCCATCACACACTGTCGGTCAAGATTGCTCGCTCGTTTTAATTGATATACGGGTGGTTTAAGATAACGCAAAGGGGAGAGTCGTAAAACTCTCCCCTTTGTCGTTGAGCCACCGAGACTCGAACTCAGAATGACAGAACCAAAATCTGCAGTGTTACCATTACACCATGGCTCAATGAATCGCTAAGGCTTGTTAGCGGGTGCAAAATTAAGCAATAAATTCAAAATTCAAAATTCAAAATTCAAAATTCTTCCCAACGACCTACTTTTTGGCCATTTTTATCGCTTTGCGTTTTTTTGGCTTGGGCATAGGTTTGTGGGCGTAGAGTTGAAGGAGTACCTCGCCGACAAGCGAGGTCTCCTCCATATCGAGAACTACGAAATCTTTGGCACCCGGGAATGGAGGTCGCATCTCGGCAGTGGCAAGGATGTCCGACACGCACTCTATGCGCTTAACAAAGACCGTGTTGTCGCACACGAATACAAGAGGCTTCTCGGAGGCATAGACGCAGTACTCGCCAAACATCGGGCGATACCAAAGGTCGAGCCCTGTGCGGGCGGCCTCCATCTGCTCCATTACAAACTCTATGTAGTCGGGCGTTGTAGCCATTGCCTCGATTGTTTATTTGTCCTCCTTGGGCAGTGTGCGGCCAAGCAGCAGGGCGCCTACAAGTGCCGAAATGATGGTGCCACAAAGGATGCCGAGTTTTGCCATATCGAGCATCTGACGGCCGTCAGCGCCAAGTGGTGAGTAGGCGAGGTCGGCGATGAACATCGACACCGTGAAACCAATACCGCAGAGCATACATACGCTCGCAAACGACTTCCACGAAGAGCCCGTAGGCATTGTGGCAATTTTGGTCTTGATGGCAATCCACGAGAACGAGAATACGCCAAGGAACTTGCCTGCAACCAAACCGAGCATTACAGCAAGGCTCACGCCCGAGAATATGTCGGCAAAGTGAACACCGCTCAAATCAACGCCCGCATTGGCAAATGCAAACAAAGGAAGTATGATGTAGTTGATAAACTCCCTGAGGTCGTCTTCGAGGTGTTGCAGGGGGCTGATGAGGTGGTCGGCAGCCGACTCCACACTTTTGAGTGTCTGGATCTCGTCGTTGCTAAAAACCACCGTTTGGTGTTTGTCTGTAACCTCCACAATGGGAAACTCGGCGATGTTTGTACGGATGCGCTCGATGTAGTAGCGAGTACCTTTGCCGATACTTGCGGGGATGCAGAGTGCTGCGATGACGCCCGAAATGGTGGCGTGAATACCCGAGTTGAGCATCGAAAACCACAAGATTGCGCCAAAAATAAGGTAGCAGGTTTTGCTCTTGACATTGTAGCGGTTGGCGATGAGCATTGCAATAATGCACAAGAGTGCAAGAACCATCCAGGTCCACTCAATGGTGGAGGTGTAGCAGATGGCAATAACCAAAATGCCGCCCAAATCGTCGGCTACGGCAAGTGTGGTAAGAAACACTTTCAGGCCAATGGGTACCCTCTTGCCAAACATTGCCAACACGCCAAGCGAGAAGGCGATGTCGGTAGCCATAGGAATGGCGGCACCTCGCATCATACCGGCCTCCGAAGGGCAGGCGAGCAGGAAAATTAGTACGGGGATGAGCATACCGCCGCATGCGCCGATGATGGGCAGAATGGCTTTCTTGATGGAAGAGAGCTCGCCAACGAGAATTTCGCGTTTAATTTCCAAACCCACCGAGAGGAAGAAAATGGCCATCAGGAAGTCGTTGATGAGCACCTGAAAGGTAAAAGGCTTGCCGTGGTGGGAGAAGATGTTGAAGTCGCCAAAAGAGATTGATACGGGTTTTTCGAGGAGTCCGAAATACCACTCTCTAATGGGGGTATTTGCACAAATTAGTGCCAAAATGGTGGCTGCAATGAGCCAGAAACTCGCTGTGGAGTACTTTTTGAACAGACTGAGAAAAGTGTAATTTTTCATAGTCTTTTGTAACTGTTTTTTTTGAGTGTTAAAAAAGTTGTGGTTTGCCTAACCGTTTATTCATTGCACAGCGCAGGGTGGCATCTCGAAATGGAGTGTCAGAGAGTGGGGTGCAACATCAACAATCCCCGCACAGGGGACATGCCCTAAATTCGCTTGCAAAAATAGGGCATAATTCGTTAGAATGTTCTCCAAGGGGTATTTTTTTGTACATCTTTTGGGCAAAGTTTTGTATATTTGTGGCGAATTATGGGAAGGATATTGGCAATAGATTATGGCTTGAAGCGTACGGGCGTTGCAGTTAGCGACCCGCTGAGGCTTATTGCAGGTGGTTTGGATACCGTTCCTACCGCTTCGCTCGAAGGGTGGCTGGCGCAATATATGGCGGCAAATGCCGTTGATATTATTGTTGTTGGCAAGCCTGTGCAGATGAATGGCACGCCGAGCCAGTCGTGGGCTGCCATTGAGCCATTTGTAGCCCGACTTAGGGAGCGTTATCCTAATGTAAAGGTGGTGTTGCACGACGAGCGTTTTACCTCCGTGATGGCGCACCGCGCGATGATTGACGGCGGAATGAAGAAGATGGCTCGTCGCGACAAGGCTGTGGTGGACAAAATCTCTGCAACAATCATCTTGCAGAGCTTTATGGACTCCCTTGCCTATAAACAAATGTAGGCGTAGCAAAGTCTACACCAAAAGTTTTTGGGCGACTTTTTACAAAAAGGCGTCAGAGTGACGCATTTGTGCTGGGATTGCTGATATAAGGCGTAGCAAAGTCTACACTAAAAGTTTTTGGGCGACTTTTTACAAAAAGTCGCATAAGAAAATAAAGGAATTTTGAATTTTGAATTTTGAATTGACTGTATGATATACCCAATTTACATTTATGGTTCGGGCGTGCTGCGTAAGGAGTGCGTGGAGATAGACGAGAGCTATCCCGAGCTCCCCAAACTCATTGAAGATATGTTTGCCACGATGTATGCCACCGAGGGTGTAGGTTTGGCAGCGCCCCAGATTGGTAAAGATATACGACTTTTTGTGGTTGATGGAACGCCCTTTGCGGAGGAGGATCCCACGGCTGTGGACTTCAAAAAGGTGTTTATCAACCCCGAGATTTACGAGGAGAGCGACGAGGAGGTATTGATGAGTGAGGGTTGCCTTTCGGTGCCCGGCATCCACGAGGATGTCTATCGCCCCGAGAGGATTAAAATCAACTACCTCGACGAGAACTTCGTGGAGCACGACGAGGAACTCACGGGCTGGCCTGCACGCATTGTGCAGCACGAGTACGACCACCTCGACGGCTTTGTCTTCACCGACCGCCTCTCGGCCATCCGCAAAACTATGTTGCGCAACAAACTCAACGCTATGGCCAAGGGCAAATTCTCGTGTGCATATCGCACCAAACAGAAATAGAGTGCGCGAATGTGCCTTGCGGGTGCTTTTTGCACCGCACTGCGATAGGCGAGTTCCTCATTTACGATTAGTAAACTGCGGTGTTGCTTTCTTATTTGTCACAAAAATACCTCCGCAAAACCCATTCGCGGGGAAATTGTTGAGACGAGTTGTGGGGGTAGTATAGATTTGCAAAATAAGGTATGTAAAACGGGCGCAGAATAGTTTTCTGCGCCCGTTTTTGTGTTATACCTAAGTCGTTGGACTACTTGGTGGGGAAGAGGTCCTTGATGCCGCCGAGCGAGCCAAGAACACTGCTTGCCTCGTAGGGCATATAAACCGTCTTGCTATCCTGACCGCTTGCCATCTCGCGGAGAGTCTCGATGTACTTCACAGCGAGGAGGTAGGTTGCGGGGTCGGTCTTGGTGTTGGAAATAGCCTCCGTAACCCTGCGGATGGCCTCTGCTTCGGCGTTTGCTTGCAAAACCTTAGCCTCAGCCTCGCCCTGAGCTTTGAGAATTTGCGCCTCTTTCTCGGCTGCTGCATAGTTGATTTGCGACTGTTTTTCGCCCTCGGACTGCAAAATGGCCGACTGCTTCTCACCCTCGGCACGGAGAATTTTAGCCCTACGCTCGCGCTCTGCCTGCATCTGCTGCTCCATAGCGTCACGAACGGTCGAGGGAGGAGTGATGTCTTGCAACTCCACGCGGTTTACCTTAACACCCCATTTGTTTGTGGCCTCGTCGAGTACATTGCGGAGTTTTGCGTTGATGGTGTCGCGCGAGGTCAGTGTCTCGTCCAACTCCAACTCGCCAATGACATTACGCAGAGTGGTCTGGGTGAGTTTCTCGATAGCGTTGGGCAGATTGTTAATCTCATAAACAGCCTTTACGGGGTCTACAATCTGGAAATAGAGCAACGCATTGATGCGGGTGGTTACATTATCTTTGGTAATCACATTCTGCTCGGGAAAGTCGTACACTTGCTCACGAAGGTCGATGCGAGGGGTGTAGCGGAACGAGACGATAACATTGCCGTTCCAATCCTGCTGAGTGTGGCGGGTGTAGATACGACGAGGTTTTTCGAGGATGGGCCAGATGATGTTGATGCCCGAAGTGAGGGTTTTGTTGTATTTACCCAAGCGCTCAACAATGCAGGTTTCGCTCTGCTGAACGATGGTTAAACCCGAAAGCACATAGATAACCACAATGGCTACTATGGCGATGATAACATAGAGTGTTCCCATAGTTGTAGTGTTATAAGAGGTTAATTATTTGCGTTTTACGGTGAGGATAATGCTCTCGCGCGATACGATTTCAACCCTCTCGCCCTCAACGATGTCGGTCGGCTCGTTGCTCACAGCCTGCCAATAGTCGCCGTCGAGTGCCACGCGACCCGTGCCGCCCACTTCGATACACTCGGTAACCTTTGCAGTGCGACCAATCAGTGCGTCTGCGTTAGTTGCAACAGCATCCTTCGAGGAGAGTTTTTTGAGCAAGGGGCGCACTGCCAAGAATGCAACAAATGTGCAGATTGCAAAGACGCCGAGTTGCCACTCCAAAATTGCGCCTGCACTTGCGGCAATAGCGCCACCAACCGAGCCCACTGCAAAGCAGATGAGCGCAAAGCCGGAAGTGAAAATCTCGCCAATGATAAACAAAATGGCTACAATAGCCCAAATATGCCAAGTTTCCATAGTTTTATTAAGTTTTAGTTTCTACAAATATACAAAAAATAGAATTACTTATCAATCCCAAGTTGCGAAAATCTTTGTTTGCCACAAAGTCGCTTCCAAATTATCCAGCCATCAAAGACCGTTTGTGGCAGTCGCTCACCCGCAGAGTGGGAGATGGCGTTGCGTTTGGTGTCGAGCATTGGGCGGGCCTTGCGATAGTCGCAATGTGCCCTGCAAACCGCGCGAGCGAAAGACCATTTGCCCGTTGCGACATACACCGCCCACGAGAGTCTGTCGAGCCACAATCGTAGTCTAAGTCGCCACATATCGTCCTCGGGTAGACATTTGTGTAACATATAGAGCGAGTTGCGGAAGTTGAGGTATATCTTGCGTGGAGAGTTGTTTGGGAGGGTGCCACCGCCCACATGATATACTACACTACGGGGCTCAATCTCAATCTTATATCCCAAAAGTTGCAGTCGCCAGCAGAGGTCAATCTCCTCCATATGGGCAAAGAAATCGCCATCGAGCCCTCCGGCTTTGTGCCACGCCTCGGCCTTTATTGCCATACACGCTCCACTTGCCCAAAATATCTCAGTAGGGGTGTCGTACTGCCCCTCGTCTTGCTCGGTAGTGCCCATAATGCGACCTCGGCAGAAGGGGTAGCCGTAGTGGTCGATATAACCTCCCGCAGCACCCGCATACTCAAACTTTGTGGGCTCGGAGTGTGATAATATCTTGGGCTGTACGGCCGCAAGTTGAGGATTTGCTTCGAGTCTTTCCACCAGAGGTGTTAGCCACCCCTCGGCAGGCTCCACATCGCTGTTGAGCAACACGAAAATATCGCCCTCCATACCATTGAGGGCGCGATTGTAGCCCTCGGCAAAGCCAAAGTTCTCGCCCAAAGGTAGCCACTCAACCCCCTCGTGGAGACTTACCACTTCTGCCGAAGAGTCGGTGGAGCCGTTGTCGGCAACCACAACACTTGCCCACTCGGGTAGTGTATCGACCACACGAGGCAGAAAGCGGGAGAGCCACTGCTCGCCATTCCAATTGAGTATGACAACCTTGGTTTTGAGCATTGTTTTGGGCTATTTCAGGTGGCGTGGATAGTTGTATTTCCACCTCTTGTGCGACCAGAGCCAAAGCTCGGGACGACGACGAATGAACTCCTCGGTGTGGGCTACATAGCGGTCCATAATCTGCTCTTCGGAAATATCCTCTTTGCCATCGTAGAGTTGTATGAACTTACACTTGTAGTGCGAGGGTTTAACTTTTTCTATATCAAGAGTGTAAACCATCATACCAAAGCGTTTGGCGTAGTGACCTATACCTCCAAAAAAGAGCGATTTCTGATTGAGAAATATGCGCCATTTCTGGTCGCTCTCTGCCCAGCGGGGGCGTTGGTCGGCGATGAGTCCGAGGGCCATCTGCTCCTTGTTTTTGAGGTTTTTAACCACAGGGCGGGCAAGCGAGTTCATAGGCGCAACCTCCATACCGAAGCGACGACGAATATAGAGCATAAATCGATCCATAATCTTACTGCTCAGGGGGTGGTAGACGCCAATGTTGTGATAGGGATGATTGATGGCATATACCGAGAAGTACTCCCATTCGCCAAAGTGGGCAAGGGCCGCAATCCAGTTGTTTGTACCAATCTCTTTGTCGGTCTGCTCCTCGTTTACAACCTGCATACGGCGTTGGAGCTCCTTGGGCGACATACTTGTCATATCCACCACATCCACAAAAATCTCCGAGAGGTGGTGGTAGAATTTGCGCTCAATCTCTCTGCGCTCCTCCTCGCTCTTTTCGGGGAAGGCCAATTCGAGATTCACTCGCACAATAGGTTTGCGGTAGCCGATAACCCTATATAGAATGAAGTATATGAATGGCGCCAACATTCGATAGAGCACAAAGTAGGGTAGGTAGCCTATGAGTTTTGCAAAACCCAACAAGGCATAGTATCCCACATTTTGCAGAGTGTTTTTGAGTTTACTCTCTTTCTGAGCCATAACTTACTTATTGTTGAATAACTTTTACATTACCATTTTTGGTGCGCACCGCAAGCAACATACGAATCTTCTCCAAGTCGATGGGGAGGTCGGGATTGAGAGGCTTGACGAGGGCTACAACCGAAACCTCCTCGGCGGTACCATTGTTATAGGAGGTGTGCTTCGAGAGCGAAATGGAGCCTATATTATCCACGGCAATGGCCAACTCGCGCGAGAGGTCGGCACCCGAAAGTGTGTCGATGGGGGTTATGGCTGCAAGGCGCGTTTCGAGCCTGCGGATAGCCTTGTTTTTCTCGTCAATAATATCGGCATAGCTGCTCTGCAACTTGCTGATATCCATTTTTGCATCACTATCGGCTTGTTTAACAACGAGTTCGGTTTTGTTCAGACCGTAGTCATCCATTTGCGCCCTTGCATTGTCGATTACATCTGCCGACAGAGGCTCGCCTACGAGTCTGATCTCCACGCGCGAAACATCGCCATCGTAATGATACTCCTTGGTGTAGTCCACAATCATTGTGCGGTTGAATTGGAATACCTTGCTGATATAGCGGTCAACATTCTCCTCGAAAGTCGTGTGGCGGACAATCTGGGCGCCCAAGAGGATGCTGGGAACGCCTACCAAAACGATTACGAATGTTATGTAGCGACTATTTTTCTTTTGCTGTACGGGGTCGAGCACCGTCTTTTTCTCATATCGCAACAAAAGCACCACCAAGTAGGTCGCAACAGCAATGAATACGGCATTGATAGTAAAGAGGTAGAGGGCGCCAAAGAGGAAGTTGAGATTGCCCGTAGCAATACCAAAACCTGCCGTGCACAAAGGGGGCATCAGGGCGGTGGCAATAGCCACACCCGATACAACCGTTACGGCCTTGTCCTTTCGTGTTTGAGCCACCATACCGGCCAAGCCACCAAAGAAAGCGATGAGTACATCGTAGGTTGTGGGACTTGTGCGTGCCAAAAGCTCGCTCTGGGCAGTCGATATGGGCGAGATGATGAAGTAGATGGTGCTTGTTATAAGACTCACGCAGACCATCAGCAGGAAGTTGCGCCACGCCGTTTTGAGCATCTCGAAATCGTTGATACCCAGCGAAAGTCCAATACCTGTGATAGGGCCCATCAGGGGTGATACCAACATCGCACCAATGATTACGGCCGTGGAGTTTACATTCAGGCCGAGCGAGGCAATAAAGACGGCAAACATCAATACCCAAAGGTTGGTGCCCTTGAAGTTGATACCATTGCGAACTTCCTCTACAACCTCTGCTTGTGGTGCGCTGCCTTCCCTAAGGTCGAAGCGACCTCGCATAAACAATCGGGTGTTGCGCCAAATGCGTCTGCCCCAATGCAGAGGGTTGAATTTGGTTGCCTTTTGACTCTCCTCGTTTCCTATCGGAGAGGTATTATTTTGATTCTCTGTCATAGTCGTTATGTGGTAGTTGTTTTGTTATCATTACTCTTCGTCGTCGGTGGGAGCACTATTGCGCGAGGATGCACCCTCCACAATCATTACGAACTCACCCTTGGGAGGATGTGCCTCAAAGTGGGCAATAACCTCGCTAATGGTGCCACGAACGGTCTGCTCGAACTTTTTGGACAACTCCCTCGAAACACTCACTTTGCGCTCCTCGCCAAAGGCTTCGGCAAACTCGCCGAGGGCTTTTAGAACTCTGAACGGTGATTCGTAGAAAATCATTGTGCGAGATTCGTCCGCAAGTGCCGCGAGGCGTTTTTTGCGTCCCTTCTTTTGGGGCAGGAAACCCTCAAAGCAAAATCTATCGCAAGGAAAACCACTCTGCACAAGTGCGGGCACAAAAGCCGTTGCTCCGGGCAGTGTTTCTACCTCCAAGCCTCGCTCCAAACAGGTGCGCACAAGCAAAAAACCGGGGTCGGAGATGCCGGGGGTGCCTGCATCCGAAATGAGAGCCACGCTCTCTCCGGCCTCGATGCGCGAGGCTACAAACTCAACGGTTTGGTGCTCGTTGTACTTGTGGTGCGAAAAGAGTTTACGCTCAATGCCGTAGTGTTTAAGCAACACCTGCGATGTGCGAGTATCCTCGGCAAGTACGATATCAACCTCTTTGAGCAACCTTACGGCACGATAGGTCATATCTTCGAGGTTGCCAATGGGGGTGGGTATGATATATAGTTTTGGCATAGGTCAAAAAAACTGTGTCCCAAAGATTAGAAAAGTTTGCGAGCCAAAAGTTCCATCAGTAGACGAGCACCCTCGCTGTTGGGGTTCCAATGGAATGTGTCGTGGATGTAGAGCATTGCCTCTTCGAGATTGTCGAACGAATCCAGACGCTCGATTGCCATCTCGTAATAGTCGTTATTTCCCGCAAAGAGGTCGCGCATAAGAATGAATTTGTCGTTGAGTGCAATGGAGCTACGCAACGAAGCATTTGCGCCGGCGGCCGATGCCACATCTGTCACCATCTGCTCGGCAAGATTGTCGGCGATGGTGGTCTGCTCCGAGGCGAGAATGTCGCCCAGAACTACGGTCTGCACCTCCTCCAAAGCGGGCTCTTCCTCAATATCTTCCTCAACCGCCTCCTCTGCTGGCTCTTCATTGGTGGGCTCGGGCTCGGAGATTGACTCAGGCTCTTCCTCCTCGGCTACATCTTCCTCGATGGTGGCTGGGATTACTTCTTCCTCCTCTGCGGGTTGTTCCTCGTCATCACTCTCGTCGTCATCGTCGTAGAGTGCCATTACAGCCTCGTGGTCAAGCTCCTCATCGTCAGCAGGCTCATCCTCTTTGTACACCACGGTGAGTTCTTCATCTTCTGTTGTGGGTTCTTCCTCCTCGGGCTCGGGCTCGGCTGTGGGCTCTTCCTCTGCAACTACGGGCTCGGACTCCACTGCAATCTCGGGCTCTGTCTGGGGCTCTACTACAACTTCGGGCTCGGGTGTTACAATTTCCATCTCTTCATTCTGCACTTCGCACTCTTCCTCTTCGGCATAGATGCGCTCAATTTCGATTTCGGGTTCCTCTTCGGCAAGGAGTGGAGTAGTAGCTCCAATGCCGATAAGAGCATCCAAAACGCGCTCCTCTTCGGCGATGGCCTCGGTGGCTACAACCGTTGCATATATGCCGCGCAGACGCTCCAACAAGAGGTCGCGCTCGATTTCATAGAGTCCGTTTTCGACCACGCGGTCGATGTGCTGTTCAAGCAGTTCGAGGGTTTTTAGGGTATCTTTCATTGTCTGATGAGTTAAATTCGTGTAATATATCCCTCAAAATTACAAATTTTGATTTTAGAAAGCAAATTTATGGTTATCTTTGCGGGAAACTTTACGAAATTTAGAAGATTTATGGCATTACAATGCGGCATAGTGGGACTCCCCAATGTGGGAAAGAGTACCCTTTTCAACTGCCTCTCGAACGCAAAGGCGCAGGCAGCAAACTTTCCTTTCTGCACCATCGACCCCAATGTGGGCGTTATCACCGTACCCGACCAAAGGCTTACCAAACTTGCAGAGATTGACAACCCCAAGCGAGTAATCCCTACAACTATCGAGATTGTGGATATTGCGGGCTTGGTGAAAGGTGCGTCGAAGGGCGAGGGACTCGGTAATAAATTCCTTGCAAATATCCGCAATACCGACGCTATTATCCATGTGCTCAGGTGTTTCGATAACGAAAATATTACCCATGTCGACGGCTCGGTAAACCCTGTGCGAGACAAGGAGATTATCGATACGGAGCTTATTATGAAAGACCTCGAAACCATCGATAACCGTATCGGCAAAACCCAAAAGCAGGCTGCTTCGGGCGATAAGATTGCAAAGCGTCAGTACGAGATTCTCTGCCGCTATAAGGAGGCTATGGAACAGGGAAAGGCTGCACGCTCGGTAGAGATTGATAATAAGGAGGATGCAAAGTGGGTGTCGGAGTTGTGCCTTCTGACCAACAAGCCCGTGCTCTATGTTTGCAATGTGGACGAGGCGAGCATTACCTCGGGTAATAAGTATGTAGAGGCAGTGCGCGAGGCTATCCGCGAGGAAAATGCCGAATTGCTCATTGTCGCAGCCGCAACCGAGGCCGATATTGCCGAGTTGGAGAGCTACGAGGAGCGTCAGATTTTCTTGGAGGAGTTGGGTATTGAGGAGTCGGGTGTCAGCCGCCTTATTAAGGCTGCATATGCACTTCTTGGTCTTGAAACTTTCTTCACCACAGGTGCCGACGAGTCGAGAGCTTGGACTTATACCAAAGGTTTCAAAGCGCCTCAGGCTGCGGGTGTTATCCACACCGACTTCGAGCGTGGCTTTATCCGTGCCGAGGTTATCAAATACGACGATTATGTTGCTCTGGGTAGCGAGAAAGCTTGCCGTGAGGCCGGTAAAATCGGTATCGAGGGTAAGGAGTATACGGTGCAGGATGGCGACATTATGCACTTCCTGTTCAATGTGTAACTAACAATGCAAATTCATAATTCCTAATTGTAATATGAGCAGAAAAACAAGGGTTCGTTTTGCGCCATCGCCCACCGGCGCACTTCATATTGGCGGTGTTCGTACCGCACTCTACAACTATCTCTTTGCTCGCCAGAGGGGTGGCGATTTCATTCTCCGCATTGAGGATACCGACTCCACACGCTATGTGGAGGGTGCTGAGGAGTACATTATGGAGTCGCTCGAATGGTGTGGTATCAAGATTGACGAGGGTGTTCGCGAGGGTGGTCCCCACGCTCCCTATCGTCAGAGTGAGCGCAAGGAAATTTACCTCAAATACGCTTTGCAACTCGTTGAGAACGGTAATGCATACTACGCTTTCGACACCCCCGAGGAGCTCAACGCTCTGCGTGCCGAGATGGAAGCAAAGGGCGATACTTTCTGCTACAACTATGCAGTGCGCGAGAAACTTGCCACCTCGTTGCGCCTTTCGGCCGAGGAGGTTGAGGAGCGTAAGGCTCGTGGCGACCAGTGGGTTATCCGCTTCAAGATGCCCGAGAATGAGGTTGTGGCTATGGACGACCTCATTCGTGGCCATGTGGAGATGAACACCTCGACACTCGACGACAAGGTGCTCTATAAATCGGCCGACGCTCTGCCTACCTACCACTTGGCAAACATTGTGGATGACCACCTGATGGAGATTAGCCATGTTATTCGTGGCGAGGAGTGGTTGCCCTCGTTGCCACTCCACTATCTGCTCTACCGTGCATTTGGCTGGGAGGATAGTCGTCCCGAATTTGCACACCTTCCCCTTTTGCTCAAACCCACAGGTCAGGGCAAACTCAGCAAACGCGACGGCGATAAGTTGGGCTTCCCCGTCTTCCCCTTGCGCTTTGTGGCTCCTTCGGGCGAGGTTTCGAGGGGTTACCGTGAGGACGGATACTTCCCCGAGGCATTTATCAATATGCTTGCATTGCTCGGCTGGAACCCCGGTACGGAGCAGGAGATTTTCTCTATGGAAGAACTGATTGAGGCTTTCTCGTTGGAGAGGGTAGGTAAGTCGGGTGCAAGGTTTAGCCCCGATAAGGCTCATTGGTTCAATGCGCAGTATATGCACGCAAGGGACAACGAGGAGATTGCCGATATCTACGAGGCACAGCTCCGTGAGCGAGGTATTGAACTTGCGAGGGAGAAAGTTGTAAAAATCGCTTCGCAGATTAAGATGAGAGCAACATTCCCCGAGGAGTTCTGGGCTCTGTCGTCGTTCCTCTTTGAGGCTCCCACCGCCTACGACGAGAAGGCTACTAAAAAGTATTGGAAAGCCGACGCCCCCCGCATTATTGGCGAACTGAGGGACATTTTGGCAGGCATAGAGGAGTTTACGGCTGCCGAGATGGAGAGAGTTTGTGGCGCGTGGATTGCCGAAAATCAAATCGGTATGGGACTCGTGATGAACGCTTGGAGGCTTACGATTGTGGGCGAGCCCAAAGGCTTCGGTATGTACGATATGTGTGAGGTGCTTGGCAAAGAGGAGAGTCTTCGCCGTATGGATGCCGCTCTTGCCGCACTTCCACAGGCAGAGTAGAAGAACTTGTTTCTGATATAAAAGAGAGGGGCTGACCATTGGATTTGGTCAGCCCCTCTTCGATGCATAGTATTGGGTTAAAAAATCGATTCTTTGGTTTCGGAGGTGAGCAGTTCGAGTGCTTTGAGTCCCATCACAGAGTTACCCTTGGCATTCAGGCGAGGGCTCCACACAGCAACTGAGTACTGCAAGGGATAGATTGCCACAATGCCACCACCAACGCCACTCTTGCCGGGCAGGCCCACAAGATAGGCAAACTCGCCCGCCTCGTCATAGAAACCGCAAGTCTGCATAATGGCATTCATTCGCTTAACCTGCGAAGCCGTAAGCGTAATACCTGCATAGTCGAACTTGCGCCTATGGTTTGCAAACGCCAAAAATGCAAGCGACAATTCGCGACAACTCATCTCCACCGAGCACATAAGGAAATAGAAGTGCAACACGCGCTCAATATCGTTGTCGATGTTTTTGTTGTATTTCAGCAGATTGACAATCGCGGCATTGAGGTAGCCGTTCTCGCGTTCCGAGGCTGCAACTTCGCGGTTGTAGTCGATGGTGTTGTTGCCCGACACTGCTCGCACAAAATTCAAAAAGTCCTCTTCGGGATTTGCGAGGTTCGAGAGCAAAATATCGGCCATTACGATAGCACCCGAGTTGAGGAAAGGGTTGCGTGGAATGCCGTGCTCCAATTCGAGCTGAACAAGCGAGTTGAACTTTGTGCCCGAAGGCTCCTTGCCAACCCTCTTCCAAAGTTCATCGCCCTTGATAGATAGGCACATAGCAAGCGAAAAAACTTTGGAGATACTCTGGATTGAAAACCTTGTGTCGGCGCTTTCGATAGATGCCGACTCTCCATAGATGGTGTTGATACACATACCAAATTGGTCGGGATTTACCTTTGCCAATTCGGGGATGTAGGTCGCCTGCTTACCCTCCTTTGCATAGGGTAAAATCTCCTGATATATGTTTTCAATTACCTGTTGATAGTCCATAACCGGTCCAATGTTGAGAGGTCAAAAAAGGCAGAAATATCAAATACTCCTGCCTATCTTACCCTAAATCTGTTAGTATTCATCCTCGTTAAAAAGGAAGTCCTCTTTGCTGGGGTAGTCGGGCCATACCTCTTCGATGCTCTCGTAGATGTCGCCCTCATCCTCAATCTCTTCCAAATTCTCGATAACCTCCAAAGGAAGACCGGTGCGCACTGCGTAGTCGATGAGCTCCTCTTTGGTTGCTGGCCATGGTGCATCTTCGAGTTTCGATGCCAATTCAAGTGTCCAATACATATAATTCTTTGAATTTTAGGTAGTTATATTAATTTTATATTTGTTGCGGTCTGCAAAAGTATAAAAAAAACATAAAACTGCAATATTTTACCTATTTTACCCAAATTTTTTCTTCCACTCCGAGTTTTGCTCCGCTCCAACGGGAGAGGGTGTAGAGTAGGTCGGAGAGGCGGTTGATGTAGCCAAGGAGCGACTCCTGAACGGCACACTCTTCGCCCATTGCGAGAATGCGACGCTCGGCCCTGCGACATACCGTGCGACAGATATGACACTGCGACACAACACGATGTCCTCCCATAAGCGTAAAACCCTTAAATGGTGGTAGGTCTGCCGACAGGGTGTCAATCTCCCTTTCGAGGCGTGCAACATCCTCGGGGTTAATACGGGGAATTGCGCCCGTAAAGTTCTTGCCAAGTGCGAGTTCTGCCTCCACAGTCATCAAATCTCCTGCCACGCTGTCGAGCAGAGCGACCATTTCGGCCAGTCCCTCCTCGCTTGCAAAGTCGGTCAGCAGGGCAATGTGTGCTCCGAGCTCGTCTACCGAGCCGTAAGCCTCCACTTGGGGGGAGTTTTTTGCAACTCTTTCGCTACCAATCAGCGAGGTTGTACCCTTGTCGCCCGAACGGGTATAAATTCGTGCCATAGCCGTATGTATGAGTCTATATTATATAATAATGTGTTGTTTTCTTAGGTCTTTGCGCCCCCAAAGCAGCGTCAGTTGGCAATTTGTGGCACTCATCGAGGGATGGGCGGCAATCAAACTCCTGCGCAGCTGTCTGTTGCGTGGAGAGTGGATAATGCACACTGCCCCCTCGTGCTCCCTCAGAGCGTTCGCCATAGAGGCGACAATTTGCTCCTCGCACTTGGCGGTGGCTATCATCAATTCGCCCTCCGACTTTGCTGCTTGGTCTACGCGCCACGCCTCGTATCCCTCCAACGAATAGAGGTTTTGGAGCCTTGTGGCTGTGCGTTTACAAATACCTTGTGCTCTGAGTGCATCGTAGAGTGCGTGCTCGGTGCCTGCAATTTTTCGTGGCATCATAGCCTCTCGCACAATACGGTAGAGTAGGGGCGAGTGTACCCCATAGCCACGAGAGTGTCGGAGGTGTTTGATGAGCCACATAACCCTCTATAACATAACATCTTTGCTCTTGCGAAGCTGTCCTGCAAGGCGGCCCGTAGAGAATGCTATTTGGAGGTTGTAGCCACCCGTATTGGCATCAATATCCATCAGCTCGCCCGCAAAATACAAGCCCTCGATCTTGCGCGACTGCATAGTGTGAGGGTCAATCTCGGCGAGGTCTACGCCACCGGCCGTAACGATTGCCTCCTCGAAGGGGCGATAGTCGCTGATGGGCAGCACAAAGTGTTTGAGAGCCTCCACAAGACGCTCGATTTTATCCTCTTTGAGTTCGCCCATCGAGTGCTTGGCGTGTGCGCCACAAGCCTTGGCCATAGGTACCACCAATTCGCGGGGCATAAGTTTTCGAAGCAGCTCGCCAACGGTGAGAGTCGAGGGTTGCTCCTCAATCTCGCGCAAGATGCGGGCCCTGAGCTCGTCGTGATCCATTGCATGTTTGAGGTCTACGACAACCTCCACCTTCTTCTCCTCAATCAGGGCATCCACCGCCTTGCGGCTCATGCGGAGAATTATTGCACCCTCCACACCTCGCTTCGAGAAGAACATCTCGCCAAACTCGCTCTGTGCCACCTCGCCGTCAATCACCAGGTCGGCGTGCACATTTTTCAGGAGTAATCCCGCCATAAAGGGCGCCTCCTCGTAGGATGTCTCCAAAGGAACGAGCGAGGGACGAATGGGGGTTATTTCGTGCCCCACCTCGTGGGCCATACGGTAGCCGTCGCCCGTTGAGCCGGTTGCAGGGTAGGATGCGCCACCCGTTGCGAGAATTACGGCAGGGGTTTCTATTTTGCGCTGAAAGCCACGAGCGTTGCGATAGGTAAGGCTGCGCACCTTGCCCGCAATGGCGTTGATTTTCTCCACTTTGGCGTTGCACTCAATCATCACCCCCTCCTCGCGACACCAATCAACAAGTGCTTGGGCAATATCCCACGCCTTGCCACTCTTGGGGAATACGCGACCGCCACGCTCGGTTTCGAGCTTCACACCCTTGCGCTCCATAAAGCGGATGAGAGCCTTGTTGTTCCACTGCGTATAGGCGTAGGTAAAGAAACCTGCACCATTCTGCACCTTTGCGAGGAACTCCTCGTCGGTGCAGACATTTGTGAGGTTGCAACGACCTTTACCCGTAATGCGGACTTTGCGTCCGGTTTTCTCCATTTTTTCAAGTAGCAACACACGGTTACCGCCTATTGCGGCCGTACCTGCTGCCATAAGTCCTGCGGCACCACCGCCCACGACTACTACATCATACTCTTTGTGTTCCATAATTGCCACAAAAATACCGCGAAAAGTTGAAAGTTGAAAATTGAAAATTGAAAATTAGGCAATAAAGTGCTACATTTGCGGTAAGTAAATCCAACACACACCACAATGAAGAGATTATTTACCATTTTTGCGACCTTTGCGATGTTGTGCGCAGTGGGTTGTGAGGAGCAGGGTGGCGATGATGTCACCCCCAACGACAAACCAGGCATCGAACAGCCAGACGAAAAACCCAACGAAGATGGCAATGGGGATAGCGAGATTGCCAATCTTCCCCCTGCGAACGAGATTTGGTACACCTCGACAGATGGCCTTGTGGTAACTCCCTATTTTGAGGTAAACTGGGATGGGGATAGTGTCTTTGGTGCAAATATCGTATCTAATACATACGAAGATGGTAAAGGTGTTATTGCCTTCGATGGTGATGTTACACATATTGGATATTGGGCGTTTTACGAGTGTGCAACGCTTGCAAGTATCATTATTCCCAATGGTGTTACTTCGATTGGCGCAAATGTGTTCTATAATTGCAATAGCCTCAAAAGTTTTACACTCCCTAATAGTGTTACTTCGATTGGTAGTGGTGCGTTTAGCAGTTGTCTGAGCCTTACCAACGCCATTATTCCCGATAGCGTTACTGAGATAGGAGGATGGGTGTTGGCAGGCTGTTTGAACCTTTCTGAAATTAAGTGTAGGTTTGCATCGGATAACGGAAGGTGTCTGATTATTGATGGTACCCTCAATTCTTTTGCTCCCGCAGGGCTAACCAAATACAACATCCCCGACGGTGTTACCTCTGTTGGAGAAACCGTATTTGTGCATTGTTCAGACCTTACAAGTGTAACCATTCCTGATAGTGTTACTTCGATTGAGAATAGCGCATTTGCTGGTTGTTCAAGCCTTACAAGTTTAATCATTCCCAAGAGTGTTACTTCGATTGGAGCAAGTGCATTCTATGGGTGTACAGGAACACTTGTGATCAACAGTAAAATCCTTGAACCAGATTATAGTTACGAGGATTATCCTTCTTTTTCGTATTCCATTTATTCTGGTTGGCTTTATGGCGCCAATTTCTCTACGATAGTAATCGGAAAGAATGTAACCAAACTAGGAACTAATGTGCTGAGAGATTGTGTGAGTCTTGTAAGTATTGTCATTCCCGATAGTGTTACTTCGATTGGAGTGGCTGCATTTTACGAGTGTTCCTCGCTGACAAGTATTACCATTTCCGAGAGTGTTACTTCAATAGGTGCTCATGCATTCGATTATTGCACTTCGCTGACGGAGGTGTATTGCAAAGCAATAACTCCGCCAAATGGGGTTGAATATTATGGTTCTTGGAGCGCATTTGACAACAATGCCTCGGAGCGAAAGATTTATGTGCCATCCGAGAGTGTGGATGCATACAAAACAGCCGAGTATTGGTGCGACTATGCAGACAATATCGAGGGCTACGACTTTGAGTAAATAGTTGGGACTTTCCACCACTTTGCTCGCGGGTATCAAAAAAGATACCCGCGACTTTATCTTATCCCCACAACAACGCCCCTCCCCCTCTTGTTCACGGGTATTAAAAAAGATACCCGCGAGTTTTTTGTGGTTGTTTTTCCTGTTTTTCTTGTAATCCTTGTCTGATTCTCGGGCGCACCGCGCTCGTAGTTGGTTGACGGTTTACTTTCAACCATAATTGCCCATAATTTTGAATTTTGAATTTTGCATTTTGAATTCCCCGTTGTATCTTTGCAGCCGAAATAAAAGAAGAAAAAGCGTTCTATACTATGTTCAGCAGAAGATTTTTGAGAATTAAGGTCGTGAAGGCTCTCTATGCCCATCTGACCGGCGCGGTTGAAACTGCAACAATCGAGGAGAAAAACCTCCTCAAAGGTATCAACAAATCCTACGACCTCTATCCCCACATCCTCTCGCTGATTGTCGAAGTGAAGCGCTACGCCGAAGAGCGCATTGAGTTGGGACTTAAAAAACACCTCCCAACTGCCGAAGACCTCAATCCCAATCGTAAATTTGTCCAAAACGCTGTCATCGCCTCGTTGGAGAGCGACGATACACTCGATATGATGCTCTTGGAGCGCAAGCTCGGCTGGGCTGGCTATCCCGAGCTTATCAAGCACCTCTATCAGAAAATGACCGAGGCCGACTATTACAAGGAGTATATGGCTTCGGAGCGCAACTCCTATGCCGAGGACAAGAAGTTGGTGGAGGAGTTCTATCTCCAAACTGTGCAGGACAACGAGATGCTTTTGGAGGTGTTGGAGGAGAGTTCGATTATGTGGAGCGACGACCTCGATTTCATCCTTATTATGGTACTCCGCACCATTGGCAATATGCGTAAGCAGTCGCCCCTCGCGCTCCTTCCGCAGTATAAAAACGAGGATGACGAGGCTTTCGTGAAGCGTCTGTTTGCTCGTGCGCTTGTGGGCTATGAGGAGAATCTCAAAATCGTGGAGCAGCATACCAAAAATTGGGATGTGGAGCGTATTGCACTGATGGACAATGTGATAATGACCACTGCTATTGCCGAACTTGTGGGCTTTGACTCCATCCCCGTAAAGGTTACCCTCGACGAGTACATCGAGATTGCCAAGTATTACAGCACCCTCGGCAGCAGCACCTTCATCAACGGTATTTTGGACAAGCTCTCCACCGAGCTTGTGGCAAACGGCACCGTCGTAAAGCAGGGTAGGGGACTTGTGGAAATCTAATACCCCGCCCGTTTGCGTGAAATACTCAACACACCATAATTACAAAGCTAAATGCTACCCTTTGGCGGTGGCATTTGCTTTTTTGTTGCTACTTTCGTGTGGCGGGCAGAAGAGGGCGAAGGAGGGCTCTCGCTCCGACCATAGGCAGATTATCTCGCTGGTGGATACCTTGCGGGTAGATACCGTGCATTTTGGCAGGGTGCGTGCAGGAGAGGTCGTTGAGCGCACATTTATGCTCTCCAATCCATCGTCTGCGCCCGTGGTTATTGTTACGACCGATACCTCGTGTGGTTGTTTGAAGATGGACTACTCGCGTGAGCCCCTCGCCGCAGGTACGCAATCGGAGGCTAAGATGACTTTTTACTCCTCGGGATACAATTATTTTGTGCCACGCGCGTTCTATATCGTAACCTCCGCGTCGATGGCCCCCAAAAAAATTGTGGTCACGGCCGATATGGAGTGAAATTTTGATAATTGAAATTATAAACCTACATTTGTAATCCCAAAAGGTAAAAACCGAAATAATTAACACAATAAAAAACAAAACATTATGACTTTTACTACTATTATGCTCCAAGCAGCAGGCGCTCCTGTTGCACAGCAGGGTTCGATGTGGAGTTCGCTCCTTATGATTGTAATGCTCTTCGTGGTGATGTACTTCTTTATGATTCGCCCCCAGCGCAAACAGCAGAAAGAGTTGGACAACTTCCGCAACTCGCTCGCCAAAGGTCAGAAAGTGATTACCGCTGGTGGTATCTATGGCGTTGTTAAGGAGATTGAGGAGCGCACCATCCTTATGGAGGTGGATGGCAATGTAACTTTGCGTGTTGATAAGACCGCCATTATGCGCGATCCCCGCCAATAGAGTATATCTTGCGGGTGCTTTTTGCACCGCACTGCGATAGGCGAGTTCCTCATTTGCGACAAGCAAACTGCGGACTCGCCTTCTTGTTTGGCACAAAAATCCCTCCGCAATATACGCTCTATTATGGTGTAATGACGAGAGAATTGAAAATTGAAAATTGAAGCAAATGCGATTAAGCGAGGGCAGAGGCTGCTTGCAGACTATGCCGAGCGTGAGCATTTTAGAGCAGACGCAGTCTGGTCAATTAAGGAGCGCCCGAATTTCGGGCGCTTTTTTATTATCCTTGTTTTTCCTGTTTTTCTTGTTTATCCTGTCAATTTTCAATTTTCAATTTTCCATTTCATCAATATATGGGCATTACCGAGCCCCAATAGGAGGTTGTGGGGTAGAACGAGGATGAAACCGAGAGGGTTGCTCCACCCGTTTTGGAATAGACTTCGAGAGTGAAAGTGTAGTCGTTGGAGGAGTAGAGCCACGAGTCGAACGAGATGGTCCAGCCGTTGTCGGTTTGCACCGTTGCAAAGTCGGCAAGATTGGTAATCGAGGTGTTGACTATGACGATGCGGTATGGTGGAGTGAAACCCTGATAAATAGGTAGATGCACATCTGCCCAATCGGAGTATATGGCGAGTTCGATGTTGGGGTTTGTGATGATATTACTACCACCCGCGGGCTCAACATTGAACATCGTTGGTACGAATCGGTAGTTGTGCGATAGGATTGTGGAGTCCATAAAACGCTCGTAGGCAGCCTGTCGTGCCTTGCGTTTTTCGATGCGTTCGAGGTGCTTGGGACTGAGCTCCTTTTCGCGCATACGCTCGGTGGCAAGTGCTGTGTCGAACTCCTCGTGGGTATTGCTCGTAACAATCAGCGGAATAAATATTGTCGCGAGGGTTGCTACAATGGCGATGAAAAGTAGAATTTTTTTCATTGTTTTGGCTGTTTTTGATGGTTAAGAAGTCTGTTATTCCGCCTTTGGGGAGCAAATTTCTTGCCGAAAGTGCTTTTGTGCCCGCGAAAAAAGATGTACCTTTGTGCTCACAAAGCCCGCAAAACAGACTTGGCTATGAAAACAGTATTCAAATTCAGCAGTTCTAAACTCTCTCAAATCCCCGAGCACGGCAAACCCGAGTTCGCCTTCATTGGGCGCAGTAATGTCGGTAAGTCGTCGCTCATCAATATGCTCTCGGAGAGTAAGCTTGCCAAGGTGTCGGCAACACCGGGTAAAACCAAACTTATCAACCACTTTCTGGTGGATGAAAAGTGGTGGCTGGTAGACCTGCCGGGCTATGGTTACGCACGCACCTCGCAGACCGTAAGGCGCGAATTTGCCAAAATTATTACCGACTATGTGACCAAGGCCAAGGGGTTGCACTTCCTGTTTGTGCTGGTTGATAGTCGCCACGAACCACTGAAAATCGACATTGATTTCATACAACTTTTGGGCAGAGAGGGCATACCTTTTGGCATTGTCTTTACCAAAACCGACAAACAGAGTCAAAAGGATACCAATCGCAATATCGAAACCTACCGTCAGACACTCTCGGAGTGGTGGGAGGAGTTGCCCCCTATGTTTGTAACCTCCTCCGAGAAGAGGCGTGGTAGGGATGAAATACTCGGCTTTATTAACGAGTGTTTGGCGGCAATGGAGCCCTCGAAATAGCCACTATAACGGGGCTGAGAAACGCCCTCGTTGGGGGCCACACATAAAATGTTTGGCAAATGTTGATAAAAGGGCGAGGAAAAATTGCATATCCCGCTTTTGGGCGTTATATTTGCGGATACGAAAAACCCAAAATCTAACACATAATGGCAGTTCATAAACTAAAAATCTTTGCTTGTCGCGGCTCCGAGGCTGTGGCATTGAGGATTGCTAAGTCCTACGGAGTGGAGCTTGGCAACCTGACAGTCAGTCAATTTAGCGATGGCGAATTTCAGCCTAGCTTCAATGAGAGTATTCGAGGCTGTACCGTTTTTATCGTACAATCGACTCCTCCTCCAAGTGACAACCTGATGGAACTCTTGCTTACCATTGACGCAGCTCGCAGGGCTTCGGCTCATATGGTGGTGGCAGTGATGCCCTATTTCGGTTGGGCTCGTCAGGACCGTAAGGACCGCCCCCGTGTACCCATCGGTGCTAAATTGGTCGCTAATTTGCTGACCTCGGCTGGTTGCGATAGGGTTATTACCATTGACCTCCACGCCGACCAGATTCAGGGCTTCTTCGATATTCCCGTAGACCATGTTTACGCATCGAAGGTATTTGTACCCTACATCAAGAGTATGAAACTCGACAACCTTTCGGTTGCAACTCCCGATATTGGTGGCGCAAAGCGTGCTAACTCCTACGCTTCCTACCTCGAAGCTCCTCTGGTAATCTGCCACAAACACCGTGAGCGTCCCAATGTTGTGGGCACCATGACGGCTATCGGTGAGGTTAAAGGTCGCGATATTATCATCTTTGACGATATGGTCGATACCGCAGGTACGCTTACCAAAGCGGCAGGTATGTTTATGGATATGGGTGCTGCGAGCGTTCGCGCTGTCATCACTCACCCTGTGCTCAGCGGCCCTGCCTATGAGCGCATTGCCGAGAGTCAGCTTACCGAGGTTATCGTAACCGACACTCTTCCCTTGCGTACCGACAAGGATACCAGCAAGTTTACGGTGTTGAGCGTTGCCGATATGTTGGCAGATGTTATTGAGCGAGTGCATAATTATCGTGAGATTTCTTCGCAATTCCTCTTCGCCAAAAAATAAAACTCATATTGAGGGTGCTTTTTGCACCAAAATTCAGAGAGTGGCTTCCTCATTTGCGCAAAGCAAACTGCGGAGCCACTCCTTCTTTTGGCACAAAAATCCCTCCACACTATGAGTTTTATTAGAACTATCATAACAAAAGCGTCACTCTGACGCCGCCTAAAATTCGCTCAATTATATGCGTTATTTTCTTCTTTTGGCACCTCCCCCCCCCCATATCGTCTATGTATATGAAAAAGGCTCGGCAAAAGCGCCGAGCCTACACTATTTTTGTATGAGAGGGTAGAATTACCTGATTGTTGCGCCTGCCTTTTTGGCAAAAGCGTCAATGAGTTTATTCATAGTGCTCTCAATAGTCTTCTCGTCGAGGGTTTTGCTCTCATCTTGCAATACAAAACCGAGGGCGTAGGACTTTTTGCCGGCCTCCAATTTGTCGCCTGTGTAAACATCAAACAGAGTGACATCTTTGAGGAGTTTCTTCTCGGTCTGGAAGGCAATCTGTCGGAGCTCGGCATACGAAACAGCCGTGTCTACAAGCAGCGCAAGGTCGCGCTTAACGGCGGGGAACTTGGCGAGCTCGTGAGCTGTGACTTTGTGCTTGCGAGTGTATTTCAGAAGGGTGTCGAAGTCAATATCGAGGTAGTAAACCTCACTCTTCAAGTCGAAACGCTTGCGAGCCTTGGGCGAAATGGTTGCAATCTGCAACAACTCTTTGTTACCGGCTTTGAGACTCAAACCCTCCGAGTAGAGTTCGTTGCTAATAGGCTCGCTCCTAAGGGTGTAGATATCCATACCAAAGCGACGCACAATCTTCTCGGCAATGGCTTTGAGCGAGAAGAAATCGCTTGCCTCGGCCTTGCGGTTCCACGACTGGGTGCTCTGGTTGCCCGAAATGGCTACCGCCAAACGCATACCCTCCGAGTAGGGTGCAAGACCGCCCTCCTCTTTGCGCTCGGGAGCGTAGGTGTAGGTGTTGCCGAACTCGTAGATCTTCACACTCTGGGCCTTGTGGTTTACATTGAGGCTCACAACCTCCAAGAGCCCAAACAGCAGAGTTTGGCGCATAACGCCGAGGTCGGCACTCAGAGGGTTAAGAATCTTCACACAGTTGGCCGCAGGAAATACCTCCGACTCCTCGTAGTAGCTGCTCTTGGTGAGCGAGTTGTTCATAACCTCCGCAAAGCCGCAAGCCGAGAGCATATCGCTCACCATATTCCTAAGGCGGTCGCGGTTGGGTTTCTGCTCATACGAAAGGGTGGAATTTACATGCTCGGGAATCTCCACATTGTTGTAGCCGTAGATGCGCAAAATCTCCTCCACCAAGTCGGCAGGGCGCTGAACATCTACCCTGTAAGGGGGTACCTGCACACTCAAACCATCCTCTCTGCGCTCCACAATCTCAATGCCGAGGTCGGTGAGAATTTCGCAGATGGTGTCGTTGCCAATCTTCTTGCCGATGAGGTTGTCGATATAGTCGAATGTGATATCAATCGCAAAAGGCGCTACGGGAGTGGGGTAGAGGTCGGTAATCTCCGAAGTAATCTCGCCACCGGCCAACTCCTTGATGAGCAGTGCTGCGCGTTTGAGAGCGTAGACCGTGATGTTGGGGTCGATGCCGCGCTCGAAGCGGAACGAAGCGTCGGTCGAAAGTGCGTGACGCTTGGCGGTCTTACGCACCCATACGGGGTTGAAATATGCGCTCTCCAAGAATACATTGGTGGTGGTTTCGCTCACGCCCGAGTGCTCGCCACCAAATACACCCGCAATACACATTGGTTTCTCGCTGTCGCAAATCATAAGGTCGCGCTCCGAGAGGGTGCGCTCCACACCGTCGAGTGTGCGGAATTTGGTACCCTCGGGGCAGGTGCGAACTACAACTTCGTTGCCCTCAATCTTGTCTGCATCGAACGAGTGAAGGGGCTGGCAGAGTTCGTGGAGAACATAGTTTGTAACATCCACAACATTGTTCTTGGGGTTGATGCCGATAGCCCTCAGTGCGTTCTGCAACCATTGGGGCGAGGGAGCAACCTTCACACCCGAAATGTTCACGCCCGCATAACGGGGTGCAGCCTCGGTGTTCTCAACTCTTACTTTCGTAACCCTCGAAGTGTTGTCCACCTTGAACTCCTCCACGCCGGGCAATACCAACTCGGCCTCTCTGCCCTGCGAGCGGAGGTAGGCACACAAGTCACGCGCCACACCATAGTGCGAGGCTGCATCGATGCGATTGGGAGTCAGACCAATGCCGAGGCGATAGTCGTCTGTGAGGCGGAGGTACTCCATTGCAGGAGTGCCGGGGATGGCATTCTCGTCGAGCTCCATAATGCCGTCGTGTGAAGCTCCAATGCCGAGCTCATCCTCTGCACAGAGCATACCGAGCGACTCAACGCCACGAATCTTGCTGCGTTTGATTTTGAATACCTCCTCCGAATTAATGGGGTGCAACTCTGCGCCTACGGTGGCGCACATTACTTTCAGACCTTTGCGGCAGTTTGCTGCACCACAAACGATACCAAGAGGCTCGCCGGCGCCTACATCTACGGTGGTGATGTGGAGGTGGTCCGAGTCGGGATGATCCTCACAGGTCAGCACCTCGCCAACCACTACGCCTTTAAGGCCGCCCTTCACGGCTTCCAATTTCTCGAAATCCTCAATTTCCAGTCCGATGTCGGTCAAAATTACCGAAGCCTCCTCGGCCGTAAGATCGCTTTTGAGATAGTTTTTGAGCCAGTTATAAGAGATATTCATAGTCTTTTATGTTGTTTTTGTTTTACTTCTGTCTTCAACCCACAAAGATAGCAAAGAGAATTGAAAATTGACGAAAAAAAAGTATTTTTTCGTCTAAAATGCTCTTGCTCGGCATAGAAATTTTTTCTCTGCCCTCGCTTACTCGCATTTGCGAAAATTGAAAGTAGGGAATTGAAAATTATTGGAAAATAAAATGCGCCCTCAAAGGATATGTCTTTTAATTTTTAACTGATTGATTTTAAGTGTTGGTTTTTGCGAAATCCTACATAGAAGACTACATGAAGGTCGTAATTAAGCCAAAAAACTACAAATGCAAAGGCATATAAAACTTTTGAAAGTAAAGCGCTGAAATTAAGCATCTTCCAAAGATGCATTGTGAATAAAAATCAGGCGTATGCTGTGGACTACACAAAGTCCTGCATACGCCTAATCCAATATCAAGTTAGTCGACTAAAACATCAGTTGGAGCCTATTCCTATATAATTTATCGTAAAACTCTTCATCATTCCAAAGATTGACAAATTCTTTATCTGACAGACATTTGTTATTGGAACATAATCCGGTATAGACATCCACCTTTATGTTACTCTCGTGAAGATGTAGATGAGGGATTGAAGGAAGATCATCGGTGTCGGCAATACGCATAGTGCCAATTTGTTTGAACTCCATCAATTGCCCAGATTCTTTTACCCTCTCCATCAATATGTTATATCCTTTATCAAGCATCATTGTTCTATTGTCATACTTGGCAAGAGGGTATATTGCTAAATTCATTGCAATACTAATTGTGTCTAGTAACACAGAGTATAACACAGACCTTCGATCTATATGCTCCGATAGTTTTTCCAGGCGTGCAATATAAGTAGGCTTAGTTATTTTCCCATTGACAAACTGATTATGCGTCAATGTAAAAAACAGTTGAGCATTCTTTGTTTTAATCAATTTTGCCACAATTTTGTCATTTTTTTGGGAGGATGTTGCCTAAGCAACACCCTCCGTAGATAGTGAATAATGTTGTTTAATCAAAATCGTAACCGTAGATAGATGATTTATAGTCGCGCCAATACTTGGCTGCCTTGTATGCATCCACACTCTCGGTAGGTACATAAATCTTTCGCCCCGAAGCATTGTTGTAGAACATATAATCATCTCCTGTGGGTGGCGTTGTCGCCTCGCAATATACACTTGTCAGCGAGGAGCAATCATAAAATGCATAATTTCCAATCGAAGTAACGCTATCGGGAATGGTAACACTTGTCAGCGAGGTGCAATGAGCGAATGCATAATCTCCAATCGAAGTAACGCTATCGGGAATGGTAATGCTTGTCAGCGAGGAGCAACCATAGAATGCAGCTCCTCCAATCGAAGTAACGCTATCGGGAATGGTAATACTTGTCAGCGAGGTGCATTTATAGAACTGATACTCATATATTTCGGGATTAAGATAGAGTACATAACCTATGCCATTGTCGGGATCGAAACCGTCCAATAACACATTAGTGTAATCATACAACTCTATGGGTTTATTATCAGATGTGGTATAAAGGAGCAAGTGGGGGTGGTCTGATGGAATAATGAGGGTTATATCTTCGTTGCACTTACCGGTAATGATGTCGCCATCGAATTTGGTTAAACTACGAGGAATATCAAGGATGGTCAAATTCTCGCAATCCTCAAATGCACCAGCCTCGATTTCTACTACTCCTTCGGGAATAGTGACCTTTGTGAGGGTTTTACAGCCTGAAAATGCACCTGCACCAATTTTGGTTACGCCCGCAGGAACTGTATACTCCTCCAAATTGGCAGGAGCAACAGCGCACAGGCAATTGTCAATAACCAATGCCCTATTATCATCAACCGAGTTAATGCTGATGATGGAGTGCAATGCAGTGCAATACTTAAATGCATTTTTGCCCACACTCTTCACGCCATTGGGAAGATAGATAATCTCCATCGAGGCACAATCGGCAAATGCGTTCTCTGGTAGTTGGGTTACATCATTGTTGAAAGTGATTTTACCATAGGTTTCCAAATACTCGTGCTCAACACACAAAGTAGAAGATGTTTCGCCAAAACCAACACTGAACTCTTTCTCCACAATGTAATTATACTTGGTGGTGTAGAGAATTTCGTTATCTTGGCACACCAAATGTTGAATGCCATCGCTGGGCTCTTGTGTAACAATGATTTCATAGGTTCTATTGTTGCTGAGATTGATGTAAATAGTGCCCCTGCGTTCATCTTCCGATTTGTTCTCATCTGCTATGATGAAGAAACTTGTTGTACCAGCACCTCCTTCGGTGAGCGAGGTGGATAACCAATCAACATCTTTGGTAATAGTCCACGAATAGGCGGTCTGGAAAGAGATATTTACCATACCACCTCCCGCAACCATTGTGGGTGTGGTGTTGGAGTTGTTTACAAAGGTAAGGTCTTCTCTCTGTTCGGTGCCAGGCTTGTCGTTGGGATTGACATTGTCATCTACCTGCTCCTCACAACCAACTGCACAAAGTAGTGCAAATGTGGCAAAAATCGTAAAAATTTTTTTCATAGTAATGTATTAAATTTGGTTTAACTTGTTGTGTTCCAAATTACATTACCGTAGCAACTCCAACTGCGGTGGGTTAATAAATAAGAAAGTGTGGAGCTGATTTCCGTTTATCTGACACGAGGCTCTGACAAAACCCTGAAAAGAATAAACGATTACAAGACCCCACACTTGGATAGTATGGGGTATATGCACAGAGGGTGCATAGCCACATAGCTATACAAGAAATGAGTGTTGTCGTATCCTCTTTTCGTTGAAACTGTCAGATTTCGTGTCAAGGATAAAAGCGAAAACACTTCCATCAAATATGTTGTGCCGAGGGAATAACACCCACGACACCACAAAATTAGTAAAAGTTTCGCAAATGACAACACTCTTTTGGGGTCTTGTTCGGATAAAATAGAAAAATCACCCTCCGCACATGCGAAAGGCAATTAAAT
>JAZOWE010000021.1:0-2199 GCA_045659085.1 Tidjanibacter sp.
GGTGTATTTGCCGTCGGCAAATGCCATATTGAAGTCGGTACCAGCCTTAACGGTAATGGTTTTGCCATTTGTTACGATGGTGCAAGCTTTCTCAATAGTGTACTCGCCCTCAACATTTGCAAGGAGTTCTATCGTAGAACCAGCCTCAACAGCAGCCAAAGCTGCCTCGAAGGTCTCGTACTCCACACCGCCAACACTTGCAACGGGATTCCACTCAACAACATCGTAGTAACCATTTGCATTCTGTTGCAATTTATAACCCTCTGCGGTGAAAGTTACTTGGTTGAGAGTTTTGTCATCGTTGTCAATCTGGACTTTCTCGAAAGTACCAGCGGTAATGTTCAAAATACCGGTAGTCTTGCTCATTTTCTGGTTCCAGATGTAGATAGCTTTTTCACCGGTACCGATAATCGAGCCACCAGAGATGTTGATGGTTGCAAGTTCGGTTTTGTGGTTTACAAAATTACGGAAGATGTTTCCACTGTTCTGTTTGTAGGTACCTTTCTTGATGTTGAGAGTTGCAGCACCAACTGTCGAGTTGTTATCAACGATACAGTTGATATAGGGAGTGCCAACAACATTCAACTCAATGCCACCATCCATATCGAGGTTTACAATACCACCCTCGTTGGAGATGAAGTGGTTGCCGATGTTGCTACCACCACCATTCTCAACAACGATATTACCTGCACCTACGAGAGTAAACTCAGCACCTTTGGTTACGGTGAAGATAGATGCATTTTTGGTTGCAGTAGGCAGGGTTGCAGTCAAGGTGTGCTCGCCAACATTGAGAGTAAGGTTCTTATCAACCTTCATAAGTGCACCCTCTGTCAAGCCTTCGAGGGCGATATCCTCAAACAAGGTGATGGTTGCGCCACTCTCTGCGAGTTTGAATGCGGTTG
The DNA here is from genome assembly GCA_045659085.1 of Tidjanibacter sp. Classification (GTDB taxonomy): domain Bacteria; phylum Bacteroidota; class Bacteroidia; order Bacteroidales; family Rikenellaceae; genus Tidjanibacter. The sequence continues at coordinate 903 of JAZOWE010000021.1, forward strand.
CAAGCTCGGTGTAGTTCTTACCGTTGCTATCGCCAGCGATAGCTTTGGCAAGGTTGCCGAGGTTGTAAATCTTCTTAGCCTCAAAAGTGGTTTTGAGGTTCTTGCCCATGCTCTCGCCAACTTTGTATTCGAGGGTTGCAGCAACGGGGTTAATGGCAACATAGTGCTCGCCAGCCTCGCTGATAACAAGCTCGGTGCCCTCGCCAAACAAGCCCTCGCTTGCGGTGAGAGTTACGGTCTCGCTGGTGGTGAACTTCAAGAAAGCGTTATTAACCTCAAAAGCGATGTTGCCAAAAGCACCCTCATATACGAGAAGCGCACCTGCAACACCCGCTGCGGAGTCTACTTTGCCGTCTTTGTTGTTCGAGTAAACAGCCTTGATGCTCTCGGCGTCAACGATTGCGCTCAAACCCTCTGCGGTGCATTTGAAGGTGTTCTTGTCACCGGTTTCTGCGTTTTTGAACTCGTAGTTGTTGCCATTCCAAGTTACAACGATGGTGTCGTCTGCATCCCAAACGGTAGCAACACCTTCGAGGTCGGTACGGTTGATGCCGGCAACAAACGATACGGTGTCGCCGTCAACATTGATGTTAGGGTTGATGTTGTCCAAACCCTCATTCTCACAAGCTACTGTGCCCAAAGCAACAATAGCAGCAGCCAAAATGTAAAAAATCTTTTTCATCTCTTTTCTCTTTTTGCTAATTGTTAAACTTTGGATTACCACATGAATGTCTCCTCCTCATAGGTGGTCTTCTCCTCAGTAAGACCAAAACCGTTCTGGAAGAGAGCAACCTCGCTCATCGCGATACCTGCCTCTACCAATACCTCGGTAGTCTCAATGGCAGGCGAAGTGTAAATCTGCTTCATTTTGCTTAAAAATTTGTTTTTGGTTTATGAAATTATACTTTTAGTTTGTTTTGTGTCAACCTTCTATTACTCATGGCGTTTTACGCCTTTAATAATCGCACAAATATATGCATTTATTTATAACCGAACAAAATTTACCTAATAATAATAAGAAAAAAACGACAAATTGCACGATATGGGCGACGAGTGACAAGGGAAAAATGGAAAATTAAGGTGCAACTACGGCGCGGGTATCAAAAAAGATACCCGTGAACAAGGGGGGCAAGAGTGACAAGAGAAACAGGGGAAACAGGGGAAACAAGAATCCTGTCTTTCTTGTCATTCCTGTTTTTCTTGTTTTTCCTCTCGGGCGACCAAGTCGCCCTTTTTTCTTTGCCACTTTTGGTGGCAAAAGTGGCGCAAAAGCCACGCACCACATCTCTGGCGGAGG
>JAZOWE010000022.1:0-6283 GCA_045659085.1 Tidjanibacter sp.
GGTGTATTTGCCGTCGGCAAATGCCATATTGAAGTCGGTACCAGCCTTAACGGTAATGGTTTTGCCATTTGTTACGATGGTGCAAGCTTTCTCAATAGTGTACTCGCCCTCAACATTTGCAAGGAGTTCTATCGTAGAACCCTCGCAGAGTGAAAATTGATACCTATATATAATATAGGACAAGGTGCGGGGGGGGGTAAAAACGCAAATGCGTTCTTGGCGTGGGGCCAAAGAGCGCATTTGCGAGTGGGGATAGCTACCGAAGTGACAACTCAAATCGCTAAAACAGCGCGAGCAACACTCCAAATCATCAAAATAGTGCGCTGATGATACTATGATTGGCGTCGTCTATGATGGAGTTGTCGAGCGTGGAGAGGTAGATGCGTGTGGTCTGTTCGGAGGTGTGTCCCATTCCTGCGCTAATAACCGACAGGGGGATATTGTGATTGCGTGCTGCCGTTGCCCAGCTATGGCGAGGGGTGTAGGAGGTAAGTTTACACTCCCTACTGAGCATTTTGGAGAGTTTGTTGAGCATTCTGTTGTGGGTGCCGAGTGCGCGCACATACTGCTCGTAGGCCGTTGCAACATCCGTGGAGGTCAGCACGGGGAATAGGTAGGGCGACTGCGGGCTTGCGTAGCGGTCGAGAATGGCTCTTATGCAGGGCTCAATGCGTACACACAGAGGTTGGCCCGTCTTGTGGCGCGAGTAGCAGATTGTGTCGCCCTGGATGTTGGACTTGCGGAGAAAAGCAATATCCACAAAAGCCATTCCGCGGGTGCTGTAACTAAACACAAAAAGGTCGCGGGCGAGTGCCAAGGTCGAGTTCTCGGGTAGGGCGAGGTGGTGGAGTTCGCGGATAACATCCTCGCCGACAGCCCTTTTGTGGGTTCTGTCCACGCCCGTATAGACCTCGGAGAAAGGGTTGCTCTGCACAACGAGTTTTTGCCTTGCAGCTTTGTTGAATGTTGCCCGCAAGATGCGCATATAGAACGAGCGGGAGTTGCGCCCCAAACTCCGTTGTCTGAGAAAGATATCATACTCTCCAACAAACTCCTCGTCGATAGCCGCAAGCTGCACATCGCCCCCGTCCAGAAACCTCCCGAGGTCCCTAATGGTCTTTTCGTAATTTCTTGCCGTTCCCAGCCTGTCGGCAGCCCTTAGTTGGCTCGCAATCTGCGACATATATTCCAACAGCAGAGGTGTAGGAGTTGAATGTTGTGCGGGGGTTGGATTAGCCCCGATGGCACGCTCCCAAGAGGGTGTTTTTGTGGTTACCATAATACATATAATTTTAGGAAATTAAACAAAAAAGCCCCCATTCAATTTCATTGAATAAGGGGCTATATTATAGCAACTTAAAGTATTTTGGGCAGGGTGGAAAAGGAGCTTTGTCCACCCTCGGAAATCATCTATTTTTTCAGGCGCAAGAACGAGTATCCGAACCTCTCACAAGCCGCCCTCTCCAACTCCTCGCGCACCGACGGGTGGGCAATCTCGATGAGTGCCTTTGCCCTCTCGGCGAGGTTTTTGCCTTTGAGGAATGCGGCGCCATACTCCGTAACCACAAACTGAGTCTGGAAGCGGGTGGTTACAACGCCGGCACCCTCCGTAAGTACGGGTTTAATCTTCGACACACCTTTGGGCGTGATGGAGTTCATTGCGATGAAGGTCTTGCCACCCTCCGAGAGCGCTGCGCCATACATAAAGTCGTGCTGACCACCCACGCCCGAGAAGATGCGGGTACCAATGGAGTCGGCACACACCTGACCGGTCAAATCGACCTCAATGGCGGAGTTGATAGCCATAGCCTTGGGGTTTTGGCGGATGCGGAAGGGGTCGTTCGTCCACGCCACATCCTTAACCAGCAGGTCGGGATTGTGGTCCATATAGTCGTACAAACGGCGCGAGCCAAGCGAAAGACAGCAGACCGTTTTACCCCTCTCGACAACCTTTTGCGAGTTGTTGATAACACCGCTATTTATCAGAGGTACAACACCATCCGTCAGAGCCTCCGTATGAAGTCCGAGGTTTTTGTGGTTCGTGAGGGCTGCCAACACAGCATTGGGAATACCGCCCACACCAATCTGCAAAGTTGCACCGTCGGGAATCTGCTCGGCAATGTAGCCGCCAATCTTCCACTCCTCCTCGTTGGGCTCCACGGTGGGCAGAGCCACGGGCTCCTGGTCCACCCTCACGGCAGCGTCTATACGGTCGATATGAACAAGTGCGTCGCCATAGGTGTAGGGAATTCGTGGGTTAATCTGCGCGATGATAACCTTTGCGGTCTCGGCAGCACTCACGGCCAAATCGGCCGAGATACCGAAACTGCAATATCCATTTTCGTCGGGCTCGGAGCAGTTGAGTAGAGCCACATCGTACTTCACATAACCCTCCCTGACAAGTGCGGGCACTTCGCCCAAAAAACAGGGAGTGATGGAGCCGTAACCCGAGGCTATGGTGTTGCGATAGTTGTTGGCCACAAAGAAACTCTGTGGGATGAAACTATCCTTCATTTCGGGCGTACCATAGGGGATGTCGCGTACACCAATGGCGAAGGCACTGTACACCTCCACACCGCGCAACTCGTTGGCACGAGCCACCATAGCGTCAATGAGCACCTCGGGGACACTCGTCGAGCCCTGAACATAAACCTTATCGAAACTCTTTATCAACTTGGCCGCCTCGGCAGCCGTAACAAAATTAGCCATACATTTTCGAATTGAAAATTGAAAATTCAGAATTGAAAATTATTCTACCAATTTCTCGAACATTGCCAAACGCTCGTCCAGCAGGTCGTAGTGGTGGGGTTTAATGGCCGAAGAGCAGGCTCTGATGCCCTCATACACCGAGCCCGTAGTTTTCAGCACAATGCCACTGACGCCACACATCAGCAGTTTTTCGAGCAGTTCGCCACCCTTCATATCCTTGTAGCCGATGGTGAAGAAAAAGCCGCTACCCACAGGCTCGTCAACATCTTTGTCATAGACCAGATGGAAGCCGTGTCGCGAGAGTATTTCGCGGATGCGCTCGGTACGCAGGGCATACTCTCTAACCTCCTCGCGGTAGTTGTAGAGGCCCTCTGCTGCCAGCGAAAACATCTTCGCCAAGGCCATTTGAGCCGAGTGCGATACACCCGACGAGAGAGTGTATATCAGTTTGTGTACAAAGACATTACCAAACGAGGGCAGACCAAAGCGAGCCCTCAAATCCTCACTCTTGCGCTTGAAGAGGTGATCCGAGATGCAGGTTACGGCAATGCGCTCGCCCGCATAGGAGAAAATCTTGGAGGCACTCACCAGCAGAATGTAGTCCTTCGCCCACGGGGTAACGCTCACCTGCGTAGGCAGTCCCGTTGTGGGATCCGTATCCTTGCGGAAGTCCATAGTGATGTAGGCGAGGTCCTCGATAACCACAGTCTCGTATTTGTTTGCCAGCTCGCCAATGGTGCGCAACTCGTCGGCCGTCAGACACATCCAAGAGGGGTTGTTGGGGTTGGAGTATAGAATTGCGGCAATGCGCCCCGTCGAGAGATACTCCTCCAACTTGGGGGCGAGTTTTTCGGCTCGATAGTTATAGACATCGAACGACTCGCGACGAATACCGAGCACATCGGCCTGATTTTTCTGCACAGGGAATCCGGGGTCGATGTAGAGAATCGTATCTTTCTGTTTGTCGAGGGCCGCCGCTGCCATAAGCGACACAAAAGTACCCTGCATTGAGCCGACCGTTGGGATGCAGTGGGCGGGGGCGATGTCGGCACCGACGATAGCTTTCACAAACTTCGATGCAGCCTCTTTGAGTTCCGGCTCGCCTTCGAGCGAGGGGTACACCGAAGCCACTCCTCTGTCGAGGGCCTCCTTTTGTGCGTCAATGCCCACCTGCGATGCGGGCAGTCCGGGCACGCCAATCTCGAAGTGTATAAACTCCTTGCCCGTAGCCTCTTCGCAACGCTTTACGAGCGAGACGAGCTGTCGAATGGAGAGGTCTTCAACCGAAGCGACCTCCACCTGCTGCAATGCTTCCTCAATAAGGGAGCGGTCAATTAAAGTGTTCATTTTGTTGTCTTGTGTGGTTTTAGGTTTATTCCACAAATGTAGGACTATTCGCTCACATTTCAAAGTCGCCACACCCCAAAACCGCTCTTTGCTAAAAAAATAACAGATAATGTTTGTCGAAAGAGAAATAAAGGTTATCTTTGTGGTTAATATGCACGAAAAACAACACTAATAACTCTAAATAACTAAACACTATGAACATTCCCGCAGAATTGAAGTACTCGAAAGACCACGAGTGGATTAAAGTAGTTGACGGCAACGAGGCTTTGGTAGGTATTACCGATTTCGCACAGGGCGAGTTGGGCGACATTGTATTTGTTGATGTTCCCACCGTTGGCGAGGTTGTAGGTGCACACGAGGTTTTCGGCTCGATTGAGGCTGTGAAGACCGTGAGCGATGTATTTTTGCCCGTGAGCGGCGAGGTTTTGGAGCTCAACCCCGAGGTTGATGCCGACCCTGCACTCGTAAACAAAGAGCCCTATGAGGGTGGCTGGCTTGTTCGCATCCGTATGGAGAACCCCGCCGAGCTCGACGACCTTTTGGATGCAGAGGGCTACAAGGCACTTTTGTAATTCAAAATTGAGAATTCAAAATTCAAAATTCAAAATTAACCAATAAATTGATTTATTAAGGAATGGCAACAAAAGTAACCGTAGTTGGCGCCGGTAATGTGGGCGCAACTGCTGCAAATGTAATGGCAATCCGCAAGGTTGCAAGCGAGGTTTGTTTGATCGACATCAAACCCGACCTCTCGGAGGGTAAAGTTTTGGATATGTACCAGACCTCGACTCTTCTCGATTTCGACACCAAATTGGTGGGTGTAACCAACGACTACAAGGCTACCGCAAAGAGCGATGTTGTGGTTATCACTTCGGGTGTTCCCCGCAAACCCGGTATGACTCGCGAGGAGCTCATCGGCGTAAATGCCAACATCGTTAAATCGGTGGTAAACAACATTTTGGAGTACTCGCCCAAGGCTATCTTCGTTGTCGTTTCGAACCCCATGGATACTATGGCATACCTCACCTTGAAGGCTACAGGTCTTCCCAAAAACCGCGTGATTGGTATGGGTGGTGCTTTGGACTCGTCGCGTTTCCGTTGCTACTTGGCAAAGGCTTTGAAGGCCGACATCCGCGATGTTGACGGTATGGTTATCGGTGGTCACGGCGACACCACAATGATTCCTTTGGTTGAGAAAGCAAGCTACCGCGGTGTTCCCGTTAGCCAGCTGTTGAGCAAGAAGAAACTCGCTCAGGTTGCTGCCGACACCATGGTGGGTGGTGCTACCCTGACCAAACTCCTCGGCACTTCGGCTTGGTATGCACCCGGTGCAGCTATTGCAAGTGTTGTTGAGAGCATTTTGGGCGACCAGAAGAGGGTTATCTCGTCGAGCTGCTACTTGGAGGGCGAGTATGGTGCAGAGGATCTGTTCATTGGCGTTCCCGCTGTTATCGGCAAGAACGGTATTGAGAAGATTCTGCCCCTCAAACTCACCGCTTCGGAGAAGGAGCAGTTTGAGAAGAGCGTTGCTGCTGTGAAGAAGACTAATGAGGTTCTTTACGAGATCGGTGCCCTCACCAAATAGTTTGTGATTTATTGCGGATGATTTCCGCGTTACGCTCGAAGGCGGCTTCCTCATTTACGGTAAGTAAACTGCGGAGCCGCCTTCTTCGTGGGGCCTTGAAATCACCTCGCAAAAATCACAAACAAAAGCATATAAACAGCGTCTTTGGCGTTGCACTGCGATAGGCGAGTTCCTCACTTACGACGAGTAGGCTGCGGACTCGCTCCTTCTTTTGGCACAAAAATCCCTCTGCTCTATGCGTTTTTAGTCTACCGACGACCGTCAATTCTTTAATACCTGCACCGCAGGTGCACCATAATTTTCAACTTTCAATTTTCAATTCTCTTGGGTATCTTTTTTGATACCTGCGCCGCAGGCGCACCTAAAACCCGCACTTCGCATCGTTGGCGGGAAAGCGACCGATTTGGCGGTCGCGGCTGGCGAGAGTCGCAAAGCCGTTAAGAAACAAAGACGGTAAACGCTTTCCCCGGGTAGCGTTTGTTTTAGGCTTTGCGACCCTCCCCTCCGCCAGAGATGTGGTGCGTGGCTTTTGCGCCACTTTTGCCACCAAAAGTGGCAAAGAAAAAAGGGCGACTTGGTCGCCCGAGAGGAAAAACAAGAAAAACAGGAATGACAAGAAAGACAGGATTCTTGTTTCCCCTG
>JAZOWE010000023.1:0-34404 GCA_045659085.1 Tidjanibacter sp.
TCCTTGTGTCGCCATTGTTTGTTTCAGCCTTACCCTTGGGAGTTTGCGACCACCCCAAATAACAATAAGTCAATCGTTTGCCCTCCTCTGTCAGTGTGAAGACTACCTCGTTTTTTAACCGCAACTCAATATTTCTGTATACATCTACTGGGATTTTTGTGTAATTTGACAGACTAATATATTCAAAATACACATCAGTAATGCGCCCCGTTGTAGATGATATATTCAGAGTTATTCCAAGTCCCCATTTACCAAACGAAGATGCTTGTACTTTGGTAAAGGCGTCATCAACAATACTCCACATCAAATCACCCAACTCATCAGTAATTATGACGGCATTTATATCATCATTCATGAGTTTTTCAAATGGAATATCATTTCCGTCTTTATATGCAATCTCGCTGCGTCCGGGATGGTTCTCGACATTGTATAAATTGACACGAATGGAGCCTATTGTATCGCAAACATAGGTGTATCCGTTCATTCTCAAAGTATCGCTACTAAGTGATAAATGAGAAAGGAATTGTCTGCGCTGTGCAAAACCAGACAGACTTATAGTACATAATATTAAATATATGGTTATTTGTTTAGGAGTCATAATCAATCACATTCTATACTTATTGCTTTCAAATTATTCAAATTATCCTGCATTGTAAGACTCTCATTATAATTAATATTTGTAAGTTTTTCTTTTTGGGCAATTTGCAAAACAGCATCAATTGATGGTTGGTAATAGGATTCTTTGTATGATATTTCATCAATTGTCAAATTCCCTTTCATATCTAATACACCATATCCCGCATCTTTGATAACTCCACCTAATTGAGATTTACAAAATGCATCATACCTTCCTGATGTATCATAGGCTCGTCTGCGTAGCAAATAAACATAGCGAGCAAGTTGTCCTTCTACTTCATAATTGGCACTTGCCAGATTATATGTTTTAACATCCTTAATTTGAGAGTATTGAAATGCATGAAACAACTCATGTAGTAAAGTATCGCCGTAATAATTAGTCATAACAATACTCTTAGTTTCATGGTTGTAGTGAGTTGTGGCAGAACCATCAAAATTAAATGAGATAGTAATTTTACCTTGCTTCATTAATCTAATCAACAATTCTTTGCCCATACAGTCTTCCAGTATTTGGGACAACATATCAATCAATGCTTTGTTTTTATCAGGTGATAGGTCTTTGGTATCAAATAAGTCTTCTGCCATATCTTCGCCGGTAGGCTCCTCCTTTTCGGTCGAAGTGCTTCCGCTGCCACCCCCTCCTAATATACTAATAGCTGTTGTGCGGTCTGTGATGACTGCTTCGACCACAGGACAATCTTCGGGAAGTGGTGCTTTGTAGAAATGGTCGCTATAATCTTTTGTATAAGCCGTTTCAATAATGGTATCTCCTACACCACCAAAATAGAGTATCTCAACATCAGTTCTTGTACCATTGTTTGCCCTAGCAACGCCAAGCATCAAGCCCTCCATTACTGATACAAAGTCGGCAATATTCTCCTCGTTGGTCTGATCCCTATCGTATAGGAACGACCTGTCCACAAGCTCTCCTCCCTCGTAGCGATAGGCTGCAACATGATGTCCCGAAGGAAGAGTATAGAGCACAACGCCCGAAAACTCATACCACTCGGCGCAATTGATACCATAATCCTGAGCTACTGCACCATACGATTTCAGATACTCCTCGTCGGGGATGTAAGTTGCTACATACTGACTCGTTGCCCCAAGCGAGTAGTCCTCCACCGACACAAAGCGGCTATACAGCTCCACACCCTGCATTTGTCCCTCTTCATTCTCGCCAAGCAACAAAAAGTATCGAAAATCTTTCTGCATGGCAAAGTCGGTGTGGGTTTTGTGCTCGTTGGCAATCGTCACACCGCTCTCCCAGTCGGGCACAAGGTTGCCTACGACATAGGGAGCCTCGTGTGAGGGTGCTTGGTCGTTGGAACGAGTGTTTTGCCCAAAATGAGTAAGAAAATATGCCTTCGCATCAGCCACAGCCCCCTCGTGCGACATCACACGCCCCTCGCCCTGCGGCGCCACCAATTCGAGCGTATTCACGCACGACGACAGCAACACCACAACGCAGAGCAGAGCGTAGTGTAAAGCTTTATTGGTGTTAAGGCGATTCATATCTTGGTTATGTTTTTATGTGTTGTCTCCTATGGATTTGTGGTTGTACCTTTGCCAAAACCGCCAATGGGTGTCATTGTTCCACGATTGGTGGTTGGTGTACCTTTGTTTATGTTTATTGTTCCTATGTTAGTATTTATAGTTTCGCTATCATCCTCGTCTGTTTCCTCCTCGGGCAACGACTCCGCTCTGCCCTCGGGGCATTGGCGCCACGAAAGTAGGCAATAATTTAATTTGCGTCCCAAGTCAGTCAGCTCAAAACAAATCTCGTTCTTGAATCGCACCTCCATATTTCGATACACTTCGATTGGAATATTTGCGTACTCTGTGAACGATGGATAATTAAAATATACATCCGTAACATTCCCGTTGTTAGATGATATATTGAAAACAATGTTAAGTTTATCTCCCTCTAAACCATCTGCTTGCTCTTGAGAGAAAGCATCATCTACTATATTTCTTAGGTTCGTTTTTATACTGTTCGTAATAACAAATGCATCTATGTGCAGACTAAGAGCTAATTCGTTTTCCAATGGAGTGCCATCTGCATAACACAAATCTTCGCGACCAGGATGATCCTCGATATTGCGAAGGGTAACTAATGCGTGTTTTAATGTATCACAAACATATGTATAGCCTTCCATTTTCAAAGTATCTGTAGTATAGTCACTTGGGGTGAAAACCAATGAAGGTCTGCGTTGCGCAGATGCTGTTACAGAGTATAGTATTGATACTATAACAATCGTTAAAAGCTTCCAATTCATAGTCTACTCACAATTATAAATTATCTTTCTAAAGAGTTTTATGTTTTCATCCAAGGAGCGACTTGTATCGTAAATTCTTGTTTTATTTCGTTGTTTGTAATACCAAGCAGCGTCAGCAAAGTAGTATTCAAACATTAACTTTGAGGTGTCTGTTTTTCCCTCCTTATTTTGCTTAAAAGTTCCTTCTATCTTTATTAGTATACTTCATTGTGTGGGTTTTAGGTGCTTGTTTTGGTTTGTGGGTTACTTCGGTGCTTTGCGGTAGATTACGGCGGCAATCAGCGCAAAGAGTATGTTGGGCAGCCACACCAATAGTGTCGCCATTGCACCCTCGCTACCCTTGGCAATCTCCTCGAATACCCTGCCAAGCATAATGTATGTAAAGCAAAGTATCACGCCAATACCAATATTTACACCCGTACCGCTACGCATCTTGCGAGCCGATAGCGACACGCCAATGACGGTCAAAATAAAGACCGAAATGGGGTAGGAGTATCGTTTCTGTCGCTCAACCTCAAAGATACCAATCATATCCGAGCCCTTAGCCTTCTGCTGTTCAATGAAGAGGTTGAGCTCCTTGATTTTCATTGTTGTAATGAGGTTCTCGACCTTGCCGAGCTCCTTTTCGGAGAGGTTTATGAGGGTGTCCAACTTCTCCTCGTGCAACTCAAAGAGGTCATCCTCGCCCACAAAGCGGTGGGTGATGAATTTTGGGGCCTCCCAATGTCCGCTCTCCTCGTTGTAGCGCACATCGCCCGCTTCGAGCGACTCCACAATGGTACTCCCCTCAAAACGCTCGATGGTCATAAACGACGCTCGGTTGGTTGTGGGGTTGTAGTTGCGGACATAGGCGAATACTCCCGGCTCAATCTGTCGGAAGATGTTGGGCTCATATTGTACGCGACGGTTTTTGCGCAGATATTGGCTCTCGAACTCCACGCGCTTTGTGTTGGCACTCGGGATTACCTCCAAGTTCAAAAAGAGCGAGATGCCCGTGATGAGCATAGCCGAGAGAAAATATGGCCACAGCAGGCGACGGAAACTTACGCCACTTGCCTGAATTGCCGTAATCTCCGTTCTTCCCGCCATTTGCGATGTGAAGTAGATTACCGCAATGAAGGTAAATAGACCGCAGAAGAGGTTGATAAAGTAGGGTATGAAGTTGATGTAGTAGCCGAAGATAATCTCCCTGAGGGGGGCTTTCATCTCAATGAAGTCATCGACTTTCTCGACTGCGTCAAACACCACTACAATAATGATAATCAGAGCGATGGCGAGGAAGAATGTGCCGAGGAATTTGCGCGTGATGTAGCCGTCCAGAATCTTAAATCCGGGCCACCAACTCCTGCGGTTTTTCTCCTCTTGTCTATAATCTGCCATATCTCTCTTTGCTTTGCAAAGTGCATTAGAAACTACAAAAGTAAGAAAAGAATTGGAAAAAAGTAAAATTGACAAAATATATTTTGTCCCAAACCCTCCCTCGTTGCAACACATTGCTCGTTTATTTCGTTTTACTCCGATGCGCAGGAGTGATAGGAATGACAGGAATGACAAGAGAGACAGGAGTGACAAGAATCCCTGTTTCTCCTGTTTTTCCTGTCACTCCTGCTTTGTTTTCCTCCCCAAAGTTAGGGAGGGTGCTGCATAGCGGCGGAGGTGTCTGTCAATTACTCTTTACTCTTTGTACCGTCCCGCGCCAGCTGTCGGTGGAGGGCTGTTTAGAGTCGTCTTGCGAGTTTTACGACCATCTCATCTTTCCACTGTTTGAAGTCGCCGGCGATGATGTGTTTGCGAGCCTCGCCAACAAGCCAGAGGTAGAATGCTACATTGTGGAGCGAGGCAATCTGTGCTGCCATCATCTCGCCCGAGATATTCAGGTGGCGAAGGTAGGCCTTTGAGTATAAGGTATCTACAAAACTTGCGCCATTGGGGTCGATGGGCGAAAAGTCGTCTTTCCACTTTTCGTTGCGGATGTTGATGATACCCTCCGAGGTAAAGAGCATACCGTTGCGACCGTTGCGCGTGGGCATCACACAATCGAACATATCCACACCCCTCTCGATAGCCTCCAAAATGTTGATAGGTGTACCCACACCCATAAGGTAGCGTGGGCGGTCGGTGGGAAGCACTGCATTGACAACCTCAATCATCTCGTACATAACGGGCGCGGGCTCGCCAACAGCCAAACCACCAATGGCATATCCATCGGCCTCGTATTGGGTTACAAACTCGGCGGCCGAAGCCCTCAGGTCGGGATAGGTGCATCCTTGAACGATGGGGAAGAGCGACTGATGATAACCATACTTAGGAGTAGTCCTCTCATACTGATTAAAACACCTGTCGAGCCAACGCTGTGTCATTTCGAGCGAGCGTTTGGCATAGGTGTAGTCGCTGTTGCCGTCGGGACACTCGTCAAAAGCCATCATAATATCTGCACCGATTGTGCGCTCGGTATCAATCACATTTTCGGGTGTGAAGATGTGTTTGCTGCCGTCGATGTGGCTCGAAAAACGCACACCCTCCTCGGTGATTTTGCGCCTTGCTGCGAGCGAAAAGACCTGAAAACCACCACTATCCGTAAGCATTGGGCGATCCCAAGTGCTGAAACGATGCACGCCTCCCGCCTTTTCGATAGTCTCCATACCGGGACGAAGATAGAGGTGATAGGTGTTGGCAAGGATAATCTGCGCATTGACATCATCCCTCAGGTCGCGATGGAAGATACCCTTGACGGATGCCGCAGTACCTACGGGCATAAAAATAGGAGTCTCGATGGTGCCGTGCGCAGTCTCTATTTTACCCGCACGGGCTTTGGTTTGTGGGTCGGTATATTGCAGTGTAAATTTCATAGTGGCACAAAGGTAACGGATTTTCCAAAAAAATGAGTAACTTTGTCAGCTATATTTGATTTTTAATGGAGAGAGTCGACTTCTGGAATAATTTTTTGATTGAGGGACACGAGCTGTGGAGCATTGTGTTGCTTGGGCTTTTGGCTCTGTGTTTTGTTGTGCAGCTCTGCTACTACCTCTTTGTCTATGGTCGCATCAGGCGCTACCGTAACCCTTCGCCTTCGGAGGAGGCCAAGGAGGTGGGAGTGTCGGTTATCATCCCTCTCTACGAGGCTGACAACGGGTTTTTGCACGAGCGTCTGCCACTCTTTTTGGAGCAACGCCACAAAAACTACGAGGTTGTGATTGTGAATGTTACGGGCAATGTGGAGTTTGGCGAACAGCTCTCGATGTTGCGTATCAAGTGGGGCGATAGACTCACGACCACAAGGCTCGCGGCCGACCCACTCTTTCCAATCTCTACAAAGATGGCTCTCAATGTGGGCATTAAGGCTGCGCGCTACGACAACCTCATTTTTACACTTCCCGACTGCTCGCCACGCTCGGAGCGCTGGGCAGAGGTTATGGCACGAGGTTTTGTGGGTGCGGATGTGGTACTTGGCTATGTGTCGATGATGCCACGCCAAGGGGTATGGAATAAGACCATTAGGTGTGCCAATATGGCCCTTTCGATGCGCTGGCTCGCGGCAGCTGTTGCCCGCCATCCCCATCGCGGAGTACTCGCCAATTTGGGATTTACGAAAAAAGCATATTACTCCGTAAGGGGTTTCAACCACCTCAATCTCAATATGGGCGAGGATGACCTCTTTGTGCAGAAGATTGCCCGCAAGGATAATACGGTGGCAATAATGGGAGGCTCGGCAACGCTCGATCAGCGTGTGTGGGGCGGACTCGATTGGTGGCTACCCCGTCGCCTGCGACTTTCGTATCCCTTCCGCTTCTACCCCGCGAGGGCTAAGTGGGCAACGGGTGTGGAGTTGGTGTCGAGGGCTCTGTTTTTCCTTTTGGCAGTGGTTGTGGCAGCGATTTTGCCTACCTATGCCAAAATTGCAGCAGGGGGTGTGGTGATACTTCGCTATGTGATTGTGTGGTGGCAGATGAAATGCCTCTCGCGACGCCTTTCCGAAAGGGGGTTCTTGTCGATGTATTGGCTCTATGACTTTGTGGCTCCCGCAGTGGAGGCCGTGTTGGCTGTATGGCGCAAGTTTGTTCCTAAGTATAAATGGAGGTAGGACGATATATAATTCTCTCGGATGCACAACTTGTTGTGCTGGCTCTCGATGGCGACTCGGTGGCTTTTGAAACTCTCTTCAAACGCTACCGCGAGGAGATTTATGGCCTTTGTATGGGGCGTACGGGTGGAAATAAGGAGGATGCCAACGACCTTGTGCAGGAGACCTTTGTGAAGGTTTATATCAACCTCGAAAAGTACGACCCCAAATATACCTTCGGTCAGTGGATATACACCATTGCCCGCAATACCTTCATTGACTATGTGCGCCGACGCAGGGACAATCTCTCCATTGAGGCCCTGGCGAGCGCCCCCTCGCTTGCGCCGATGGCCGACGAAGAGCCCGACCAGCGCATTATCAACGAGCAGCATAGTGTGCAGATTGAGCGCTGTATGGCGTCGCTGCCCGACAAGTATCGCCAAATGGCGGAGATGAGATTTGTGAGGGAGCTCTCCTACGAGGAGATAGCCCAGCAGTTGGGACTTCCCATCGGCACGGTTAAGACACAAATTTTCCGCGCCCGCGAAAGGCTCTGCAAACTCATCGTTGAGAACGAAAAATAAGTTGTAGCGGAGAGAATTGAAAATGGATAATGGAAAATTGAAAATTAAGGTGCGCCCTTGGGGCGCGATATAAAAGATGTGCCAGAGGCACACCATAATTTTCCATTTTCAACTTTCAATTTTCAATTAAACAAGCGATACGCGGTATCTCGCAAAAGTTTTTGGGCGACTTTTTACAAAAAGTCGCAAGAAAAAAGGAAAGAAAAAATGACAAAAAAACCTACACCCAAGAGAAAAAGCGCACCCAAGAGGGGTGGTGCTGTGGTAAAGAACGATAGCGTTGCAAGGGCTATTGTGCGCAACATTGTGTTGGCTGTGAGCCTGTTGGTTATAGTCCTTGTTGTAGCGAGTCTTTTGCTTGCCATTGTTACTCGCCACGGACAGAATAAGGATGTGCCCAACTTCATCGGCTCGACAATAGTGGATGCCGAGAGGGTGGCGCACAAAGGCAAGCTCGAAATCATTGTCAATGACTCACTATATGTGCCCGTCTATCCGGGTGGCGTTATTCTCGAACAGCGCCCTTCGGCAGGCAAGGATAAGGTTAAGAGTGGCAGGAAGATATATGTCACCATTAATGCTTCCCAACAACGCTCGGTGGCGGTGCCCTATGTTGCGGGCTATTCGCTGCGTCAGGCCAAGAGCAACCTGCTGACTGCGGGTTTGGAGATCGATAGGCTCGAATATGTTGAGGATTTGGCCAATAACTATGTCATCTCGCAGAACATTCAGGGCAAAGAGGTGCCTGCCGACAGTGTTGTTATGGCTCCTGTGGGCTCGAAAGTGACTCTTGTGGTAGGAGGTAGTCGCTCGCATATTGAGATTGCTCCCGACCTTACGGGTATGACACTCCGAGAGGTTAAGAATACACTCTGGGATATGGGTTTGAACTTGGGAGATGTGAGCTACGAGGAGGTGCTCGATATTGCGGGACAGAATGCTGCAAGGGTTGTGATGCAGTCGCCCCTGCCCGAAACTGAGGTGCGTCAGGGCCGCGAAATATCTGTGGTGTTGAAACTTAACGAGGAGTTGTAGAGAGGGATGCTATGAAGTCGCGCGAATTTGATAAATTGGTAAACCCCGATTTGGAGGATAACGACATTGTCGAGGGCGAGGAGGGCGAAGAACTCTACGAACACTTTGCCATTGTGGTCGATAAGGGGCAGTCGCTGATGCGCATTGACCGCTACCTTGCAACCCACATGGAGGCTTGTTCGCGTAGCCGCATACAGGCCGCGGCCGATTGTGGTAACATTTTGGTCGATGGTAAGGCTGTGAAGTCGAGCTATAAGGTTAAGCCCTTGGAGCGTATATCGATTGTTATGCCCTATCCCAAACGCGACACAACGCTCATTCCGCAGGATATTCCTATTGAGATAGTCTACGAAGACGACCAACTGTTGGTTGTCAACAAAAGGGCTGGTATGGTTGTGCACCCAGGCCACGGTAATTGGGACGGTACGCTGGTCAATGCTCTTGCCTACCACCTGAGGGCTACGGAACTCTTCGAGGAGGGTAGGGGAGATATTCGCGCGGGACTTGTGCACCGCATCGACAAGAATACTTCGGGACTTCTGGTTGTGGCCAAGACGGAGTATGCACACGCCTTTTTGGCCCACCAATTCTTTGAGCACACCATCACACGCCGCTATCTGGCGCTCGTATGGGGCAATTTCGAGGAGGATGAGGGTACGGTTGTGGCCCATGTGGGCAGGAGCAAAACCGACCCTATGAATATGGCAGCATATCCCGACGGCAGCTATGGCAAACACGCCGTTACACACTATAAGGTCTTGCGTCGCTATGGCTATGTGACACTCATTGAGTGTAGGCTCGAAACGGGTCGTACACACCAAATCCGCGTACATATGCAGCACCTTGGCCACCCGCTCTTCAACGACGAGAGATATGGCGGCGATAGGATTTTGAAGGGTACGACTTTCAGCAAGTACAAACAATTTGTGGAGAACTGCTTTGCTCTGATGCCCCGCCATGCTCTCCACGCACGCTGCCTCGGCTTCATCCACCCCACAACAAAGCAGGAGGTCTATCTCGACTCGGAACTCCCCGAAGATTTCCGTGCAGTGCTCGACAAGTGGGAGGTATATTCCAATGCGGTAGAATGCGAGGAGTAGGCGAGTACACCTCGCGGGCGAGTGTGCCTTGTGGGTGCTTTTTGCACCACCCTTCGCATCGCAAGTTCCTCATTTACCTCTCGTAAACTGCGGACTTGCTCGCTTGCGTGGCACAAAAATCACCTCACAAAACCCACTCGCAGAGGATGTCTTTAAGGACCTTATAAGACTTATAGGCATAGCAAAGGCGGATAGAGATACGAAGTATCTTGCAAAAGTTTTTGGTTCCGCTTTTTACAAAAAGCGGAGAAAAAAGTCGCAAGAGAAAATAAATGGTAAAAAATAAGCGAGAGTTACAAAAACTCTCGCTTATTTTTTACCTACGCCTTTTGGGCATCATTGGCATTCCGCGCATCGGCATACGCTTGTTGCCCGCGCCGGCAGCCATCTTCATAACCTTGCGCATATCCTCAAACTGCTTCAAGAGGCGGTTTACATCTTGGAGTGTGGTACCGCTACCCGCCGCAATTCGGGCCTTGCGCGAGGGATTGATAATCTCGGGGTGCTCCCTCTCGGCAGGAGTCATAGAGCCGATGATAACCTCGGTCTGTTTGAAGACATCGTCGTTAATCTCAACGCCCCTCAGAGCCTTGTCCATACCGGGAATCATACCCATCAGATCGCGCATCGAACCCATCTTCTTGATTTGACCGATTTGCTCAATAAAGTCGTTGAAGTTGAACTCGTTGCGGTAGATTTTCTTCTTCAACTTGCGCTCCTCCTCTTCGCTGAACTGCTCCTGAGCACGCTCCACAAGCGAAACTACATCGCCCATACCGAGAATACGGTCGGCCATACGCTCGGGGTGGAAGACATCCAGAGCGTCCATCTTTTCGCCCTTGGAGATGAATTTCAGGGGTTTGTTGACAACCGAGCGAATAGAAATTGCCGCACCACCACGGGTGTCGCCATCGAGCTTGGTCAGTACTACACCGTCAAAGTCCAAACGCTGGTCGAACTCGCGTGCGGTGTTTACTGCATCCTGACCGGTCATAGAGTCCACAACAAAGAGAGTCTCGGAGGGCTTAACGGCAGCCTTCACAGCCTCAATCTCCTGCATCATCTGCTCGTCGACTGCCAAACGACCTGCCGTATCGACAATCACGGTGTTGATGCTCTTGCTCTTGGCATATTTGATGGCGTTCTCGGCAATCTCCACAGGGTTTTTGTTGCCCTCCTCGGTGTAGACCTCTACGCCCACCTGCTCGCCCAAAATTTTAAGTTGGTCGATAGCCGCAGGACGATAGACATCGCCCGCCACGAGCAGCACGCTGCGGCCACGCTTCTCTTTGAGAAGTTTGGCAAGTTTACCCGAGAAAGTGGTCTTACCCGAACCCTGCAAACCTGCAATGAGTACCACTGCGGGGTGTCCCGTGAGGGTTATGTCGGTGGCCGTACCACCCATCAGCAGGGCGAGCTCGTCACGCACAATTTTGGTCATCATCTGACCGGGCTTAACGGCTGTAAGCACATTTTGTCCCAAGGCTTTCTGTTTCACCTCGTCGGTGAAGGTCTTGGCAACCTTGTAGTTTACATCGGCATCAATCAGTGCGCGGCGAATCTCTTTAAGAGTCTCTGCCACATTAATCTCGGTGATTTTTCCCTCACCTTTGAGAATCTTAAACGACCTCTCTAACTTCTCTGATAAATTTTCAAACATTGTCTAATAGCTGTTTAGAGGGGCAAAGATAATAATTTTCCCAAATTTGTCACAATAATATAAAATGTATAGGCGTTATTCTCTCGCAATAATTAATCAAACAGACTTTGCCTATGTAGAAATTCGCCTCAAAGATTATTTAACACACATTTTTTTGAAACTATGAACAAACAGGCGATTACGATTATCGGCTCCCTTGTGGGGGCTGCATTGGTGGGAGCTGTGAGTGCTACCGCCGTACTTAACTATCAGAACAATAATACCCAAAATGGCTCCACAGAGGAAGTTGTGGGCTTTGAGGAGAGTCTGAATACCTCTTCGCTCAACCACTTCACCTCCTATGCCAAGGAGAAATACCCCGACCTTACATACGCAGCCGAGAATGCCGTAGGAGCTGTGGTCAATATCGAGGTGTTGATGACCGTTCAGGGGCAACCCTCGTTCGACCCTTTCCTCCAATTCTTTGGTATTCCCCAAGGGTATGGAGCGCCCTCGACCCGCGAGGCTAAGGCGGGTGGTAGCGGTGTGCTCATTACCGACGATGGCTACATTGTGACAAACAACCATGTGGTGGAGAATGCCACAAAAGTGAAGGTTAAACTCTACGACGGTCGCTCCTTTGAGGCAAATGTTGTGGGCACCGATCCAACAACCGATGTCGCGCTGCTGAAAATCGAGGGCAAAGGTTTTCCCTTTCTGAAATTTGGTTCGAGCGACGATTTGCGCCTTGGCGAGTGGGTGCTCGCCATTGGCTCGCCCTTCGACCTTCAATCGACCATTACGGCGGGCATTGTGAGCGCTAAGGCTCGTAACTTGGGCGCCATCCCCTCGCAGTATAGTGTGGAGAGTTTCATTCAGACCGATGCGGCCGTAAACCCCGGCAATAGTGGTGGCGCACTTGTCAATACTGCTGGCGAATTGGTGGGTATCAACACCCTCATTCAGTCGCGCACGGGCAGCTATATCGGCTACTCGTTTGCCGTGCCAAGCAGCATTGTCAAAAAAGTTGTGGTCGATTTGAAAGAGTACGGTATTGTTCAGCGTGCAATGCTTGGTATTCAGTATCAGGAGATTAACTCCGACTTTGTGGATGCTCGTGGCAAGGAGCTGGGCATTGACGAGATTGGAGGTGCGTGGGTTGCCGAGGTTACTCCCGAGGGTGCTGCCGAGGCGGCAGGTATCCGCAAAGGCGACATCATTCTCTCGATTGACGATAAAAAAATAGACTCCTCGGCAAAGCTCAGCGAGGTCATTGCTGCCAAGCGCCCCGGCGAAAAAGTAAAAATTTCGGTAAAAAGAGAGGGTAAAGTGAAACTTTTTGAGGTGACACTGCGTAATAGAGCCGGAAAGACAGACCCCGTGAGCAAAGAGGATCTCGCAACGCTCACCTCGCTCGGAGGAGAGTTTGCAGATGTGGCACCCCAAACAGCACGCCAGATAGGTATTAGTGGCGGTGTGAGGGTTACGGCTGTGAAGGAGGGTGGCTTCCTTGCCAAAGCGCGAGTTCGCCCCGGTTTTATCATCACCGACATCAACGAAATATCGGTCGGTAGCGTGGCAGACCTCGAACGACTGCTCGAAAGTGGCAAGGTGGAGAAGATAACCTCGGTGGACGGCATCTATCCCCAAACAGGGCGTAGCGCAAGTTACTCGCTTGTGGAGTAGAATAGAGAGAAGTCTTGTGTGATTGGGGCTGTCGGGGATGTGTGAAACAAAGAGAATTAGAAATATAAAAAGTTAGAAAATGAGGCAGTTAAAAATCACAAAGTCAATCACCAATCGAGAGAGTGCATCGCTCGATAAATACCTCCAAGAGATTGGTAAGGAGGAACTTATCACCGTAGAAGAAGAGGTAGAACTTGCCCAGCGTATCCGCAAAGGCGACCAGGAGGCTCTCGAAAAACTCACCAAAGCAAACCTTCGATTTGTGGTGTCGGTGGCTAAGCAGTACCAAAATCAGGGACTCTCGCTCCCCGACCTTATCAACGAGGGTAACTTGGGCCTTATCAAGGCAGCCGAGAAGTTCGACGAAACTCGTGGTTTCAAGTTCATCTCCTATGCCGTATGGTGGATTCGTCAGTCGATTTTGCAGGCCTTGGCCGAGCAGTCGCGTATTGTGCGTCTGCCCCTCAATCAGGTAGGCTCGCTCAACAAAATCAACAAGGCTTTTGGCCGTTTCGAGCAGGAAAACGAGCGTACACCCTCGCCCGAGGAGTTGGCAGATATGCTCAACCTGCCCAAAGAGAAGGTGTCGGATACTTTGCGTGTGTCGGGCCGCCATGTGTCGGTGGATGCACCCTTTGCCGATGGCGAGGATAACAACCTCTTGGATGTGCTCGTCAATGCCGACTCGCCCAATGCCGACCGTGGCCTTATCAACGAGTCGCTTGCCACCGAGGTGGATCGCGCACTCGACACCCTCACCGACCGCGAGAAAGACATCATCAAGTACTTCTTCGGCATCGGTTGCTCCGAGATGACTTTGGAGGAGATTGGCGAGAAGTTTGGCCTCACACGCGAGCGCGTGCGTCAGATTAAGGAGAAGGCCATTCGTCGTCTGCGTCATAGCAGCCGTAGTAAACTCCTGAAATCATATCTGGGATAAAAACGCATATAAGCGAGCGCATCTTGCGGGTAAATTTTGCACCGCACTGCGATAGGCGAGTTCCTCACTTACGGGTAGTAAGCTGCGGACTCGCCTTCTTGTTTGGCACAAAATTTCCTCCGCAATCTGCTACTCGCTGCTCTGTTTTTTTGTCTACCGACGACCGCCTACCGTCAACCGACTGCGGGCACGAGGCGTCCGAGAGGGAAGACAAGAAAAACAGGAAAGACAAGGATTTCAGTCACTCTTGTTCTTCCTGTCACTCCTGTTTTTCCTGTTTTTCCTGTCACTCCTGTCTGGCTCCTGTGTAACTCCTGCCCCCCCCTTGTTCACGGGTATCAAAAAAGCTACCCGTGAACAAGGGGGGATTTGGCGGTCTACCGTCGACGGTCGTCGGTTGACTGAACCACACGCGCACCACAATTCTCAACCTCTCTCTAAACAAACCCGCCCGCTGAAAATCAGCGGGCGGAAGTTCTTTACTCGTCGGCAGCGACTGCCGCGCGATTGTATGGTTTGAGAATTCCTCGTTTGGAGCTGCGGATAAACTCCACAACCTGATTGCGAATCTCGCTCTCGGGGAACTGGGCCATCACCAACTCGCAAGCTGCCGAGTAGGTGTGACCATCCTGGAAGAGCACACGGAAAATGTCCTGAATCTGCTTAATATCCTCGTTGGAGAAACCTCTGCGGCGAAGGCCGAGGAAGTTGGCACCCACATAAGTAATAGGTGTGTGTGCAGCCTTAACATAGGGTGGTACATCCTTGTTTACATAGGTGTTGGCGGCAATCATTGCGTGGTCGCCGATGTGGCTGAACTGGTGTGCACCCGAGTGACCTCCAAAGACCACAAAGTTGCCAATCACCACCTCGCCTGCAAGCGATACATTATTCACAATAACGCAGTTGCTACCGATAACGCAGTCGTGACCAACATGGGCGTATGCCATAATGAGGTTGTTGTTGCCGAGAACGGTCTTGCCCTTAGACTCGGTACCGCGGTTGATGGTGCAGCACTCGCGGAAGGTGTTGTTGTCGCCAATCTCGCAAGTTGTATATTCGCCGTGGAATTTCAAATCCTGAGGGATGCCGCCAATTACGGCTCCGCTATGAACCTTGCAGTTCTTACCCATGCGGGTACCTGCCATCACGCTTGCGTGAGGACCAATCCAACTGCCGTCGCCAATCACCACATCACTGTCGATGTAGGCAAAGGGCTCTACTGTTACATTCTCACCCAACTTTGCATCGGGGTGGATATAAGCCATATTACTAATCATACCGTCAAAACCAATTTTTTGTGGTTGTTATTTCGTTTTGTCTATAATTTCTTCTCCAATTGTTGTGCCATCTGAGTGTTGGCGTAGTGGCCTGGACGCAGAGCCTCCACATGGCCTTTGATGCGCCTGCCAAGCAGGGCAAGGTCGCCGAGGATGTCGAGCAGTTTGTGTCGGGCAATCTCGTTTTCGAAACGCAGAGGCGCGTGGGTTAAATACCCCTTCTCAACCTCAATGTCATCCCTGCCAAAAGTCTTGCAGATGCGCTTGCGAGTGCTCTCCGAGATGGGTTTTTCGACCACCACCATAGCACTCTCCACACTGCCGCCCTTGATGAGTCCCAACTTCAACAGAAGTTCAATCTCGTGAAGGAACACAAAGGTACGACAGGGGGCAATCTCCTCGCGGTAGTTCACCGTGTTGTCGTAGCGCGACTGCTGAACGCCCACAACCGTAGAGTTGTAGTCCACCGTAACACTTACCGAATACTCCTCTGCGGGGGTTATTACAACCTTTGTACCCTTCTTGGGGATTTCGAAGACAAACTCCTCTTCGACCTCAAACCAACGCCTTTCGGCCTCCTGCTCGGTGGTGCCTACGCGCTCAATTTCGGCCGCATACTCCTTTGCCGAGCCGTCCATAATGGGTGTTTCGGGAGCGTTGATGTCGATTAGAGCGTTGTCGATACCCATAGTCCAAAGAGCCGAAAGAATGTGCTCAATGGTGGATACTTTTGCCTTGCCGTCTTTGATTGTTGTACCCCTCGAAGTGTCGGTGACATTGTGGGCTAAGGCTGCAACCTCTGGGGCACCTTTGAGGTCTACACGGCGGAAAACAATGCCACTATCAGCCTCCGCAGGGCGTATGGTCATAGTCACCAGCTCGCCCGTATGAAGACCTTTACCACTAAATGAGATTGTTTGGGCAATAGTTCTTTGTTTGCTCAACATTGCTGTGTATAATTATCCTAATAATTATCTTTTGGTCTACAAAGATAATCAATTTTTCAATAAAATTACTATCTTTGTGTGATTTGTGGTATTTTTGCAATATGGAACACCAACAGCCAACACCCACAGGGCCACGCCCGCGACTCAAACTGCCTTTTGTGCGCAAAAAGGTGGATGTTGGCGTGTGGGCATACGACCACAGGGTGTCGATTCTTGTGACCGTTGTGGCTTATGTAATCTTTGGTGTGGCGTTTGTGGCTGCCGATATTATCATCGAGCGCAAACATACACAAGCCGAGATGGTTATAGACCTCACAGACCTCGAAGCTCTGCAAAAAGAGTTGGAGAGGGCTCAGGAACTAAATCGCCTGCTAAATGAGCGCTACGACCAAACCACTGCAACAAACCGCATCTCCAACGAGAATGCTCTGGATGAGAGTCTTGAAGACCACCGTACCGACGCACGCGAGATCTATTCCGAGGCCGAGGAGGTGCAGCAGAGGGTGCGCGACAATGCCGCCGACTATGCTGTGGGCTTGCAGCGAGAGCGCGAAATCCTCGACCAGCGCTACGAGGGCGAGAAGATTGAAAATCGCAAGGTGAGGGGCAATGTTACAGTCGCATACTCACTCTCCGAGCCTGTGCGCTATGCCATAAAGATGCCCGTTCCGGCATATATGTGCGAGGGAGGCGGCGAAGTTGTTGTGGATATTGTTGTAAACCCTTCGGGCGATGTTGTTGATTGCAAGGTGAATGACGCACTTTCGGCCAAGAACAACTGTCTGAGGGAGGCGGCACTCTCCAAGGCAGGAGAGTCGGTATTTAATGCCGACTCCTCGGCACCACAGCGGCAGCGAGGGAGGATTGAGTATATGTTTGTTGCCCAGTAAGCGAGTGTGCCTTGCGGGCGAGCGTGCCTTGCGGGTGCTTTTTGCACCAAACTGCGTCTCGCAACTTCCTCATTTGCGCCCAGCAAACTGCGGAGTTGCTCACTTGGTTGGCACAAAAAGCCCCTCGCAAAACCCACTCGCGGGTGGGGTTGAGCAAACTCCGCTTTCTCGCGCTACGCAAGCCTTGCATCTGCTCCGCGATATGCACTCGCAGGGGGAATTGAAAATTGAAAATTGAGAATTGAAAATTCCTTTTTTTCCTGTTTTTCTTGTTTTTCCTGTTTTTCTTGCAAGAGTGACAGGAGAAACAGGAGTGACAGGAGCAACAGGAAAAAACAGGGGAGTTTGAGAGCAGACTTTTTTCGGGGAGGTGTGAGGCTCTCCGAAGGAGAGTGGCGGACAAAGTAGGAGCCCACTCAAACTTGTTTGAAGGAGGGCTACTAATTTGGCGGCTGCACTATCTGCGAAGATAGCCACGCCTCACCGCAAGGGCTACACTAAAAGTTTTTGGTGAAGCTTTTTACAAAAAGCTTCAAAAAGAAAAAAGATATGATAATTACAACGGGAAATATATTGCTTGTTGGCTCAATAATTTTGTTTGTGAGCATTGTTGCGGGCAAGGCGAGTAGTCGCTTTGGTGCGCCAATGCTGCTCTTCTTCCTGCTGGTCGGTATGGCCTTTGGTACCGACGGTGTGGGTATTGAGTTCGACAACTTCGGGGCTGTGCAGTTTGTGGGTATGTTGTCGCTGAGTATCATTCTCTTTTCGGGCGGTATGGACACCTCGTTTTCCGATGTCAGGCCGGTGTTGAAAGAGGGTGTGGTGTTGGCGACTGTCGGTGTGATGCTTACGGCGCTGTTTACAGGCTCGGTCATCTACTTTGTGGGCGATTTGTTAGGGCTTAACATACCATTTACTGTCGCGCTGCTCATGGCGGCGGTTATGTCTTCGACCGACTCAGCTTCAGTATTCTCCATTCTGCGCTCCAAACGCATAGGACTCAAACAGAATCTACGCCCGCTGTTGGAGTTGGAGAGTGGTAGTAACGACCCTATGGCATACATCCTTACGATTATGCTCGTTCAGGTCAATATGGGTGGCGACAGCGATTTGTGGGGTGTGGGTTTGACCTTCCTCAGCCAGATGGGTATTGGCGCGTTGGCGGGCTACTTGCTGGGCAGAGGGGCGACATATGTGGTCAATCGCATCAACATTGGCAATAAGTCGCTCTACTCGGTATTACTGCTGTCGGTTGTATTCTTCATCTACTCCTTTACAGACTTGCTTGGAGGTAACGGCTATCTGGCAGTCTACATTGCGGGTATTGTGATGGGTAATAGGAAGTTGAGCCACAAAAAGACACTTGCCACCTTCCTCGATGGTGTCACTTGGCTAATGCAGATTGTGATGTTCCTGATGCTGGGTTTGCTTGTCAATCCTCACGAACTTACAGAGATTGCTTGGATTGGTATCATTGTGGGCGCGGCGATGATTTTTGTCACCAGGCCGTTGGCTGTGTGGCTCTCGCTCCTGCCTCTTGGCAGTAAGCTTACGAGTAAGGCTCGCCACTACATCTCGTGGGTGGGACTTAGGGGTGCGGCTCCTATTCTGTTTGCCACCTACCCCAAACTCGCAGGCTTGGATCCCAACAATAGGATTTTCAATATCGTATTTTTCATAACCATCTTCTCGCTTGTCATTCAGGGAACGACGGTGGGTGGTGTGGCAAAGGTGCTTGGGGTGGCCGACAAGAGCCCCGACAAGGGTTTTGATATTGACCTGCCCGATGAGGTTAAGGCCGCGCTTACGGAGGTGGATATTATTGAGGGCGGTGTGCGTGATGGAGCCCAACTGAGGGATGTGAAACTGCCCGAAAAGACTCTTGTGATGATGATTCGCAGGGGCGAACGGTATATTGTGCCCAATGGCTCGACGGTGTTGCATAAGGGCGATAAACTACTCCTTATCTCGGAGGAGATACAGGTGCAGACGCCCGAAATAAAACATAAGGAGCATATTGTTCTCTGGGAAAGTATAAAACAGTTTATTAGACGATAGTGATGAAAGAAAAAACCTTCCTTCTCGATTGGATGAGCACTCTTTTGGATATGCTCGGCATCAACTCCGCAGACGGAGGCTATAAGTCGTTGTTTGCGACTTTTGTGGTGCTCATTTGCTGCTTTATTGTGTGGCGATTGCTGCGCTATGTACTGCTGAGGGCTCTACATTTGGGTAAATATGTTGACTCGCGCCTCGAAATAGTCTTCGACGCAGGCAATGTCAAGAAATTGGCACTTATGTTGGCGGTAATACTCTTCTATATGATGTTGCCACTTGCTTTCGACTCGGCCTCTACGATGGGTATTGTTGTGCGCAAGGCTCTCGATGTGCTGATTGTATGGATGTTTGCGAGCTTTGCCAATACGGTTGTCAAGACGATTTTCATGCTCATCTACCGCAAACGCCACTCTACGGGTGCCCCTCTGAAAGGCTTTATGCAGGTTATCCAGATTGTGGTGTGGGTTGTGGCTGCGATACTTGTGGTATCGATACTCATCGACAAGTCGCCCACGAAACTCTTTACGGGCTTGGGTGCTTCGTTGGCCGTACTCAGCTTTGTGTTCAAGGACTCCATTCTCAACCTTGTGTCGGGCATTTTGCTGTCGAGCGATAAGATGGTCAAGGTGGGCGATTGGATTGAGATGCCCTCGGCTGGTATTGATGGCACGGTTATAGATATGACGCTCAACACCGTCAAGGTGCGAGGTTGGGACAACACCATCTCCAATGTCAGCCCCTATACGCTCACTTCGGGCACTTTCAAGAATTGGCAGGGTATGTTCTCGTCGGGAGGCCGACGCATTGCCCGCTCGGTAGAGATGGATATCAACACCGTCAAGTTCTGCACCCCCGAATTGCTCGAAAGGGTGGGTAGGTTGGAACTTATGAAGGAGTATGTCGCCTCGCTTCCCGAGCCTCGAATGCAGACCACCAATCTCGAATTGTTGAGGGTTTACATTGAACGCTATATGGAGGCTCAGCCCTGGCTCAACAAAGATATGCTCCATATGGTGCGCCAATTACAGTCGAGTGATGTCGGTGTGCCCTTGCAGATTTATGCCTTCACGGCAACGACCGTGTGGGTGGAGTACGAGCGCATACAAGCCGCACTCTTTGAACACATTATGGCCATTGTCCCCGTCTTTGATTTGAGGATATTCCAGCGTCCCTCGGGCAGCGATTTGGACAAACGAAATACCGTTAAGGATTTGGTGGATATTGTAGGATGAGGGTGAGTTTTACGGGCCATCGTCCCGATAAAATTGTGGGCTATTCGGCCTCGCGCTTGGAGGTTGAGGTGGCAATCCGCAGGGCCCTTGCGGCGGAGATTCTGAGGCTTGCGGAGGAGGGTGCGGATACCTTCCTGAGTGGTATGGCTCCGGGTGTTGACCTGTGGGCGGCAGACGAGGTGCTGCGACTGAGGGCCGAAGGGCGAATTGGCGCGGGTGTAAGGCTCGTTTTGGCGTTGCCGTACCCCAATTTCGAGCGCTCTTTCAGGGCCGAGTGGCGTGCTCTCTATGGCGAGATTTTGGAGCGTGCCGACGAGGTTGTATATGTGTCGCAGGGGTACTACCACGGATGCTATCACCGGCGTAACGACTACCTTGCCGACAATGCAGATGTGATGCTTGCCTATTATGAGGGCTCCGAGGGTGGTACGCGCTATACCCTCAAAAGGGCCGAGGCAAGAGGTGTTAGGGTGGTAAACCTCCACCAACGAAAGCTGTTTTAATTTTGATGTAAGATATTAACCCTTAATATATTGTAGCTATGTTTGGGCTTTTTCGCAAGAAGGTTTACCTCCGCGACTATTTGGATGGCTTCTATGATATCCACAGCCACCTGCTGTGGGGTGTTGATGATGGTTGTCGCAATGCCGACCGCACACGCGCCATTAGTGCCCAACTTGTGGAGCTGGGGTTTAGGGGCGCATACCTCACTCCCCACATCATCTATGGTCTTTATGGTAATAATACCGAGCAGGGACTACGCGAACGCTTCGAGGAGATGCCCTCGGATTTGGGCTTGGAATTGCGCCTTGCTGCGGAGTATAATCTCGACGAGAAGTTTCTCGACCATGTGGAGTCCGAGGAGCCGATGCTGACAATGCAGGGCAACCATCTGTTGGTGGAGTTTGGCTTGGGAACATTGCGAGTGGATAGCCATCTGAATGACCTTTTTGCGGCCGCCTTGAAGGGTAAAAATATCATCATTGCCCACCCCGAAAGATACGCTTTTATGACCGAGGAACGCAATTTTAGCGAACTCGAAAAGCTGACCTCCAAGGGTTATCTTCTGCAACTTAACCTGCTGTCACTCACAGGGTATAATGGCGACAAGGTGAGGCGTGTGGCAGAGGAGATTTTGCTCCGAGGAGAGTATACTTTTGTGGGTAGCGATGTCCATTCGAGCGTCTATATCAAAGCCTTGCAGGAGGGTGTTATTTCGCCCAAGGTTGTGGAGCCTCTGAAACGACTTATGGAGAACAATAGGAAACTCCTTTGGTAGCGAGCACATCTTGTGGGCGATTAGGTCGTTGCTCTGCGATAAACTCCCTCCTCATTTACATCATAGTAAACTGCGGAGGGAGTTTTCTTGTGCGCCTACTACTCGCCTCACAATATGCACTCGTTTGTCTAATGTCTAACGACGAGATAATTGAGAATGGAAAATTATGGTGCGACTGCGGCGCAGACTTGGTTTCCCTGTTTTTTCTGTTTTCCCTTTTTTCTGTGACACTTGTATCCCCTACACCCCTTGCAATCTACGACGCTTCTGCCATCTCACCTTATCTCGCCTGCACCAATGCCTCTTTTTGGACATTTTTTTGCAAATTTTAACCCTCAACTTTCAACTCTCAACTTTTTAACTTAACTTTGTAAGTTAAAAGTGAATTACGCTATGGAAAACAAGGATATTTTGATTGATAACGCAAATTTGAACACCAACCCCGAGAGTGTGCCCGAGAGCCGCAGGTGTGAACTCTCGCTCGGTCACGGTTGCGAGTTTTGCTCCAAGGATGGCGAACTCTCGGCCGAGGCACGCCCCGGATGTTATAAACTCCACGAAACAGATTGGCTTGCCGATTATCCCAATAATCTCCCCACCGAGATTGTGGAGGTGAGGTTTAAGAATACCCACCGTGGCTACTATGCCAATGTCAATAACCTTCCCCTTGCAATAGGCGATATTGTTGCCGTTGAGGCTTCGCCCGGTCACGACATCGGTATCGTGTCGCTCACGGGCGATATGGTTGCGCGTCAGATGCGTCGCGTGGGCTTCAATCCCCACAATGGCGAGTTCCGCAAGGTCTATCGCAAGGCTCGTGCCTACGACATCGAGAAGTGGCACGAGGCGGTGGCAAGGGAGCACGAAGTGATGATTCGTTCACGCCAGATTGCTGCCGATATGAAGCTCGATATGAAGATTGGCGATGTGGAGTTTCAGGGCGATGGTATCAAGGCTATCTTCTACTACATTGCCGACGAGAGAGTTGATTTCCGCGAACTTATCAAGGTCTTTGCCGAGCAGTTCCGCATCCGTATCGAGATGAAACAAATCGGTGCGCGTCAGGAGGCGGGCAGGATTGGTGGCTTGGGTGCGTGCGGCAGACAGCTCTGCTGCGCTTCGTGGATTAGCTCCTTCAACTCCGTAACGACTGGCGCAGCCCGCACACAGGAGCTCTCGCTCAATCCCCAGAAACTCGCGGGCCAGTGCAGCAAACTCAAATGTTGCCTTTCGTATGAGCTCGACTGCTATGCCGATGCCCGCAAGGAGTTCCCCCGTATGAACGGGCCTTTGCAGGCACTCGATGCCGACTACTTCCACATCAAGAGCGACATCCTTGCTCGCACGATGAGTTTCAGCACCCAGCCCGGCTCTATGGCGGGCCTTGTAACCTTGTCGGTGGGTAGGGTTAAGGAGATTATGAGGCTCAATGCCGAGGGTAAGAAACCCGAGAAGATTACCTCGGATACGGTTGTGGATATGACCTCCGAGGAGCCAACCTACATCAATGTTATTGGCGAGGATAGCATCACCCGTTTCGATAAGTCGAAGAAGAAAAAACGCAAAAAATCCAAAGGCTCGCAGGGTGGCGGTCAGAATAACCAGCCCCACAAAGAGGGTGGGGAGCCCAAAGAGAACAAAGCCCAAGAACAGCCTAAGGAGCAACGCCAAGAACAACACCCCAAGCCCGCAAACGAGAAGCGTGAGGGCGAACGCAAAGAGGGCGAGCGCAAAGAGGGCGAACAGCACAACCACAACAACAATCGAGGTAGGAACAATCGTGGCCGCCACAACAATAACCGTGGTCGCAATAACAACCCCTCGCGCCCCGAGCAGAAGGGTAACAAGGGCGACGGCCAGCAGTAGCCCTAATAGTCCGAAGAGAGTTTGGTATGCGTAAGTTTTGGGCGATAGTGGCCGTGGCTGTGGTGGCTGTGGCGTGCAGTGAGCGACCTGTGGGTGCGGTCATTGTCGATACTCCTCGTTCGGTGTGGCACACAGGAGAGAGTGTGGAGGTGCGCTATGACAATAGCGACACGCTTGCGCTCTACAATGTGGGTGTGGTGGCTCGCCAGCAGACCAACGACCATAGCGGAGCAATGCCTCTGAGAGTTGTTGTGACAACACCTTCGGGAGTGGTCTATGGTGGCGAGGTAATACTCACCCCGAATGGCAGAAACAAGGGAGGCTCGTTTGTGGAGCTCTCGGCCGAGTGGGTTGAGAGTGCTCAATTGGGCGAGAGTGGGGAGTATGTTTTTGCTCTTGTACCCCAAAGCGACCTTGTGGGCGTGTGGAATGTGGGGGTGCAAATTCAAAACAGATTTTGAGTGGATAACAGATAGAGAAATACGAAGTATTGCACAAAAATTTTTGAGTGGCTTTTAACAAAAAGTCGCAAACAAAATGGGAAAAGATAAAATTAGACGATTTAATGAGAATTTGACCTTCAAGTGTATGGTGCAGCCTGCATTTGAGGAGGTCTTTGGTGTTGAGCACCCAATAAAGGGGAGGTGGCACGAGTTTTTCGGCAACAACAACCCCATAGTGCTCGAACTCGGTTGTGGTAGGGGCGAATATACGGTAGCTCTGGCCGAGCGCAATCCCGATAAGAACTTTATTGGCGTGGATATTAAGGGCGCGAGGATGTGGCGCGGAGCTAAGACCGTAACCGAGCGTGGAATTACCAATGCCGGCTTTTTGCGTACGAGGATTGAGT
The DNA here is from genome assembly GCA_045659085.1 of Tidjanibacter sp. Taxonomy (GTDB): domain Bacteria; phylum Bacteroidota; class Bacteroidia; order Bacteroidales; family Rikenellaceae; genus Tidjanibacter. The sequence goes on from JAZOWE010000023.1 coordinate 24,359, forward strand.
TTATCGCGTCGCTCTTTGCCGAGGGCGAGGTTAGCGAGATATGGATCACCTTCCCCGATCCGCAGATGCCCAAGCAGAGAGCCAAACATCGCCTTACGGGGCCTTTGTTCCTTGCACGCTATGCCCAGATTTTGGCAGAGGGAGGAATGATTAACCTCAAAACCGACTCGCAGTTTTTGCACGAGTTTACTAAGGATGTCATCGCCCTAAACGAACTGCCTGTGGAGGTGGCCAACAACGATATCTATGGTACGGGCTATGCCGACGAGACGCTGTCGGTGAAGACGGCATACGAGACCAAGTTCCTCGCGCAGGGTATGCCTATCACCTACCTGCGATTTGCGCTTGGCGGCAAGACAGAGTTTGCCGATATTACCGAGGATATGGAGGATAGGCTCCAAGAGCTACGCCCGGATAAAACAAACGACAACGATTAACAGACAACTGTAACTATGAATATTCGCGTAGGAATTACGCTTGGGGACCCATCGGGAGTGGGTGCTGAGACGGTTATTAAAATTTTCCGCGACCAGAGGATGTTTGATATGGCGACCTTTGTGCTCTATGGCGCATCGAAGTCTATTGCGTTCTACAAATCGAAGGTCGAGGAGGCGGAAGGTGTGAACTATACACTCGTTCGCTCGGCAGCCGAGGCACAGCCTCGCAAGTTGAACCTTGTGGAGTGCGGCAAGGCAGATATGCGCATCTCTGTTGGTGAGGCTACGCCCGAGAGCGGTGCGGTGGCTGTGGAGTCGCTGCGCAGGGCCGTTGCGGATGTTAAGGAGGGCGAGCTGGATGTGCTTGTTACGGCTCCCGTGAATAAGAATGCTATGGACGAGGCCGGTTTTGGCGCTGTGGGCCATACGGAGTTTCTGGCCCAGGAGTTCGGTGGCGAGCCTCTGATGCTGATGTGCAGTGATATTATGAGGGTGGGCTTGGCGACCATCCATCTGCCCGTTGCAGAGGTGGCGCAGGCTCTCTCCAAGGAGCTTATCGTAAAACGCATCGGCCAGCTCCACAAGTCGCTGCGTGAGGACTTTGGTGTGAGGGCTCCACGCATTGCGGTGTTGGCACTCAACCCCCACGCAGGAGATGGCGGTCTGCTGGGCAAGGAGGAGCAGGAGATTATTACTCCCGCCATCAAGGAGGCCTACGAGGGTGGCACTTTGGCATTTGGCCCCTTTGCGGCAGACGGTTTCTTTGCCGCAGGCACCTTCAAGAAGTACGACGCAGTGCTGGCAATGTATCACGACCAGGGACTTGCACCCTTCAAAACCCTCACCCCCTATGGTGTGAATGTTACCACCAACTTGGAGGTGGTGCGCACCTCGCCCGACCACGGTGTGGGCTATGATATTGCCGGCAAGGGCGTGGCCGACGAGAGCTCTATGCGCAACGCTATATATATGGCCATTGATATCTACCGCTCACGCATTCGTGAGGCGGAGTATGCTGCCAACCCTCTGCCCCACATTGTACGCGAGAGGGGTGCGCGAGAGAGGGATATGAATGTGAAGGACATTAAAGAATTGAAAATTGAGAATTGAAAATTGAAAATTGAAAATTAAGGTGCGCCCTGCGGGCGCGGAATAGAAAAACCGTGCCGTAGGCACACCATAATTTTCCATTTTCCATTTTCCATTGTCAATTAAAAAAGAGATACGAAGTATCTTGCAAAAGTTTTTGGTTCCGCTTTTTACAAAAAGGTGCCGTAACGGCACTCTTGTGTGGATGGTGCTAAAATAAGGCAGAGCAAAGTAATACAGAGATACGAAGTATCTCGTAAAAATTTTTGGGCGACTTTTGTGCCAGAGTGGCACTTTTGTTATGGTGGTTCCGAAGCAAGGCACTGGGTAGTACCACAAATGTGTGGCTGCACTAAAAGTTTTTGGTTCCGCTTTTTACAAAAAGCGGAGAATAAAAGAAACAAAAGCAACAAACAACAAATAAAAAAAAGAAGAATGAAAACTAAAATTTTGACACTTGTTATGGCAGCAGCTGTAATGATGGGTTGCGATTCTATCAAGAACAACCCCCTTATTAATCAGGGTGATACCCCCTATGGTACTCCCGAGTTCTCGAAAATCGAGTTGGAGCATTATATGCCCGCTTTTGACTACGCTTTGGCGGAGGCGAGGGCCGAGATGGATGCTATCATCAACAACCCCGAGGCTCCCTCCTTTGAGAATACAATCGTGGCTATGGAGCGTAGTGGCGAGTTGCTGAATCATGTTTCGACCATTTTCTTTGTACTCAATGGTAACGAGACTAGCGATGCAATGCAGGCTCTGGCTTTGGAGGTGCAGCCCAAACTCATCGCCTTCTCGAACGACATCAACCTCAACCCCACACTTTGGGAGAGGGTGAAGGCTGTTTATGAGCAGAAAGAGAGTCTTGACCTGAACGAGGAGGATGCAAAACTCTTGGAGGATACCTATAAGGGCTTTGTTCGCAACGGTGCCAACCTCTCCGACGAGCAGAAAGAGCAGTATAGGAAAATCTCCGAGGAGCTCTCGTCGCTCTCGTTGCAGTTTGAGCAGAATGTGCTCTCTGCCACCAATGCTTTCTCGCTCAACATTACCGATCCCAAGCAGGTTGAGGAGTTGCCCGCATTTGTACGCGATGCTATGGCTGCCGAGGCTAAGGCTCGTGGCGAGGAGGGCTGGACTGTGACCTTGCAGCAGGCAAGTATGTTCCCCTTCCTGACCTACTCGTCGAACCGTGAACTCAAAGAGAAGGTTTGGATGGCCTCGAACACCAAGTGTGTGGGCGATGAGTTCAACAACCTCGACATCGTAAAACGCATCACCGACCTGAGGCTCGAAAGTGCACATCTGTTTGGCTACGACAACTACGCATCGTTCGTTCTCGAAGAGCGTATGGCAGAGAATACCACCACCGTAAACAACTTCCTCGAAGAGTTGAGGAGTGCAACCATCAAACAGGCGAAGAAAGACTATAAGGATGTTGCAAGGTTTGCTCGTCGCAATGGCGCAGACTACGAACTTATGCCTTGGGATTGGTCGTATTGGAACGAGAAATATAAGGTTGCAACCTTCGACTACAACGAGGAGGATGTGAAACCATATTTCGAGTTGGAGAATGTAAAGAAAGGTATCTTTACTCTCGCCGAGAGGCTATATGGTATCCGTTTTGTGGAGAATCCCGCTATTGAGGTATATCATCCCGATGTTAAGGCCTACGATGTTTTGGAGGAGAATGGCGACTTCTTGGGCGTTCTCTATATGGATTTCTTCCCCAGGGCTACCAAGCGTGGTGGCGCGTGGATGACCGCTTTCAGGGAGATGAAAACTGTTGACGGCAAGGAGCTCCGCCCCTTCATCTCGCTCTGTGGCAACTTTACTAAACCCACCGAGACGGCACCCTCGCTTCTGACCTTCGACGAGTTCGAGACCTTCCTCCACGAGTTCGGTCACTGCCTCCACGGCTTGTTTGCAAAGGGTACCTATGAGTCGATGACCGGTACCAATGTGTATCGCGACTTTGTGGAACTTCCCAGCCAGGTGTTGGAGAATTGGGCCATCCAGCCCGAGTTCCTCGATATCGTTGCCGTTCACTACCAGACCGGTGAGAAGATGCCCGAGGAACTGAGGAATAAAATTATCGCCTCGAAGAAATACTTGGCAGCATATATGAACATCCGTCAGGTGTCGTTTGGTATGATTGATATGGCATACCACACCATCACCGAGCCTATTGACGATGTTGTGGCATTCGAGCGTAAGGCTGCGGCTGCTACACAGGTGTTGCCCACCGTTGAGGGTACCCATATGGGTTGCTCGTTTGGCCACATCTTCTCGGGTGGCTACGCAGCAGGCTACTACGGCTATAAGTGGGCAGAGGTTTTGGACGCAGATGCTTTCGAACTCTTCAAGGAGAGGGGTATCTTCTCGCGCGAGTGTGGCAATAGCTTCCGCGAAGAGGTGCTCTCGAAAGGTGGCATCCGTCATCCTATGGAGCTCTATGTGGCTTTCCGTGGCCACAAGCCCGAGACTCAGGCTCTTATTGACGAGATTTTGCGATAGTTCGGCTGATTTCTGTGGGTGTTTTCTGCGTTACGCTTGCGCTCGAAATCCTCATTTACGCTTAGTAAACTGCGGTTTCTTGCGCTTCGCAAGCCTTGAAACCACCTCACATAAATCACCCGAAGAAACCCTATAAAAAACTCCCCCTCTAAGTTAGAGGGGGTGCCCGTTAGGGCGGGGGCGTGTGTTAAGGGAATTGAAAATTGAGAATTGAAAATGGAAAATTATGGTGCGCCAGAGGCGCAGACTTATTTTTCTTCTTGTCAATTTTGAATTATGCATTTTGAATTATGCAGTATAGACTATCAGAGATTGCACGGATTGCCCAAGGTGGCAGACTCTTGGGCGACGATGTGGAGGTGAGGAGTGTTATGACCGACTCGCGCCATAGTTTTGCACCCGAGAGCGCTCCACTGTTTGTGGCCATTGCGGGTGTTAATCACGATGGTCACAACTTCATTGGCGACCTCTACCGTAGGGGCGTGAGGGCCTTTATGGTGGAGAGAGAGTTTGATACTTCGGAGTATCCCGATGCGGGCTTTGTGGTTGTTGACCGCTCCCTGAGGGCTTTGCAGAGCCTTGCGGCCGACTACCGCTCGAAGTTTAAGGGTACGATGGTTGCCATTACGGGCTCGACGGGTAAGACCGCAGTGAAGGAGTGGATTGCCGAGTGCGCCCCCGAGGGTGTGAGGGTTTTCCGCTCGCCAAGGAGCTACAACTCGCAACTCGGAGTGGCTCTCTCGCTTCTGATGATGGAGGGCAACGAGGATTTGGCCGTCATTGAGGCGGGCATTTCACGCCCCGACGAGATGGCCCGTTTGGAGGCTGTCATCCGCCCCGATGTGGGCATCTTCACCGCGCTGGGTAGCGAGCACGACGAGAATTTTGTGGATAGGGCGCATAAGGCGGCAGAGAAGGCCGTGCTTTTTGCCCGCACCCGCAAGGTAATCTACAACTCCACCTCGCGCTACATTGCAGAGGCTTTGGAGGCTGTGCCCGACAAGACAGGAGTGGAGAGTATGAGGGCTATGGTGGTCGAACTCTATGTACTGCTGGGCTACGATAGGTCGGAGGTTGAGAGCCGCCTTGCCGACACACAGCCTGTAAGGTTGCGACTCTCTCTTGCCGAGGGGTTGGGAGGTGCGGTTATCCTGAGCGATACGCACAATTCGGACATCAACTCCATTGCCATTGCCCTCAACTCGCTTGGCGAGGTGGCGGGTGGCAGAAGACGCATTGTGGTGCTGTCGGATATGCTGTATAGTACCTTGCCCGACGAGGAGATCTACTCGCGTGTGGCGCAAATTACGCGCGGCGGAGGTGTGGATAAGGTTATAGGCGTGGGTAGGTTTATTGCTGCTCACAAACACTTCTTTTCGGATACGGACGAGTTCTACTCCTCGACGGATGAGTTTTTGAAGGTGCTCACGCAGGATAAGTTTGCGGATGCTGCGGTGCTGATTAAGGGTGGCCCCATGTCGGGTTTCGACCGCATTGTCCACGCTGCCTCACGCAAGAGCCACACTACGGTATTGGAGGTTAATCTGTCGGCTATGGTTCGTAACCTCAATCGCTATCGAGCACTATTGCCGCAGGGCACAAAACTCATGACTATGGTCAAGGCGTCGAGCTATGGCCACGGCGACTACGAGATTGCTGCCGAGTTGCAACACGAAGGTGTCGATTACTTGGCTGTGGCGTTTGCCGACGAGGGTGTGTTGTTGCGCCAAAAGGGTATTACGATGCCCATTGTGGTACTCAATGCCGACTCGGATAGTTTCTTGCTGATGACCTCCTACCGATTGGAGCCCGAGATTTATAACTTCTCGTCGCTCGAAGCCTTTGCCGAGGCTGCGGAGAGGGCAGGGGAGAGCGACTACCCCATACACCTGAAAATCGATAGCGGTATGCATCGCTTGGGCTTTGAGCTAAGGGATGTGGAGCGCCTTTCGAAACGCTTGGCAGACCTTCGCGGAGTGCTTACGGTCAGAAGTATGTTCTCGCACTTTGCCACTGCCGATATGCCCGAGGAGGTGGAGTTTGTAAGGCGACAGCAGAATGCCTTTAAGGAGGTTACCGAAAAGATTATGGAGTCGTTGCCCTATAAACCCCTGCGACACATAAACAATACGGCAGGTATGGAGTTCTTCCCCGACTCGGTCTATGATATGTGCCGACTGGGTATTGGACTCTATGGTGTGGGCGAGGGTGTAAAGCCCATTTCGAGGCTTGCTACACGCATTGTGCAGGTTAAGGAGCTCTCCGAAGGCGAGAGTGTGGGATATGGTAGGGCAGGAAGGATTGCTCGCCCCACAAAGATTGCCACCATCCCCATAGGTTATGCCGACGGCTTGGATCGTAGGCTCGGTTGCGGAGTGTGGAGTATGAGTGTGGCGGGTAGAAGAGCCCCCATTGTCGGCAGGGTTTGTATGGATAGCTGTATGATTGATGTTACCGACATACCTTGCAAAGAGGGCGATGAGGTTGTTATCTTTGGTGGCGAGGGCGGCTCTGTTGAGGAGATGGCCGCGCTGCTGGGAACCATCCCCTATGAGGTTATGACCTCCATTTCCGCGCGCGTGAAGAGAATATATGTAAAGGAGTAGACAATGCAGATGGCAAACCCAAACAAACCATACGGCAAAATTTATATGCTCCCTTGCCCCATAAGCGAGGGTAATCCCTACGATGTGCTGCCCGAAGCAAATAGGGCTGTGATGGCACAGATAGACTACTTTGTGGTGGAGAATGTGCGCTCGGCACGCCGTTTTCTCAGCGCAGCAAAGATTGGTCGCCCCATCGAGGAGTTGGAGTTTGCCGAGTGCAACGAGCATACCTCGCAGATGGATATTGAGCCACTCCTGAAACCCGTGTTGGAGGGTAGGGATTGTGGTATTATCAGCGAGGCGGGACTTCCGGGCGTTGCGGACCCGGGTGCAGATGTGGTGGCTCTGGCTCAGCGCAAAGGTATCGAGGTTGTACCCCTTGTGGGCCCCTCGTCAATCCTTATGGCGCTTATGGCAAGCGGCCAGAATGGTCAGAGTTTCGCCTTCAATGGCTATCTGCCCGTGAAGCCTGCCGAGAGGGCTAAGGCCCTGAAAATGTTTGAGCGTAGGGCTCTGAGTGAACGCCAAAGCCAGATTTTTATCGAGGCGCCCTATCGCAACGACAATCTCTTTGCCGATATGCTCGCGGTACTTGCTCCCGCTGTGCGCCTTACGGTGGCGGTGGATATTACCTCGCCCGAGCAGAGTATCCGAACACTGTCGGTTGCCGAGTGGAAGAGGCTGGCTAAACCCGATATGCATAAAAAACCCACAATCTTTATTATTGGAGTATAGAAAAATAAAAACGACCTTTCGGCTGAAAGGTCGTTTTTGTTTGTCCAATGAATTAAGGACTATTTCTCCAACTCGGCCAAGATGCGAAGAGCTGCGTTGTAGATGGTATCGTCGTCGAAACTTACGGTACCGCCATCGGGGCCCTCTTCAAAGTGTACGCCTGCGGTCGTACCACCCTCGAAGTGGCGACCACCAAAATAGTTTCTTACTTCGTCTGCATCGCGACCCAACTCGTCTGCGATGCGCTGCATGCTTCCGCTGGGCAATTTGTCTTTGATGCGGCGCAATTCATTAAAGGTTGTAATCATAGTAATATAAGTATTAGTTTTGTTTACCTATTATAAGGAAATTTTTAGCACCATAAAATTACAACCCTTTTGTGGAATAAAAAAATTTTGCCACCACTTTTTTGCATCTTGCGAAAATTGGCATATTTAACTGACAAAATGTCAGTGGTAGATTAACTCTTTTGTCAGCTTGTGGCAGTTGTGGCACAACTTTTATGCTTGGCACAGAGATTGAACAACAAAAGGTGCAACGGGGCAAAAGAGTCCCGAAAGAGAAGATAAGTAATATAAATAAGTATAAACTCAAAAAACAAATTACGATTATGGCAAAGATTATTGGTATTGACTTGGGTACAACCAACTCGTGTGTGGCAGTTATGGAGGGCAACGAGCCCGTAGTTATCCCCAACAGTGAGGGACACCGTACAACTCCTTCGATTGTGGCTTTCACCGAGAGTGGCGAGCGCAAAGTGGGCGACCCCGCAAAGCGCCAGGCTATCACCAACCCCAAAAACACCGTATTCTCCATCAAACGCTTTATGGGCGAGAAGATGGCACAGGTGGCAAAGGATGTAACCCGCGTTCCTTATAGTGTTGTGGCAGGTGCAAACGATGTACCTATGGTAGAGATTGGCAACCGCAAATATACTCCTCAGGAGATTTCGGCTATCGTCTTGCAGAAGATGAAAAAGACCGCCGAGGACTACCTCGGAACCACTGTAACAGAGGCTGTTATCACCGTACCTGCATATTTCAGCGACTCGCAGCGTCAGGCAACCAAAGAGGCTGGCGAGATTGCAGGTCTGAAAGTGCGCCGTATCATCAACGAGCCTACTGCCGCTGCTTTGGCATACGGTCTTGATAAGGCAGGTAAGGATATGAAAATCGCTGTTTATGACCTCGGTGGTGGTACCTTCGATATCTCGATTTTGGAGCTTGGCGACGGCGTATTTGAGGTTAAATCGACCAATGGTGATACCCACCTTGGTGGCGACGACTTCGACCATGTAATCATCGACTGGATGGCTGCCGAGTTCCAGAGCAAACACGGCATCGATTTGCGCAAAGACCCTATGGCTATGCAGCGTCTGAAAGAGGCAGCAGAGAAGGCTAAAATTGAGCTTTCGAGCAGCACTTCGACCGAGATTAACCTCCCCTACATTATGCCCGTAGACGGTATTCCTCAGCACCTTGTGATGACTCTCACCCGTGCCAAATTCGAGCAGCTCGCAGACAGCCTCATCCGCGCAACCATCGAGCCCTGCCGTAAAGCACTTGCCGACGCAGGTTTCAGCGCAAGCCAGATTGACGAGGTTATCCTCGTGGGTGGCTCCACCCGTATCCCCGCAATCCAGAAGGTTGTTGAGGACTTCTTCGGCAAAGCTCCTTCGAAGGGCGTGAACCCCGATGAGGTTGTGGCTATCGGTGCAGCAATTCAGGGTGGCGTCTTGACCGGTGAAGTTAAGGATGTGCTCCTCTTGGATGTTACCCCTCTGTCGCTCGGTATCGAGACTCTTGGTGGCGTATTCACCCGTCTGATTGACGCCAACACCACCATTCCCGTACGCAAGAGCCAGGTGTTCTCCACCGCACAGGACAACCAGCCCGAGGTTGAGATTCATGTCTTGCAAGGCGAGCGCCAGATGGCACGCGACAACAAGACTATCGGTCGTTTCCACCTCGACGGCATCCCCGCAGCTCCCCGTGGCGTACCCCAGATTGAGGTTTCGTTCGACATCGACGCAAACGGTATCCTCAATGTGTCGGCTAAGGACAAAGGTACAGGTAAGGAGCAGAGCATCCGCATCGAGGCTTCGAGCGGCTTGACCGAGGCTGAGATTCAGCGTATGCGCGACGAGGCTAAGGCAAACGAGGCAAAAGATAAAGAGGAGCGCGAGAGGGTTGATAAAATCAACGGCGCAGACTCGATGATCTTCTCGACCGAGAAACAGCTCAAAGAGTATGGCGACAAGATTCCTGCCGAGAAGAAACAGGCAATCGAGAGCGCCCTCGCAGAGCTCAAAACCGCTCACTCGTCGCAGAACCTCGCAGGTATTGATGCTGCAACCGAGAAACTCAACGCCGCTTGGCAGGCCGCTTCGCAGGATATCTACGCTCAGGCCGGCGCACAGCAGCAGGCACAGCAGGGTGGTGCTCAGCAGGCACAGCAGCAGGGTGGTGCTCAGCAGGCGGAAGATGTTGAGTTTGAAGAAGTGAAATAAAAAACGCATATAAGCGAGCGCATCTTGCGGGTAAATTTTGCACCGCACTGCGATAGGCGAGTTCCTCACTTACGGGTAGTAAGCTGCGGACTCGCCTTCTTGTTTGGCACAAAATTTCCTCCGCAATCTGCTACTCGCCGCTCGCGCATC
>JAZOWE010000024.1:0-29090 GCA_045659085.1 Tidjanibacter sp.
CCCGCCGACGATGCGAAGTGCGGGTTTTAGGTGCGCCTACGGCGCGGGTATTAAAAAAGATACCCAAGAGAATTGAAAATTGAAAATTGAAAGTTGAAAATTATGGTGCACCTGCGGTGCAGGTATTAAAAAAGATACCCGTGAACAAGGAAGGGCCTCGTTGTAGCAATTTGGAGCAAGGGTGCCCGTGAGATGCGCGAGCAGCGAGTAGCAGATTGTGGAGGAAATTTTGTGACAAACAAGAAGGCGAGTCCGCAGTTTGCTCGTCGCAAATGAGGAACTCGCCTATCGCAGTGCGGTGCAAAATTTACCCGCAAGATGCGCTCGCTTATATGTGTTTTTGAAAAAAATGCAGAGAAGCGAGCGAGTTCTAGGCGTGCAAGAAAGCGGGCTCCGCAGTTTACACGATACAAGAGAAAAACGCAGATAAGCGAGCGGATTTTAGGCGCACAAGAAAATCCCCTCCGCAGTTTGCTTAGCGCAAATGAGGAGGGGATTTGTCGCAGTGCAACGCCAAAGACGCCGCTTATATGCGTTTTTTAGAGGTTTTTCTCAATTTTAGCACGCAAATCACCCTCCGAGCAAGCACCAACCTGCTTGTCTACCAACTCGCCATTCTTAACGAATACGATGGTGGGGATGTTGCGTACCGAGAATTTCACGGGTACATCGTTAGCCTCGTCAACATTGCATTTACCAATGTTAGCTTTACCCTCGAACTCCTCTGCGAGTTTCTCAACGATGGGGCCAATCATACGGCAAGGACCGCACCACTCTGCCCAGAAATCGATTACCAAAAGTTTGCCATCGGCTGCCAACTCAGCGTAGTTGGCGTCATTAATTACAAGTGCCATAATAGTTATGTGTTTTTAATTAGTGAATAAAATATGTTGTCTATTGTTTTTAGCTTATCAACTTAAATGCCAATGCATTGTCCGTGAAGAAATCGAGCAACTCCTGCGTAACGCCCACTTTGAGTTTCTTGGGGTAGAAGTTTACCGCCACACCGCTTGCAGAGTCACACACTCGGAGTGTCAGTTTGGTCTTGCCCTTCGATTTTTTCAGACGATTGGTCAGTTCCTGGCGCAACTCGGTCGTCAGGTCGTCGATGAAGAGATTGAGATTAAGTTCCTTAATAACCTCGTCGCCTAAGTCTTGCAACTGTGTCATCAGGTTAATCTTCACCTCCAACTCTTCGGGGTTGTAGGGGCGAGGTCGCACCGAGCCTTTAATCATAAGGAAATATCCTTTGAAGAGCAAGGGTCGGAACTGCTCGTAGTCTTTGCCAAAGAGTGCAAACTCGTGCTCTCCCGAGTAGTCCTCCAACTTAAACTTGCCAAATGGGCGCCCCGTAGAGGTCATCATATTCTGCACATCCGTAACCATACCCCCTGCCACAAAATCTCTCTGCCCCACATCCGCAAGGTTGGAAAACTTGGTTATGGGCGTGTTGCAGACATAGCGAATAACCACCGAGTACTCGTCGAGGGGGTGTGACGAGAGGTACATACCCGTCATATCCTTCTCACGGTTGAGAGTTTCGAGCTTGCTCCACTCGGGCAGTGGTGGCAATAGTGGCTTTTGGAGCGCCACATCTGTCATACCCCCAAAGAGGCTCTGCTGGGCGTTATCCCTATCTTGGCGGAACTTCTGACCATAGCGCACCACCTGTTCGAGGAACATCACATCCGACTCCTTCTGCACCACAAATAGTTTGCTACGGTGAAAACCAAGAATGGAGTCGAAGGCTCCCGCCAGGGCCATATTCTCAATGGCTTTCTTGTTGACAGTAGTGAGGTCTACCCTCTCTACAAAGTCATATATATCCTTATAGTCACCACCCCTCTCACGCTCGGCCACCAACTCCTTGACGGCCGCCTCGCCTACGCCCTTGATACCGGCCATACCGAAGCGGATGTTACCCTCCTTGTCGGCCGAGAAGGTGTGGACACTCTTGTTCACATCGGGGCCCAGCACCTTTATTTTCATCTTCCTCGCCTCGTCCATAAAGACGGTGAGTTTATCCATACTCGCAAGGTTACGGCTCAGCAGTGCTGCCATAAACTCGGCGGGATAGTGTGCTTTGAGGTAAGCGGTTTGGTATGCCACATAGGCATAGCAAGTTGCGTGCGATTTGTTGAACGCATAGGAAGCGAAAGCCTCCCACTCGGTCCAAATCTTTTCGAGCGTTGGCACATCGTGACCTTTGGCTGCCGCACCGTTGATGAATTTGGGCTTCATCTTATCCAGCACCTCGCGCTGCTTCTTACCCATCGCCTTACGCAGTGTATCCGCCTCGCCACCCGTAAAGTCCGCCAAGAGCTGCGAAAGCAACATCACCTGCTCCTGATAGACCGTAATGCCATAGGTGTCGTAGAGATACTTCTCCATCTCGGGGAAGTCGTATGTAATCTCCTCCTTACCCTGCTTGCGGGCAATGAAGTTGGGAATCTTCTCCATAGGGCCCGGACGATAGAGTGCGTTCATCGCAATAAGGTCCTCGAAACGGGTGGGTTTCAGAGCCCTGAGGTGTTTCTTCATACCGGGCGACTCAAACTGGAAGATACCCGTCGTATCGCCGTGCGAGAAGAGAGCGTATGTCTTTTTGTCGTCGAGCGGAATGGCGTCAATATCAATCACTCGGCCCGTTGTACGACGAATGTTGTCGAGCGCATCTTTAATAATGGAGAGAGTTTTGAGTCCGAGGAAGTCCATCTTAATGAGTCCGACACTCTCCACAAACTTACCCTCAAACTGCACCACATTCAAATCGGCATCCTTGGCCGTAGCAATGGGAGCAAACTTTTCCAAGTCGTCCTTGCCGATAATCACACCGCAGGCGTGCACACCTGTCTGGCGCACCGAGCCTTCGAGTTTCTCGGCATAACGCAGAGTATTCTGTACGAGAGGGTTCTCGCTGTTCTTCTCTGCCGCAAACTCGCTCTGTGTCTCATAGAGCCATTCAAAGGGGGTTTGCTTCTTGCCATTCTCAATCTTGTCGGGGATGAGTTTTGTCAGTCGGTCGCTCTCGGGCAGGGGCAGTTTTTGCACCCTCGCCACATCCTTAATAGCCATCTTGGGGGCCATCGTTCCGAATGTTACAATCTGAGCTACACGCTTGCGACCATACTTTTCAATAACATAGTTGAGAACATCTGCCCTGCCATCCTCATCGAAATCGACATCCACATCGGGGAGCGAGATACGGTCGGGATTGAGGAAACGCTCAAACAGCAAGTCGTACTTTATGGGGTCGATGTTGGTAATCTTCAAACAGTATGCCACCACCGAGCCTGCCGCCGAGCCACGACCGGGGCCCACCGACACACCCAACTCGCGGGCCGCACGAATGTAGTCCCACACAATGAGGAAGTAGCCCGGGAAACCCATATTCTCGATTACCGAGAGCTCGTAGGCTATACGCTTCTCCAACTCCTCGTTCAGGGTTTTGCCATACCTCATATGTGCACCCTCATAGACAAGATGCGTGAGATATTGAAACTGCTGCGCCACAGTCAGACGCTCCCTCACCTCGGGGCGCTCCTCGGCATATTTGTATATATCCTCCGCAGCCTCAATAGCCTCTCTTTCGGCCTCATCTTTGGTCTTTTTGAGGATACTCTCTTTGAGTTTTGCCGCATCAATAGCCAGCGATTTGGGCACCTCAAAGTTGGGCATCAAGGGGTCACTATTGAGGTTGTATTTCTCAATTTTGTCGGCAATCTCGACGGTTGTAGCCAGAGCCTCGGGATAGTCGGCAAAGAGTGCCTCCATCTCCTCGGGACTCTTGAAATACTCCTCGCCCGTATAGCGCATCCTTGTGGGATCGTCGAGGTCTTTGCCCGTATTAAGACAGATAAGGTGGTCGTGCGCCATTGCATCGTCGGCGTCCGTAAAGTGCACATCGTTGGTGCAGATATACTTCACGCCGTGCTTCTTAGCCAACTCCACAAGCAGAGGATTAACCCTATCCTGAGCCTCTATAACATCGTGTGGGCGTGTGGGGTCCTTGGGGTTGTGGCGCTGCAACTCAATGTAGTAGTCCTCGCCAAAAACACCCTTGTACCACTCAATCACTCTCTCCGCCTCGGCAGTGTTGCCCGCCAAGAGAGCCTTGGGCACCTCTCCCGCAATACAAGCCGAGCAGCAGATAATACCCTCGCTGAGTTCTTGGAGAATAGTGTGGTCAATACGGGGTTTGCCATAGTACGAGCCCTCGGTGAAGCCTATGGATACGAGCTTTATAAGGTTGTGATAACCCACGGAATTTTTGGCAAGCAGAATGAGGTGATAGCGACGCTCGGTCTCCTTGCTCTTTTGGTGTCGGTCGGCAACCATATAGACCTCACAACCAATGATTGGCTTAATGCCCGCCTTGGTTGCCGAATCGTAAAACTCCTTTGCTCCATACATATTGCCGTGGTCGGTCATAGCCACAGCCTCCATACCGAACTGCTTGGCACGAGCCAAGAGCGAGGATATGGACGCAGCTCCATCGAGGATGGAGTATTGCGTATGTACATGAAGATGAACAAATTGAGCCATACTACTTTCTTTTAGGTCATACTATACGCAAAGGTATGTAATAAAATTGAGAATTGAAAATTGAGAATTGAAAATTGTCGGTCATCAGCCAACGGTTGTCAAAAACAGAGAAAATCGGGTTATTTTCAATAATTTTCAATTTTCGATTTTCAACTTTCAATTTTATTTGTATCTTTGCGTGCTCAATCGACCAAACAGGTCGGCGCGGCTGCCCAGGTGGCGGAATAGGTAGACGCGCACGTTTCAGGTGCGTGTGCCGCAAGGCGTGCAGGTTCGATTCCTGTCCTGGGCACGAGGCAGTTCTCCGAGAAGGGAACTGCTTTTTTATTTTGCATTGTTTTGTAAAATTCACAATGAGAGGTATCTTTGCACCGTTAATAAAACAAAAAAACGACAGATTATGAGCGAGATTCACTCCGCAACACAACCCGAAAAAAAGGCGGGCATCGTCCGCCGACTCTATAATTGGATGCTCTCGTGGGCCGACAGCCGTTGGGCCGGCTTGGCAATGTTTCTCTTTGCTATGGCCGAGAGTATCTTCTTCCCCATTCCTCCCGATGTGCTGCTCTTGGCACTTTGTGTCGGTATGCCCAAAAAGTCGTTCAAGTATGCGCTCATCTGCACTGCGGGCTCGGTCTTTGGCGCAATGATTGGCTTCGGTTTGGGAGCCTTTGCATGGGAGGTTGTGGATAGTTGGTTCATCCCCACAATCTTCTCTGAGGAGGCCTTCAACAATGTTGCCGACCTCTATGCCAAGTGGAATTTCTGGCTCGTCTTCACGGCAGGTTTCACACCTCTGCCCTACAAACTCATCACCATCTCGGCGGGTGTTTGCTTGGGTTTGAGCGAGTTTGGTATTTTTGTGTTGGCAAGTCTTATTTCGCGTGGTCTGAGGTTTTTCCTCGTTGCGGCACTCATCTGGAAGTTCGGAGCCCCCATCAAGACTTTTATAGACAAGTATTTCAACCTCTGCGCAATAGCCTTCACGGTGTTGCTCATTGGAGGCTTCCTGCTCATTGGTGGCGCACTCTAAAATACATCCTCGACAATGGAACTCTATGCTGTAATCGGCAAGCCTCTTGTCCACTCGCTGTCGGCAGATTACTTTACACGCAAATTTGCCGCTGCGGGCGAGTTGGGCCTGCGCGAATACCGCAAAATTGAACTCGCAAGCATCGAGGAACTACCCACAATGCTTGCCGCCCACCCCACCCTGCGGGGCTTCAATGTCACCCACCCCTACAAGGAGCAAATCATTCCCCACCTTGCCTCTCTCTCTTCGGAGGCCGAAAGGATTGGGGCCGTTAATTGTGTGCGCGTGGAGGCCGATGGCTCTCTTGTGGGCCACAACACCGACTATGAGGGTTTTGCGACTGCTCTCGACGAGTTTTTGCTATCCGACACCCCACAGAAAGCCTTGGTGCTCGGCACAGGTGGCGCCTCCAAGGCGGTCTGCCTTGTACTTGCCGACAAGGGTATAGAGTACCTCCGAGTGTCGCATAGTGGCAAGGACGAGCTCTCGTACGAAGACCTAACGCCAGAAATTATGGCGTCGCACCACCTTATCGTAAACGCCACTCCGCTGGGTATGCACCCCAACGAGTCGGCGTGCCCTCCGCTGCCCTACGAATTTCTGACCTCCGCCCACCTACTCTTCGACCTTATCTACAACCCCTCCACCACCGAGTTTCTTCGCCGAGGAGAGATGCGTGGCGCCCGCATCTGCAATGGTCTGAGTATGTTTATCCACCAAGCCGAAGCTTCGTGGAGGATTTTTTATCATTTATAGGCATACCTCCCACAACAAAATTTTGAATTTTGAATTTTGAATTTTGAATTGTATTTTTGTGGTGATGAAGAGATTTTTGTGCATAGCCCTAATCATTTTTGCCTCCTCGCTCACACTCTCGGCACAACAGAGAGTGGAGGTGGGCTCCCGTGCGCCACGCATTGGGGATGTGGAGTGGATTAGTGACCGCCTCGAAGTGGACAACACGAAAGCTCTGATGGTGGAGTTTTTCCACTCTGCCAACAAGGATTGCTGCAACCACATAGCCCCACTCAACAACATCGCACGCGACTATCGCCAGAGAATGGATGTATTGATGCTCACTCGCGAGCCCTCGGAGCAGGTTGCCGATATGCTCCTGCACGAGTACCAATACTTCTATGTTGCCACCAACGAGAACGGCTCGGTATTCCGACTTTTCGATGTTACCCATGTTCCCTACGCCGTAATCGTCAATGCCAAAGGAGTTATCGTATGGGCGGGCAACCCTCTGACACTCACGGATAAGACTATCGAGAAAATACTACAACAATGAGTTCCAACAATATAGACCACTACGAATACCACCACCGCGAGGAGATGGAATCGAGCGCACTCAATGTCACCGACGGCGTTGAGAGCCAGCCTATTGTCAATCCCTATTTCAAGCGCGTAAAGCGTCGAGTGCTCACAACCGACGACTATGTGAAGGGTATTTTGGAGGGCAACATCACAATCCTTTCGCAGGCCATAACCCTCATCGAGAGCAACAACCGCGAACACTACGCACAAGCACAGGAGATTATTGAGCGTTGCTTGCCCTATTCGGGCAACTCTATGCGTATTGGTATTACGGGCGTGCCAGGTGCGGGTAAATCGACCTTCATTGAGGCCGTGGGCGGTATGGTTACGGAGCTGGGGCACAAACTCGCAGTCCTTGCCATTGACCCCTCGTCGGAGCGTAGCGGTGGCTCCATTTTGGGCGACAAGACCCGTATGGAGACCATCTGCAACAACCCCAAGGTCTTCATTCGCCCCTCTCCGAGCGCAGGCTCACTGGGTGGCGTGGCACGCAAAACTCGCGAGTCTATTGTGTTATGCGAGGCAGCAGGATTTGATGTGGTATTTGTTGAGACGGTGGGTGTTGGTCAGAGCGAAACGGCCGTGCACTCAATGGTCGATATTTTTATGCTGTTGCAGATTTCGGGTGCAGGCGACGAGTTGCAGGGCATCAAGAGGGGCATTATGGAGATGGCAGATGTTGTGGCTATTACCAAAGCCGACGGCGACAACCGCCACCGTGCCGAGCTCGCCCGTGCGCAGATTTTCAATGCCCTCAAACTCTTCCCCCTGACCGACAGCAAGTGGGCTCCTCAGGTACTAACCTGTTCGAGCGTTTCGGGCAAGGGCATTGGCGATGTGTGGAATACGGTTGAAGATTTCATCCGCCACACGAAGGACAACGGCTTCTTCCAGGCCAACCGCAACCGCCAATCGAAGTATTGGATGTATGAGAGTATCAACGAGAGCCTCAAAGCGGGCTTCTATGGCAACCCCACTATTGCCGAGCGACTTACGGCCTACGAGGAGGCTGTGCTCTCCAACCGCCTGAGCTCGTTCATTGCAGCCAAAGAGCTCTTGGACCTCTACAAAAGGGAGGAGTAAAATATATTAGGTGGTTGACAAACAAAAGCCCTCTGCGACAGTTTCGCAGAGGGCTTTTGTTTGAAAATGGAAAATGGAAAATGGAGAATGGAAAATGGAGAATGGAATATGGAAAATTAAGGTGCGCCTCTGGCGCAAATTTAATAACTCGCAGGCGTAGCCTGCTCCACAATTTTCAATTTTCAATTTTCAACTTTCAATTCCCTAAGCGAGTGCATATCGCAAGGCGATTTCAAGGCTTGGTTTTGATTTTGCTCCGCAGTTTACTCAAAGTAAATGAGGAAGCAAAATCAAAAGCATAACGCAGAAATCGACCGCGAGATGTGCTCGCCGCGAGTGGGTTTTGCGAGGGGATTTTTGTGCCCCTCAACCCAGCGAGTGCATATCGCGGAGCAGATGCAAGGCTTGCGTAGCGCGAGAAAGCGGAGTTTACTCAATGGTAAATGAGCATTTCGAGCGCAAGCATAACGCAGCAGATGCCCGCGAGATGCGCTCGCTACCAAGTGGCAAATATACCATTCATCGTCTCGATGCGGTCTACATAGAAATCATAGAATCGCCTATAAGCCTCGTCGAACGAGAGGTGCTCGTCGCCATTGGCCAAGCCCGAGATATTGCCCGTAGTGGTAGGGTCCCAAATTGCAAAGTTGAGTTTTGCCGACTCTCCTAAATAGGCATATTGTTCCTCAATAAAATCTTCTATGGCCTTGAATTTGGGATAGAGAGCCTGCCAACGCTCCTTTGCTAACTGCTTGAAAGCGGGGTCTTCAAAGAGTCTGCGATACCAAATAGCACCCATCATAAAGAGTTTACCCCTTGCCTGAGGCGAAGCTTTGTAGGCGAATGTGCCCCAATCGAAGTCCCAGATGGGGCCTGCGGTGAGTTTTCCGCCTCGGTCTTTGTGCATATAGACACTGCCGGGGTTGGCTAGTTCGTGGTTGATGCAAATCTCATACACAAGCCAATAATCCACAAACGACTGAGCGTCGATATATTTGGCATAGCCCTCTGTGGGGCTCTTGAAGTTCGAGCCAAAGAGCACACCCTCCACCTCGTTGAAGTAGTTTTTGCCCCACTCGATCTGCGCGGGGACAATATCCTCTTCGTCGGGGAACTTGATGGCGCTTGGGAAGCCACGAGGTGTCCACCACTGGTTTACATTGTCGAAGTGGAAGTCCATTTCGTAGACATAGCCACCCGTAACAGCGTCACCCGATGTGTCGGTAGCCTCCATTTCGGTAATGTTGATGCGGTTTTTGTCTATTCTAATCTGCTCCGCAAGCAGGTAGTTGCCGATATGCTCGCCATTGAGCACCACCTCCACATACTCCGTACGGGGAGTCCACGCGAGCGAGGTCTGCTCTGCCACGCGATAGGCCACCCTATTGCGCATCATTGTGCGGTCCATGGTGTTGGCCAACAGCACCCAGCGTTTGTGTTTAGGCATACCGAGAACGGAGGTTTTGGAGGGGAATTTCAGTGCGTAGGGTTTTTTGTCGAACTCCCAAGTGGAGTTACCCCTACCCCTGATTTCAACATCGCACTCTTCGAGCGATTCAAACTGTCCCAAGCCGTCGATACTTATGCGTGCGGCCCTCCAATTCTCCTTATCCACAACGGGCACTCCGCCAACGGTGTTGATGACCATAACGGGCACACCTGTCGAGAGCGACATACTGCGCATTACCACAAACTTGTTGGACTTACAAACCGTACCTGTGGTGTTGTTTTTAATGTCGAGCGTCACACTCAGGCTATAAACCTCTGCACCCGAGCAGTCGGCAACAATAGCCTCATACTCGCCCGCCTTGGAGCCATTGACAACGCGCGAGAGGGCTACTTCGGTGGGCGACTGCGTGGAGCCTGCCTTGCGCAACAGCACCTCATAGTCGCTAACACCCAAGAATACCACATCGGCATCCTCCACCGTAAAAGCCACCCTTATCTCGCCTCCCTGTTCGAGTGCGTATGGCCGAGAGGCATCGACCTTAATGGAATGCAAGCCTTTGGGCCTATCGTTATTTTCCTCTTCTGCGGGGGACTCACACCCCACAACGGTCATCATCAGCGCAATTAGTGCGCAAAATCCAAAGCGTTTCATATCACAATTTATTTCTTAAATACTCTCACATAGTCGATTTCGTAGGTTGCGGGCAGGCACGACTCGTCCAACCCCATAGCTCCGCCCCAGTTACCGCCCCACGCGAGGTTGAGTTTGAGGTAGAATGGGTTGTAGAAGGGCCAAGTGTCGTAGTTGTTCGTATGGTCGTTGTTGAAGGTGAAATGCAACTCGCCATCGAAATAGAACTTGATGTAGTCCTCGGTCCACTCACAGGCGTAGGTGTGGAACTCTGTCTGTGCGGTTTTGAGGAATAGTTCGTGCGTTTTCTGTGTGCCGATGGAGTGGTAGTATGCCTGACAGTGGATGCTCGACGACACATAGTTGGGGTGGTAGCCCACATGCTCCATAATATCAATCTCGCCATCGCCGGGCCACCTCGTGAAGTTCTTGGGCATCATCCAGAATGCGGGCCAAGTGCCCTTGCCCACGGGGAGTTTGAGGCTCGCCTCGAAGTAACCATAGGTCCAACTTGCGTTGGTATTCATCCTTACGGAGAGTACCTTGTCGCCCACCTTTTTGGCCGTGATTTTGAGTGTACCGTCGCTCACGAGCGCAACCGTATCTCGTCCCTCGCGACCGCTCACATAGGTCTGCTTCTCGTTGTTGCCCCAACCACCGCCACCGGTCTCGTACCACCACTTGCCGTTGTCGGGCAGGCGGCGACCTGCGGTGTTGAACTCATCTTGCCACACCAGACGATAGCCCGGGGGAGTGGGTATTTCGGGCTCTACAAACTCCACACCCTCGGGCACCTTGTAGCCTTCGGGTTTCTGGAAGCCTGTCCACACCAAAATACGAGTCAGGGGGTTGTTGGTGCAGTCGAGCACTCGGAGCGAGTTGTTGATGTGAATGTCGAGTTCCGTGAGAGAGTTGTTTGCGCAGTTGAGCTCTTCGAGTGCGGGGAAAGCCGAGAGGTCAATGGCCTCAATGTTGTTATCGTTGCAGACTATGCGCCTTACGCCACTAAACTGCTCGATGCCGTCAAGCGAAACAACGCCACACGAGGGTGCCACAATCTCACCGACAGCCTCGGCCTCCACAGTCGAGAGCACTCCGTCGCCGTCGGCATCCCACGCCTCCACAAGGGCAGCCATAAGAGCCTTATCCTCAACCTCGACGGTCACAATGTTGTAGTTCTGCCTAACGGGCAGGTATGTATTGTTTTGTCCCGAGCGAATGGTCAGCTGCGTTTGTCGCACAGCATTCGTTTTGTTCTCGGACACGGTAATTTTCACTTTTGTAGTTCCCGCAATACCTCCGCTGGGCGACACCTTGCACCAATCTGCCGAGGAACTGATACCCCAATCTTTCTCTGCCTCAATGGTGACCTCTGTCGTTGCTGCCTCGTTCGTAAGGAGGAGTTCGGCGGGGGTGCAGACCACCTTGGGAGGTGTTGTTTGGATATTGTCGTCGTCGGGAGTTGTCTGGCAACCGCCCAGGATGAGGGTTGCAGAGAGCAGTGTAGCGAGTATCGTAGCAATCTTTTTCATAGCCATAGTAGCGAAGATTTTGTTTGTGTGGGAAAGTTGGGTGTGTGTTGTTTAGTGTTCTTTTCTTGTTGGTTTATAAAAATGGGCAGGGGAGCCCATATTATCGGCTCTCCCCTGCCCCAAAAGTTTTAGAAATTACTCAACAGTTTCGGTGTGCTCCTGGAAGATAATTTCCGAGATAACGATTTCGGTACCTGCGGCGCAACCACCGAAGTCGAAGAAGAGGCTAATCTTGGGCATATCCTTACCTGCCATATTAGGCATCTTGTAAACGAACTCCTCGTCTGCAGTCAAAGGATGACGGTCTGCAAAGTAGAAGTTGTTGTCGTCACCGGTCTGTGTAAGTTTGATGGTTACACCGGGGTGATCGGTATTGGATACAAGTTTAACCATAAAGTCGTAGGTCTTGTCTGCCGACGAGGTCATGTCGGTACGCCAAGCGACCTGTGCCTGCCACTGCTCGGCGGTTGCTTCGGGCAACAAGAGGGTATAAGCACCGTTGTCCTCTGTGAGTTCGGGATTCGCAATCGGTGCCCAACCGGGAGCATAGTAGTAGAACATCTCCTCTACGGTTGCACTATTCCACATATTGCAAGCGGCAGCGGGATCCCACTGAGTCACAACTTTCTGGTATTTCTCAACCCTCATATCGAGGATACCGCCATTGTCGGTGAAGTAGAAGGTGTAGAAACCTTGGGTAGGACCACCAGCCACAGTGTGGATATTACCATCGTCACCGGGGATATTGAAGAAACCGTTGTCGGTAACTACGCCATATTTATCCTTAGTCCACTCTACGCCCCAATCGCTCTGACCGTATACCTTAACCGAGCCACCTTCGGCTTTCATCCAAAGGGTAATGCGGTACTCGTTCTCGCTGATGCGTGCCAAAGGCAGAGGAGCCTCGCCTGTGTTCCAACCGATAAGGTGAGCCTCGCCCTCGGGCTTACCACCACCATCACCGATAATCCACAATGCTTTGTGGTCGTTGTAGTTGGGTCTTGCGCCATTCACCATAGGAATAACCTTGAACCAACCATCGAGTTTCTGGATGCGGTAGTCGCCGTCCATAGCCAAGAATTTAAGGTTGGTATCATCTACCTGCTCGAAGAAGTCGGGATCGATCCACATAGTCGAGAGGTCAACACCCGAAACGGTCAAAACCTCACCCTGAGCGACGGTCAAATCGGCTGCACCGTTTGCGAACTCAACGCCACCAATCGAAGCTGCGGGCTCCTTGTAGTCGCGAGCGCGGAGAATCATCTGCCAGTAGCAACCGGGGTTCTCGGCAACGAGTACCAAGCGGCTATCGGTAAGCTCCTTAACATGGAAGATGGGAGCGTTCCAAACAACATCCGAAGGCACATAAATCAGAGGAGTCTGCTCTGCCAAAGTGATGGTGTTATCCTCGAAGGTGTAGGTCGACTCGGTGATAGGCCACTCAATGTCGATATCGGGCTCTACGCCGGGGTTGGGACCAATAGCGGTTACACCCCAGTTGATATACATCTTGCCGTCTGCACCAGGATTGTAAACATACTTACCATCGGCATAGAAGGTTACCTCGTCGTCGTAAAGACCGGTGCCGGCCTTCTCTGCGGGACCTGCACTCCACCAACCGGCAGCATTGTCAACGCTATCGCCACAACCAAGGTGACCCTGAGCAGCGCTATCCACTACCCAAACCTTACCGGCAGCGTCGCTACCTGCCAACAACTCCTCGGCAGTGAGAACTTTCACAGCAGGAACAAACTCAAATTTCCAAGCGATGGGGCCACCACCGTTACCGGTAGGAGTGTACCATACGAGGTTGAGTTTCTTCTTCATATCGGCGGGTTTGTTCTCCACTACGAGGTAGCGAGGATTGGTAAGAGTTTCGTCGTGAGGAACATACGAAAGGTTCTTACCCTCTTCGAGTACGAGATAAATCTCCTCAATACCTGCGGCATTCCAATTCTGCTCGAAATGATAGGTCGAAGTGAACGCCTCGAAAGGAATCTCGTAATCGTCAGTGAGAGCAGGATCGGTGCCGGGAAGAGTCGAAACATCGTGGTTTACATAGAGAGTGCCGCCCTCGCCGGGATTGAAGGTATAGTTACCGTCCTTATCGAAGGTCATCCTATCGTCATAAAGACCAAAGCCCTCTTTCTCGCCAGCACCGCAAGGCCACCAGCCAATAGGATTGTCAATAGTCTCACCACAACCGAAGTGACCAGCAACCGTGCTGTTCCACATCCACTCCTGCGAGCCGTTGTTCGAAACAGCATTCAGATACTTGCTCTGGTCGAATGGATCGCGGTAGGTGTTTTCGAGAGTAAACTCTTTGATTACGGAGCCTACCGAAACACCGTTGTAGTTGTAGGCCTTAACCTCAACCGAGTAATCACCTGCGTCGCGGAAACGAGCAGTGTAGCCATTGATGGTAACCGAGTATTTCTTCTTGTTGGCAACATCATCGGGTTTACCCTCTTCGGGGAAGATCCACATAGGAGTCATACCCTGATTTTTCAGAGTAAAGGTAACCAAGTTGGTCGCTTGGTCCACATCAATCACAACATCCAACTCCGAAGCCACGGGCAGATTACCCTCGTCGAGAGTGGGATAGTCGGGAGTACAGCTCACTGCCAACATTGTTGCAGCAAGCAATACGATATATTTTACAAATTTTTTCATACTTTATACCTTTTATATATTAAAGTACCTTCTCTGTTGACTGACTAATAGGGGTTCTGAGTCATCTTGTGAGCCTCATCAACCTTATCCATCTCGCTCTGAGGAATGGGCCAGTACTTCTTGTTGGGGGTCCAACCAAGCGCCCTATACTCGTGAGTACCTGCTGCAAGAACTTCCGCTGCCATACCGGTACGCACCAAGTCCCAGTAGCGTTTACCCTCACCCAAGAACTCTTTACGACGCTCCTGAATGATGTTCTCCAAGGTGCTCTCGGTCGAAAGGGTTGCACCCGCACGGGTCTGAACCTCGTTGAGGTATGCAAGACCTTTGTCGCCCTGAGTCAAAGCAAGCTGCAACTCAGCAGCGTTGAGCAGAGCCTCCGAGTAGCGATATACGCGCAAGTTGTTGCCGTAGTTCATATCGCCGTCGGCCTTCTGACCGTGGTTGCCACCCTCGCGAGCGATATATTTCTTCAACCAATAGCCGGTATCCTGCCAACGAGCGTCGCCTTTCCTCTGTGCGCCATCCTCCTCAACATGTTTGTCGTAGTTGAGAATACCGCCGTCTTTGCGCTGATCGCCATCCTCATACATATCGTATGCGTGTTTAGCAACAGGACCAAAGCCCCAACCGGGGTGATAAACCGAACCGTCTGCATAGGGAGGACCAATGAGAATTGCGTAAACCATACCACCGGTAGCGATGGGCGAACCCCACGAGCGAACAGCACCCTCCGAGATGTAGTTAATCTCCCAGATGGTCTCTTTGCACCACTCGCCGCTCTCTTCCCAGATACCTGCGAAGTCAGCTACGAGGTCGTAGTCGGGACTTGCAATAATCTCATTCATATAACCCAAAGCGGTAGCATAGCGCGAGTTGTCGTTCTGATACATAACCATCTCGGCATAGAGCATATAAGCCATAGGAGTAGTTACGCGACCTTCCTCACCAGCAGCAGCCTTGAAAGGCAGTGCGTTGAGTTTCAAAGCCTCCTCAATCCAGCCGATAACCTCGCCATATACATAGTCAGCACTCTTCTGATCGGTGTAGTAGGGAGCGGTCAGGTTCTTGTCATAGAAAGGAATGTTGCCCCAGAATTTCCAGAGTACATTGTAGTAGTATGCTTTCAAAATCATACACTCTGCAATGTAGCGATTGCGCACTGCCTCGGGCAGGTCGGTCATCTTCTCTGCCTCCTCAATTGCAATGTTCGCGCGGTTCACGCCCGAGTATGCAATGGTCCAAATCTGGTTGCAGCAATCCAGAGCCGTTGCCTGATAGAAGTGGGTTTTGGTAAGCACAGCCTGGTCAGTCTCACTTGCACCACCGCTATAAATATCATCTGCCATAATGTCCGAAACCATATTCAGAGCATCGTACTGATAGAAGTAGTCAAACCACTGCAAGGGATCGTATGCAGCAACAACGCTGGTGAACACACGACCATCGTTGGTGAAGTAGTTATCTTTAAGGATTTCCTGAGTAGGGCTTACTGTGATGAAATCCTCGGTACAGGCGGTCATTCCAAGAGCAGCCAGTACACTAATTGCGAATAATTTAGTCTTTTTCATAGTATTAAGCCGTTATTGGATGAATTAGAAAGTTACATTAGCACCAAAGGTGAGAGTGCGAGCCTGAGGATATACACCACGGTCGATACCATAAGCAGTACCAAACGAAGAGTTACCACCGGTAACCTCGGGATCACAACCCGTATAGTTGGTCAGAGTGAAGAGGTTATCGCACGATACATAAACCCTAAGACGGTTGATGCCGATAGTGTTGGTAACCTTTGCAGGAAGAGTGTAACCGAGCTGGATATTCCTCATACGAACAAACGAACCATCCTCAACCCAGTAGTCCGAAACGCGGTAGTTCTCGTTTGCCGAGGTAATCTCAAACAAAGGAGCCGAGTTGGTCGAGCCCTCGCCTGTCCAACGGTTCAGGATGTTCTTGGGAAGGTTGATGCTACCCAAGTCGGTACGACGGCTAACATTGAGTACATCGTTGCCCATCTGGCCCTGCAAGAATGCGCTGAAATCGAAGCCCTTCCACTCGAAGGTAATGTTCAAACCAAAGGTCCAATCGGGAGTACCTTTACCAATCATAGTACGGTCCTCGTCGGTAATCTGACCATCGTCGTTAAGGTCTGCCCAACGGAAATCACCGGGTTTAGCATTAGGCTGAATAACATTGGTCTCGCCCGTCTCGGGATTGGTCCAAGTGTAAGCATTAACCTCGTCCATATTCTGGAATACGCCTGCGGTCTGCCAGCCCCAGAAGTAGGGGAATACCATACCTACATCACCACGGGTGATGGTACCAATCTTGTGGCTATCACCGGAGAGATAGGTCGACTCGTCGCCGAGGTAGGTAAGTTCGTTGGTGTTGTAGGAGATGTTACCATTGATACCATAGTGGAAATCGCCCACATTGCCACGGTAGCCAAGGTCGAACTCCAAACCGCGGTTAACCATATCACCCACATTACCGATAGGAGCCGAGTCACCTGCATAGGAGGGAACCTGCATATCCATCAGCATACCGCGAGTCTCTTTGGTGTAGTAGTCAACGCTCAGGGTGAGCGAGTTGTTGAAGAAGCCGAAGTCAACACCCAAGTCGGTCTGTACGGACTCCTCCCAGCGGATGTTGGGGTTGGTCAGACCATTGGGCTTGTTACCGTTCTGAACATTCTCGGTTGCGCCCGTACCGAAGGGGTAGTTATTACCGCCCACCATAGTGGTAGTGTAGCGCATATTACCGATGGCGTCATTACCATTCTTACCCCACGAAGCACGAACTTTCAGTGCGCTGATAGCATCAACACCCATCAAGAACTCCTCGTTCTTCACATTCCAACCTGCCGAAATCGAGGGGAATACGCCCCATTTACTGTTGGGACCGAAGCGCGACGAACCATCGCGACGAACGGTTGCCTGCAACATATATTTCTCTGCGTAGTTGTACGAAGCACGAGCAAAGTACGAAGCCAAGCGGTAGGGAATGGTGTGGTAGTAACCGTAAACACTCTGCCAGCCGTCTGCTGCCAAACCTGTTGCGAAGTTGATGTTAGCCATCTGCTCATTAATCTCGGGGAGATTCGAGCGCGAGCCACCAACCTGTGCACTGTTGTGCGAAATGGCTGCCTGACCGAGCAGAATGGAGAAGTGGTGGTCACCAATCTGTTTCTCGTAGTTCAGAGTGTTCTCAATCTGCCACTGCAAACCGCGGTTCATCTGCTGGTAAGCGCTGGTTGCATACTGAGGTTTGTAGGTAATAACCTCCTCGCCATTCTCGTCATAAGAAACAACCTTAGTTACGAGGTCGAGGTTGTATGACTTGGCGTTGCGATAGTACTGTTTGTTGTAACCGTGGTTGCCCCAGAACGAAAGGTCAGCACCAAACGACGAACGGAAGGTCAAACCCTCCATAATCTGCAAGTCGAACGAAGCGTTAGCCACGAACTTGTCGGTGTTGTACTGAGTAGCGGGCAACTCCATAGTTGCAAGGGGGTGGTGCAACTCGTTGTAGTCTGCATCATTAATATAGGTATAAACCTTGCCATCCTTATCGGTAATCATATATGGAAGGACATGCAAATCGGTGCCATCACCATAGGGGAAAACCATCTCTGCATATTCAGCGAGCATCTCGTCGGTTGCGTAGATGGGAAGAATGGGGCTCATCGACATTGCCGAGCCGAGAACGGTACCAAACTCCGAGCTCTCGCCCACGCTACCTACCGAGTTGATGTTTGCATACGAAACATTAACCGAAACGGTTGCTTTGTTGAACCAATCACTGGTCTTGCTGTTGTCGAAGAGGATTGCGTTGGTGTTTGCACGCAAGGTCAAACGGTCGTAGTTCGAAACACCATAGTTACCACCAACGATACCATCCTGCGAGAAGTAACCTGCCGAGAACATATAGTTCACCTTGTCGGTTGCGCCACTTGCCTGAATCTGGTGCTGTACAACGGGAGCGTTTTTGTTCAAAACTGCATCTACCCAGTCGGTACCCTTACCAAACTCATAGGGGTTCTCGTAAACGGGAGCGTTACCGGCATTGATAGCTGCCTCGTTCATCATAACGGCATACTCGGTAGCGTCGAGAACATAGGGTTTGCGCCATACATTCTGCATACCATACGAGAAGTCGTAAGTGATGACAGCGTCGCCTGCTTTACCTTTCTTGGTGGTAACAAGGATTACACCGTTTGCTGCACGAGCACCATAAACTGCTGCCGAAGCTGCATCTTTCAACACCTCGATACGCTCAATATCGTTGGGGTTGAGGTAGTCGATACCGCCCGAAAGAGGCATACCGTCCACAACATACAAAGGCTGCGAGTCGTTAATCGAACCAATACCACGGATACGAACCTGAGAAGAAGCACCGGGAGCACCCGACACCTGCTGAACAGCCACACCAGACGAAAGACCACGCAGAGCGTTGTCGATACGGGTAGGAGCCGATTTCTCAATAGCGTCCTCCGAAATTGACGAAATTGCAGCAGTTACAACACTCTTCTTCTGAGTACCGTAACCAATCACCACAACATCGTCCAAAACATCTGCCTCATCTGCAAGCACAAAATCAATCACCGAGCGTCCTGCGACAGCCTCAGTCACTGTACTCATGCCGAGATACGAAACAGTCAGGTGATTATTAGCAGCATCGCCAACAGCGATTGTATACTCGCCGTCAACGCCTGTAATAGTACCCTGGTTGGTCTCATCTACCATCACGGTTGCACCCACAACGGGATCGCCTGCGGTATTTTTGACCGTACCTCTCACTTGCTGTGCGTACAAACTACCACAGCCGACGCCCATCATCAAAGCGACGAGAGCGATTTTAAGTGTAAAGTTTTTCATAGGCTTTAATTTGTTAGTAAATAAGTGTGAATTGATATATAGGTTTTATTAGGTCGTCGAAGTGAAGTAAAGGAGGTTTTAGGGCATTTTTCTTGTAGTAAATTTACAAAATACACTCATATAATGCACGCGCGGGGGGTAACAAAGTGGATAAGCATCTTTTTGATAGTTGCGTAACAGCGCAACTATCAAGCGGTTAACCGCTTGCGAAACTCTAAAAAAAGTGGACGCGATTCTTTGCCAAAAATCGCAATTTTGCCAAAACAAGGCTCCGAGTGGGGCTTTTGCCAACCATTCGGAGCCCTGTTTTATGCCTTAAACGAGCCGATGGTTTTGATTACCTGTTCGAAGTTTTCCCTATCTCCCTTTGCGCGGTTTTTGACCTTTGCGCGATAGTTGTAGATGGTATTTACGGAGTAGTGTAACAGGAGTGCAATTTTCGAGGAGTCGGCAATTCCCAAGCGAATGAGCGCAAAGATGCGAAGCTCCGTATTGAGCCTTTCGCCCTTTTTGAGCTCAATCTGTCCATCCTCCTCCAAGAGCGAGTTGAACTCCTCCACAAAATTGGGATAGAGGTTCAAGAAAGCGCTGTCGAACACCTCATAGAAGTGTTCCTTCTCGGCATCGATGATGTCGCTCGAAGGGAATTCGCGGTTGAGTTCGGCAATGGAGCCACTCTTAATACCCTTGCGCACACGGCGTTGCATCGATGCGATTTTGTCGATATAGTCCGAGCACATCGAGAGGAAAAGACCAATGTACTCCTCTTTGACCATATTGGCCTCGGCAATGGAGAGGTTGAGGGCCTGCAACTGACGGTTGGTCTGCGAGAGCGCCTCGTTCATAGCCTCCACCTCCTCTTTTTTGGTTTTCAGGGCGATTTGTGTCTTGCGCGTTTTGCGGAGCAGCTGCACAGCATAAAGACAGGCAAATAAAAGCACACACGCCAAGAGCGACATCAGTATGGTCGTTGTGGTCGAACTCCTCTGCTGCTTGCGCACAACCTCCTGATAGGCCTGCTCAATGGAGTTCATCCTACCGGCCACCTGCCATTGGCGCAACTTGGCATTGTAGAACATTGCATCGTCAATCGAGATGCGGATGTAGCGAAAAGCCCTCTCGACATCTCCCCTACTTGCCAGCAACGATGCCAGAGCACACAGCGAAGCGTTGTCTTTCACCGCAAGTTTACTGTCTGCAATGGCCGAGTGGGCGAGCCACATCATCTGCCCTTCGGTGTCGCCATTGTGTTCGGCAACGATAGACATATAGTAGGCAGCAATGGCATAGGCGTGCTCACTCTCGCGCGTGGAGCCAACAAGCTGCTCGGCACAAGCCTTGGCTTTCTCGTTGTCACCCCTGTCGTAGTAGTCGAGCAGGCGCACCGAGAGCGAATCGGCATAGTAGTTTGGAATTCGCGCCACCTTCGCACGCGGTATATTATAAAAGGTATTGCGATAATAATTCAGAGCATTGCGATATTGGCGTTTCATTCCGTCGTCTTTGGAGTTCTCCAAAAAGTCGCGACAGAAATGGATGCGGGCAGTGTAGAAGTCACCCAGCCTTTCGATGGGCAACCTGAGCGTATCAATCTTACTAAATGCACCGATAGCCTCGGAGTACATACCGGCCACCGTATAAAGGCGGGCAATGTCGAGATGAGAGCCACTACGCAACCATCCATTACCCATCTCTTTGGCCACCTCAACACCCATATTGCCATACGAGAGCGCAATATCGAAGTTGTAGGGATAGTACTCCAAAAAGAGTTTGCGACTGAGCGAATACTGCTGCTCGGCGGTGGTCGAAACCATCAACAACTCTTTGAGATAGGATATGCGTTCCTCGCGCAAGGCGACATACTCCGAACTGTCATCCAAAACAGCGTCGAGAGCCTTCAACATATTCGACAAAGAGGAAGGTGTTTGGTTATTTGCCGCGCCAATCGGATAGAGCGCAACTAAAAGGTTGAGGACAAGTAGTAGTAGCGGGGTTTTCATAGTTGTCAAATATAGTGACACAAATATACAACCTTTTGTTTGATTTTCCAACTCCACGCAATCCACTTTTTAGACCACACAACTAACTACTAATCAACCATTAGCACCGCAGGGCTTCCACATTTTTACTCTTTTCCTCCCTTTCTACTACAAATATTTGTATATTTGTAAAAACCGACGACTTAAACTATTAAACCTAACAGATATGATTTCACAATTTTTCTTCAAACCCCTCATCATTCTCTCGGCGATGCTTTTTGCCGCTTGTGAGGAGCAGCCAACACCAAGCGGAAAGCCTGCGGTTACAACTCCTTCGGTGGAGATAACCCTTGGCGAGATTGGCGAAAATAGCGTTACGGCAACACTTGCGGTCAGCAATGCCGACCGAGCATTCTATGCCGTTCTTCCTGCCGAGGAGAAGGCTCCCTCGTCGGGTTACCAACTCTCTAAGCACAACACCTTGGGCTCAAATCCCACCGTTTCGGTCAACGGCCTTGAAAGGGGCAAGGAGTATGTCTTCTATGCCGCTGCCGCACGAGGCGACGAGTACAGCAGAGTTGTATCGGCCCCCTTTACGACCGCAAAGATTATCAACACCCTTGCGGCCAAGGGTTGGCAGACCACTGCCGACAAAACAAAACTCTTCCAAGAGGTTACCATCCTCAGCGAGGATGCTGCCAACAAGCAGGCGGCCGTCATCACACTCAACGACGCCACAAAGTACCAGACCATCGACGGTTGGGGCCCCGCCATTACGGGCTCAACCTGCTACAATCTGTTGCTTATGACTCAGCAAGACCGCACAGCCTTGCTCAAAGAGGTCTTCGACCCCATCGAAGGTTTGGATTACAACTTCATCCGCATCTCCATCGGTTGCTCGGACTTCTCGCTCGAAGAGTACACTTGCTGCGACACACCCGGCATTGAAAATTGGAAATTCCCCGAACTCGACGAGCGCGACCTGTTGCCCATCCTGAGGGAGATTTACGCCATAAATCCCAATGTGAAGATTGTTGCCGCACCTTGGACCTGCCCCAAATGGATGAAACTCGCAGTCAATAGCGACGCTCCCCACGACAGGTGGACAAGTGGCAGGCTCAACCCCGCATACTACGAGGACTACGCCACCTACTTTGTTAAGTGGATTCAGTATATGGAAAGCCAAGGCTTCCCAATCTATGCCGTAAGTCCCCAGAACGAGCCCCTCAACCACGGCAACTCCGCATCGCTCTATATGCCTTGGGATCACCAGCGCGACTTTGTGGGTGGTCACCTCGGTCCCGCCTTTGAGCGCAATGGTATTACCACCAAAATCTGGGCTTACGACCACAACTTCGATGTACCCGACTATGTGACCAACATCTACAAGAGCAACGCTGCAAAATACTTCGAGGGCTCGGCTTGGCACGCCTATGGCGGCAACAAATCGGCACTCGAAGGTGTCTATAAGGCTGCCCCCAACAAGGGTATCTATTTTACCGAGCAGAGTATTGGTACTTGGTGCCCCAACTTTGGCGACAATCTTATGTGGCATATGAAGGAGATTTGTATCGGCACCGTAAACCTCCACTGCAAGGCCGTACTCTTCTGGAACTTCCTTTTGGACAAAGACCGTGGCCCCAACCGCCCCAATGGAGGTTGTACCACCTGCTATGGTTTTGTAGATTTCACCGACGGTGGACACAAAAACCTCAACCGACGCAGCCACTACTACGCTATTGCCCACATGTCGAAGATTGCCAAGAGGGATGCACACCGCATCGACTCCTCCATTGAGGGCGACAGGAGTGGCGTGCACTTTACCGCCTTCCTCAACCCCGACGGCACCCACTCCATCGTAGTGCTCAACGAGGGCAACGCAAGGCAGCTCATCATTGCCGACGGCCATGGAGGTAGCTTCGCTTTCGACGCACCCAAACGCTCCGTGACCTCTTTCATATGGTAAGATACTAACCGAAAAACAGATACTACAATGAAGACCAAACTAACACTTATTGCACTTTTGACAGTGACACTATGTGGTTGCCAACAACGCAGCAACATCCCCACCTACCTCAACCCCGAGGCATCGCTCGAAGAGAGGGTTGAGGATGCTCTGGCGCGAATGACCACCGAGGAGAAAATCGCAATCATTCACGCTCAGTCGAAATTCTCTTCGCCCGGTGTTCGTCGCCTCGGTATCCCCGAGTTGTGGTGCACCGACGGCCCTCACGGCATTCGCCCCGATGTGTTGTGGGACGAGTGGGAGCAGGCAGGCTGCACCAACGACTCGTGCGTTGCATACCCCGCACTTACGGCACTCGCCGCCACTTGGGACAGGGAGGCTTCGGCCCTCTATGGCAAGAGCATTGGCGAGGAGGCCCGTTATAGGGAGAAAGATGTTCTTCTCGGCCCTGGTGTAAACATCTACCGCAGCCCTCTGAATGGTCGCAACTTCGAGTATATGGGCGAAGACCCATA
This sequence comes from Tidjanibacter sp., assembly GCA_045659085.1. Classification (GTDB taxonomy): domain Bacteria; phylum Bacteroidota; class Bacteroidia; order Bacteroidales; family Rikenellaceae; genus Tidjanibacter. The sequence goes on from JAZOWE010000024.1 coordinate 23,601, forward strand.
TTTGGCTGCCCAGATGGTTGTGCCCTACATTCAAGAGGTTCAGAAGAATGGTGTTGCCACCTGCGTTAAGCACTATGCACTGAACAATCAGGAGGCTCACCGCCACACCACCGAGCCCGTATTGGACGACCGCACACTCTATGAGATTTACCTTCCCGCCTTCAAGGCAGCCGTTCAGGAGGGTGGTTCGTGGTCGATTATGGGTGCCTACAACTACTACAATGGCGAGCACGCCTGCCACAACGACAAACTGCTCAACAAAATCCTCAAAGAGGAGTGGGGCTTTGACGGCGTTGTAATCTCCGATTGGGGAGGTACCCACAATACCGAGGAGGCTATTCGCAATGGTCTTGACCTCGAATTCGGCTCGTGGACCGATGGCCTTGCCAATGGCTCGTCGAACGCCTACGACAACTACTACCTTGCCGAGCCCTACCTGAAACTCATCCGCGAGGGTAAGGTTGGCACCGAGGAACTCGACGACAAGGCTTCGCGCGTGTTGCGCCTTATCTTCCGCACCGCAATGAATACCAACAAACCCTTCGGCTCGCTCGTTTCGGAGGAGCACATCGAGGCTGCCCGCAAAATTGGCGAGAAGGGTATCGTACTGCTCAAAAACGACAACCAGACACTCCCCATCTCGCTCGAAGGCAAACCCCGCATCGCTGTTGTGGGCGAAAATGCTGTTAAGATGATGACCGTGGGTGGTGGCTCGTCGTCGCTCAAAGTTGCCAAGGAGGTTTCGCCCCTCGATGGTCTGCGTGCCGCAGTGGGCGACAGGGCCGAGGTTGTTTGGGTGCGTGGCTATGTCGGCGATGTTACGGGCGAGTACAACGGTGTTGTTACCGCTCAGAACCTCAACGACAACCGTTCCGAGAAGGAACTCATCCGCGAGGCTGTAAAAGTTGCCTCCGAGAGCGACTATGTTATTGTCTTTGGCGGACTTAACAAGGCTTCACATCAGGACTGCGAGGACTCCGACCGCTATGGCTTGGAACTCCCCTATGCACAGAATAAACTCATTGAGGCGCTGGCCAAAGTGAGCAAAAAACTCGTCTATGTAAACATTTCGGGTAATGCTGTGGCAATGCCTTGGGTGGAGAGTGTTCCCGCCATCGTTCAGGGCTGGTTCCTCGGCTCTGAGGCCGGCAACTCTATTGCCAATGTGCTGCTCGGCAATGTCAATCCCAGCGGTAAGTTGCCTTTCACTTTCCCCGTAAGGTTGGAAGATTGCGCTGCGCACGCTGTTGGCGAATATGGCGGCTCGGGCAAGGTGCACTACACCGAGGGTATCCTTGTGGGTTATCGTTGGCACGAGGCTAAGGATATCAAGCCCTTGTTCGCATTTGGCCACGGACTCTCCTACACCACTTTCGAGTACACCAATGCTCGCCTCTCGAAGAGCGCCATCCGCAATGGCGACAGTGTGAAGGTAATGGTTGATGTGACCAACACCGGCAATGTTGATGGCGAGGAGATTGTGCAAGTTTATGTTGGCGATGTGGAGGCTCCCGTATTGCGCCCCGAGAAAGAGCTCAAAGGCTTCGAGAAGGTCTTTGTGAAGGCTGGCGCAACCGAGCGTGTGGAGATTACTCTGCCCCGCGAGGCTTTCCAATACTTCGATGACGAGTGCCACGATTGGGTGGCAGACAATGGCGATTTCAAAATCCACATTGCAGCCGCATCCGACGATGTGCGTGCAACACTCGATTTGAAATTAAAATAACAACGCGACTACTTTCATCAGGTTAATAAATAGGAGGCAGACTGAGTTTCTGCAAAGGCGTATCCCATTGCGGGATACGCCTTTATTCATTATTAGGAGGCCGCAGTTCGCACCTCTGCGAGTGGGTTTTGCGAGGGGCTTTTGTTTGAAAATGGAAAATGGAAAATGGAAAATGGAAAATTAAGGTGCGCCTCTGGCGCAAATTTAATAACTCGCAGGCGTAGCCTGCTCCACAATTTTCAATTTTCAACTTTCAATTTTCAATTCCCTCCGCGAGTGGGTTTTGCGAGGGGATTTTTGTGCCAAACAAGCGAGCAACTCCGCAGTTTGCTGGGCGCAAATGAGGAAGTTGCGATGCGCAGTTTGGTGCAAAAAGCACCCGCAAGGCACGCTCGCCCGTGAGATGCGCTCGCTCTCTAAAAGAGCGACAATTGATCTTTGTCGTGATTAAAAGAAAGACGATGATGTGGCGAGAGTCCGTGCTCGGCAATGGCCTGCCTATGGGCCTTTGTGGGATAGCCGGCATTTTGGGCCCAACCATACATTGGAAACTGTTCGCCTATGCGAGCCATATACTCGTCACGGAAAGTCTTTGCCAAGACCGAAGCGGCCGCAATGTTGGCAAACCGGCCGTCGCCCTTCACCTCGCAACGGAAGGGTATGTCGAGCCTCGGATAGAAGCGGTTGCCGTCAATCAGGAGGTGGTCGGGACGCACCGAGAGTTTTTCGACAGCCCTCTGCATAGCCTCGAATGAGGCATTGAGTATATTCATACGGTCAATCTCCTCGGCACTAACCTCCGCAACGGCCCACGCCACAGCATTGGCAATAATATGGTCGCGCACCTGTAATCGTTGGCGTGCGGTCATCTGCTTGGAGTCGTTGAGCAGGGGATGGAAGTAGTCGGGAGGCAGAATAACCGCCGCCGCAAAGACAGGTCCCGCAAGGCATCCCCTGCCTGCCTCATCACATCCCGCCTCCAAGCACTCCTTTTTGTATGATATTTCGAGCATAGTGGCACAAAAATAGTGATTTTGCGCGAGTTTTCCCACCACAAATAAGTATATTTGTGCCGTAATGAGAAGAGAGATCGACATACTCAAACAACCCATTCCCGTTCTGCTGGCGACTTTTGCGCTCCTGCTGACGGTGCAGACGCTCCGCGCACGCCTTGCGCCCACCCCTGCCGAGAGTATCGAAGGTATATTGTCGCCCCTTGGCGTGTGGATCGACGCCACACTTGGAAACATCGGCTCTCTTGTGGCCGTCATTCTCTCGGCGATTCTCTCCTCCGTAATCATCACACGCATCATATCGCGCTACTCGCTATCGGTCGTACGCTCGCTTGTGCCGATGGTACTCTTTGTGGTTGGTGTCTGTGGCGTAACATTTCCCATAGGCTCGGCATCCATAATGGCGGTTATGCTGATGGTAGTACACGCTACCGACCTAATGATTATGAGCTTCAAACGCACGGAGCGATTTAGCGAGGTTATGAGGGCTTCGTTCTGGACGGGCTTGGCCGCACTCATAGTTCCCGACTTGGTCTATGTGTTGGCACTCCTACCTCTGCAATGGCTCATTTGGCAACGCTCGCCACGCGAGATGGTGGCCGGTGCCATTATGGCACTACTTCCACTCCTGCCTGCATCGTTTGCCTGGTGGGTGGGCGGCAAAGAGCCCCTGTGGTTTGCCGAGGCGTGGAGCCAAGGCATTACCCCACTCCACGCGCCCAACCTCGTTATGCTCTACGATTCGGTGGGTGCTCTACTCCCAACAGTGCTTTTCGGAGTATTGCTACTCCTCACACTCGTCAGCATTTTGGTTACACTTGGCGGCTTCAACTCTATGCGCCTGAGGGCCCGCAAAGGACACATCTACTTCATAACCCTCTACCTTGTCGGACTCTTTATGCTCCTTGTCGGCTCGGAGCCTGCCGTCGCACTGCCCCTTATGGGCTACGCCTCCGTACCCTTCATCCACACATTCTTCGTGAGGCGCAAAGGGGCTCTTGGGGTTATTATATATATAATGGTAGTGGCCATCGCTCTCGCCGCCGCCATTCTGCCCATCGTTTAAGCATTTTGCTTTAATCGCAACTACTCATTGCACAAGGTTGATGAAAGGTTTATAACAAAACCTTTCGGGGCGTGGCTCTCTTGCGCCACAGGGCTACTTTTGTCCAAATTACAACCACAAACCAATGAGCTTCATAAAACTGAATACCCATAGTGGCAAAGAGAGCAAACAATGCCTAACACTCAGCAACCACATTATTGGCTACATTACCCACGGCACACTACGCATCTACTACAACAACGAGGTGCGCAATATCTCGCAAGGAACTATCTTCATACTCTGTGCGGGCAATCATCGTGTAGAGTATCTTACGGACAATCGCCACCCCTACGAAGAGATTGTCATTAACCTCTCGCCAACCATCCTGCAAAGCATCGTACACAACAACCCACACTTCAATATGGAGTCGAGCTACCATATATATACTCCCCACGCACAACTAAACACCCCCTACATACTCTCAATCTACTTTCAGGAGATAAAAAACTATATCTCACTGAAAATCTTTAACCGCTGTGAGCTTATGGAGCTCATAAAAATCAACGAGTTAATACACCTGATACTCTATCAGCCAACATCCCACATAGCCCAAAGTCTACTGCAAATCATTGGGCACAATCGAATAGAATTCGTGACACACATTCGAGCAAGCCTATACCGCAATGTGACCATCGAACAACTCGCAAACGAATGTGGTATGAGCCTCTCGAACTTCAAACTCATCTTCCAACGACTCTTCAACTGCCCTCCACACCATTGGTTTATCTCCAATCGCCTACGCAGCGTCTGCACACTGCTCGAATACACCTACCAACCCATAAAAGAGATCGCCAACGAGTGCGGTTTTTCAAGTCCGTCACATATGATTCGACTCTTCCGCAACCACTATGGCACAACACCCACACAATACCGAGCCACACACAACCACCACTACTCTATTTTGAAAAACACCACCATATTATTAAAATAGTTTAATATATCACCCGATATTAAGAAGATTATTTAATAACTTTTAACTAAATACCCAACAAAATGTATCAATTATTAAAAAATTGCGACTTTTGATGATAAAAATTTTGTTTTTGAGTTTTCTTGCCTTACCTTTGCGTCAATGTTTTACGGGACATTCTTCCCGTACCTCATTAACCTAACTAACCTAACCTGATGAAAGGGGTAGACGCGAGTCTCCCCCTTTTCTTTTTGTACATCTTGTGGGCTAATTTAGCCCCAAACTTCAAGCGACAACCTTCCTCATTTACCTTAGTAAACTGTGGAGGTTGTCCTTTCGTTTGTAACTAAATTACCCTCACAATCTGCACAAAAAACAGTGGCTGCAAACTGCGGACTCCGCTTTCTCGTACTCCTTGCATTCATCTCGCCCTACACAAGTAAAACACTGCGGCTAAAACTGCAAGCGACAACCTTCCTCATTTACCTTAGTAAACAAGAGTGACAAGAGCGACAGGAGAAACAGGAGTTCCTGTTCTTCCTATCTTTCTTGTTCTTCCTATTCTTCTTGTCTTTCTTGTTTTCCCTCTCGGGCGCCTTGCGTCCGCAGTCGGTTGACGGTAGTCGGTTGGCATCTACCTTGCTGTTATTTATTGGGCGACCAAGTCGCCCTTTTTCTTTGCCACTTTTGGTGGCAAAAGTGGCGCAAAAGCCACGCACCACATCTCTGGCGGAGG
>JAZOWE010000025.1:0-56864 GCA_045659085.1 Tidjanibacter sp.
GAACTCCCACTTGTCTGCCACAGGCAGGCGTGGAAAAGAGTGAGGAAGTAACGCGGGACTCCCGCTGAGGCACAAAAAAGGGAAGACGATGTCTTCCCTTTGAGCCGAAAGCGGGACTCGAAACTCGCGGCGCCGATGCGCCCACGAGTGGGTTATATTTACAATCCTCCCAAACCCTCCTTTGAAAAGGAGGGCTTCAAAGGTCGCGGGTTCTCGTATCTGCACCACCACGAAAGACAAAGGGGTAGCAATCGCTACCCCTTTGTCTTTGAGCCGAAAGCGGGACTCGAACCCGCGACCTTTTCATTACGAGTGAAACGCTCTACCACCTGAGCTATTTCGGCACCCTGGCCGATTTGGTTTCGGTTTTATCGGGCGCAAAGATACAAAGTGGATTTCAAAATGCAAAATTCAGAAATCAAAATTCAAATCCAATACCCCCGATTTTTTCAAACGCCTGTATCACAGCGCTCTTTTGGGGCAGAAGTTTTGTTACGCAAGCAGGGCAATGATGCGTCGGGCGACCTCCTCGGGGGTGTCAACAAGCAGTTGTCCGTGGTTTTTCGAGGGGAAAATCTCAATGTGCAGTGCGGGGTGCAGTCTTTGGAGATGGCGGGCCTGTGCGCGGGCAACAAAAGCCTCTTGGGAGCCATACCAATAGTGGATGTCGGTGTCGCAAACAGAGCATAGTTTGTTGGTATATACTGACTTATAGCCATCCAAAACCGCGCGACCACCACCATAGGGGTAAATCTTGCGACACTCGTCGAGGAGCACATCGAAGTAGTGGGAGTGGAACACCCATCGCCAAAAGCCGGTCCAATGGTAGCAGGTCTACACATTGAGACATTGGAGGTGGCGCAGTGGTCCAACGAGCCATCGGGGGAGAGGAAGGAGGGGTGCGGCATCCAATATGGCGTGCTCAACAACAACCTCGCCGCGCTCCAACACGCGCGAGAGTATTTTACCTCCCAGCGAGAGTCCATAGATGCACTCTACGCGCCCATTCAGTCGGCTTACGATGTAGTTGGAGAGTTGGGCTGCTTGGTCGTCGATGGAGGTAAAGTGGGTGTACTTGCCGAGGATGAAGCCGTCAACCTCCACGGCTACAACACGATACCTATCTTTGAGGAGCCCAATCAGGGGCTCGAAAATCTCATACGATACTCCCAATCCCGGAATGAGCATCACCACGGGCGCATCCTCTTTGCCAAAACTCCTAAACTCCATAACTTACAGGTTTTGTTTTTCCCACAAATTTAGCAAATATCTGCGAGAAAACTAAACATAACAAGCCCCGAGGAGGTGTGTGGGGTTTTAAGAATGGCATTTTATGGGCGTGGGATGGCAAAAAAAGGAGCGAGTCCGCGGTTTGCTTGTCGCAAACGAGGAACTCGCCCACTGAGTTGTGGTGCAGAAAGCACCCTACAAATTGCTATTCTTTGGGATCCATAATGAGGCGGAGGTTGTTGTCGTCTGCCAAAATCTTGGCTGCCAACGCCTTGATGTCCTCCGACGAGAGGTTGTTTACAATCTCCTCATAGCCGGTGGTGTAGTCTACGCCCTGCATCTCACGATTTACCATCCAGCCCAGCCAGTTGCCGTTCTGTTTGAGTGCATCGGCGCGCTCTTTGAGCATATACTCCTTAATCTTACCAAGTTCCTCCTCGGTAGCACCCTCGGCAGCAATCTTCTCAATCTCGGGAATGAGTGCGCCACGAGCCTGGTCTGCAATCTCGGGTTTGGTATCGAAGCCGATGAGCAGGATGTAGTCGGGCTCGGAGGGCATACTGCTGAGCTGGCCCGAGCACGATATGCCATAGGTTGCACCCATCTCCTCGCGGATGCTCCTGGTGTAGCGGATGTAGAGCAGTTGGTCGAGTACGGACATTGTAAGAGCGTTCTTCAAATTAACATCCAAGTTACCGCTGAAAATGTAGTAGATACCGGTTTTGGGCATCTCCATAGCCACTTGGAAGCGGTGCTCCCTATTGCCGTTCTGATAGCCGATAGCATTCTCGGGGTTGTAGGCAAGGGTGCTCTTGGTTTTGGGCAGCGAGCCGATGTATTTCTCCACGAGAGGTTTGAGTTCTGCCTCGTTGAAGTTACCCACGAAGAAGAAGGTCATATCGTCGGGATTCGAGAAGAGCGAGGTGTAAACCCTCTTGTACTGCTCGAAGTTGAGAGCCTCCATGTCGGCAACACCCCAAGCTTTAACACGGTTGGGTTTGTCGTAGATGTTTGCATAGAGCTCGCGTTGGAGAGCGTAGCTGGGATCGGACTCAATGTTGGCATAAGCCTGTACGAGTTGCTCTTTCACGAGGTTGAATGCATCCTCGTCGAAGCGGGGCGAAGTGCCATAGAGGTAGACGAGCTGCAACATTGTTTCGATGTCTTTGGGCGAGCAAGTTGCGCTCAGACCGTGGCTCGAATTCGAGAGGAAGGGACCTACACCCACAGCCTTACCTGCAAGCTGTTTATTCAAGTCGGTCATCGAGAACTCGCCAACACCCTGATAGGAGAGGAAGGTGGTGAGCTGGTCCGACATAGCCATATCCTCGTCTGCGAGGAGCGACGAACCACCTGCAACGGTAGCACGCATCTGAACCTCGTCAGCCTTGAAATCGGTAGGTTTGAGAATTACTTTTACGCCATTTTTCAAAGTCCAAGTGGTGTTGCCAAAGGCGTCGGTGCCGGTAGTTTTAACCTTCGAGCCTTTGAGTTTGGTCTTTGCGGGGATGAGGGGCTTCTTCACGCCCGAATCCTCATAAGCCTTCAACTCGGCTGCGTTCACGGCTGCGATGAGAGCCTCAACCTCCTCAACAGTGGGAACAGCCAAACCCTCTTTCTCGGGCTGGCTCATAAGTACCACATGGTTGGTGGGGAGGAAACGCTCCTGCATTGCCACGGCATTTACAGTGTTGAGGTCCATACCTGCGATGAGCATGCTGTCAATCTGCCACTCTTCCTCGGCACCATAGATGGGGGTGCCACTCTTGAAGTTGCTGGTGTAGCGACCTACAAACTCACCGTGACGGCGGTCGTTGCGACGGTCGTATGCCTGCTGGTTGCGACGCATAATATTGGTCTGCGCACGCTCAAACTCCGAAGGAGTGAAACCGAAGCGACGAACTTTCTCAAACTCGGCATAGATGGCCTCAAAAGCTTTCAGCATCTCGCCCTCGCGGGGTTGTGCGTAAACCTCAATCATATCCATCGAGCGAGTGATATTGCCACCATAGTAACCTGCGCCAATGAAGGGAGCTCCGGGTTTCTGTGCCATATCGGAAAGACGCTCGTTAACGATTGTTGCAATGAACGAGTCGATAATCGAGTAGAGCTCGTATGCGAGAGTGTTGTTGAGTTCGGTGGGCCAAGGCTCGCGACGAACGATGAGTTCTACACTGCTCTCGGTAAGCTCGGGGTCGGTGAAGATACCGATTGCGGGCTTCTCGTTTGCGGGAATGGGAATGTACTCAATAGCCTCGGGATTCTCAACGGCGGGGATGCTGCTCATTGTAGCAATAACCTTCTGCTCCATCTCGTCAACATCGAAATCACCAACAACCACAATACACTGGTTGGAGGTGTTGTACCAACGGTGATAGAAGTCGCGGAGCTCGTCGTAGGTGAAGTTTTTCAGACGATCAATGGTGCCGATAATGTTGCGGTGTGCATACTTGGTGTTGTTGTAGAGGTAGGGAGCGCTCTTCTCGCGGATACGCCACGAAGCGTCGTTGCGAGTACGCAGCTCCTCAATAATAACGCCACGCTCGTTGTCAATCTCCTCCTCTTCGAGCGAGATGTAGTATGCCCAATCGTGGAGAATGAGCAGAACATTGTCCACAACGGAGGGGTCGCTCAGGGGCACACCCTCCATCATATACTGGGTCTGCTCCATTGCGGTCCAAGCGTTGAGGTTGGCACCGAACTTAACACCCACGCTTTCGAGGTAGTTAATCATGTTCTTGTCGGGGAAGTTTTTGGTACCATTGAAGGCCATATGCTCCAAGAAGTGAGCAAGACCAATCTGCAAATCCTCCTCCTGAATAGCACCTACGCGGTCGTAGATGTAGAAGTTAGCCTGATTTTCGGGCTTGTCGTTGTGACGGATGTAGTAGGTCAATCCGTTGGGAAGAACGCCTTTGCGGAGCTCTGCATCTTGGGGCAGAGGTGCAAACATAGGGTTCTCCTGAGCCAAAACGCTTGTCAGCGACAAGAGTGCAAAGGCAACTAAGGTAAATAGTTTTTTAATCATAATTGTTTGTGTGTTTGTTATTTGGTTATAGTTTTTTGTCTTGTTTGTGTGAGTTGTCAGGGCTGTTTTGAGGCTTTTGCCTCCCCCTTGCACGACGCACTCGCGTGCGTGCCTAACATCCCAAATTCTTTGCAAGATAACGATTTTTGGACAAATTTCGTGTGTGGCTATAATTTTTTTCACAAAAAATTTCACATACGGGGTTTTTCTGTGTGTGAAATGGCGATGTGTTGTGCAGAGGGTGCAGTGCAGATAAAAATAAGGTACATTTTGCGAGAAATGTACCTTATTTTTTAGTCCCTAAGATAGGGAATGTAGTATGGTTTGTTGTTTGCCTTGTGACTCTCGGTGCGGATGCGGTAAATTGGGGCGATGTTTGCCTCTGAGAGTTGAGTATTTAGCTCCGAGAGTTTGTTGTTCAGAAGGTGGCTGAGGTGTTTTGTATCGTCGAGTCCGGCGATTAAACGCTCCACCTTAACCCTTGATTTAGAAATGTCTGCATATATCTTAACGAACTCTTTGCGGTGCTCATTGGCAAGTGAAGAGAGCGCAAAGCCCTCGGGGTGGAGGGTAAACATCGCATAGAGTGCAGCACTCCACGGGCGCAATTTCACAACCCGGCCTTCGATGCGCACAATGCCACTTTTTTTCGTCACTTTTATTGCTCCCGAAAGTGGTGTTGCATCGCGCTCAAAACAGAGCGTATTTTTATTCTCCAAACGAACCCTAAAATGTACCTTATTTGCAACGGTTGTTTGCGAGCCCCATTTGAGTTGGTAGGCTGCCGGGTTTGTTCCGCACAGCAGACCGCCATATACCTCCTTGTCGAAGGAGTGTTTGCGACGGCAGGTAATGGTGCAGCCCTCCCTCTCGGCACAGCCGGTGCAGGGATTCTCCCTCTCCCACACCTCGCTAAGTATTTCGTTGCTTGCAAAACCCTCCGCAAGCCAGCGGGAGGCACTGTCCAGCGCCCCAATCAGCTCTTCGTTGATAATCTGGAACTTGGCAATATATCCCTCGCTGTCGAAATCGGCATAACGCTCAATGAGTTCGGCAGTTGTGGGTGTTAGTGGCACCAAAAATTTATTACTCCTCTCCATAGGCTTTACAACTCTTTGTCGATGTCGCTATCTCGCAATCCGCGCGATATTTGTACTCTCATAGCAACCAATGGCCCAATCTTTTGTGGCTGAAACGAGAGTAGGTGAAGCAGCGATAAGACTATCGTAGCGCACCATTTGAAACCCTCCGATGTTATGCGTTTGTTGTACTCCTTCTGGCCCAAAGAGAGTGTGCGGATGCGCTCGCTCTGACCAATGCGGTAGCATACGGCTTTGAAGTACTCTTTGGTGAGTCGGCTCTCGTCAATGATATGTAAAATCTCTGCCTTGGGGAGGTAGAAAATATCCTCGCCCGAGGAGTAATAGCGCATATACAGCTCCTTCTCTTCGCCTCCCAGCAGTTTACTACCACGCCTTCCGAGTTTAGTGTTGAATTTGCCGTAATAGTTTATGGCTGTGCGCCTTAGGCACATATTACCACCGCCAAAGTAGCGGCCCTCGGGGAAGAGTACAATCTCATCACCGAGGTTGAGGGTGCCCGAGATTGGGCGTTCGGTAATGCGCGAGAGCCATTTGGGACGCTTGGTGGGGTAGTGGGGCGTAATCTTGCCACCCGCAGCCACAACATAGGGGTGGGTGTCGAGGAAATTGAAGTACTCCGCAAGCAGGTCGGGGCAGGCTATCTCATCGTCGTCAATAATCACAATATACTCTCCATCCGATTCGTCGATGCCTCTGTTGCGTGCAAAGGAGAGCCCTTGTTGGGGCTCATCTACGAGGTTGATGCGGATTTCGGGGTGGGCTGTCATAAAGTCGTGCACCACCTCGGCAGTGTTGTCGGTGGAGTTGTTGTTGACAATCACCACATTCCACAACTCCTTATCGAGCGTCTGCTCTGTAAGGCTTTGGAGCATCAGAGGTATTTTCTTTGCACCATTATAGGTTGCAACAACGAGAGAGAGAGTGTTCATTTGCAGTTGATTATTAGGCTTTGAATGGCGTGCGTTTTATTGGCGAAAAAGTCCCTTGATATCTTCCCAAACACAGTCGTTGTTCTCGGCGGGGTTGATGCCGAGAATGTGTGCGATGATGAGGTGGTCGTTGAGGTTTTGGAACACTTTGTCGTGCTCATATCCGCTCTTGAATGCGGGGCCGCAAGCATAGAATGCCATCTGCATATCGGGATGGAAGGGGTTGAAACCGTGTGTAGACTTCTTTGGCTTGGGTTTGCGGCCCTCGGGGCGCTCGTCATAGACCACAGTCCAACCCGTTTCGGGAAGCAACACGATGGGCTGTATGCGCTCGGTGTAGGTACCATAGTGGTACTCGGCTGGAATCTCCTCGCGCAACCACACGCGGTAGTGCCCCTCTTGCTCGTGTGCTTTGAGGGTTGCATACACCTCCTGAATATCCTCGTCGGCGGGTTCGAGCGTCAGAGGATTGGAGTTGTAGTAGTATTTGGCCTTGCCCGGAATAAGAGAGTAGATGTTGTAGTATCTCTCGGGGGCGAGCTCTGCCATACCGTGGTCGGCCGTGAAGATGAAGTTGATTTTGTCATAGACAGGCGACTTGCGCACCTCCCTCATAAAATACGCCAACACAGCGTCGATGTCCTCCACCACTGCGCGTGTCTCCTCCGAGGTGGGGCTGTAATCGTGCGCCACAGCATCGGGCTCGTCAAAGTACCACATCGTAAGGTTGGGAATCTCCTCCACATTGGGGTTGCACAGCGCCTCCAAAACATTGTCGGCAAGCGCTTTGCGCGAACGCTCGGGGTTGTAGATGAGATATTTGGTGGGGAAGTGGTCGTTGATGGGGGCCTCTACACCCACCCAAGTGTAAACATGGGCGGTAAGGCCTTGTCGCTCAACGGTGTTCCAGATGGGCTCGCCTTTGTAGAAGTCGGCATTTTCGCGAGCCTCATTACTCTTAATGCTGTATTGCAACCCCAACTCTTTGTCATAAAAGGTGTTGTTTACGATGCCGTGGTGGTCGGGATGCAGGCCTGTTGCCATGGCGTAGTGGTTGGGGAAGGTGTTGCTGGGGAAGCAGGGCATAACCCTCGAAAAGACACCCACGGTTGCAACAGAGTCGAGGGTTGGGGTGTCGTAGAGGGCAGAAAAGTCGTGACGAAAGGCGTCCATCGACAGTATGACCACATACTTATCCTCGCCAGAGGTGTTTTGAGAGGCGCTTCCGCAGGCAACAAAAAGTGTGGCCAGAAGCACCAGAATGGCTAAACGATACTTTTTCATATCTGAGTTATTATTGTTTTGCAAATTCCACACAATGGGGATTCTCTTACAAAAGTACAAAATTATTTGTATATTTGTAGCACTAAAAATCGAAAAGTAAACAACTATCAACTAAATATATGACACTGATTAAATCTATTTCCGGTATTAGAGGAACGATTGGCGGTGTGGTGGGCGACAACCTCACACCTCTCGATGTTGTGAAATTTGTGACCGCCTATGTGCGCTTTTTGGCAGAGCAGCAGCCCTCCAAACGACTCAAAGTGGTTGTTGGCAGGGATGCAAGGCTCTCGGGCGAGATGGTCGAGAATATAGTTATTGGCACCCTGTTGGGCTGTGGTGTGGATGTTATCTCCATAGGCCTGTGTACAACCCCCGGCACCGAGATGGCCGTCACCTCGCGTGGCGCAGACGGAGGTATTATCCTTACGGCATCGCACAATCCCAAACAGTGGAACGCCCTCAAATTGCTCGCCTCTTCGGGCGAATTTCTCACCGACGAGGAGGGTAAAAAGGTGCTTGGCTGGGCAGAGGATACCTCGTGGAGCTACCCCGATATTGACCGCATAGGTCGTGTTATCGAGCGCTGCTCGTTCGACGAGGAGCACATAGAGAGTGTTTTGGCACTCGCCGATGTGGATGTGGAGGCCATCAAGGCTCGCCACTTCAAGGTGGTGGTTGATGCTGTTAATTCGGTGGGTGGTACGGTCATTCCCGCGCTCTTGGAGCGACTTGGCGTGGAGGTTGTGAAAATCAACTGCGAGCCGACGGGCAACTTTGCACACAATCCCGAGCCTATCCCCGAGAATCTTACCGAGATTTGCAGCGTTGTGGCACGCGAGAGGGCAGACCTCGGAGTAGTTGTAGACCCCGATGTAGACCGCTTGGCTCTCGTTTGCGAGGATGGCGAGATGTTTGGCGAGGAGTACACCCTTGTGGCGTGTGCCGACTACATTCTCTCGCGCAGGGGCGGTGGCAACACCGTGTCGAACCTCTCCTCCACACGCGCCCTTAGGGAGGTTACCCAGCAATATGGAGGCTCCTATGCGGCCTCGGCTGTGGGCGAGGTAAATGTGGTGGCCAAGATGAAAGAGACGGGGGCTGTGATTGGTGGCGAGGGTAACGGCGGCGTCATCTTCCCCGAACTCCACTATGGTCGCGACGCACTTGTGGGTGTGGCTCTCTTCCTCTCGCACTTGGCACACAAAGGCTGTCGCGTGAGCGAACTCAAAGCCTCCTACCCCCAGTATCACATTTCGAAGAACAAAATTCAGCTCACTCCCGATATTGATGTAGACCGCGTGCTGGCCATTATGCTCAACCGCTATACCGACTACAATGTTACCGACATTGACGGCGTGAAGATTGACTTTCCCTCCGAGTGGGTACATCTGCGCAAGAGCAACACCGAGCCCATCATTCGCATCTACTCCGAGAGTCGTGACGAGGACTCCGCAGAAAGGTTGGCGCGCGGTATTATGAATGAGATTGCAGAAATAGTAAAAAATCGTATCTAAGCGGCGTCTTTGGCGTTGCACTGCAAAAGCGACATCCTCACATAGGTTTACTATGCTGCGGTGTCGCTTTTTTGTGCGCCTAAAATACGCTCGCTTATCTGCAATTTTTTGTAAAAACGCATATAACGGGTGCTCTTTGCACCAAAATTCAGAGAGCGGAGTTCCTCATTTACATTCAGTAAACTGCGGACTTGCCCTTTTCTTGTTGGCAAAAAATTCCCTCCGTTCTCTGAGTTTTAGGGTCTACTGCCTACCGACAACCGTCAACTGGCTGTGGGCGCGGGGCGCCCGAGAGGAAAAACAGGAGAAACAGGAAAGACAAGAAAGACAGGAAAAACATAGATTCTTGTTTCCCCTGTCACTCCTGTTATTCCTGCCACTCCTGCCCCCCCTGTTTTGTCCCCCCCTTGTTCACGGGTATCTTTTTTGATACCCGCGACACTTTTGCCACCAAAAGTGGCAAAGAAAATGGGCGACTAAGTCGCCCAATAAATAACAGCAAGGTTGTTGTCAACCGCCTACCATAAGCAGGCGTGGCAAGACGGGCTTGACTGACCTCTCCCGCCCGTTGGGCGCTGCTCGGTAGGGACACCAAGCGCAATGTTGACCACCCCTCTCGGCCACCCCTTTTCGTAGTGTAGTGATACTAAGTGTAAAGGATGCTTATGTTTTGAGGTATATGTCGGGTGAGGTTGTTAATTTCCCATAAACATCAGATAGTTCATCAACTCCTCATAGTTGTTTCCTCGGGTTGCGCCCGTTATGAGAAACCAATCTATGATAGTCCACAAGCCAAACCCTCCTGCGGTAATCAGCTTTACGACACCCAGACCAGTATCGCCAATGTAGAACCTGTCGACACCAAGGGAGCCGAGGAAAATTGACAAAATAAGGGCTGTGGAGGGGCTTTTGTAGTCTTGGGTTATAAGCATCTGGAACGCCTCATCATCAATCTGAGCCAATCTGTCGCGCAAGGCTCTTAGCTGCCTATTGGTGAAATATTTTTTGTTGAGTGCTACCCATTGATTTATCTTGGAGGAGTTGATGGTGTTGCCATCGATAATGGCAATAAAGTCTGCAAAATCGGCTATGTGGGTGGTAACCTCCTCCAATAAAGCCTCATCAACCAACTCTGTCGAGCTTAGTACCTGACTTACATCCTCGCCACTTGCTACATTAGCCGTTGCTACCGATACAAAGCCCACAAGAGCCACCACAAAAACAAAAAATCTCTTCATATCATTAATTATTGAGTTTGATCTCCCGAGCCCCAGAGAGAGTTGTTTGTATGAGTTGTATGAACATAACAAAGCGTGGGGCTTATTGCTTGTTCACCATTGGTCGAGGTTCTGGAAAACCTAAGTCATCAATAAACAGAAAAGACCCACGCCTTTTGAGCGTGAGCGTAACTTCCATTCCGATGACTTTGTAAAATTTTCCAGATTTCGACCAGTCGAATGTAAGCAGACGCTTGTTATATGTTGGGCGTAAACTGTGTAACGCAAAGGGTGCGAGGTTTTTTACATAGGCAGTTTTATTTGATTAACTACCACAAAAATAAGCACTTTTTCCCTAAGTGCAAAGGCGCAACTCGAAATTACGATGAAAATAGAACCGACAAGCGGGTGTGAGAGAATTTTTTGGGAACGGGGTTGTGGACTCTTCGCAAAAGAGCATAAAATAGAACGACACTACCACTCAAACTTGTTTGAAAGTGGTAGTGTCGAGCTGTTTTAAGTCCTGTCACAAGGCGGTTATAGCCACCGCGCGCAAGGTCTATACCAAAATGTTTTGCGGAGCTTTTTTATAAAAAAGCGACAAATAGGAGGCGATAAATAACAAATTACCTATACGCGATGATGGCGCTGGTGCCGTGAACATAGAAGTCGCTGCCTTTGAATGGGCGAGGGGCGTCGAGTTGCATCCTGCCGTCCTCGCACACAAGGTTCCACTCGCCCTCGGGGAAGACCATATCCACGCCTTCGCGGTTACCGTTGTAGATTACGAGTATCTCGTTCCAAGTGTCGCCCACTGCTGCACCGTTAATAGTGTACATCACCGTACCCTCGGGAGAGTCGATGAATTTGAGGTTCTCAACAACCTGCTCGTTGGTCGCCATACGGAATGCGGGGTGGTTGCGACGCATGGCGATAAGCTGCTTGTAGTATGCGAACACATCGGCATATTTGGCCTTGTGGCTCCAATCCATACGGTTGATTTCGTCGGGGAGGTTGTAGGTGTTGCGGATGTGGCCCTTGGTGCGGTAGAGCTCCTCGCCACAGAAGAAGAAGGGTACACCCTGCGAGGTCACAACGATAGTCTGAGCCAAGAGGTCCATACGCTTGCGCTGTTCGGGAGTAGCATCTTTGGCCACCATATCGATTTTGTCCCTCAGGCACTCGTCGTCGTGGCACGAAACATAGTTGATAACCTCTGTGGGGTTGTTGGCGTAGGGTGCCGACGAGTAGTTTACGAGGTTGTAGTCCACCTGAGGGTGCTGACCTGCGCCCACAACGCCAAACTTGATACTCTCTTTTTGGCGAGCGGTAACTTTGCCTGTTGCGAAGCCACCCTCGCCTGCACTCATCCACTCGCCACGCAAGCCGTCGCGTATATCATCGCTGAATACCGCAATGCGGGGGAATTTCAGACCGTTGTGTTTCGAGGCCTGCTGCTCGGCGGGCAGGGGTGTGCTGCTTGCCATCCAGCCCTCGCCATAGACAAAGATAGAGGGCGAGATTTTGTCCAACTCCGAGCGAATCTGCAACATTGTTTCAATGTCGTGAATAGCCATAAGGTCGAAACGGAAGCCGTCGATGTGGTACTCCTTGGCCCAATACTTAACCGACTCGGTGAAGTAGTGGCGCACCATAGGGCGCTCCGAGGCGGTCTCGTTGCCGCAGCCCGAAGCGTTGGAGTAGTCGCCATCCTCGGTCTGACGGTAGTAGTAGCCGGGAACGGTGAGCGAGAAGTTCGAGCCGTCGTTTACGAATGTGTGGTTATATACCACATCCATAATAACGCCAATGCCGGCCTCGTGGAGTGCCTTCACCATCTGCTTCATCTCTCGGATGCGCACCTCGGGGGTGTAGGGGTCGGTTGAGTAACCACCCTCGGGGGCGTTGTAGTTCTTGGGGTCGTATCCCCAGTTGTAGGTGTTATCCTCCAAGCGGGCCTCGTTTACCGAGCCGTAGTCGTAGGAGGGGAGGATGTGCACATGGGTGATACCCAACTCTTTGAGGTGGTCAATGCCGCTCTTCAAGCCCTCGGGAGTGAGGGTGCCCTGTTCGGTGAGGGCAAGGAATTTACCCTTGTTGGTAATGCCGCTATTGGGGGCAATCGAGAAGTCGCGGTGGTGCATCTCGTAGATTACGATGTCGGTGAAGTTCTTAACCTCAATCTGCTTGT
This sequence comes from Tidjanibacter sp., assembly GCA_045659085.1. GTDB lineage: Bacteria > Bacteroidota > Bacteroidia > Bacteroidales > Rikenellaceae > Tidjanibacter. Next base: position 12,500 of record JAZOWE010000025.1, read on the forward strand.
CCTGCTCCCAGCCCTCGGGGTTGGTGTCGGCCATATCAATGATTGCGGCCCTTACGCCATTCACGCCCACTGCCTTGTTCCACACACCGGGGGTTTCGTCGAGGACTTTGCCGTCAACGGTCACCTGATAGGTGTAGAACTGACCTTTGCGGTCGCCTTCGAGTGTCGCCACCCAAGTACCTTTGGTACTTTTTTGCATTGCGAGAGTTTCGATAGCCTCACCACCAACGCCCTCGGCATAAAGACGCAGGGTTACAGCCTCTGCGCTGGGTGCCCACAGACGGAGAGTCGATTTTTCGGGGGTGTAGGTCAGTCCGAGGTCATTTTTCTTGTACTCGGGGTAGGTCGCATAGTCGCCTACGATGGTTTGGGTTTTGCAAGCCATAGTCATCACGCCGCACACTATTGCGGCAACTTTAAGAAGAGTTTTCATTTTATTTTTTATTTGTTTTTTGCCGTTTTCTCTTGCGCAGAGCGCAAGGTAGTGATTTTTCCCGAAACAAACGAACTCTTTTGGACGAATAGCCGTTTTTGGGGGATAAGAGTCCCGTAAAACACTCCCGATGCAAAACACAACGGGCGCAAAGATGTCCTCTGCGCCCGTTGTGACAATCGTCAGCCAGTGTGGCTACTTTGCTTTCTGGTAGACCAATCGATGCTCCATTTCGATGGAGGCGATGCGGCTCACCTGCTCCATTGTCATGCCGCTATAACCATCGCCTCTCGAAGGAGAAAAGGAGATGTGTACACCATTTTTGGTATCTTTATGATACAGTTTTGTCGAAAGGAGTTTGCCATCATCGGTCTTTCTCCACCAGTATGGAAAGCTAATCCATTCCGGATCGCGGTTGGTGCACTCGGCTTTCACATTACTACTGTTACTCTTGCGTTGTTTTTGTGTTGCCACAACTTTACCTTCGCTATCTTTGGCAACAATCGTGTAAAGGTCTGTGATACTATTCAACAAAGAGCAGAGTTTCGTGAATTGGGGGGTGCGTAGAGAGAAATAGTGTTTCTCCCCGTTATAGCCGCTTCCAATTTGGTAGTCTTTGGAGTAGCTCCAACCCATCGAACATCCTACACGATACCTTCTCTCGCCAACCTGTCGGTACATATCATCCTCGGCATCTGTCAGTGCAATGGAACAGAGGAAATCGTACACCATTGTGAAAAGTTCGGCAGGAGCCGCGGTCTGTATAAGGCAGTATTTTATGTCGATGTCATAAAAGTCACCGTAGTATTGCTTCTTGGGGGTGCTTTCCAATATCTTGGGGGTTGTGAATGGGCCGCAGTTGTCGAGGAAAATCTCCACCTGCTTGATGAAGTGGTTAATCACAATTCTCTCGTTCTTTTTGGCCGACTCGATAAGGCGCATATTGGCACCGAAGAGAGAGCCCGCAAACTCCACTTTGCTGCCCTTGGCTTTGGAGAACGAGATGAGGTTCGTGACCGATACGGTGGTCTTGACGGTAACCATATGCAGCCCCTGTGGGGTGGTGGTGTGGGCCAATACCTCGTAGGAGAGGATGTTGCCCGACGAGAGGGTGCCAATCTCGTCCTTCACGATGTTGTCGTTGAGGATGGTGGTGTCCGACGACACATAAACTCCATAGGCCTGCCCCACGGCGTTGCGCAGGGCGTTGTCGGTGGCCTCTTGCAGCGACGAGCCGTCGCCACACACCGTAAGTGTGTAGTTGTCTGCTGTTTGTGCACTTGCAACAAGTGTGGCAAGAGCTGCCATAATGGTTAGAGCCAATGTCCTAAATCTCTTCATTTTTCTATGTGTGTTTAGTTGCCGTTGAGCCATTCGAGGAACTCGCCCGTGCGTGCGCGAGATACAAAGAGGTCGTCGCGGCGCGAGGTGCGCAACTGCACTTTCAGGCGAGAGCCGAAATGCTTGGTAACAACCTGAATTTGAGAGAGCGCAACAATGCACGAGCGACCAATGCGGAAAAACTCCGCAGGGTTGAGTTTGCACTCTATGGCGTCGAGCGAGTCGTCGATTATATACTCTCTGCCCTCGTCGGTAACGAGGAAAGTGGTCTTGTTTTCGGAGTAGAAAAAGGAGATGTTCTCCACCCTCACAAGGATGATTTTGTCGCCCACCTTAACCAAAAAACGGTCTTTCCATTCGCTCTTTTTGGGCGAGAACAGCTCGGCGAATTGAGAATAGTCAATAGACTCTTTCTTAGTGGTTTGCACCAACGAGCAGCAGTGATTTACGGTGTTGCGCAGGGCCTCGCGGTCGATGGGTTTGAGCAGGTAGTCCACCGAGTGAACCTTGAAGGCGTCGAGGGCGTAGTTGTCGTAGGCAGTGGTGATGATAACCTTGCCGCAGACGGTGGTACTCTTGAAGATGTCGAAGCAGAGTCCGTCGCTCAACTGCACATCCATAAAGACAAGGTCTGCACCCTCGGGGTGGGCGCGGAACCACTCGATAGACTCCGCCACGGAACCTATGCTACCGACAATTTCGAGGTCGGGAATGATGCTGCCAAGCGTGCGTTGCAGATTGAGTCTTGAAGGAATCTCGTCTTCAATTATCAGTACTCTCATAACAAAGGAATTTTTACGGTAAAGCTCTCTCTATCCTCCACAACCTCAATGTTTTCGCCAGAAAGAATACTATACTGAGCTCTCAGGTTTTTGAGTCCGTAGCCGTTGGAGAGAGAGGGTGTTTGTTTGTGGTTTATGTTATTCTGGACAACAACCCGGCCATCCTCGCTCCAAACGCTGATTTTTAGTTTGTGCTCGGCGGTGGCGGTGTTGTGCTTGAATGCGTTTTCGACAAGTACCTGCAAGGCACAGGGTACAACTTTACGCGAGAGGTCTTTGCGCGAGAGGTTTATCTCAACCTCGAAACCGTCCAAAAAACGCTCCCTCATAATGTCGATATAGAGCCCCAAAAAATCGACCTCCTTGGAGAGTTCGATGGTGTCGTACTCCTCTTGTTTGAGCAGGTAGCGGTAGATGTTGGCGAGCTTGCGGATGTAGTCACTCGCACGCTCGGTTTGCTGCTCCTGAACGAGGTAGTCGAGAATGGAAAGACTATTGAAGAGAAAGTGGGGATTGAGTTGCTGTTTGAGCTGAACATACTGATACTTAGTGCGTTCGCTCTTGGCGATAACTTTCGAGATATATTTGCGCTGAGAACGAAACCAGAGCCACAAGTGGAGCGCAATGAGAACGATGGCGCAGAAAACAGTGGCCGCAAAAAGCATCGAATACCACTCTATGGCGCGATGTGCGATGTCGCCTTGCCAAGTGGCAACAAAGGTCGAAACAAGTGCACAAACAATCACCACCGCAATCCACGAAAGCACCCTGAAAAAGGTGTGTGTGCGGAGCCACTCGATTTTGTTTGCGAGGTAGCCCAAAAGTAGCGTGAGCGACAATGTTATGGGCAGGTTGAGGGGGTCGAGAGCAATAATGCCGATAGCATCGAACATATCTACGCCACCCGCCTTGCCGAACATATCGTAGATATTTACGAGTCCTATTCGGAGTAGCAAGATGGAAACAATAACGGCAACTATGCGGCTCAACTCTTTATTCATAACGCCCTAATTATTTGCGCCTTGCAGAGATTAGTGCGGCAGCCCAACCCAGAATTTCGGTAACCACAAAGGTGGTTATTTCGTTGGAGTAGCTAATGAGGAATTCAACGCCCGACGAGGTGAGCCACTTGCCACCGAGGGTGCCCAAGTAGTATCCCGCAAAGCAGCATAAAACAGCCAATGCAGCAGAGACCTCCAAGGGGAGGCGGTAGAGTTGTGTGACGGCAACAATCATCGAGATGGTCAGCAGCGAGAGCAAAATCTCGTCGTTCAGCCCACACTTACCCATTGCCCACGAGGAGATGATATGTGCCACGGCAAAAAGGTGTATTATCCAACTACACTTGTTGAGTTTTGCGTTCATTGGTTGATGTTGTTAGGTTTTAGGTTTTCAAAGATAGTGCTTTTTTGTGGGTTTCCAAACCTTTTTTAGAACATTTTTTCTCTGCCCTCGTCACGAAAATTGCGCCGTTCGTCAAAATTTTGTAGGGGTTTGAAGAAAAAATCGTAACTTGCGAAGTTTTGTAATAATAAATGTATTTGCGCGGGCGCGTATGGCACCGCAAAACAACACAAAGAAGAGAACACAAAAACACAAAAAACTATAAACAAAAAACTAAGATGAGTAACAAGAGAAATCTATCGTTCTGGCAGATGTGGAATCTGAGCTTCGGATTCTTTGGTGTGCAGATTGCCTATGCTTTGCAGAGTGCCAACATCAGCCGTATTTTCGCAACCCTGGGTGCAGATCCCCACACTTTGAGCTTCTTCTGGGTATTGCCCCCTCTTATGGGTATGATTGTTCAGCCTATTGTGGGCGCAATGAGCGACAAGACTTGGTGTCGCCTCGGTCGCCGCAAACCCTACCTCTATGTAGGCTCGATTGTGGCTGTGATTGTTATGGCACTGCTCCCCAACTCGGGTAGCTTCAACCTCACGGTTAAGGCTGCTCTCGGTTTTGGTGCCGTAATGCTTATGTTGCTCGACACCTCCATCAATATGGCAATGCAGCCATTCAAGATGATGGTTGGCGATATGGTAAACGAGGAGCAGAAGACCAAAGCCTATTCGATTCAGAGTATGCTCTGCAACGCAGGTTCGCTTGTTGGCTACCTCTTCCCCTACTTCTTCACTTGGATTGGTATCAAGAACACCGCTCCCGAGGGTATGATTCCCCCTTCGGTAACTTGGTCGTTCTATGTGGGTGCCGCAATCCTCATCCTCTGCGTACTGTTCACAGGTGTGAAGGTTAAGGAGATGAACCCCGAGGAGTATGCCGAGTTCCACGGCATCAAACCCGAGGAGAAAGAGGATAAGGGCGAGAAGAGCAACATCTTCTCACTCCTCTTCAAGGCTCCCAAGGCTTTCTGGCAGATTGGCCTTGTGCAGTTCTTCTGCTGGTTTGCATTCCTCTATATGTGGAACAACACCACCGGTGCTATTGCCGAGACTGTTTGGGGTACGGTAGATGCCAAGTCGGCAGCGTTCCAGGCTGCGGGCGACTGGACAGGTGTTTTGTTTGCTGTTCAGGCTGTGGGCTCCATCCTTTGGGCTCTTGTTCTTCCCTACTTCCGCAACGAGAAGGTGGGCTATTCGCTCAGCCTTTTGCTCGGTGCCGTAGGTTTCGCTTCGACATACTTCATCCACGACCAATATATGCTCTTCGGCTCGTTTGTGCTGATTGGTTGCGCTTGGGCTGCAATGCTTGCAATGCCTTTTGCGATGCTCACCAAGTCGCTCTCGGGTAAGGCTATGGGTACCTACCTCGGTCTTTTCAACTGCACCATCTGCCTGCCTCAGATTGTGGCAGCACTTGTTGGTGGCTTCCTCTTCAAGACCTTTGGCGGTGCTATGGTAACTCTCGAAAGTGGCGCACAGGTGCAGAGTGGTCAGGCTGTGATGCTTGTGATTGCAGGTATTTCGCTTGTGCTGGGTGCAATTGCTGTTTTTGGCATCAAAACCAAGAAAAATAACTAATTCAAAACAAATAAAACAACCTATGAAAAAGAGTTTTTTCAGTACAATGAGGCTTATGGGCCTTGCGCTGCTGGCAGCTGCAACGCTCGTAACCGCTTGTGAGGAGGTGCCCGAGGAGATCCCTTCGGAGGGTAAACTCGCCGTAAACATCACAGGCGTTGTGAAGGATTACAACAACTCCACAAGCTCTTTCTTTGAGAAGGGCGACGCTGTGGGCCTTCACATCATTACAGACCACCTCTATGCCGACAATGCGAAATTCACCTACTCCGCAGACGGTAGGTTTACCAATATGTCGGCTTGCTATTGGTATGAGGATAAGTCTGTTTTGGCAAACCTTATCGCATACTATCCATTCAACTTCAACGATGGTAAGTACAATGAGAATGGTTTTACTTTCTCGGTTGGCGAAGACCAGAGCACCAATTTGAAGTATAGGAAGTCGGATTTCTTGGTTGGCTATGCCTCATCGAAACCCACTGCCAAGGCGGTAGATATGACTTTCCGCCATGTTCTCTCGCAGGTTGTGCTTCCCTTCAACACCAATGGCGAGACCATCAAAGAGGTCGTTGTTTCGGGCGTAGCAACCACTGCCAAAATTAAGGTTACCGACGGCAGCTGCGTGGCAGATGCATCCAAAAAGAGCACCATTCTCCCCGCAAAGGTTACCATTGGTGGCAAGGATGCTTGGGCATTCATCGCTGTTCCTCAGAGCAACGCTGTGCTGAGGGTTGAGGTCTTGACCGAGTCGAACAATCGCTACTCGTTTGAGAATGTATCCGCCTCCTTCGAGGCCGGTAAGGCCTATACCGCAACCGAGCTCACTCTCGAAGATCCCGATGCTGTTGTTAAGTTCACCACCACCATCACCGATTGGGTGGCAGAGAATGAGGGCGCTATGGAGTTCGAAAAGATCGAGAACGATGTTATCATTGAGGGCGACAAGGGTGTTGAGGATGTAGATCCCTACCTCGAATGGCCCCTTATTGCAACCCTTCCTTCGCTTATCTCGCCCGAAATTACCAACGATTTCGTTGTTGTTGTGAACACTCAGGGTACCTCCATTACCCCCGGCGAGAAACTCTATGCCCACACCGGCGTTATCACCAGCGCAAGTTCGAGTGGTAGCGACTGGAAATACACCAAGCACGAGTGGAATGTCGATGCCGATGATTGCCTCTTGACTCATGTTGGCAACGGTATCTACGCAATGGTTATCACCGGAGGCGTTAGGGCTTTCTATGAAGTTCCCGCAGGCGAGGAGATTTTGCAGATGGCATTCGTATTCCGCACCAGCGGTGGTACAAAAGAGGTTAAGGACGACGGCAAGGATATTTTCGTAAACCTCGTAGATGCAAGCGAACTCGTCGTATCGTTCGTTTCGCCCAAAAATGGCGAGATTGTAAAGGTTGGCGATGTTGTGAAGGTTCAGGTTGTTGCTCAGAATAGCAAGAGCGTAACCCTGACCCTCAATGGCTCGGAGGTTGAGAGTGTTGAGAGCTCGAAAATCTACTATGAGCACACCGTTTCGGAGGTTGGCGATATGGTCTTCGAGGCTACCGCCTACGGTAGGGATGGCTCGACGGTTTCCGAGTCGGTTATTGTTGCTGCTTTGGGCTCAACCCAGAGTATGAGCCGCCCCGCAAGTGCTAAGGAGGGTGTTACTGTCGAGGGCTCGGATGCCACTTTCGTACTCTTCGCCCCCGGCAAAGAGCAGATTGTGTTGCTTGGCGACTTCAATAAGTTTGCACCTTCGAACGAATATCTCATGTACAGGGATGGCGACTACTTCTGGACAACCGTTAGCGGCTTGCAACCCAACACCGAGTATGCATACCAATTCCTTGTGGATGGTACTATCCGCGTAGGCGACCCCTACTGCGAGAAGGTGCTCGACCCCTGGAACGACTCGTGGATTAACTACTACTACGACGACGCTACCCAAACTAAGCTTCCCAAGCCTATCCCCGTATATCCCGACCTGAAAGAGTATCCCGCAAACGCCACCGATGTTGTTTCGGTATTCTCGACAACCCCCGAGGTTTACAATTGGCAGGTTACCGACTTTGACCGTCCCAACCGCCACTCGCTCGTGATTTACGAGTTGCTCGTTCGCGACTTCACCGAGGAGGGCTCGATTGACGCCGTTACGGCCAAACTCGACTACCTCGAAACCCTCGGCGTGAACGCTATTGAGCTTCTGCCCATTCAGGAGTTCGACGGCAACGACTCGTGGGGCTACAACCCCTGCTTCTACTTCGCTCCCGATAAGGCTTATGGTACCAAAGAGGACTACAAAGAGTTTATCGACGAGTGCCACAAGAGGGGTATTGCCGTGATTTTGGATGTGGTGTTCAACCACACCACAGGTCAGTTCCCCTGGGCTAAGATGTGGTGGAACTCGGCTACCAACAAGACTGCTGCAAACAACCCCTTCTTCAATGTCGATGCACCCCACAATTGGAGCGTATATCACGACTTGAAACATACCTATCCCAAAACTCGCTCCTACATCAAAGAGGTGTTGCAGTTCTGGCTGAGGGAGTACAACATCGACGGCTACCGCTTCGACCTTACCAAGGGTATCGTTCAGAATCCTTCGAACTACGACGCAGGTGGCTACTCCGAACAGCGTATCGGTTGGCTCAAAGAGTACGCCGACGCTATCCGTTCGATTGACGAGGGCGAGGATGCATACATCATCTTCGAGCACTTCTGTGATTCGAGGGAGGAGAATGAACTTGCTGCTTACAAAGAGATTCAGCTCTGGAACAATAGCGCAATGAGCGCAATGCAGGAGAGCGCAATGGGCTGGCACGAGAACAACAAGAGTAACTTCTCGGGCATTAGCACCTATGGTCGTGTTAGCTTCGCAGAGAGCCACGACGAGGAGAGGGTTGCCTACAAAATGTCGAAGTATGGCGACACCGCACTCAAAACTGTTGCCTCGGCAGCTGCTGCAAACCAACTCTCGGGCCTTTATGCTCTCGCATACCTTTCGCCCTACACCAAGATGATTTGGCAGTTTGGCGAGTTGGCATACGACTACTCGATTGACTACAACGAGCGCACAGGTCGCAAGCCCATTCCTTGGACTCTGGGCTACTTCGAGAACACCCACCGCAAGACTCTCTACAACAACCTCTCGAAGATTATCTCGTGGCGTACCGACCATGCCGAGATTTTCTCGCACGACAGTGGTAACGACCACCGCAAAGTTTGGAACCTTGGCGAGTCGTCGAAGGGAGGTAAGACTCTCGTGTTGAGCAACGATGATGGTGCTGTGATTGTTGTGGCCAATCAGACCTCGTCGCAGGCCACTACCACCGTGAGCGTTCCCCAGACAGGCGAGTGGACCAACATTATCACAGGCCAGAAAGTTACGCTCGGTTCGAGTTATAGCGTGACTCTCAAAGCACACGAGTTTGTTGTTCTTGGTAAAGTAAACTAATAAAAAGCCGACAAAACAATGAAACGACTTTTTATAACCCTTGCGGCTACCCTCTGTGCGCTCTCGCTGAGTGCACAGAAGGTGGACCGCGTGGAGCCACTCTCGTGGTGGACCGATATGAAGACTCCCCTGCAACTGATGCTCCACGGCGAGGATATTGCTGGCTCGGAGGTGTCGGTTGATGAGCAGGGCCTCTATCTGAAAGGCATCATCCGCACCGACAACCCCAACTACCTCTTCCTCGACTTGGATGTTCGTAAGGCGGGCGATTGGAATATAACTCTTTCCAAAGGTCGCAAGAAACACTCTTTCGCGTACCACATCGACAACCGTCGAGAGGGCTCGGCCGAGAGGGAGAGTTTTAGCTCGAAAGATGTCGTATATCTGATTATGCCCGATAGGTTTGCCAATGGCGACGAGTCGAACGACTCGGTTGCGGAGTGCGCCGAGGGTTGCAACCGCTCGGAGCCCTTTGGCCGTCACGGTGGCGACATACAGGGTATTATCGACCACCTCGACTACCTGGCAGACCTGGGCGTAACGGCCATTTGGAACACACCTCCCACCCTCGACAACGAGGGCTTTGCCTCCTACCACGGCTACTCCACATCGGACTACTATCAGATAGATCCTCGATTTGGTAGCAATGAGCTCTACAAGGAGTTTGTTGCCGAGGCGCATAAGAGGGGCATTAAGGTCATCTTCGATGTTGTGACCAACCACTGTGGTACGGCTCACTGGTGGGCGGGAGACTTCCCATCGAGCGATTGGGTGCACAATGGCGACAAACCCCTCATTACCAACCACGGCTGGATGATGCAGTCCGACCCCGTAAATCGCTCCGAGCGCGACCACAAGATGATGGAGCAGGGTTGGTTTGACTACTCGATGCCCGACACAAACTTGGAGAATCCTCTGGTGCTCAACTACTACACCCAGCTCTACTGCTGGTGGATTGAGTGGGCAAACTTGGACGGCCTGAGGGTTGATACCTTCCCCTACAACGAGAAGTGGACTATGGCGCGCTGGACTCGCTCGATACTCAACGAGTATCCCAACCTGAACATTGTGGGCGAGTGCTGGAACTCTGTTCCTGCCATTTGCGCCTATTGGGAGGGAGCGTCGAACAACCGCGACGGCTATTCGAGCGGTCTGCCTTCGGTTATGGACTTCCCCTTGCAGGAGAAACTCTCGATGGGCCTTTCCTCGCATCCCGACGGCTGGATGTGGGGCGGTCACGGTGTCTATGCTTCGATTATGCAGGACTTCCTCTATGGCAACCCCAATACCCTTTTGACCTTCCTCGATAACCACGATATTGAGCGTTTTGCAGACACCATTGATGGCGATTTGAGGAAGTACAAAATCGGTATGGCAATCATTGCCACCACTCGCGGTGTTCCCCAGCTGCTCTATGGTACGGAGATTATGATGCGTTCGAGCGACCTCTCGCAGGGCCACGGCGGTTCGCGTAAGGAGTTCGAGGGTGGCTGGAAGGGCGACAAGAACAATAAGTTTACCGCCGAGGGCCGCACTGCCGACGAGCAGGCAGCCTTTGAGCACACCCGCACACTGCTCCGCTACCGCACTTCGGAGCCTGTTGTGCAGAGTGGTAAACTCACCCAGTTCTACCGCACTGACAACCTCTATGTTTTTGCTCGTCACAACGACGAAAAGGTGGTGCTGACCATTACCAACTTTTCACCCGAAGGTCGTACTCTCTCGTGGGGCGACTACGAGGAGGTTATCCCCGAGGGTATGAAGGGACGCAGCATCCTTTCGGGCAAAGAGGTGGTGGCCAGAGGCTCCGAGATGGTCGAGGGCTATGGCTGCGATGTGATTGAATTCGTTAAATAACCATAATATCATCAGATGAAAAACATTTATGAAACTTCGCCCTTTGCGACCTTCTTCCCCTCGGAGAAGGAGGCGCAGTGCAGGGCAAAACACACTCTTTCGTTTAGGGTATATGCGCCTGTTGCCCGCCCCTCGCAGAGGCTCTACATTGTAGGTAGCAGCGCGGTGCTCGGAGCGTGGGATGTGGAGAAGGCTCTTCCCCTAACTCTCGCCTCGTACCCCTATTGGACTCTTACCCTCGACCTGGCAAAGTTGGGCGACGAGTTTGAGTATAAGTTTATCGTTAAGGAGAACGGCAACACATGGTGGGAGGATGGCTACAACCGTCGCTACTATGTTTGTGGCGAGATGGAGAGCGAGCAGATTGATGCAACTTTCCGTGGCAACTTCGATTGGAAGGGTGCCGGTGTGGCAATCCCCGTATTCTCGCTTCGCACCGAGCAGAGCCAGGGTATTGGCGACTTTGTGGACTTGAAGAAGATGGGCGAGTGGGCTGTTGCAACAGGCCAGAAAATCATCCAGATTCTCCCCATCAACGACACCACCCAGAGCTTCACTTGGAGGGATTCGTATCCTTATAGCGCAATCTCGATTTTTGCGCTCAACCCCCTCTACCTCTCAATCCGCGAGCTTGGCGCAACCGACGCAGAGATGGATAGGCTCAATGCTCTCGAAATGTGTGATTATGATGCGGTTGTGAAGATGAAGTTCGACTTCATCCGCAAAGCTTTTGCCAAGAGTGGCAAGCGTACCCTCGCTACCAAAGCCTTTGCTAAATTCTATGAGGCAAACAAGGATTGGCTCGACAACTATGCCGCTTTCTGCTACCTGAGGGATAAGAAGGGTACTGCCAACTTCCACGAGTGGGGCAAAGAGTCGGAGTATAGCGCAAAACTTATCGCAAAACTCTGCAACCCCGAGTTTAAGGAGTACAACAAAGTGGCTATCTACTATTGGTTGCAGTACCAGCTCGACCGTCAGCTCAAAGAGAGTGTGGCATACTGCCGCTCGCTCGGCGTGGTGCTCAAAGGTGATATTCCAATCGGTATCTCGCGTGACTCGGTGGAGGCTTGGAGCGATGCACGCTTGTTCAATATGAACTGCCAGGCGGGTGCTCCACCAGATGATTTCTCGGCAGATGGTCAGAACTGGGGCTTCCCCACCTACAACTGGGAGGTTATGGCTCAGGATGGCTACGCTTGGTGGAAACGCCGCTTCGAGAAGATGGCCGACTACTTCGACCTCTATCGTATCGACCACATCCTCGGCTTCTTCCGCATTTGGGAGATTCCTATGGAGTCGGTTGTGGGCCTGCTCGGCTACTTTAACCCCGCAATGCCTTTCAGCTACGAAGAGTTGGCACAGAGAGGTATGCCTATGAACCGTGACAGGTATGTTGAGCCCCAGATTCATTGGGACTACCTCGGCGAGTTCTTCGGTGGCGAGGATTGGACCCCATATTTGGATGCAAAGGACAACGGATACTTCTCGCTCAAACCCGAATACCGCACTCAGCGTCAGATTCAGGCCGCTTTGGCAGGTAAGAACGAGAGGGCAATGAAGGCGCTGTTTGGTCTTACGGGCGAGGTGCTCTTTATTGAGGATCCCCGCAAGCCCGGCCACTTCCACCCCCGCATTTCGGCACAGAATACCAAGAGCTATCAGTGGCTCTCGCAGTGGGAGAAGGAGAGGTTCAACGAACTCTACAACGACTTCTTCTATCGTCGCCACAACGACTTCTGGGGCGCACTTGCAATGGAGAAACTCCCCGCACTTGTGGATGCAACCAATATGATGTGCTGTGGCGAGGACCTCGGTATGGTGCCCGACTGCGTGGGCCCCGTTATGCAGAATCTCGGAATTCTCTCGTTGGAGGTTCAGAGGATGCCCAAGGATCCCAAGAACAAGTTTGGCTACACCAACCGCTATCCCTACGCTTCGGTCTGCACGACAGGCTCGCACGATACGAGCACCATTCGTGGCTGGTGGCGCGAGGATAGGGAGGTAACCCAGGCGTTCTACAACGAAATTCTCTGGAAACAGGGTGGCGCTCCCGCCGAGGCTAATGGCGAGATTTGCCGCACGATTGTAAGTAACCACCTGCTTTCGCCCGCAGCACTCACAATTCTTCCCTTGCAGGATTGGCTTGCAATGGATGAGAGTGTTCGCAAGGAGGATGTGGAGAGCGAGCGTATCAACATTCCCGCAATCCCCAACCACTATTGGCGATATAGGATGCACCTGACCGTCGAGGAGCTCCTCAAAGAGGAGGGCCTTAATCAGCTGATTAAGGGTATGATTGCCTCTTCGGGACGATAGGTTGCAGGGATGAGGCGACACCACCCGTCGCACAAAACGGGTGGTTTGTCCCTCAAAACCGACTTTTTTTCGGGGGTATACCTATATTTACAATTAAAATACTATTTTTGCCAATGGCCAATTGGCAAATAAAAAGCAGAAACAAACTACTTAAACAAAATTAACAATAAACTTTTCGCTTATGTTAAAACAGCTACTAAGTTTTAGAAAGGCACTTTTGCTGGTCTCGGCACTTGTGGTTTTCGGTGCGAGTTCGTTTGCACAGAAGGCCTCTGTTTCGGGCGTGGTGAAGGATGCCAAGGGCGAGGTTGTCATTGGTGCAACTGTTGTGGATGCGGCGAGTGGCTTGGGTACTATCACCAGCTACGACGGTTCCTACACCATCAATGTTGACAAAAACGCCACTTTGTGGGTAAGTTATGTTGGTTATACCGACATCTACGAGCCCGTTGCAGGTCGTACGACCATCAACTTCACTCTCCAAGAGAGCGCACAGCAGATTGAGGAGATTGTGATGGTGGGTTACGGCTCGCAGAAGAAGAAAGAGGTTACCGGTTCGGTGGCAAGCATCAAATCGGAGGACTTCAACCAGGGTATCAAGACCAACCCCGTGGGTATGTTGCAGGGTAAGGTTGCAGGTCTTAACATCATCAAGACCACTTCGGACCCCACCAGTACCGGTTATAGTATGCAGATTCGTGGTTTCTCCACCCTCGATAAGGGTGCAGGTACCTCGCCTTTGTTCATTGTTGACGGTGTGCCCGTAAGCAGCATTGACAATATCTCCAACGACGAGATTGCTTCGATGGATGTCCTCAAAGACGGTTCGGCAGCGGCTATCTATGGTACTCGTGGTACCAACGGTGTGATTATCATCACCACCAAGCGCGGCGAGAACTTCTCGAAGGAGGCTAAGACTACCGTTGAGTATTCGGGCTATGTTTCGGCATCGGTTCGCAATGGCGATATGGGTATGGCTACTCCCGAGGAGTTCATCAACCTCGAAGAGAGCACCGGTGGTCTTATCAAACCCACCATCCACAAGTTTGCGATGCCTCTTGCCGAGGACGCTCCTGCCGGCACCAAGCCCGACAGTATGATTCACAGAACCGATTGGATGGATGCTCTGACCCGCGATGTGGCAATTACCCACCACCACAATGTGGCAATCTCGGGTTCGGCAAGCAACTTCAACTATCGTGCAGCTGTTTCGTATAAGGACGCTCAGGGTATTGCCAAGACCTCGAACCGCGAGGAGTTGATGGCTAAAATTTCGGCTTCGCAGAAGGCTTTGGACGGCAAGTTGGAGTTGCAGTACGACCTTTCGTATATGAACTACCGCAACGACTTCTTCTGTGGCGACTTCAAACAGGCAGCCATCATCAACCCCACACTCCCCATCTATGATGCAAATCAGGAGAACGGTTTCTATCATCCCCAGGGCACAGGTATTACCAACCCTGTTGAGAATATGATGAATAGGGAGAGCTATCAGGATGGCAACTTCTTCCGTGGCTCGGTTAAGGCTTCTTATCAGCTTGTTGACGGTCTGAAACTTAGTGCCTTTGGTGCTATTGAGGAGGGCGACAACTACTCCTACTGGTACAACGGTGTCATCAACACCGACATCGAGGGCTCGGGTAAGGCCGGTCGCAGTTCCGATTTGAGCCGCACCAAACTCTTCGAGGCGACTTTGGACTATGTATGGTCGTATGATGTTCACAGCATCACTGCTGTTGCCGGTGTTTCGTACCAGCACTTCATGTACGATGGTATGAACATCTCGAACAAGGGATTCCCAACACCCGGTATGAAATACTACCAGATTGGTAACGGTGATGCCGAGAAGACCTACCTCAATGTGGGCTCGTATCGCAACTCCAACACCTTGGCAGCAGCCTTTGGTCGTGTGAACTACTCGTACGATGGCAAATACCTCCTTTCGGCTTCTATTCGTCGCGAGGGTTCGTCGCGCTTTGGTGCCAACAATAAGTGGGGTTGGTTCCCCGCCGTTTCGTTTGGTTGGCGCATCAACGAGGAGGAGTTTATGATGGGTAACGACTATGTAAACGACCTGAAACTCCGTTTGGGTTGGGGTGTTACCGGTAACAACCTCAATAGCGACCTCCGCTCGGTGGCGATGCTTTCGAACGGTGGTACTTTCTGGTACGA
Organism: Tidjanibacter sp.; assembly: GCA_045659085.1. Lineage (GTDB taxonomy): Bacteria > Bacteroidota > Bacteroidia > Bacteroidales > Rikenellaceae > Tidjanibacter. The sequence continues at coordinate 27,833 of JAZOWE010000025.1, forward strand.
CGGCAAGTATGTTTACACCTATGGTGTTAGCCAGAATGTGAACCCCGACCTCCGCTGGGAGAAGAAACACGAGTATAACATTGGTTTGGACTACGCATTCGACCAGAGCCGCTTCTATGGTTCGTTGGATGTTTACTATCGTCAGACCCGCGACCTGTTGTGGGACTACGAGGTTCCCACCCCTCCCTACACCTATCCCACGCTGCTTGCTAACGCAGGCCAGATGGATAGCTACGGTGTGGAGTTGGTGCTCAACGCCGATGTAATCCGCAGCAAGGACTTCACTTGGACCACCACCCCCACCATCTCGTTCAACCGCAACATCATCACCAAACTCTCCGACCCCAGCAAGGGCTTCAACTATAAGGAGACTTCGTCGGGTGGCGTTGGCGAGAACGGTATTATGAACACCGACACCCAGATTCTTATCGAGGGCCAGTCGGTAGGTGCATTCTATGGTATGAAATTCTTGTTCATCGACGAGGATGGTGCTGTGAGCGGCATCCCCGGCAGCTGGATTTACTCGACTCCCGCAGGTGGTTACGCAAACGACGACACCGCAGTTGAGGCATACCGCCAGGTTATTGGTAACGCACAGCCTTTGTTTACTTACGGTTGGAACAACACTTTCCGCTACAAGAACTTCGACGCTACAATCTTTATGCGTGGTGTTTTTGGCAACGATGTGTTGAACCTCACCCGTTGGGCATACGGTCCCCGTCCTATGCAGTCGGACAACCTCTTTATGCACGATGTTAATGGCAAACAGGTTACCTACGCCAACAAGGCCAACTTCTCGGACTACTACTTGGAGGATGGTTCGTATCTGAAAGTGGACAATATCACCATCGGTTACACCCACAAGTTGCCTAAGAACTCTTCGATTGAGACTCTTCGCGTATACCTTACCGCCCAGAATGTACTGACTCTTACCAAGTATAGCGGTCTCGACCCCGAGGTTGATACCAACAGTGTATGGAGTGCCGGTATCGACTACTGCGATTTCTATCCCACCGTTGCAACCGTGTTGTTCGGTGTAAACCTTACCTTTAACTAATAAATCCGACAGAAGAATATGAAAAAGTTATTTTACATATTGGCAGCCGTAGCCACTCTTTCGATGACCTCGTGCTCCGACTTGTTGGAGGAGGATAATTACGGTAACCCCACCGTTGAGGATATGTTGGCCAATGAGGAGAATGTTGTTCTTCTTGTAGGTCAGTGCTACGCCGACCTCAAATGGATTCACGACCACTGGGGTTATTGGGGCCTGGTAACTATTTCGGCCGACGAGGGCCTTTGCGTACCTCGTAACAAAGGTAACGACTGGAACGACGGTGGTTACTGGATGCAGCAGAACGACCACACTTGGGACTTCCGTGGCGACGCTATCAAGAACATTTGGGACACCACCATTTCGGGTGCTGTGTCGTGTAACCTTGTGCTCAAAAACCTCGAATTGGCAAAAGACATTCTTTCTCCCGAGGTTTATGCTCAGTATGTTGGCGAGGTTGAGGTGTTGCGTTCCTACTACTTCTACCTTCTCTTTGAGTGCTTTGGCCGTATTCCCTACACCGAGGTATTCGAGGAGGTTGTAGGTCCTATGAACACTCCCGAGCTCACTTGGTCGTACCTCGTATCGTGCTTGGAGCGCAATGCTCCCAATATGACCATTGTTGACAACGGCAACCGTGCTGCAAACTATGGTCGTACTTCGCAGGGTTTTGCCTATGCTCTGTTGGCAAGGCTCTATCTGAATGCCGAGTCGTATGGTTGTGATATGACCAATGTCTTCCCCAGCAACATCTTTGTTGACGAGATTCCCGAACTTGCAGCCAATGCAACCAAGGAGGAGAAGGAGGCACACGCCAAATTGCGCCTTTTGCCCGCAAGGTGGGATGGTAGCAAGAGCTTCTACGATTGTGCTGTTGAGTGCTGCGACTTGGTAATTTCGCCCAAAGATGCAGACGGCAAGAGTGTTAAGTCGTATAGCATCGAGCCCGACTACTTCACTAACTTCAAGCTTCTCAACGAGTCGAGCAAGGAGAACATCTTTGTTGTAGTAGACAACGGTATGGCAGACTTCGACGAGCGTAGCAAGGGTAGTATGAGCAACAAGTTGCGTATTGTTGCCAACACTCACCACTATGGCGTTCAGCAGGCATACGGAATGATTCTCGACACTTGGAATGGTTTCTGTGCTCGCCCCGAGTTCTTGGAGCTCTACAACGAGAACGATGTTCGCGGTATGGGTACCGAGAAGAACGGTACGGGTAACCAGAAACAGTGGGGTTGGTTTGTAGGCCCTGTTTATAAGGCAAGTGCTACTGCCGAGCAGAAGGCTAATCGCTCGGTTGCGGCTATGTATGTCGACGAGGACTACAAAGAGCCCACCATCATCCGTCCCGAGATTACCGAGAGCAATGGTCGTCCTTCGGATACCCACAACCTCGATGGCGCACGCCTCAACAAGTGGGAGATTGACAAGACCGGTACCTACAAATATAGCGAGAACGACTTTGTGCTGATGCGCTATGCCGATGTGCTCTGGATGAAGGAGGAGGCAATTTTGCGTGGTGGTAATGGCCAGAGTGGCTTTGCTACCGATCCCGACTTCCAGACCTTGAAAGCTCGTTCGTTTGCTTATGGTGGCTCTACTTTCGAGGAGGCCTATGGTGCAGGTTTGACCTTGGATCTCATTCTCGACGAGCGTGGTCGTGAGTTTACTTGGGAGATGGTACGCCGCCGCGACCTTATCCGCTACGATAAGTTCTACGACTTCCAGTATGTAACCAAGAAGGATAAGTTTACCAAGTGGTATCCTATCCCCCGCTCGGTATTGCAGAAATCGCTCATTGGCGACGATGGTCAGCGTGTTTGGACTCAGAACGAGGGTTACGACACCGTTAAATAGAACACACACTTTATTTTATTAACCACTTTTTTATAAACAAAAACCAATTATGAAAAAACTTTTGTATTTGTTCGGTGCTATGGCACTGATGGCAGGCATGGTTGCTTGCGGTCCCGATGAGCCTCAGGGTCCCAACGGTCCTGTTGTATTCGACGGCTTCTTCGTTTATGGTGATGCAGTAGGTACTGAGGAGTTCCTTCCCGTAAACCAGATGGCAGCTGGTTCGAACGAGGTTACCAAAACTGTTCGTACCGGTATGTATGAGAAATATATCTGGTTGGAGGCTAACAAGGATTTCTCGCTTGTTGAGTACTCGGCAGGTAACTACATCTACTATGGTGCAGAGTTGAAAGAGGTTAACTACGGTTACGACGAAAATGACCCCGAATGCAAGAACTTCGCAGACAACCCAAATATGAAGATTCTGGCAGGTCAGATGGAGGTTGGTACCGTTGCTACCGATGTTCCCGCAATGCAGGTTAAAGAGACCGGTATGTATCACATCGTGCTCGACAACAACTTCATGGAGGACTTGGAGTATCCCCAGATTATCATCCAGCGTGCTAAATGGGGCGTTCGTGGTGGTATGAACGGTTGGGGCTTCACCGAGGGTGTTGAGACCGTTAATGCCGACGGTAGCGTTACCTATCTCTTCGAGGAGCAGATTATGGGTGCTGGCGCTGAGTTCAAATTCGCTTCGTGCAACGGTTGGAAAATCAACCTCGATATTGATAACCTTGTTAAGGCAGAGGTTGGTCTTGGTGTAACCGATGGCAAACTCTCGAACACCGGTGGCAACATCGCAGAGACTCCCAAGAATGGTATCTATACCATCACTCTTACTTGGAAGCCCAGCGCTGGTTCGGTTGCTAACGCTTTCAAACACACCGTTAAATTGGAGTCGGAGCTTCCCACTAAGACCGTTATCAAAGGTTTGGGCGAGAAAGAGAACTTGTTTGTAGCTGTTAAAGGTGGCGAAGAGTGGATTGTTCGCTACTTGACCGCAGGTACCAAGTACACACTCGTTAAGACTTTGGGTGGCGAGGAGACCGTATTCAACACCTATGCTACTTCGAACCTCACCACCGACGGTGACGGCTTTACTGTTGCAGAGAATGGCTTCTATCGCATCTATGTAAACCACATCGAGGGCAAACAGGCAATCGATATTGCTGCTGCTGAGGTTTACGGTATGGGTAACGCATTTGGTAGCTGGGATGCAGGTGCACACCCCTTCACTCTCAATGCCGATGGTACTGCAACCATCACTACTACCGCTGCGGGTGACCTCCGTATGTATGTGCCTATCGCAGGTGCTGAGTGGTGGCAGGCTGAGTTCAACATCTACGATGGTGAGATTGCTTACCGTGGTACCGGTGGCGACCAGACTGCTGTTCCTGTAACCGCTGGTCAGACCGTAACTCTTAACTTCAACGAGGGTACCGGTTCGATCAACTAATCAGCTGGTTGAATAATAACTTTTGGAGCGACTCCCACAAAGGAGTCGCTCCTTTTTTTGTCTTGCCACGACCACCATAGGCAGACGGTTGACATCTACCGCACTTGTCCTGCCCCCCTTGTTCACGGGTATCTTTTTTGTTACCCGCGCCCATAGGGGCGCACCGCAATTTTCAATTTTCCATTTTCCATTTTCCATTTCCAATTTTCAATTTCCAACTCTCTTTGCTCTTGAATTTGACAATTTGGCCGTTTGAGATACAAGTCTTATCTTTGTGCTCCGTCGATATGAAATCATAAAACCGAGATAAATGAGAAGACTTTTGACACTCCTGGCAGCACTTTGGGTGGCAACTGCCACAATGAATCTTTGGGCACAGACGGTATCGTCGCCCAACGGAAAGATGCAACTCTCCTTCGCCATTAACGACGGTGTGCCCACTTATGCAGTGGACTACAAGGGTGCGCCCGTAATCCGAGCAAGTCGTCTGGGCTTCGACCTGCAAGGGGCTCAGGACCTTTTGGAGGGTTTCTCGGTAGTGAGCATCGAGGAGGCGACTTTCGACGAGGTGTGGGAGCCCGTGTGGGGAGAAGAAACCCACATCCGCAACCACTACAACGAACTCCTTGTGCATCTTGTGCAGAACAAAGTGGGACGCACTATGGATATCCGTTTTCGAGTGTATGACGACGGCTTTGGTTTGCGCTACGAGTTCCCCCGCCAGAAGAAATTGACCTATTTCACCGTCGCTGAGGAGCGCACCGAGTTTGCGCTGACGGGCGACCACAAGGCTCTGTGGATCCCCGGCGACTACGATACGCAGGAGTATGACTACTTCGACTCGCGACTCTCGGAGATTGGCGCTATTTCGGCAAAGTGGAATACCGACAATGCCTCGACCACTCGTTTCTCGGATTGGGGCGTGCAGACGGCAATCACAATGAAGTCCGACGAGGGTATCTACATCACCCTCCACGAGGCGGCCCTTGTGGACTACTCGTGTATGCACCTCGTCTATAACCCCGACACCAAAACTTTCACCTCGTGGCTCACGCCCGATGCTATCGGCAACAAGGGCTATTTGCAGACTCCCTGCGTGACGCCTTGGCGCACGGGTGTGATTACCGACGACGCAAGAGAACTTCTCGCCTCGCGACTTACGCTCAATCTCAACGAGCCTTGCAAAATTGAGGATACCTCGTGGATTAAACCCGTTAAGTATATGGGTGTGTGGTGGGAACTCATTGCGGGCAAGAGTCGCTGGTCGTATGCTACCGAGGGCAACATCAAGCTCGCCGACACCGACTTTGCGTCGCTCAAACCCCACAATAGGCACGGCGCAACCACCGAGAATGTTAAGCGCTACATCGACTTTGCGAGCCGATATGGTTTCAGTCAGCTCCTCGTGGAGGGCTGGAATGTCGGTTGGGAGGATTGGTCGGGGCACCACAAAGACTATGTCTTCGACTTTGTAACCCCCTATCCCGATTTCGACCTCGACGAGTTGCAGAAGTATGCGGGCGAGAGAGGTATGCGACTTATGATGCACCACGAAACCTCGTCGAGCATCCGAAACTATGAACGACACCTGGACAAAGCCTACCAATTTATGGTCGACAATGGCTACAACGCCGTAAAGAGCGGCTATGTGGGCAACATCTTCCCTCGTGGCGAGTACCACTTCGGGCAGCTGATGAACAACCACTACCAATATGCCCTCGAAAAGGCTGCCGAGTATAAAATTATGCTGAACGCTCACGAGGCTACACGCCCCACAGGACTCTGCCGCACCTGGCCCAACCTCATAGGTAACGAGTCGGCACGAGGTACAGAGCATCAGGCCTTTGGCGGCTCGCACCCCCACCATGTGACAATCCTGCCTTTCACCCGATTGCAGGGAGGCCCTATGGATTTTACGCCCGGTATTTTCCGAATGGACATATCGACCTTCGCACCACACAATAAGTCCAAGGTGCTATCCACCCTCGCCAATCAGCTGGCTCTCTATGTCACAATGTATTCGCCTTTGCAGATGGCAGCAGATATGCCCGAGAACTACGAGCGCTACATCGACGCATTCCAATTCATTGTGGATGTGCCTGTGGAGTGGCGCGAGAGTCGCTACCTTGCGGCAGAGCCCGGCGACTACATCGTTATTGCTCGCAAGGATAAAAATTCCGACAGTTGGTTTGTGGGAGGCGTTACCGACGAAAATGCCCGCACATTGGAGGTTGTGTTTGACTTCCTCGACAAAGGTAAGGAGTATGTTGCTAAGGTCTATGCCGATGCCAAGGATGCCGACTATGCCACCAATCCCGAGGCCTATGTTATTTACGAGGGTAGGGTAAACGCCAAGAGCAAAACGGAGATTAGAATGGTGCGTGGTGGTGGCTTTGCGATATCCATCCGCGAGGCACAGCCCACCGACAAACACATCAAAAGATTGAAATAACCCCCACCGAAATACTCAATTACTCTTTCACTAAAACACCTCCGAGAGTATTCGGAGCGAGGATAGGGAGTGAATGGTGTCGAGATGGTAGCCGAAGTAGGCGAGGAGTGAGGCGAGGAACTCTTTGCGCTGCACGCGCGAGAGCCCTATCTGCGCCACATCCTCGGGCTCGCACTCCATAAGACGGTGGAGCAGGAGTGTGTTGTCGGCGTTGATATAGAGTCCATTGGAGGGCGTTAGGTGTGAGAAACACCCCGCCTCAATATCGAAAAACATACCCTCCTCGTAGTCCCCCGAAGGGTAGAAACCCAGATGGCGACTCAGGGCGACCATAAACCACAGGTGGAAGTTGAAGACTCCCTCCTGCATCCCATCGAGCGCCACCACCGAAGCGTAGACAAAGTCGAAAAGGGGCGAGTTGGGCTCCACCTCGCGCACGAGTTTATAGAGCACCTCCGCCATAAAGAGTGCAATGGTGCTTTTGCGCACATCGAAGGGTATGGAGTGGAGCGGTTCGGCGAGTGTTACCTCCTTCATACGGTCGAGGTCCATCTTGTTGCTCTCCAACCCCACAAACTCCACAAGGAACATAGGCTGAAAGAGCGCCCCCTTGCCTTGTGAGCCACTCTTACCCTTGCCCAACCCCTGTACCATATAGCCACGCCTGCCCGCCACATCCGTCAGAATGTGGGCAATCATCGACGACTCGCCATATTTGAGGGTGCTGAGGATAATCCCTCGTGCCTTGTATTGTTTCATTTTTTAGAGAGTATTTTTCGCACTTTTTTGTAAAAAAGTACTGCCAAAAACTTTTAGTGTAGACTCCTGCTATGCCAATTCTTTGGGTGCCGATTTGCACCACTGCCTAATGCCACACTCCGCGCATTGGGGCTTGCGGGCGGTGCAGACATACCTGCCGTGCAGTATGAGCCAATGGTGTGCTATGGGCAGTAGGTGCTTGGGAAAACCCTTTTCGAGCTGCTCTTCGGCTTGCAGCGGGGTTTTGGCCCCAACGGTAAGACCAATTCTGCGCGAGAGCCTGAAAACATGGGTGTCGACGGGCATCACCTCTCTGCCAAACAGCACCGAGGCCACAACATTTGCCGTTTTGCGCCCCACACCCGGCAGACGCTCCAACTCGGCAACCGTGTCGGGCACCTCGCCACCAAACTCCTCAACCAACATACGAGCCATCTTCGCGAGGTTTTTGGCCTTGTTGTTGGGGTAGGAGATGCTGCGGATGTAGGGATAAATCTCCTCTGCGGTTGCCTTTGCCAACTCCTCTGCCGAGGGGAAACGCTCAAAGAGTGCGGGCGTTGTGAGGTTTACCCTCTTGTCCGTACACTGCGCCGAGAGCATCACGGCAACCACCAACTCGTAGGGCGAGCGAAAGTTGAGTTCGCTCTCCGCCACAGGCATAGCCTTGCTGAAATACTCAATTATACCACTATATCTTTCTGCTCTTTTCATTTTGATAAAAGATTTAAGGGCATTAAAGAATAATTTTCAATTTTCAATTTTCAATTCTCTTTGCACTCCTGTTATTCTTCCCGCCCTGTTCACGGGTATCTTTTTTAATACCCGAGAGGCAATGGTGTGTTTCTCTTAATAAAATGGCGGTCTTCCCGCCCTGTTCACGGGTATCTTTTTTAATACCTGCGCCGTGGGCGCACCATAATTTTCAATTTTCAATTTTCAATTCTCTTTGCACTCCTGTTATTCTTCCCGCCCTGTTCACGGGTATCTTTTTTAATACCTGCGCCGTGGGCGCACCATAATTTTCAATTTTCAATTTTCAATTCTCAACTTGGCATATTTTGCCAAGAGCGACTTTCTGCCGTGCTCGGGAGCGTCGAAGAGTACGGTTATCTTGGTGTCCGAGGTGAGTCTTTCGATAGCCTCTATTGTTCCTATGCCGAAACGCGCGTGGCTAACCCTCTGACCTACGGAATAGAGGCCCGCACTCTCCACCGTTGTGCTCTCGGCCTCGGTGCGCACACCCACACTCCTGAACTTCGATAGGTCGGGGCGTTGGGGTGCTACGGGACGCTGGGGAGTGGGCGTGGGGTGTAGTTGTCGGCTGCTCTGGAACTCTCGGCGGTCAACAATAGTTCGCCCTTGTCGCTGGTCGAAACGGCGACGCAGGTCGTCAATCTGCTCGCGGCCTCGGCTACTCTCGCGCTCGTTGTCATCATCGTCGTCATCGTATCGGAGGTCGAGATAACGGGGGTCTATCTCTTTGAGGAATCGGCTGGGGCGACTAAACTCCATGCTGCCCCACTTGAAGCGCGACTGTGCAAAGGTAATCGTTGCGTCAATCTTGGCACGGGTGAGTGCCACATAGAAGAGCCTTCGCTCCTCCTCGACCTGCTCGGGCGAGGTGAGCGATATGACGCTCGGGAAGAGATTCTCCTCCATACCCGTAATAAATATATGGTCGAACTCCAAACCTTTCGAAGAGTGGGCCGTGAGGAGTGTCACCCAGTTGCGACCATTCTCGTTGTCGCCACCGTCCATATCCGTAATGAGCGAGATGTTCTGCAACCACTCCTCCAACGAGGGCTCGTGAATCTCCTCTTCGCCTGCAACCTCAATGATGTTGTGGCGGTAGTCCTGCATAGAGTTGAGGAGTTCTTCGATGTGTTGGAGGGCGTTTTCGCTATCGGGCGAGGGGTTGAGTTTGTAGAGCGAGAGAATACCGCTACGGCTTGCCACCTCCATACCAAACTCATAGAGCGTCTTTTCGCTACGCAGGAGCGACAGCGAGGATATTAGCCCATAGAATTCTCCAACCTTCTTACCCATAGCAGCCTGCTCCTCGGGGGTGGAGTTCTTCATAGCCTCCCACATACTCACGCCCTTGCTTGCGGCCAAAGCCCTGATTTTGCCAATGGTCACATCTCCAATGCCGCGTGCGGGGAAGTTGATGATGCGCAGCAACGACTCGTCGTCCTTCGGGTTGGCAATGGTTTTGAAATATGCCATCAGATCTTTAACCTCTTTGCGGTCATAGAAAGACTGACCTCCAAAGATACGATAGGGGATATTGCGCTTTCTCAGAGCCTCCTCCAATGGGCGCGATTGGGCATTGGTGCGGTAGAGAACGGCAATGTTGCTCCAATCGTTGCCTCCGTCGGCAATATGAGCCCCTCGGATGCCGTTTGCAACCATTTGAGCCTCCTCGCCCTCGGTGTAGGCGCGGAAAACTTTTATCCTCTCGCCCTTGCAGTTTTCGGAGAAAACGCGCTTTTTGATGCGGTTTTTGTTGTGCTCTATGATGCTGTTGGCGGCATCCACAATGGTCTGCGTCGAACGGTAGTTCTGTTCGAGCTTGTAGATGCGGGCATTGGGAAAATCTTTCTGAAAGCGGAAGATGTTTTCGATTTTGGCACCTCGGAAAGAGTAGATACTCTGCGCATCGTCGCCCACAACACAGATGTTTGCCGAGCCCACAGCCAAGTTGCGCACAATGAGGTATTGGGCGTAGTTGGTGTCCTGATACTCATCCACAAGAATGTAGGGGAAACGCTCGCGGTACTTTTGGAGCACCTCGGGATGGTCGCGGAAGAGTATGTTTGTAAGGAGCAAGAGGTCGTCGAAATCCATCGCATTATTCTGCTTGCAGCGCATACAGTAGTTCTTGTAGACCTGCCAGAATTGGGGCTGTCGGCGTTTCTTGTCCTCCTCCATAAGCTGTGCCGAGGCCTCGTAGGAGGCGGGCGTTACAAGGTTGTTCTTGGCGAGCGATATGCGCGAACGCACATCGCGGGGTTTGTAAACCTCGTCGCTGAGTTGCATCTCCTTGATGATACTCTTGATGAGGCTCTCGGTCTGCCCCGTGTCGTAGATTGTGAAGTTGGGCTGATAACCAATCTTCTCAACCTCGTTGTAGAGTATTTTGAGGAATATGGAGTGGAATGTGCCCATCCAAATATAACGACTCCTATCCTCGCCAATCATTGCGGTTATACGCTCACGCATCTCGCGTGCAGCCTTATTCGTAAAGGTCAGGGCCATAATGTTGTACGGAGCCACGCCTTGTGCAATCATCCACGCAATACGGCAGGTCAGCACCCTTGTTTTGCCCGAGCCCGCACCAGCCACAATGAGCGAGGGCGACTGAAAATCCCTCACCGCGGCCTCCTGTGCAGGATTGAGTCCCTGCAAAATCTGTATCTCTTCGTTCGTCATCGCTATTTCTCAATTTTGAATTCAAAAGCTTTGGTTTTTTCCACCCTCATCTTACCCCCCTCGTCGTAGATGAAGAGGGCAGCGATACCCTCTCTTTCGGCCACCTCGCGCGAGCGCTCCAAGCCAAGGGCAATAAACATTGTTCCGTAGGCGTCGGCCAGCGTGCAACTCTCTGCCAAAACCGTAGCCGAGAGGAGCGAAGATGTGGTGCTTTTGCCCGTTCGGGGGTTGATGATGTGGGTGTATTTGTTGCCTTCGGAGTCGGTGCGGAAGTTGCGGTAGTTGCCACTTGTTGCCATACCGATGTTGGTCACCCTTACAACCGTTGTGATATGTTCGCCCGTGAGCGAGAAATTGCCCTCGAAGGGGGTTTCGATACCCACACCCCACCTCTCGCCACGAGGGTTTGTGCCCTTGCAATATATCTCTCCACCAATATCCACAAGGTAGTTTTCGCACCCTGTGCTCTCCACCAATCGGGCTGCCAAATCTACTGTGTAACCTTTGGCAATGGAGTTGAGGTCGATGGTTACTCGCGGATCGCTCTTGTGGATGGTGTTGCCCTCCACCGAGAGCTTTTCGTAACCCACAAACTGCAACAGTGAGTCGATATTGACCGAGTAGTCGGGATTTTTGCCCGCAAAACCGAAAGCCTCCACAAGGGGTTTGATGGTGATGTCGTATGCTCCGTCGGAGATTTGGCTCACTTTTTGGGCCACCTCCACACAATGTATAATATGGTCGTCGGCAACCGCAGTTTCGCCACGATTGATGCGACTCAGCAGCGAACTCCTGTCGAAGATGCTCATCGAGCGGTTGGCAACCTCAAACAGCGAGTCCAGACTCCTCTGAAAAGTGTCGGGCAGAGAGCCTACGGCAGAGATTTGGTAGAAGGTGCCGAGGGCCTCACCTCGCAGAGTTACAGAGGGTTGTGCGGGTTGGAGGGCGTTGCGTTGGCAGTCTTTGGCAATGAGTGTCACCACAGCCAAGGCCAACAAAATGGGTATGATTATTTTCGAAGATTTCATACCACAAATATAGAGTTGAAAATTGAAAATTGAAAATTGAAAAATGTGGTATGCCTGCCGGCGCGGATTATATTTTGGTAAATAGGTGGTGTTTCGGGATGAAAAAATACTCATAATGCACTAAAAATCAAAAAATTTTCAATTTTCAATTTTCAGTTTTCAATTTTATTTGTACTTTTGCGCCACGCTTTGGCGATATTCGATAAGGCGGATTCGTCGTAAAGTGGAACATAACTAAATTTTTACAAAACAATGAGTTATTTGAACGCAGAGAAAAAGCAGGAGCTTTTCGGTCAGTACGGTGCATCGAAAGTAGATACTGGTTCGCCTGAGAGCCAGGTAGCACTTTTTACCTACCGTATCAACCACCTTACCGAGCACATGAAGCAGAACCGTCACGACTACGGCACCCAGCGTGCACTTCTTCGTCTTGTAGGTAAACGCCGTCAGTTGCTCGACTACCTCAAACGAGTAGATATTGAGCGTTACAGGGCTATCATCAAAGCTCTTGGTATCCGTAAATAATCTACGCGCACTGAGTGATGCAACAGCAAAGGCAATGTTCCAAGTAGGGTACTTGCCTTTGCTTTGTGTTTAGAAATTACATTTTTGGATGCAAATATATTAGACGAAAAAAAGATGTTGTACAATGAAATCAAGAAGGTAATCAAGCTCGACGCAGAGCGCGAGATTACCATTTCGACTGGCAAGTATGCCAAACAGGCTGACGGTTCGGTTATCGTTCAGCAGGGTGACACTATGTTGCTCGCTACCGTTGTAGCAGCAAAAGACGCAAAGGATGATTGCGACTTTATGCCCCTTTCGGTAGAGTACCGCGAGAAATATGCAGCAGCAGGTCGCTTCCCCGGTGGCTTCCTCAAACGCGAAGCACGCCCCTCGGATAGCGAGATTTTGGTGTCGAGGCTCATCGACCGCGCATTGCGCCCCTTGTTCCCCTCGAACTACCACGCAGAGGTGTTTGTTACCGTAAACCTCATTTCGGCTGCAAAAGATATTCAGCCCGATGCACTCGCAGGTTTGGCAGCTTCGGCAGCACTTGCAGTGTCGGACATCCCCTTCGAGTGCCCCATCTCCGAGGTGAGGGTTGCAAGGGTGAATGGCGAAATTATCATTAACCCCACTTTTGAGCAGAACAAAGATGCCGATATCGACCTTATGGTTGGTGCAACCTACGACAATATCCTTATGGTTGAGGGTGAGATGAAGGAGGTTAGCGAGGCAGATATGTTGGAGGCTATCAAGGCCGCTCACGAGGCTATCAAACCCCAGTGCTTGGCTCAGATTGAGCTCGCAAAAGAGTTGGGCAAAGATGTTAAGAGGGAGTACTGCCACGAGGTAAACGACGAGGAGTTGAAGGCAAAAGTTATTGCCGAGACCTACGACAAGGCATACGCCATTGCAACCGCAGGTAGCGCTAAACACGAGCGTAGCGAGGCTTTCGAGGCTTTGGAGGCCGAGTTCTGCGAGCAGTTCACCGAGGAGGAGTTGGAGGAGAAGAAGGGTATGATTCACCGCTACTTCCACGATGAGGTTATGAAGAAGGCTATGCGCAATATGATTCTCGACGAGGGTAAACGCCTCGATGGCCGTAAGACCGACGAGATTCGCCCCATCTGGTGCGAGGTTGGCGTTCTTCCCTGCGCTCACGGTTCGGCTGTCTTCACTCGTGGTGAGACCCAGTCGCTCTCGACCGTAACTCTCGGTACCAAACTCGATGAGAAGATGATTGACGAGGTGCTTGCTCAGGGTAGCGAGCAGTTCGTTCTCCACTATAACTTCCCTCCCTTCTCGACCGGCGAGGCTCGTCCCGCACGCAGCCTTTCGCGCCGCGAGATTGGTCACGGTAACTTGGCGTGGAGGGCTCTGAAACCTATGGTTCCCGTAGGCGAGGAGAACCCCTATGCTGTTCGTGTAGTGAGCGACATTTTGGAGTCGAACGGTTCGTCGTCGATGGCTACCGTATGTGCCGGTACTTTGGCGCTTATGGACTCGGGCTTGAAGATGAAGAAACCCGTTTCGGGTATCGCTATGGGCCTTATCTCGGAGGGTGACAGGTATGCAATCCTCTCGGATATTTTGGGCGACGAGGACCACTTGGGCGATATGGACTTCAAGGTGACCGGTACCGCTGACGGTATTACCGCAACCCAGATGGATATCAAGGTTGATGGTCTGTCGTATGAGGTACTTGCTAAGGCGTTGGAGCAGGCTCGCCAGGGCCGTATGCACATCCTCGGCAAACTCACCGAGTGCATCGCAGAGCCCCGCGAGGACTTCCGCCCCTTCGTTCCCCGCATCGTTCAGATTATCATTCCTCAGGATACCATTGGTGCTGTTATTGGTAAGGGTGGCGAGACCATTCAGGATATTCAGAAGACCACCGGTACAACCATCACCATCACCGAGAAAGATGGCAAGGGTATTGTTGATATCTTCGGTACCGACAAGGATGGTATGGATGCAGCACTTGCCCGCATTAACGGTATCGTAGCTGTTCCTGAGATTGGCGAGGTTTACAACGGCAAGATTCGCTCGATTGTGGCATTTGGCGCATTTGTTGAGATCCTTCCCGGCAAAGATGCATTGTTGCACATCTCGGAGATTGACTACAAACGCTTCGAGACTATGGAGGAGACCGGCCTCAAAGAGGGTGATATGATTGAGGTTAAACTCATTGGTAGCGATCCCAAAACCGGTAAACTCAAACTCTCGCGCAAAGTACTTCTTCCCAAACCTGAGGGTTATGTAGAGCCCGCAGAGCGTCCCGCACGCCCCCGTGGTGAGCATTCGGGCGAGCGTAAAGGTGGCCACCGCCCCGAGCGCAGGGAGAAAAAATAGTGCTAAATCGCTGTTTTTTCAAAGAAAAAAAAGATTTTTTTGAAAAAACCGTTATCTTTGTTAGTCGTATAGTGGTGTAGAACGGCTTTGCCGAGCTAAACCACTATCGGTACAAAAAGAGATTCGTAAGAACGAAATTTAGTAGTAACAATAATAAACATTTGAAAAACAGAGAATTATGAAAAGATTGGCAACTGTAAGTCTGGTACTTTCGATGGTCGCAACTATGTTGGTTGGCTGTGGCGAGTGCTATGAGAAAATGCAGAAGAAGCAGGACTTGGTTCAGGTAACCTGCACCCCCGATGTGTTGACCATCAAAGGCTCGATGGTTGAGGCTGACATTACCGTAACCTTCCCCGAGATGTTCTTCGACGAGGAGACCATCTTGAAGATTACCCCCGTATTTGTTTACGGCTCGGAGGAGATTGTTTGCGCTCCCAAATATGTACAGGGTGAGGATGTTGTTGGTAACTACGACGCCATCAGCCGTTTCGAGGGTGGTTCCTACACTCAGCACATCTCTTTCCCCTTCAACAAAGGCGTTGTAGGTACTTTGGAGTTGCGCGTTGAGGCTAAATGCTTCGACGAGTGCAAAGAGACTCCCGATTTCACTCCTTGGGCAACTATCGCTGTTGCAAAGGGTGTAAGCGCAGTTCAGAACTTGGCTCAGGGTGTCGGTACCACTACCACTCCCGAGAAAGTTGAGATCGTTGAGGGCAAAGTTACCAATGGTAACTATGTAATGTCGGAGGGTAACTTCGAGCGTAGCTCGGTTAAGAGCGCAGAGGCTGAGATTAAATACCTCATCAACTCGTCGAGCGTTCGCAAGAACCAGCTCACCGCAGAGCAGATCAAACTCTTCAAGGATTTCGTTGCAGAGAATAGCGTTGCAGAGCGCACCACCCTTGGTAATGTATACGCTTCGGGTTACGCTTCGCCCGATGGTCCCGAGAAATTCAACAACCGCCTCTCGGAGCAGCGTAGCAAAACCGGTGCTAAGGCTATGCAGAAACAGCTCAAAGGCATCGAGGGCGTAAACTACGAGATCGCTTCCTATGGCGAGGACTGGGACGGCTTCAAAACTTTGGTTGAGAACTCCGATATTGAGGACAAAGACCTCATTCTCAATGTTCTCCAAATGTACGCTTCGCCCGTAGAGCGCGACAAAGAGATTCAGAATATGAGCGCAGTATTCAAAGTGTTGGCAGAGGAGATTCTTCCCCAGTTGCGTCGCACCCGCTTCGCTATCGAGGCTACCTACGCAGGTTTGACCGACGAGGAGATTTTGGAGGCTGCAAAGAAAGGTTGCGACTGCCTCGATGTAGAGCACCTCTTGCACGCTGCAACTCTCACTCCTTGTGTTGCTGAGAAGACCGCTATCTACGAGAAAGCCGCTACCAAATATGGCGACGCTCGCGCATACAACAACCTTGGTGTTTGCTACGCAGCAGAGGGTAAACTCGCAGAGGCAAAAGCTGCTTTCGAGAAAGCTGAGGCTCAGCCCGAGGTTGCAGGTAACATCGCTACCGTAGCTCTCGCAATGGGTGACATCGAGACCGCTAAGAAATATGCTGCAAGCGCCAACTCGGAGGCTGTGAAGGCTACCGAGGGTGCTATCGCACTCGCTGAGGGTAACTACCAGGAGGCTAAGGGTAAACTCACCGGCTACAACCTCGCAGTTGCTGAGCTTTGCGACAACAACATCGAGGGTGCTAAGGCTGCTATCGCCGAGGTTAAGGGTGCAGATGCTGACTATGTTCGCGCAATCATCGCAAACCGCGAGGGTGATGCAGACAGGGCTTTGGCTTACTTGAAGAGCGCTGTTGCTGCTAAACCCGAGTTGAAAGCTCAGGCAGAGAACGATATTGAGTTCTATGAGTTGTTGCAGACTCCCGAGGCAATATAAAAAACGCATATAACGAGCACATCTCGTAGGTGCTTTTTGCACCAAAATTCAGAGAGCGGCTTCCTCATTTGCGCCAAGCAAACTGCGGAGCCGCTCCTTCTTTTGGCACAAAAATCACTCTACGATATGCACTCGTTGTGGCGTCTTTGGCGTTGCACTGCGATAAATCTCCCCCTCATTTGCGTCAAGCAAACTGCGGGGGAGATTTTCTTGTGCGCCTAAAATCCGCTCGCTTCTCTGCATTTTTACTTTTCAAAGAACCACCCTCACAAGTGCGTCGCTCCGACGCCTGCGGACTCGCTCCTTCTTTTGGCACAAAAATCCCTCCGTTCTCTGCGTTTTTACTTTCAGGAGAACCACCCTCACAAAAGCGTCACTCTCACGCCTGCGGGCATCCTCCCCTAACTTAGGGGAGGGAGGAGTAAGGAGTAAAGGGGAAAGCCTTAGACTCCTTAAATACCCTAAACTCCCTAAACTCCCTAAGTTCCCTAAATTCCCTAAATTCCCTAATCTCCATAGACCTCCTTTAAGGCTGAGCAAAGTTGGGCGGAGATACGCAGTATCTCCCAAAAGTTTTTGGCAGCACCTTTTTACAAAAAGGTGCGAAGAAAAAGGTGTGAAGAAAAAGGTGTGAAGGAAGACACACGAAGAAAAGGCAGAAAAGAAAAGCGCCCGTTTAAGAGAAAACGGGCGCTTTGTGTGATATGCGCGCCACACATCGCACATATCCTATTTTGAAGTTGGTAGGCTGGCCGCCAAAGGGAGAGAAAGGCGACCTCCTTGTCTTATAGATGCAAAAGGGGTGCAAAATGTTGCACGCAGGGTGAGTTTTTTTCAAAAATTTTTGCGAGATTTTGTTAATATACTGAAAATCAGGCGTGTAGTTTTTGGGATATGGGCACAAAAAAACCGACAACACAATGTGTGCTGTCGGTTTTTACCCTATTGTTTAACTACCAAGAGGTGTGGATTAGATGGAGATGTTGATAATCTCGAACTCCATAATACCTACGGGTACCTGAACCTCCACTTTGTCGCCCTTCTTGTGACCGAGCAGAGCGTGACCGATGGGGGTTTCCACGGAGAGTTTGCCCTCCATAAGGTTGGCCTCGTGGTCGCCTACGAGGGTGTACTCCATCTCGGCACCGGTTTTGGTGTTGCGGATGCGCACTTTATTGAGAATCTGCACTTTGCTCATATCGAGGTGCGACTCGTCAATAATTCGTGCGTTGGCGAGCATCATCTCCATACGCATAATTTTCTCTTCGAGGTTGCGCTGTGCCTCTTTTGCTGCGTCGTACTCGGCGTTCTCGGAGAGGTCGCCTTTGTCGCGTGCTTCGGCGATAGCGTCGGCAGCTTTGGGTCGCTCAACAATACGCAACTGGTCCAATTCGGCTCTCATTTTGTTATAACCCTCTTTGGTCAGAACAATTGTTTCGTTTGCCATGATTTTTGTGTTTTTATGTTGTTATTAATAATTTTTAGTTCCTTTGGGTGGAGCGAAAAAAAAGATGAATTCCGACCCAAAGAGGTCGAAACCCAATACCTTTTTTGCTCTAAAAGCCCTTAATTTTGATACAAAGGTAACTATCTTTTTCGAATAAACAAAATTTATGCTAAATTTGTGCGTTATACCTCCAAAGACGACTCTATGTTTCTGATTAATGGTGCATTTGGCTTTACGGATGTGTGGACGATAATATCGGTCACATACACCGTTTTTGTCGTTTTTATGGTATTGGCCGTTATTGCCGACAGGCGTGAGCCGGTAAAGACGCTGGCGTGGATTTTGGTCATCACGATGTTCCCCGTGGGTGGTATGATTCTCTTCCTTGCCTTTGGGCGCAACCACCGCAAGGAGCGCACTTTTATGCAGAAGGAGCTCTTCGACCACGAACTTGTGGGTAAACTTTGTGGCGACCAGCTGCGTTCGCTGCCCGTGTGTGACGACATTGCCGAGTTGGATCGCAGTCTTATAACCCTGATGCTCAACAACAGCCATTCGGCCCTCACGCTGCACAATCGTGTGGAGATACTCAACAATGGCGAGGAGTGTTTCCCCCGTATGTTTGGCGATATGGCAAAGGCCCAAAAGTTCATCCACATAGAGTTTTTCGGCATTGAGAGTAGTCGCCTCTTCGAACAGATGTTTGCGGTGCTCAAAGAGAGAGCCACCAATGGTGTGGAGGTGCGAGTGGTCTACGACAGCGTAGGCGGTAGGGTTCTCCGCAATTGCGACATACAGAGGATGAAGGAAGCCGGCATTGAGGTCAGGAGTTTTATGCCCGTATTTTTCACCCGCTTTTCGAGCCTTGCCAACTATCGAAACCACCGCAAAATCGTAGTCGTTGATGGCGAGGTGGGCTATACGGGCGGTATGAACATTGCCGATAGGTATGTGGACGGCGTGAGGGGTGGCATTTGGCGCGATGTTCACATCCGCATCGAGGGCGAAGCTGTGGCGATGTTACAGACGGTGTTCGTTACCGATTGGGCGTTTGTTACCGATGGCGTGACGCTCGACGACCCCCGCTACTTCCCCGCCACTTCGGTTGGCGATGTGTGCCCTATGCAGATTGCCACTTCGGGTCCCGACTCACCCTATGCCTCCATCAAACACTCCTACTTTGCAGCCATAAGCAAGGCGAAGAGGTATATCTACCTCTCCACCCCATACTTTATGCCCGATAGTTCCATACTCACAGCCCTGACGGTTGCGGCGATGAGTGGTGTGGATGTGCGAATTCTTGTTCCCGAGAAGGGCGACAATGTGATGGTTGCGTGGGCAGGATACTCCTATGTTGACTCACTATTGGAGGCGGGAGTTAAGGTCTACCTCTACCGCAAGGGCTTCAACCACTCCAAGTTCATCATTGTCGACGACGAACTCTGCACCGTAGGCTCTGCCAACCTCGACTATCGCTCGTTCAACGACGACTTCGAGGTGCAGGCGCTCATCTACGACAACCACACCACAGGTCGTATGCGCGATGTATTCCTTGCCGACTTGGAGGACTCCGACGAGGTTACGGTTGAGAAGTGGGCGGGGCGCTCGCGTATGAGCAAGATTATGGAACCCGTTGCCCGTCTGCTCGCCCCGCTATTTTAGGTTACTGACCGTCTATGTCGGAGACCCCTATCAATTACTCTTTTGTCAGAAGAAGACTCCAAAGTTAATCTGCACGGTTCCGTCGTGATTGACTTTTATGCTCTCTTTTTCGCCCGCAACCCTCACTTCGGAGGAGGTCTGTTCCAGGTATCCCGTGTAGCGCAACTCTATGGCCACACCGTCAAACTCCACACCAAGGCCACCCGTTGCCGCAATGTCGTTGTCGTTGAATTGGATGTCGAAAGGTGTTGAGCCCCCCTTGCAGTATTGTCGCGCACCGATGCGCCACACGGGGCCACCAAAGAGTCTTACATTGCCGAGTCTAAAACCGAGGAGTACGGGAACATCCACTCGATAGGTCTTGATTGTTTTGAACTCTTTGGGCATTGAGGGGTACTTAATGCCGAAGATGTAATCTCTTGCAGCAAATTGCACCTCGGGCTGAATGTAGAGGAGTGTGGGGAGCGAGAGTCGCATAAAGAGTCCCGCCTGATAGCCACTCACGCGGTCGCCCGCAGGTTCGAGAGTGCCGCCCTCGATCATAACCGAGTCAAATTCGTAGGAGCCGGTGCCGATACCAACCCTTGCACCAAATCTCAGCAGTTGGGCGTCTGTCGCCCAAGTGGTGAGCAGTGTGCCGACCAATAGTAATACAATCCGTTTCATAATCTTTTTTTGTTTTTTAGTGATGTAATGTTTCACTTGTATGGATTGCAAACCTTGTGCCCGAAGCACAAAAAAGCCAAAAGATATTATCTTTTGGCTTATCATATTTCCGTTAGGCTCGGAGTATGAGAGGATGGCGGGCTATTGAGCCTCCTGCCACTCGGTGTAGTAGTCTTTCTGGAAGGCTCCGAGTTGCTGCTCATATTTTTCGATGTTGGACGACGCCAGCCAAGTGATATATCCACCCGTCAGCCCTGCGGCATAGAGTCCGCGAATCTCCTTTTCGACATTCTCGGCGTCGTAGGCGATACCGTTGCGGTCCACATGGCGCATAACATTGTATGCCTGCACCCAAGTGCGAACAACTGCGGGGGTGGGGGTTATCTCCTGTCGTCCCTGCACCCTCTTACCCCACTCGTAGAGTATCTCGTAGGGGTTGTTCCAGGGCTTCTGGATGCCGTAGTAGCCGTTGGAGAAGTGGTCGGGGTAGGGCATACCGCTGATGACATCGGCCACATTGCTTATGGCGGGCCAATACTGACCATAGGCGGTGGTGTAGCCGGGGTTGGCACTCTCGCCAAAGACATCAATTGACACATAGGCTCCCACCTTGTGTATCTCGTCACAAGCATATTGCACAAAGCGCTGAATGGCTTGAACTTTGCTCTCTTCGTAGAGGTTGTGGTAATCGACAATATCCTCCACCTTGGTCATACGGTCGGGGAAACGCACATAGTCGAAGTTGATTTCGTTGAAGCCGAATTTCTCGACAGCCTCCTTTGCAAGCGCTACATTGAACTCCCACACGCGCCTGTCGAAACCGCTGGGCCAGAAGGCTTTGTTGTGCTTGAAAGGCTCGCCCGTAGCCTTCTCGGTAATGGCGCACTGAGGATTGTCTTTCACAAAATAGGAGTCCTTGAAGCAGGTGATACGCCCCACAACATAGAACCCTTCTTCGTGCAGACGGCGCACAACTTTGCGATAGAGTTCCTCTTTGTCGCCCGCACGCTTGTGGTTGGTGGGCGAGTAGAGCCTCATTGCCTCTGCCTTGTAGCCGGGGCTCTCGTTGTCCTTGATGTCAATGACAAAGGTGTTGATTTTGCTCTGCTTGGCGAGTGCTATGTATGCCTCGATGTTGCGCAGAACATTGGTGCCCGAGTTGAGATAGAGCGAGTAGCAGGCGCGTGGCATTGGGTTGTGCTCAAACGAGGGCTTTTCGACGGGATAGAAGTCGCAACCGATAGCCTTGCCGCCACCGAACGAGTTTTTGACCTTGCTGTGTATGGGGTCGTAGAGGTCGGCTTTGTATCGCAGGGCCGCCTCTTCGGGTGTGAAGACGGTGTATTTACCATAGATGTAACCCTCCACCTCGCCGTGTCGTACACGGTAGGTTGCCACCGAGCCGTCGGCCCTCAGAGAGTCGTAGTCCAAGACGGTTAGTTGGGTATTTTTGTCGGCAAACCCCGCAATGGTCGAACGCTCCATATCGCCAATGAGGGTTGCGGGGGTGCGCACCCAGACACTCTGCTCCTGCACAACCTCACGAGGTGTGAGCACCAAAGCACTTTCGAGAGCATACATCTCTGCCCCCTCAAAAAGCACCTTTATGTAGCGCACATCGTCTTTCGACTTTTTGACACAGTTGGGGTAGGCCACAACACTACTACCCCTAAGGAAGTCGCCCGCAGGGTCGAGAGCTGTGCCCTCCTCATTGAGAGAGTAGAGCCTTGTGGTTGTGGTTGAGGAGGCCAGATAGCGTGTTTCGGTCACTTCGGGGTCTTTGCAACCAAAGAGTGATATGGCGAGTGCCGCAAGAGCAAGGTGTCGTAGGAGTTTCATCTTCAAGAAAATGTTTTATTGGGTTTGTTTGTAACACAAAAGTACACTTTTTGTTTGAGAAAACCCTCGTGTTTCGCCCCTTTTTGTTGTGTCAAAAGGGGTTTATTCGTAAATGGCTGTTGCAAAGGCACAAATGCTCACCTTTGCGGAGGGCACGGCGCGGAGTATGGCCTCGGCAGCAGAGCCTATGGTGGCTCCGGAAGTTATCACATCGTCGACCAACAGAATGTGCTTATCCTCAAACTCTTCGGGGCGCAGAATGCTAAAAATATCTGCCACATTGTCCCACCTCTCGCGGCGACCTTTGCGGGCCTGCGAGGGGTTGTTGGTGTGGCGTATGAGATTGCCGCGCGAGGTAGGGCGCGAGAGCGCTTCGGCAACACCTTGTGCTATGTAGTCCGATTGGTTGTAGCCCCTGTGGAGCAACTTGCGACGGTGGAGAGGTATGGCAACCACCACATCCACATCGTAGAACAACTCCCCCGCGGCCAGAGCCTCGCCCAACCATCTGCCACTCTCCAACGCTAACCGCCAACTCCCCGCATACTTAAATTCGTGAATTGTGCGCCTCCAACCGCTCCCCTTGGCAAAGTGCAATAGTGCTGCCGCACGCTCAATGGGGACACTCTCGCGCATATGCTCCAAGAGGGTGTTGTGGGCCTCTCGGGGATGATTGGTCATTGGGGCGTTCATTCGGCAGAGGGTGCAGAATGTCTGCTCGCCCTCGGTGAGTGACCTGCCACACGCAGGGCAAATGCGAGGAACAAAGAGGTGAAATATGTCGGATAGGAGTTTCAAGGGGGTGTTATTGTGGGTCTACATCTACCGTTAGGGCAATATGTCGGAAGAGTTTATCCTTGCCAAACTCTCTGATAATCTCGCGGATAACACCTTTGGTGTCGGCGGGCGACTCTTTGCGACCAATGCGCACAAGAATTTCCATATAGTAGTTGTCGGCAATCTGACTGACGGCCGGAGCGTGGGCGTCGCCTACCATAGAGCCCAAAATTTCTCTCAAACGAGCCGACAGGGCGCGCGCACCACGCACTACGAGTTCGGGCGAGGTGTGGCGCAACCTTATGGATACAAGGCGTGTGAAGGGCGGATAGCCAAAGGCCTCTCTGTCGCGCATCTGCGAACGAGCCATAGCCATATAGTCGTTCGAGGCCGCTTGGATTATGGTGTGGTTGTCGGGCTGCGAGGTCTGTATTATGGTGTGGCCCGCACTCTCGCCACGACCGGCCCTGCCCGTAATCTGAACAATGGTTTGGAAGGCTCGCTCTTCGGCACGGAAGTCGGGGCGCGAGAGCAGATTGTCGGCATTGAGTATGCCCACAACCGCCACACCCGAAAAGTCAAAACCTTTGGTTATGAGGCGTGTGCCGACCAGAATATCGGTGGTCTTGTTTTCGAACGAGCGGATGACCGAGCGCAGACGGCCTGCCGAAGAGGCAACATCGCCATCGAGCCTTGCGACTCTTGCCAAGGGGAACATTTCCGCTATTACCTCCTCAATCTTCTCGGTGCCGAAGCCCTGAGTCTGGGGCTCTCCCTGGTGGCACGAAGGGCACTTCGAGGGAGTGTCTATGGAGTGGCCGCAGAGGTTGCAGCGCAACTTGTTACCTTTTTTATAATATGTGAGCGTCACACCGCAGTGGGGACAGCGGGCGCTCCAACCACACGAAGGGCACTCTATGTAGGGGGCAAAACCGCGCCTGTTTTGGAACAACATAACCTGCCCACCCTGCGCCAGAGCCCCCTCTATTGCATCGCGCAACTCTTTGCCAATGTGACCTTTGCGCTCTCCGCGCTGGGCGCTCTTTATGGTGTCCGAAACGGTGACCTTGGGCTGCTCCGACTCGCCATATCGCTCGCCAAGCCACACATAGCCATAGCGACCAACATAGGCATTATAGAAACTCTCAATCGAGGGTGTCGCACTGCCCAAAAGGGTTTTGCATCCCAGATTGTGGGCCATCCACACCGCCACATCGCGTGCCGAGAAGCGGGGTGCAGGGTCTTGCTGCTTGAAACCCTCGTCGTGCTCCTCGTCGACAATCACAAGGCGGAGATTGTTGAGTGGCAGGAGTATCGCCGAGCGTGTGCCGACAACAATCTCGCCACCCTCCGAACGACTCAGACGGATGTACATTTCGGTGCGGGCACGAGCCGTCATCGAGGAGTTATAGACCGTAAGGCCGTCGCCAAAAGCCTTGCGTAGGCGTTCGATAAGTTGCTCGGTAAGAGCGAGTTCGGGGATGAGGTAAAGCACCGAACCTCCCTCCTGCAAAACCTTGTCTGCAAGGTGGATGTAGAGCTCCGTTTTGCCACTTGCCGTAATGCCGTGCAGTAGGGTTGTGTGGTGGCGCGAGAAGTTGGCCTGCACCTTGCCGAGAGCCTCAAACTGAGCATCCGAAAGAGGGTTGGACTTGCGGAGTTGTGCGGAGTTGTAGTGGGGTGTGCGCTCGCGAGTGTGGAGGCTCAGCAGTCCCGCGTCTACAAGTTTTGCAATCACCACAGGCGAGGCTTCGAGTGTGTTACGCGGAACTTCGCCATCAAAGATATGCTCCTCGCCAACCCTTTGGCAGAACTCCATCATTGCCGCATATTGTGCCTTTTTGCGTGGCAACAGCCCATCGAGGGCCTCATTCAGGGCCTCTTCGGTGCGGACATCCTCCCCCAATCGTACTACCGACTCCCTGCCGAGCGAAAAGACCTTTTGTGAAAAGAGGTCGTCGTTCTGTGCGGAGGGTTTCAGTAGCGAAGGCAGGGCTGCACGCATAATCTCGCCCGCGGTGCACATATAGTACTCCGCCATCCACTCCCACAGAGCAAGTTGCCCGACACTCGCAAGGGGCTCGGAGCGAACAACGCCCGAGATTTGGCGCACACGCTTGTAGGGTGGGGTGTTGTGATGCAGGCGGCAGACAATGCCCGTATAGATTTTGTTCTCGCCCAAGGGCACCGACACTCCCGCACCCACCGAAACGGCGTCATACAGCTCATCTCCAACCTCAAAAGTGAGGGGTTGGAGTGCAAGGGGGAGAATTATGTCGGCAAATAGGCGTTCCATATCTTGTTGAAAATCTCCTTGGTAGAGGCGGTGTTGAAAATATCCAACATTTTGTGGCAACAATTCTTCACAAAAGTAGTCAAAAATCGGGAAAAAGGTTGTACCTTCGTGACGAATTATAAAGTGAATTAAAATGAAACTCGTAAAACCTTCTTTCAACAACATCGTAACTTGGGTAAAAGACCTTGTGTTGCTTACTTTTGGTGTGGCAGTGTATGCCTTCGCTTGGACCGGAATTATCAACCCCGCCGATGGTATGGGTGGTGGCGCAACCGGTTTTGCTCGACTCATTTGTGAACTTACGGGAGGTGTCAATGGCGGAGGTATTCCCATTGGTGTCACTTTCTTTGTGTTCAACGCCATATTCCTCATCATTTGCGTGTTGTTGCTTGGTGCCAAGTTTGGTATAAAGACCATCTATGCAATTTTTATAACCTCGGTGCTGATGACGCTCTTCGAGCAGATTCTCCCTGCCGAGGGTATCTTCCCCGCATTGGCACAAGACAAACTCCTTTCGTCAATCCTTGGTGGTATTGTGATGGGCTTTGGTGTTGCAAGCTGCCTTTTGATGGGTGGCTCAACGGGTGGTAGCGACCTGATTGCAATGATTGTTACGAGGTATTTCAACCTCAGCTACTCGCAGGTTGTGGTGTTTGTAGATATCTTCATCATCGGCTCGTCCTACTTTGTATTCGGTGGCGACATTATGATTACAATCTATGGTTTCATCACCACAGCAGTCTTTGGCTATGCAAGCAATATGGTGCTTTCGGGCGACAAACAGTCGTTGCAGATCTTCGTCTTCTCGAAAGAGTATGGCGCCATTGCCGATGTGGTTTCGACCAAGTTGGAGAGAGGTGTAACCCTTCTGAATGGTACGGGCTACTACTCCAAGCAGGATGTAAAAATCGTTATGATTGTGTGCCGTAAGAACGAGATGGGTATGATGATGAGGGCCATTAAGAGTGTAGATAGCAACGCTTTCATCTCCGTAGCCAATGTTATGGGTGTCTACGGCGAGGGCTTCGACAAGTACAAAATTGCCGGCAAGAAAGAGATTAAATCGGTCAAAAAACCCGAGGGTATCTTCTAATTGTTGCGGCGTATTGGATGATAGTTTTATCAGAGAGAGAAAGAAATATACATAAATAGTTAAGCGTTAATGAGCAAAGAGTATAAAAGATATTTGGTAACATCGGCACTTCCCTATGCCAACGGCCCTGTGCATATTGGCCACTTGGCAGGTGTGTATGTGCCTTCGGATATATATGTGCGCTACCTGCGCTTGCGCGGTAGGGATGTTGTTTGGGTGTGCGGTAGCGACGAGCACGGTGTGCCCATCACCATCAAAGCACGCAAAGAGGGTGTTACCCCTCAGGATGTTGTAGACAAATACAACGATATTATCAAGAGGTCGTTTGAGGGACTCGGTATCTCGTTTGATATCTATTCGCGTACCACCTCTCCCACACACTACAAGACCGCCTCGGAGTTCTTCCGCACACTCTACGACAAGGGCGTGTTCTCGGAGGCCACCTCGCAGCAGTACTACGACGAGGAGGCCAAGACCTTCCTTGCCGACCGCTACATTATGGGTACCTGCCCCCACTGCCAAGCAGAGGGTGCATACGGCGATCAGTGTGAGAAGTGTGGCTCGACTTTGAACCCCACCGACCTCATCAACCCCAAGAGTATGATTTCGGGCTCGGCTCCCGTTATGAAAGAGACCACCCATTGGTACTTGCCCCTCGACAAGTATGAGCCCGCACTCCGCGAGTGGATTTTGGAGGGACATAAGGAGTGGAAGACCAATGTCTATGGTCAGTGCAAGTCGTGGATGGATCTCGGTTTGCAACCCCGTGCCGTGAGCCGTGACCTCAACTGGGGTATTCCCGTGCCCGTAGAGGGTGCCGAGGGTAAGGTGCTCTATGTGTGGTTCGACGCCCCCATTGGCTACATTTCTGCCACCAAAGACCTTACGCCCGATTGGGAGAAGTATTGGAAGAGCGAGGATACCAAGATGGTGCACTTCATTGGTAAGGACAACATTGTGTTCCACTGCATCGTCTTCCCCGCAATGTTGATGGCGCACGGTGGTTATATTTTGCCCGAGAATGTGCCCGCAAACGAGTTTTTGAATCTCGAAGGCGACAAAATCTCCACTTCGCGCAATTGGGCGGTATGGCTCAACGAGTATTTGGAGGATATGCCCGGCAAGCAGGATGTGTTGCGTTATGTTCTGTGTGCCAATGCGCCCGAAACGAAGGATAACGACTTCACTTGGAAGGACTACCAGGCACGCAATAACAACGAGCTTGTTGCCGTTCTCGGAAACTTCGTGAATAGGGCTTTGGTGCTCACCCATAAATACTATGGTGGCGTGGTGCCCGAGGCTGGCGAGCTGACCGACTACGACAAGGAGATTTTGGCCGAGCTGCCCCGTATTAAGGGCGCACTCGAAGAAGCTTTGGAGAACTACCGCTTCCGCGAGGCTTTGAAGGAGGCTATGAATATCGCACGCTTGGGCAACAAGTACCTCGCCGACACCGAGCCTTGGAAGGTTGTTAAGACCGACCCCGAGAGAGTGAAGACCATTTTGAATGTGGCTTTGCAGATTGTGGCCAATACTACGGTTGCCATTGAGCCTTTTATGCCTTTCAGTGCCGAGAAGTTGCGCCGTATGCTTGCAGTGGAGAAGATAGAGTGGGATATGATTGGCAGGAGCGATATCATCGCCGCAGGTCACACCATCTCTACTCCCGAGCTACTCTTCGAGAAGATTGAGGACGAGGTTATTGAGCGCCAGGTTAAGAAGTTGCAGGATACCAAGGCTGCCAACGAGGCCGCCAATGCCGAGGTTGCCGAGCAGAAGGAGAGCGTTACCTTCGACGACTTTGGCAAGATGGATATTAGGGTTTCGACCGTTGTGGCTGCCGAGAAGGTTGCCAAGACCAAGAAACTCTTGAAGCTGACCGTAGATACGGGTATAGATACTCGTACGATAGTGTCGGGTATTGCCGAGTACTACACCCCCGAGGAGCTTGTGGGCCGCCAGATTTTGGTGCTTGTAAACCTCCTGCCCCGCGAACTCAAAGGTATCACCTCGCAGGGTATGATTCTTATGTCGGCAGACGCTACGGGCAAACTTACCTTGCTTGCTCCTACCGATAAGGTGCCCAACGGCTCGCAGGTGGGATAGAGGGATTTTGGAATTGAAAATTGAGAATTGAAAATTGAGGTGTGCCTTCGGCACGAATATTAAACTGCGACCAAAGGGAACACTTTAATATTCCATTTTCCATTGTAAGTTTTCAATTAGATAGAGATACGCAGTATCTCGCAAAAATTTTTGGGCGACTTTTGTGCCAGATTGGCACTTTTGTATTGGGATTACCAACATAAGGCGTAGCAAAGGCAAGTAGAGATACGCAGTATCTCGCAAAAATTTTTGGGCGACTTTTGTGCCAGATTGGCACTTTTGTGTTGGGATTACTAACATAAAGCGTAGCAAAGGCAAGTAGAGATACGCAGTATCT
>JAZOWE010000026.1:0-16058 GCA_045659085.1 Tidjanibacter sp.
TTAAAGAATTGACGGTCGTCGGTAGGCAGTAGACCCAAAAACGCAGAGAACGGAGGGATTTTTGTGCCAAAAGAAGGAGCGAGCCCGCAGGCGTCGGAGCGACGCACTTGTGAGGGTGGTTCTTTGAAAAGTAAAAACGCATAGAAGCGAGCGGATTTTAGGCGCACAAGAAAATCTCCCCCGCAGTTTGCTTGGCGCAAATGAGGGGGAGATTTATCGCAGTGCAACGCCAAAGACGCCGCTTATATGCGTTTTTTAGTATTCTTGCTTAGAGAGGCGAACATAACCATTATACCTCCACTTAGCATTCTCCTCGGCTGCTGCAAAGAGTTCGTCAGCCTCGGCGGGGAACATCTTTTTGAGCGACGAGTAGCGTACCTCGTCGGCAAGGAACTTCTGGAACTTACTCCAATCGGGCTCTTTCGAGTCGAGTTTGAAGGGGTTCTCGCCCTTCTCGGCAAGCTCGGGATTGTAGTGCCAGAGGTGCCAGTAGCCGCACTCGATAGCCTCCTTACCGATGCTGGGGGTGCGAGTCATACCACCCTTGATGCCGTGGTTGATACAGGGAGCGTAGGCGATAATGAGCGAAGGACCATTGTAGGCCTCGGCCTCGCGCAAGACGGTCAGCAACTGGTTGGGGTTGGCAACCGAAACCTGAGCAACATATACATAGCCGTAGGTCATAGCGATAGCGCCAATATCTTTCTTGCGGATGCGTTTACCTGCCGAAGCGAACTTAGCAACAGCACCCACGGGGGTAGATTTCGAGGACTGGCCACCGGTGTTGGAGTAAACCTCCGTATCGACAATGAGGATGTTTACATCCTCGCCCGAAGCGAGCACATGGTCAACACCACCGAAGCCGATATCGTAGCCCCAGCCGTCACCACCGATAATCCACTGTGACTTCTTAACGAGGAGGTCTTTCTGCTCAACGATAGCCTTGCAGGTGTCGCAACCACAAGCCTCTGCCAAGGGGAGAAGGCGGGCAGCAACCTCTGCGCTTGTTGCGCTCAGGTGGCGGCCATCGATCCACTCCTGCATTACGGCTTTGAGCTCGTCGGAGCAGCAGTTGCAGTTCTCGATAGCCTCTGCCATCTTCGAAGCAAGCATATCGCGGCGTTTCTCAACAGCAACCTTCATACCGAGACCAAACTCCGCATTGTCCTCGAAGAGCGAGTTTGCCCAAGCAGGACCGTGACCTTTCGAGTTGGTGCAGTAGGGAGTTGAAGGAGCCGAGCCCGAGTAGATAGAGGTACAACCCGTAGCATTGGCAACCATCATTCTGTCGCCAAAGAGCTGAGTAATGGTCTTAATATAGGGAGTCTCACCGCAACCGGCACAAGCACCCGAGAACTCAAACAGAGGCTGAGCAAACTGGTTACCCTTGATGGTCTTGGCCTTATCCATAACATTCTCTTTGTAGCCAACCTCTTTATTCATAAAGTCCCAATTCTCCTGCTCGTGCATCTGCTCGGCGAGGGGTTTCATAACGAGGGCTTTGGTCTTGGCAGGGCAAGCGTCTACACAGTTGCCGCAACCGGTACAATCCAGGGGCGAGAGCTGAATGCGGAATTTGTAACCCTTAGTCTGGGCCAAGCCGTCACGCATAGCAACACCTGCGGGGGCCTTTGCAGCCTCCTCTTCGGTCAAAAGGAAGGGACGAATTGCTGCGTGGGGGCAGACAAAGGCACACTGGTTGCACTGGATACAGTTCTCCGACAACCACTCGGGCACTTTCACTGCGATACCGCGTTTCTCGTAAGCAGCCGTACCGTTATCCCAGGTACCATCCTCCCTGCCATTGAATGCGCTAACGGGGAGCAAGTCGCCTTTGAGGTTGTTGATAGGCTCGCAAATGTTCCTTACAAAGTCGGGCTTTGCGCAATCCTTACCGCTGCACTCTGCCTCGCTCTCGGTGAGGTTTGCCCACTCTGCGGGAATCTCCACCTCAACAACTTCGCCACCCTTATCAACAGCAGCGTAGTTCATATTTACAATATCCTCACCCTTCTTGCCATAGGATTTGTAGATAGCTTTCTTCATCTCCTCAACGGCCTGCTCAAAGGGAATCACATTCGCAATTTTGAAGAATGCCGACTGCATAATGGTGTTGGTACGGTTGCCCAAGCCAATCTCGGCAGCAATCTTGGTAGCGTTGATGATATAGAAGCGGATACCCTTCTTCGCCATATAAACTTTCATATGGGTAGGCAGAGTAGCCAAGGTCTGCTCGGCATCGAGCACGCTGTTCAAAAGGAACGAGCCACCCCTCTTCAAGCCTTTCAGTACATCGTACTTGTCGACATACGAGGGCACATGGCAAGCCACAAAGTCGGGAGTGGTTACCAAGTAGGGTGAGCGAATGGGGCTATCGCCAAAGCGCAAGTGCGACGAGGTGTAGCCACCCGACTTCTTCGAGTCGTACGAGAAGTATGCCTGGCAGTATTTGTCGGTGGTACCACCGATGATTTTAATCGAGTTTTTGTTGGCACCCACAGTACCATCGGCACCCAAGCCATAGAACACAGCCTCGAAAGTACCCTCCTTGGCCATCGAAATCTCTTTGCCTACGGGGAGCGAGAGGAATGTCACATCGTCCTCGATACCAACGGTGAATTGGTTGCGGGGCTCCTCGGCTTTCAGATTCTCAAATACTGCGAGCATCTGTGCGGGAGTGGTGTCTTTCGACGAAAGACCATAGCGGCCACCGATGATGAGGGGTTTGTTCTCGGCAGGAATATCCTTGCACGAAGCGAAAGCCTCAACAACATCGAGGTACAGGGGGCAACCGTTTGCACCGGGCTCCTTGGTACGGTCCAAAACGCAGATGCGCTTGGTCGTCTCGGGCAGAACCGCACCCAAGTACTTAACCGAGAAAGGACGGTAGAGGTGAACGGTAACAACACCAACCTTCTCGCCCTTGGCGGTGAGGTAGTCGATGCACTCCTTGATGGTCTCGGTAATCGAACCCATTGCCACAATCACATTCTCTGCATCGGGAGCACCGTAGTAGGTGAAGGGGGCGTAGTTACGACCCGTGATGGCCGAGATTTTCTTCATAGCCTCAGCAACAGCGTCGGGCACAGCGTCGTAGAATTTGTTGCTTGCTTCGCGAGTCTGGAAGTAGATATCGGGGTTCTGAGCAGTACCGCGAGTTACGGGGTGCTCGGGATTGAGAGCGCGAGCGCGGAACTCTGCAAGAGCATTCCTATCGAAGAGGGGCTCCAAGTCCTCCATCTGCATCATCTCAACCTTCTGAATTTCGTGCGAGGTACGGAAGCCGTCGAAGAAGTGGAGGAAAGGAATACGCGAGGTGAGCGACACAATGTGAGCCACACCTGCAAGGTCCATAACCTCCTGCACCGACGAGGTTGCAAGCATTGCAAAACCCGTCTGGCGTGCAGCCATAACATCCTGGTGGTCGCCGAAAATCGAGAGCGACTGAGCAGCCAAGGCGCGTGCCGACACATGGAACACACCGGGGAGCAACTCGCCGGCAATCTTATACATATTGGGAATCATCAGCAAAAGGCCCTGCGACGCGGTGAAGGTCGAGGTGAGAGCACCTGCCTGCAACGAGCCGTGAACTGCACCGGCAGCACCTGCCTCCGACTGCATTTCAACAACCTTTACGGTTTCGCCAAAGATGTTTTTCTGACCTGCGGCAGCCCACTCATCAACGAGCTCTGCCATTGTGGATGATGGTGTGATGGGGTAAATTGCAGCCACCTCGCTAAACATATAGGCGATGTGGGCAGCGGCGTAGTTACCATCACAAGTGATAAATTTCTTCTGTGCCATATTTTTACTCTTATGTTGTTTATTTTCGATACCTAACCAATTAATAATCAGAGCGTAGTCCCCATTTTATGCACTCTTGCACCAACCGACGCTCCAAATTCATCACGCAAAGATAATACACTTCTTCCAAATTTCGTTAATTTTGCGATAACTTTGAGCCCAAAATCTGCACCCTCTGTTTGTTATTTGTCTAACAGTATCAGAGTGTTACAAAAATAACAGATGCCGAAAGTGCTGGTTTTCGGTTGATTATAAACGACATACTTTTGTGGCGGTTTTTGCCCTCGAAAGCCCTCGAAAGCGAAAGTGGTCGCCAAAAATTAAACTAAACTTAACATAGGGTTTTACACCCCTCAGAAACAGACAATGATAGACTACAAAGAGTACACTCTGCCCAACGGGCTGACCATTTTGGCGAACTACGACGAGTGTTCGATGATGGCGGCCGTAAACCTGCTCTACAAGGTTGGCTCGCGTGACGAGGAGCCCTCGCGCACGGGTTTTGCCCACCTCTTCGAGCACCTGATGTTCCGAGGCACAAAAAACATACCCGACTTTGACCTCCCCGTCGAGGAGGTGTGCGGAGAGAACAACGCCTTTACATCGGCCGACTACACCAATTATTATATAACGACGCCCAAGGAGAACTTCGAGACGGCCTTGTGGCTCGAAGCCGACCGTATGATGGGGCTCGACATTACGCCCGAGAAACTCGCCATCGAGAAGTCGGTCGTTATTGAGGAGTTCAACCAGCGTTTTCTCAATCGCCCCTATGGAGAGCAGTGGCACCGCCTGAGGGAGATGGTCTACACCGCCCACCCCTACCGCTGGCCCGTCATTGGGCTCACCCCCGACCACATCCGAAGTGCCTCGTTGGAGGATGTGAGGGCTTTTTATGAGCGCTACTACAACCCCTCGAACGCCATATTGAGCATCTCGGCAGGGCTCCCCGCCGAGCAAATCTTCGAGGCTGCCGAGAGGTATTTCGGTGCGCTGCCACATTGCGAAAGCTGCAAGCGCAAGGAGAGGATAACAGAGCCCGCCATAACCTCCCCTCGCCGCGAAGTGATAGAGTCCAATGTCCCTGCCGACCAGATAACCATCGCCTTTCTTATGGACGAGCGCGGCTCGCGCGGATACTACCTCTGCGACCTGCTGACAGACCTTTTGGCGGGAGGCGAGTCGGCACGCATCTACCAGCACCTTGTGCGCGAAAGGCAGATTTTCTCTGCGGCCAACGCCTACATTACGGGCGAGATGGAGCAGGGAATGTTGATTCTCACGGGCCAACTCAACCCCTGGGTTAGCATCGAGGAGGCCGAGGATGCTCTCTACGATGAGTTGGAAAGACTTGTACGCGAGCCTGTGGGCGACTACGAGCTTCGCAAGGTGCAGAATAAGTTTGAGGCCAACATCACCTTTGGTGAGCTGAATGTGATGAACAAGGCTATGAACCTCGGCTACTACCGAATGTTGGGCGATATGAGCCTGCTGAATGGCGAGGTGGAGATATATCGCTCCATCACTGCCGAGGAGATTGCCGACTACATCCGCCAGAGGCTCTGCCGCAACCAAAGTTCCACCCTTATCTACCGTCGCAAACAATGATACAGCGTCCCGAAATAAAACCCATAGGTATGCCCCGCATACCCCACTACACCACCCGCACCACAGAGGTTGGTGCCCCACTCTACTCGCTCCACAACTCTTCGCAAGGGGTTGTGAGGGTTAGTTTTGTCTTCCGCGCCGGCACCTCCTACCAGAGCGCACCTTTCAGTGCCTCGACGGTTGTGAACACCCTCTCGGAGGGCACACAAAACCACTCGGGCAGGGAGATTGCCGAGTCGCTCGACTTTCTGGGCTCGTACTACGACGCCAACATAGACCGCGATTGGGCGGTGGTGACCTTCTGCTCGCTCAAAAAGTTTGCGGCCGAAACCCTCGACATTGCCGAGGAGGTCATCCTGCGCCCCACCTTCCCCGAAAAGGAGATTCGCTCCTACTGCGCCAAGCGCAAAGAGCAACTCTATGTGCAGCGCAGCAAGCCCGACCAACTCTCGCGCGAAGTCTTTGGCAGGGCGCTCTTTGGCGAGACACACCCCTATGGCATAACCTCCTCAGAGGAGAGCTACGACGACATCACTCCCACGATTTTGCGCGACTTCTACCTTGCACACTACAACTCGGCGAGCGCCTTTGCGGTCATCTGTGGCGACTTTGGCGAGGAGGAGGAGAGGCGCGTTGCGGAGATTCTCGAAGGACTGCCAAGCGGCACAATGCCCAAGCGCAACATCCCCGAGCCCACGCCTACGCCCCTTATCAGGGAGCATATTGAGGGTGCCGTACAGTCCTCCATAAAGATTGGTCTGCCACTCTTCCCCCGTACCCACCCCGACTTCATCCCGATGCAGATTTTGGCAACAGCGCTGGGAGGCTATTTCGGCTCTCGCCTGATGCAGAACCTGCGCGAGAGGAACGGCTACACCTACGGAGCATACGCCGCAATGATAAACCTCGACCGCTCGGGCTATTTTGTGATGAGTGCCGATGTTGCGGGCGACCACACCGACGACGCCATTGGGGAGATGTTTGGCGAGTTGGAGCGCATTGCCTCCGAGCCGATGAGCTATGAGGAGCTGGAACTTGTGCGCAAGACCATTGTGGGCGACGCGCTGAGGGTTTTTGACGGACCTTTTGGTGCTGCGGATGTGACAATTGAGAATATCCAAAATGGCGAGAGGAACGACTACACCGAGCGTTTTCTTGCCGAGGTAGCCACCATTACGCCCGAGAAATTGCGCGAAGTGGCGGAGAGATATCTGCAAAAAAATCGCTGTGTGGTAACAATTATTGGCCAATAGTTGTGGTTTGTATTTATTTTTTCCTATATTTGTAGGAACATTCCATGCCAAAATTAGAATTTTAACAAAAATCAACACAATAACTAAAAACTAAACAATTATGAAAAAACTTTTCTCTTATTTGATGGTTGCTGCTGTGGCTCTCGTGGCAGCCTGCGGTCCCGTAGAGGAACCCGATGGACCCAAGCCCGACAAACAGTTCTACGGCTTTGAGGTAGCGAATATGGATGCATATGCTATTGACGAGGACACATTCATTTTCCAGATGTACACTCTCGATGCAAACGATGCTCTTGAGCGTCTTTTCTCGGCACAGGTGGATATCCCTGGTGTTGGCGAGGAATCGGTAATTCCCGCTGGCACCTACGACCTCGTAGAGGGTGAGATTGGCGACAACTATTACTATCTCACCGGTTCGTTCTATCAGAACAACATTTCGAATCCTTCTTATATGATGACTCTCACAGAGGGCGAGTTGGAGGTTAAACACACTGCCGACGGCTATGTATTTACCGTTTACAGCGCAAATGGTATTAATGTAGCGAGTGAGACCGGTGAAGAGATTAAAGGTATTGGTATCCGCTACACCGGCGACATTGAGTTGACCAACAACATTATGCCTTGCGGCACCACCGGTGCTGCCGTTTATTACGGTGGTTATGAGTACTCCGAAGGTGTAACCAACTACGCTTGGGGCCTCCAGTTGGACATCACCGCCGAGTTCTGGGCAAACATCATTCTCAATGTTAGCGTTGACGATTACGAAGCAGGCATCCCCTCGGGCAGCTACCCATTCCACTACACCAGCGAGGCCGGCACTGCTGACCTTTTCAATGGCTCCTATGGTTCTGCTATCATGATTGACTATGAGGGAGATTCTTATTACTATGACTATATGGTGGGTGGTGTTTGTGAGGTTGTTAACAATGGCAATGGCTCCTACAAGATTGACATCCTCTACTACAATGGCACTTATGTTCCATTTATAATCAATTTCGAGGGTACTCTTCAAAATCATGACATGCGTCAGCCCCAAGGCGGTGGCGCACAAGGTGGTGAGAAATTAGTAATGGCTGAGTACTATGGTGGTCCCAACTGGGCAATCTATCTTGTAGATGACCAGTTTACCGTATACCTCGACACCTACAATGGTAATATGGCAGGCACTTTCGCAGATGGCCTCAAAGCCGGCACCTATACCTACACCGAGGATACTGAAAATATTGATATGGTCATCTGGGCTCCCATCATTGAAGGCAATCAGTGGACAATGTATGGCTCTGTAATTCTTTCCGGCCAAAGCATTCTCGACTTAGTAACCGACGCAACTATGGAGATTGTCGCTAACGAGGATGGCACCTATGCAATTACTGCCGACATCGAGGGCACTCAACTCAAAGACTACACCTTCGAGTTCGAGGGCGAGGTTGTGCTCGAAGACGCTTCAATGGCAATGGTTGGCGCAAAGGCTCCCGCATTGAAAGCAGCAGCAAAAGCTCCCGCATTGAAAGCAGTAAGGGGCAACAACATACGCTCCGATTTCAGCAAATCAAAAGGTGTTGCTATCTCCAATATGGGCCCCTTTGTACGCTAATTGACAAAGGAGAGTAAACACAGATTTACTTATCACAAAGAACTATCGGGCGCCATACGGTGCCCGATAGTTCTTTTGTGTGGGGAACAAGAGCGGCAGGGGAAACAGGAGTGACAAGAGAAACAAAAGCGACAGGAGAGACAGGAGTGACCGGAGAAACAAAAGCGACAGGAGAGACAGAAAGCCCTATCTTTCCTGTTTTTCCTGTTTTTCCTGTCTTCCCTGTCTTTCCTGTTTTTCCCAAGAGCGGCAGGTTCGACCTTAGACCTCCTTCCACAATTTTGAATTTTGAATTTTGAATTTTGAATTTTATTAGTATCTTTGCAGGCTGTTTAACCAATTAAATTTTATCGAAAATGCCAAAAATGAAAACAAACGCCGGCGCGAAGAAACGCTTTGACTTCACCGGCACTGGTAAGATTAAGAGGAAACACGCTTATCACAGCCACATCCTCACCAAAAAATCTACCAAACGCAAACGCAACTTGGACTACTCGGCAATCGTAACTCCCGCCGACGCAGCCAAACTTCGTAAGCTCCTCGTTAAATAATTTTTGTTTAACCCGTAGAGTTATTGTTTAACCAAAGAGAGAATTAGCCCCGAAGAGTGGGAGAGAAACCCGCCGCTAATCTTTCGATTAAAACTTAAATTTTTTATGCCAAGATCAGTAAATGCCGTAGCATCGAGAGCTCGCAGAAAAAAAGTTTTAAAACTTGCCAAAGGTAACTTTGGTTCAAGGGGAAATGTCTGGACAGTCGCTAAGAATACTGTCGAGAAAGGTTTGCAGTTCGCATACCGCAACCGCAAAGAGAAGAAGAGAAATTACCGCAGCTTGTGGATTCAGCGTATCAACGCTGCCGCTCGTATGAATGGTATGACCTATTCTGAGTTTATGGGCAAGTGCCACGCAAAGGGCATCGAGATGAACCGCAAGGTTCTCGCTGACCTCGCGATGAATCACCCCCAGGCTTTCGAGAAAATTGTAAATACGGTTAAATAGTTTGCACTCTGTGCGAACTGACGGAGGGGCCTTCCACACGGAAGGCCCCTCTTTTTAGCAGCTATCTCACATAAGATATGAGAGATAAGACTAATATCCCCTTTGTTCTTGGGTATTAAAAAAGATACCCAAGAACAAAGGGGGCTAAATGATGACTATCGGGGAGCAGGATGCCAAAGGACACCTATACTATTTACCTATGAGGGCCTTGGCTTGGGCAATGGCAGCCTCGGTAATGTTCGAGCCCGAAAGCATTGCAGCAATCTCCTCCACTCGCTCCTCGTGCGAGAGGTGCTTGATTTGGGTTACACCCTCCGCCTTGAAGACGCGGAAGTGGGTTTCGCCCTTGCTGGCAACCTGTGGCAGGTGGGTGATGTTGATGACCTGACGGCCCAACGAAAGTTCGGCAATAATCTCGCCCGTAACATCCGCAACCCTGCCCGAAATACCCGTATCAATCTCATCGAACACGAGTGTGGGCATATTGGTCTTATCCGCAACGAGCGCCTTCAAGCAGAGCATAACGCGCGAAATCTCGCCACCCGAAGCGACCTTTTCGAGAGGCTGGGGCTGAAACTTGGGTGTGGACGAGAAGCGGAACGATATGGTGTCCGCGCCCGAGGGACCAAACTCCTCCGCAGGGGTTATGTCGCACACAAAGCGGCTCTGCTCCATACCGAGCCTTGCGAGCATCCCCTCGGTCTGCTCCGAGAGTAGTTTGGCAGCCGTAAGACGGGTTTTGGTGAGTTTTGTAGCCGCAGCCACACACCTCTCATTGAGCCTCTCCACCTCCTTTTCGAGCCTTGCAACCTCCTGGTCGCCCTCTACAATAACACTAAGTCTTTCGACATACTCCTTCTCAATGGCCAGCAGTTCGCCAACACTCTGCACACCGTGTTTGCGCATAAGGGTGTAGATTGCGTCAATCCTATCAACCACCTCGGCAGCCCTCTGGGGGTTGCCATCAACCCTCTCTCTGCCCTCGGCAAGCAGCGCCGATATGTCTTTGAGCTCCACAAGAGCGCCCCTTACACGCTCGGCAATATCGCCCGCAGGCTCATAGACATCGACTATTTTATGAAACGCACCCTCAATCTTTTTGAGCCTTGCAAGCACACCATTCTCCTCCTCGTCGAGCATCTGACCTCCCTCGCCAAGGGCCTCCGTCACACGCTCCACATTGTCCAAAAGCCGTTGCTCGCCCTCCAACTCCTCCAACTCGCCATCGCGCAGATGCAGAGCCGAGAGTTGATTGTATTGGTACTCCACATACTCCTTATCCCTCAGTGCTGCCTCCAAGCGAGCCCTCAGGTCGGAGAGTGTGCGCTGTGCCTCGCGCAGAGCCTTATAGGCCACCAAGTACGCCTCGCGCTCTGCTCCATTTGCCGCCACAGCGTCAACAATCCCCACACGGAAGCCCTCCTCGGAGAGCATCAGCGAGCTATGTTGCGAGTGGATGTCGATGAGTCTTGTGGCCAACTCTTTGAGCAACGAAAGCGATACGGGCAGGTCGTTGACATACGCCCTCGATTTACCCGCCGAGGTTATAACCCTACGGATAATCGTTTCGTCGGCATATTCGAGGTCGTTCTCCTCAAAGAAACCCTCCAAGTGGTAGTCCGACACATCGAAGGCGCCCTCTACAACGCACCCCTTGCCACTCTCTTTGAGAGTCGCCACATCGGCCCTCTCGCCCAACACCAAGCCAAGAGCACCCAAAAGGATACTCTTACCCGCACCCGTTTCACCCGTAATGATGTTCAAATGGGGCGAGAGCGTCATATCCAGACGCTCTATGAGTGCATAATTCTCTACTGTCAGGTGGCGTAACATCGGTGTGTTCGGTGTGACTACAAAAAAACAGGATGCTATTCTATCAATCGGGCGGGCAGGAAAGGTTTCAACTTCCCCAACCCGCCCAATTTTCTAATGTCGTTAGTCCGAAGCGATAAGCCTACTACTATTTCTCCTTGAAAGCAACCTCGCCAGCAAGGAACTCCTCGGTAGCAATAAGGGTGGGCTTGGGAATACGCTCGTAGTACTTCGAAATCTCAATCTGCTCGCGGTTCTCGAAGGTCTCTTCAAGCGAGTCTGTCGAAGACGAGAAATCCTGCAACTTGCGGTTGAGCTCCTGTTTGAGCTCGGTTGCAATCTGATTTGCTCGCTTAGCGATGATGGTTACCGACTCGTAAACATTGCCTGTGGGGGCGTCAATGTCGGTGAGTTTGCGAGTAACGGTGTTGTTGGGAACATTCTTTTTGATTTCCATAATTTACTTCACTTGCTTATATTTCTGTTTCTTTTTATTCTATCGTCTTATTCTCGCCCTCGGCACTCTCGCCGTCAATCTGGGCGTTGTGTCGCTCCAAATATCGTTTCGAAGCCCTCTGCATACGCTCCGCAGCCCTCTTGTGCTTCGACTCGGGGAACTCCGAGATGAAGTTGTAATATGCGTCCATCGCATCGAGATACCTATCGACCTGCAACGAGGCAATGGAGTTCTCCGCCAAGCGGAAGCTCGAATCGAGCGTCAGGAAGAGTATCTCCTCGCGATGGGGTGTGTCGGGATACTCCGCGAGTGCGTTCTTAAAGGCGATGATTGCCGCCTTGTAGCGCTCGGTTTTATAGTAGGTGCGAGCGTTGATGAACGACTTATCGTAGAGTTTACCCCTCAGCTCTTCGAGCCTCATCTCGCAAACTCCCGTCTTGGGCGACGAGGGGTAGCGCTCCATATACTCGCCAATGGCCCTGATGGCCTGCAAGGTTGCAGTCTGGTCACGCGAAGGCTCGGGCGAGGAGAAGTAATATCCCATTGCGTGCATATACTCCACATCCTCCAACAGCGGACTGCGACCATAGGTGCGACGATACTCGTCGAAGAGTGTTCCGCTCGTCTCGAAGTCGCCCTGCTTGTAGAAGCAGCAACCCGTATAGTACATAATCGTATCTGCCCTCATTGTGGAGGCATAGCGGGGAGCAAGCTCCTCGAAGAGTTGGAGGGCGTGCTGGAAGTCGCCATCCTCGTAGTATTTAATAGCTGCGTGGTACATCTGCTCGGAGTCGTTGATTTTGAGCAGTTTATTGAAAGGACTGCATCCAACAACACCAACCACAAAGGCAGCAACCACCAACTTTATAATCTCTCGTGTCTTCATAGTGTTCCGTGTGCCAACGCCCCACCCCAAGGCCACACCTCCCAACATCGGTGGCAAATGGCTATAATGAGGGCATTTAGCGTGCAAAGTTATACATTTTTAACGACTAACGAAAAAATATATTATCTTTTTACCCCGCTTTTGCCGATATTTTTTTGTATCTTTGGGAAGCAGTAAACTTTCAACCTTTGGGCTTATGGCAAATCTACTCACACTTTTTGAGGACTATCTGCGGGCAGAGAAGCGTTTTTCGCCCGGCACCGTGGCCCACTATGTGCGCGACTGCAATGCCTTCATAGCCTTTTGCCGCACCACACCCGAAGAGTTCGACCCCACACTCATTACTGCCCACGATCTGCAAGACTGGACTGCCGAGCTCAGGAAAAAATCTAAGAAAAATGGCAAAATCGTCACTCCCAAGGCCTCGTCGGTCAACACCCGAATTTCGTCCGTAAGGTCGTTTTTCTCGTGGCTCCTCAAAAACGGGCACATAACCAAAAACCCCTTCGAAAATCACCACCGCATCAAGACCTCCCAGAGCCTTCCGACCTTCATCCCCGAGCAGCGGATGATGCATATCATGGACGCTCTGTTGGGGCGACAGCAAAGCGACGACTACGAGGAGAGGCGCAATGCGCTCATTGTGTTGATGCTCTACTGTACGGGGTTGCGATTGGCGGAGATTACGAGCCTTACGAGCGACAATTTCTCCCACGAGTGGCGCGAGGTGCGAATTGTAGGCAAGGGACAAAAGGAACGCATCGTACCTATTGTGAGCCCCTTACGCCCGCTGCTTGCCGAGTGGGAAGCTTTTACTGTAAAGAAAATTTGCAAAATAGAAGAAAATTTACTATTTTTAACATCGAAAGGCCGTGCAATGAGTCGCTACCAAATCGAGTATGCGGTG
This sequence comes from Tidjanibacter sp., assembly GCA_045659085.1. Classification (GTDB taxonomy): domain Bacteria; phylum Bacteroidota; class Bacteroidia; order Bacteroidales; family Rikenellaceae; genus Tidjanibacter. The sequence continues at coordinate 13,323 of JAZOWE010000026.1, forward strand.
CAAAAGGTGCTCGGAGAGTTCGGAATTGAGGGCAAGCACAGCCCGCACATCCTGCGCCACACCTTTGCCACCCTACTGCTCGAAAGAGGGGCGGATATCCGCGAGATACAGGAACTTTTGGGACACGCCTCGCTGCAAACAACGCAGCTCTACACCCACAACAACATCTCGCGCCTCAAAGCGGTCTATCACAGCGCACACCCCCGCGGAGGAAAGTCGGCGGACAAACCGTAACCTCTCGCAGCGTATTTTGGGACACAGAGGAGCGCTTTGTGGAACAGATTTTGAAACACTCGCCTTCGGTAAAAGGAAGGCACATTATACACTAAACAAAATTAAGGAGGACTTGGTATGAATGTAAAGATTCAATCCGTAAAGTTCGATGCAGACAAGAAACTCATCGATTTCATCGAGAACAAAATGGCAAAACTCGACCGTTTTGTGGAGCGTGCAATCTCGGCAGAGGTAATCCTCAAACTCGACAAAGACCCCGAGCAGGGCAACAAGGTTGCAACCATCAAGATTGAAGTCCCTACCGACACAATTATCGCCGAGCACCAGAGCAAATCGTTCGAGGAGTCGGTGGATGGCGCAATTGACGCAATCAAGAAACAGCTCGAAAAACACAAAGACAAGTTTGCAAAATAGGATACTGCCGACGATATTGAGCGCACCATATCGCGCATCTATCGCCACACGATTTTACAACAAAGGAGCCCCACGCGAGGGCTCCTTTTGTTTTTTTGATATAAATCTCCAAAAAACTATTTAATCATATACTTGCAAACAAAGCCTATCACAAAGAGGCAAACGGTAATGAGCAGCAGGATACACTTGCCTCTAAAAAAGTAAAAACTCCTGTCGGCATTCTTATCCATCCTCTTATCATGCTCCTGAACTGCATCACTATTCGACTTCTCTTCATTAAGTTGTACATACTCCCTCTTGTAGAAACACGAATCCAAATAATAATGAATTAGGTCTACTATTAGATAGGCAAAGGCAGCACACATCGCATACAATGAGCAACCATTGGGAAATGTAAACTCACCGTCGGTGTAAGATATAATCCACAGCGTTCCTATAATGCCGAAAATAATGGAGCGCGAAAGAGTTGAGAAATTACTCGATTGGGTATATTTGAAACCCTGACACTCTTCAAGCAACTTCTCTATTTTTGCCTCCTGTTCTCGCTTCTCCTCATCGAGGGGCGATTTGCCATTATTGTCCGTACTCATTCTATTTCTTGGGTTTTCCACAAGGGCCTTGCGACTCGTTCATTGTGTGCGCATTCGTATAGGATGCGGGGCTTTTAGGAGTCTGGTGAACTATTGAAAAGCTTTTTTGCGATGGTTGTGGTGTTGATGGTGTGGGCTTTACCACACTTGTAGTCTTTTTCTCGCTCATACTATTATAGTGGTTTGGTTGCACATTCCTGTTTTGACAAATCAGTAGTTACTATACGACACTCCGATATTGTTGAGACGCTTGCCGGCATACCTATTGCTCGTACTTGCTAAATGTTTTAATGTTGAAATGGCGCTACCCAATATATAATCTTTTTCGAATAGATCTTCCGCAATTGATCGAGAAAGACAAAAGGTTGACGCCCCAGTGTCGAATACCATTTTCATTCTTGCTCCATTTACCAGACAAGGTATTTTATATACCCCTCCCGATTGTTCCACAACAATCCGAGTTTGTCCCAATGTGCAAATGCTCGATAAAAAGAGAATGGATATTAGTGCAAGAAATCGTTTCATTATATAATTAGTTTTCACAAATATACAAATTTGTGAACGATAAGACAAGGACGACGATTATCTTTATGGATATTTAATCATATTTAGGTGGGAAAGATGCAAAAGACAACTGTTTCAGACTCCTCGAATTGTGAATTACCCTCTAAGTTAGCGAAAAGTAAAACTCTCAACTCCATTCTCAGGTATCTTTTTTAATACCCAAGAACAATGGGGTGGTATGTTTGTCGTTCCTGTTCCTCCTGCTCCCTATTCTCCCCGTATTACCTTACCCCAAATAAAAAAGCCTCCCCTATCAAGGGGAGGTTTAGTGGGGTTGTCTATATCGATGCGGCAAGCAGCCGCCTCTTTAAGACCATTGCACAGCAGTGGGTAAAAGTAAGACCTCCTCGTCGTGAAAACACAAAAAAAGTCACCCCTTTCGGATTTACCCAAACAAGAAGTCCCCCTCACAGGAGGGGGATTTAGGGGGAGGGTAACACAACAAATGGCGGCTACTATTGGTAGCACGCCTCTTTAAGACCAGCGCAAAACTACATCTAGCAGCAACAAAAAGAGGTGTCCAACAAGTCATTGGGCGCCCTCTCTTGTTGCAAGAATTTGTATAACAAGTGATAGTTCTAGGCTTGCGAAGCCCGAAAACCGCAGTTTACTCAGCGTAAATGAGGATTTTGAGGGCGAGCATAACGACGAAATATCCTTGTTTGACAAATTCTTTGGAGGGGTTGTCTATATCGGTGGCGGCTCTCAGCCGACTCTTTAAGCACAAGTCTTGACTTGGCTTTTTTATACAACAAAAAAAGCCAAGTCTAAAAGACTTGGCTTAAAGAGGCGCCTACCTACTCTCCCACAACTAAATGCAGTACCATCGGCGTTAGTGAGCTTAACTTCTCTGTTCGGAATGGGAAGAGGTGGGACCTCACTGCTATTACCACCTTAATCTTATCTATCTACTCGATAGTAATTCGCGTTCATC
>JAZOWE010000027.1:0-56129 GCA_045659085.1 Tidjanibacter sp.
GGTTGCATACGCGTTACGCACCCGTGCGCCGGTCGCCACCATCAGTATTGCTACCTCATGTGCTGCCCCTCGACTTGCATGTGTTAGGCCTGCCGCTAGCGTTCATCCTGAGCCAGGATCAAACTCTCCATTGTAAAAAAAAGTTTTAATATCTTGGCTTGTTTCTCAAAGGCATTGAATTCAAAAACCTTGAATATTTTTGAACGTATTTAGCTGCTTCATTACTTCAAAGAACATATTGTTCGCGATATTGTCCTTGGGACTTCGCATCGCTTATCTTTCAAAGCGGACTGCAAAGGTAAGGACTTTTTTTTAACTTCCAAACTTTTTCAAAAAAATTTTTCAAAAATTTTTCAGTCGCAATCTATCTCAGAACTCGTGTGCTTTCGTTATTTTCTGAAAGCGGATGCAAAGGTAGCGACTTTTCTGAAACCTGCAAATCTTTTTCGCAAAAAATTTCGGCACTTTTTGGGCCATTTTTTGTAACTCGCGGATTATCGGCAATTTACTCCAAAACGCAAAAATCACATTTAACATTGGCTTAACATTGCATTTTTTGAGCAAGAGCAAGCGGCCTCTTATATAATAATAGGTATGGGATAAATAAGTAAAATGAGTGCAATGAAAGAAATGGGAGGGATGACAAGAGTGGTCAGAGAAACGAGTATTAAAAATGCAGAGATAGCAGAAGATTTTTTGTAAAAACGCAGAGAAGCGAGCGGAGTTTTTTTGAAGAAATGCAGAGAGGGAGGGTTTTAGGTGAGCCCTTATGGGCGCGGGTATTAAAAAAGATACCCGTGAACAAGGGGGCAAGGACAAAACAGGGGGGCAGGGATGATAGGAGTGACAAGGATGACAAGAGCGACAGGAGGGACAAGAATTCTTGTCTTTCCTGTCTTTCTTGTCTTTCCTATTCTTCCTGTCTTTCCTCTCGGGCGACCAAGTCGCCCTTTTTTCTTTGCCACTTTTGGTGGCAAAAGTGGCGCAAAAGCCACGCACCACATCTCTGGCGGAGACGAGAGTCGCAAATCCTAAAACAAACGCTACGCGGGTAAAGCGTTTACCGTCTTTGTTTTTTCACGGCTTTACGACTCTCGCCAGCCGCGACCGCCAAATCGGTCGCTTTCCCGCCAACGATGCGAAGTGCGGGTTTTAGGTGCGCCCTTGGGGCGCGGGTATTAAAAAAGATACCCGTGAACGAGGGGGCAGGAGCGACAGGAGGGACAGGAGAAACAGGAATCACTGCACTTCCTATCTTTCTTGTTCTTCCTGTTCTTCCTGTTTTTCCTGTCTTTCCTCTCGGGAGCGACGCGCTTGTGAGGGTGGTTCTTTGAAAAGTAAAAATGCAGAGAACGGTGGGATTTTTGTGCCAAAAGAAGGAGCGGAGTCCGCAGTTTGCTTGACGCAAATGAGGAACTCCACTCTCTGAATTTTGGTGCAAAAAGCACCCGTTATATGTGTTTTTGAAAAAAATGCAGAGAAGCGAGCGAGTTCTAGGCGTGCAAGAAAGCGGGCTCCGCAGTTTGCTTGGCGCAAATGAGGAAGCCCGCTTATCGCAGCACAACGACAAAATCGCCGCTTATATGCGTTTTTTTTAGAATTCGGAAGTAAACTTAAATCGTATATCCGGGAATTTCTCGATGGCGAGTTGCAGTGCATAGGAGGTATCTGCGAGGAACACATCCCTGCCGTGTTTATCCACTGCCATATTGGTGAACTTGCGTTTCTTGAAATCGGCAAGCTGTGCAGCATTGTCGCTCTCTATCCAGCAAGCCTTATGGATGGCGATAGGCTCCCAGCGACACTTTGCCGAGTACTCGTGCTCCAAGCGATACTGGATAACCTCGAACTGCAAGGCTCCCACCGTGCCAATAATCTTGCGACCATTGAGCGACGATGTGAAAAGCTGTGCTACACCCTCGTCCATAAGTTGGTCTATACCTTTGGCGAGTTGCTTAAACTTCAACGGGTCGGCATTCTCAATATAGCGGAACATCTCGGGCGCAAACGAGGGGATACCCGTAAATTTGAGTTTTTCGCCCTCGGTGAAGGTGTCGCCAATCTTGAAGTTTCCCGTATCGTGCAAGCCGACAATATCGCCGGGATAGGCAACATCTACCACCGATTTTTTCTCTGCCAGAAAGACGCTGGGCGACGAGAACTTCATCTGCTTGCCGCTGCGCACATGGAGGTAGTTCTTACCCCTCTCGAAAGTGCCACTACATATCTTCAAAAAGGCCAACCTGTCGCGATGGTTGGGGTCCATATTGGCGTGAATCTTAAAGACAAAGCCCGTCATCTTCTCCTCGGCAGCCTCCACAATGCGCGTTTCGGTAGGTGCTGCGTGGGGCGAGGGGGCGATGCGGATGAAGGTTTCCAGAAGCTCCCTCACGCCAAAGTTATTGACAGCCGAGCCGAAGAATACGGGCGCAAGCAGGCCCTGCAAATACAAATCCCTATCGAAAGGCTCGAAAATCTCCGACACCATTTCGAGGTTCTCCTCCAATTCTGCGGCATTACCCGCACCGATATACTCTCCCAACTGAGGATCGTCGAGCGTCAGGTGGATACTCTCGGCAATATACTGTCTATCCACCTCTTTGAAGAGCGCAAGGCTCTCGTCGTAGATGTTGTACACGCCCTGGAACGAGTTACCACTACCGATGGGGAACGAGAGAGGTCGCACGGCAATCTGCAACTCCTGCTCAATCTCCTCCAAGAGTTCGAATGGTTCCTTACAGGGGCGGTCGAGCTTGTTCACAAAGACCATAACGGGGGTTGAGCGCATACGGCACACATTCATCAGTTTGCGTGTCTGGCTCTCCACACCTTTGGCGCCATCAATAACGATAATTACGGCATCCACAGCTGTCAGTGTGCGGTAGGTGTCCTCTGCGAAATCCTCGTGACCGGGGGTGTCGAGGATATTAATCTTCGTACCCTCATACTCAAACTCCATAACGGAGGTCGCAACCGAGATACCCCTCTGTCGCTCAATCTCCATAAAGTCGGAGGTTGCGGTCTTCTTGATTTTGTTACTTTTCACGGCACCCGCCACATGAATTGCGCCACCAAAGAGCAGCAATTTCTCGGTGAGTGTGGTTTTACCCGCATCGGGGTGTGCAATAACGGCGAATGTTCGCCTGCGTTTTATCTCTTCTTTTAGTGTCATATTCTTTTTTGTCTAACGACTTTTTTAATTAAAAATTGACAATGGAAAATGGAAAATTAAGGTGCTCCCTTTGGTCGCAGTTTTATATTCGTGCCGAAGGCACACCGCAATTGCTTCAACTTTCAATTTTCAATTTTCAATTCTTCTTAGCGAGTGCATATTGCGAGGCGAGTTCAAGGCTTGGTTTTGATTTTGCTCCGCAGTTTACTCAAAGTAAATGAGGATGCAAAATCAAAAGCATAACGCAGAAATCGCCCGCAAGATGTGCTCGCCTACCGTGGCGGGTAGTCTATTGTATAGTGGAGTCCCACCGACTCTTTCAGTGCTGCCGCCTGCTTGATGATGAGGTAGCCCACCTCTATGAGGTTGCGCAACTCGCAGAGATTTACATTCAGACGACTCTTTTGGTACAACTCTTCCGTTTCGCGATAGATAATCTCCATACGCCTAAGAGCCCTCTCCAAACGCAAATTGGAGCGCACGATGCCCACATAGTAGCTCATAATCTGCTGCATCTCCTTGTAGTTCTGAGTGATGAGAATCATCTCCTCCGTAGCCACCATTCCGTCGTCGTTCCAATCGGGGATATTCTCCTCAAAGTCCACCTCCGAGAGCCTGCCCGTTGCGTGTTTGGCGGCTGCCTTGGCATAGACCACAGCCTCAATCAGCGAGTTGGAGGCCAAGCGGTTGGCTCCGTGCAGACCTGTGCAGGCACTCTCGCCCAAAGCATAGAGGCGATGGATGGAACTCTCGCCATTAAGGTCCACCTTCACACCTCCGCAGCAGTAGTGCGCACCAGGGGTTACGGGAATCATATCCTTGGTTATGTCAATGCCCAGCGTGAGGCACTTTTGGTAGATATTGGGGAATTCGCGAATGGTCTGCTCGGCGGGTTTGTGGCGCACATCGAGATAGAGATACTCCGCACCCGTAATCTTCATCTCGTGGTCCATACTGCGTGCCACTACATCGCGAGGTGCGAGCGAGCCCATAGGATGATATTTGTGCATAAACTCCTTGCCGTTCTGCAATTTGAGAATTGCACCATAGCCCCTCATAGCCTCCGTGATGAGGAAGGCAGGACGCTCTGTGGGATTGTAGAGCGTTGTGGGGTGGAATTGGATATACTGCATATTCTCAATGATGCCCTTTGCGCGGTGCACCATAGCAATGCCGTCGCCCGTTGCCACCGAGGGGTTGGTGGTTGTGTAGTAGAGATTACCCACACCACCCGTACATACCACCGTAAACTTGGCCAGAATGGTCATAATTCTATCCCTCTTCTCGTCCATAACATAGGCTCCATAGCACTCGATGTTGTCCATATGACGATTGACCTCTTGTCCAAGGTGGTGCTGCGTGAGCACATCTACGGCAAAGTGGTGTTCGAGGATGTCGATATTGCGATGACGCTTTACGGCCGAAATGAGAGCACGCTCAATCTCGGCACCCGTGAGGTCGCGGTGGTGGAGGATACGATGTTCGGTGTGTCCTCCCTCGCGGTGGAGCGAGTAGCGTCCTTCGGCCGTCTTGTCGAAGTGTGTCCCCCACTCTATGAGGTCGCGAATTCCATCGGGAGCTCCCTCTACAACCATACGCACAGCATCGACATCGCACTTGCCTGCACCGCACACAAGTGTATCTTCGATGTGTTTCTCGAATGTGTCGGGTGGGTAGGTTACACAACAAATACCACCTTGGGCGTAGTTGGTGTTACACTCTCTAATCTCCCCCTTCGTAACGATTGTAACCTGACCGTATTCTGCCGCTTTGAGGGCGAACGAAAGGCCTGCCACACCGCTACCAATGACCAGAAAATCGGTTTTCCTCTTCATCTTTTGTGCAAATTATCCTCTTGCGAGGGCAAAAGTACAAAAGAAATTGCTAATTTTAGCCCATAAAATATAGATATTTTATGAGTGGCGTAGAAAAAGAGTGGCAAAAGTGGAGCGAGAGGTGGGAGCGACAAATGACTCTCGAAAGGGGGTTGGCGGCAAACACCACCGATGCATACACCCACAATCTTCGCGATTTTGTGGAGTATCTACTCACTGCCGTGCACCCCAAATCTCCCTCCGAGGTTTGCAGAGAGGATGTAGAAGGGTACTTGGTTGCACTCTACGAGCGTCGCACAACCCCCACCACTCAGGCTCGCGCACTGAGTGCTCTGAGGAGTTTTTTCCGCTTCCTCGCATCGGAAAACATCATCGAATCCGCCCCCACCAACTTCATAACCACACCCAAATGCGGCAGAGCTTTGCCCGACACACTCTCCACCGAGGAGATTGACGCAATGCTCTCAACAATAGACACTTCCACAATTGCAGGTCGTCGCGATAGTGCCATATTGGAGATGCTCTATTCGTGTGGTCTGAGGGTGTCGGAACTCCTTTCGCTCAGAATGAACGACCTCTCGTTGAAGGAGGGTGTTGTGAGGGTTGTGGGCAAGGGCCGCAAGATGCGCCTTGTCCCTCTCAGTCACGAGGCCGAGCGACAACTAAGCCTTTACTTTGAGGTGCGCCCACAATTTGTCACAGAGCTCTCCGACAACCACATCTTCCTCAACCAGCGAGGCGGCAAAGCGCTAAGCCGAATGGCGGTTTTCACCATTGTTGAGAGGGCCGCAGCAATGGCGGGTATTACCAAAAACATATCGCCCCACACACTGCGCCATAGTTTTGCAAGTCATCTATTGGAGGGAGGCGCCGATATTCGTCAGGTGCAGGAGTTGCTCGGACACAGCAACATCACCACCACCGAAATCTACACCCACATCAACACCCGACATCTGCACTCCGTCATCAACTCCCTTCCCACCTCCAAGGAGTAATGCTGCTTGTAGTCGAAGAGAGTGTCCAAAAACCTCTCTCTACCTATTTTTATATATAAAGAGGTACATCTTGGAAAATTTTTTGTATATTTACCTCAAATTTTGGGTTATCGCCTAATCCACACACGAGAAAACAAGATATAAATACATAAAAACTTTGCGTTATGAAACACATCTTTCGCACCCTTTCGATTTGTGTTTTACCACTGCTCATAGCAGCGTGTAATACCGACTACAACTTCGACAACATCTCACTCGAAGTGACCGTTGGCGACACCGACGGCATTGCAGTGCCTCTGGGTAATACGGGCACTATTACTCTTGGCGACCTGCTCAAAGAGGCTGGTTTGGAGACCAACGAAGACGGCTTCTATGGTTTCTCCTATGGCGGCAACTTTGAGTACACCGCCGAGGTGGAGGCACTCCCCTCAATCACGGGCCTTATTCCCACAATTGCACCCATCACAAACTCCCTGCTTGGTGGTTTCAGTGCATCCATTGCACCCTTCAACGAGGAGAAAACACTCGCATTCCCCAGCGGCCTGTCGGGCAACTATACCATTACAGACGCTATGTTGTCGTACCTCAACAAGTTCCCTCTGCAATACGATCCAGAGACCTTTGAGCAGAGCTTTACAATAGGTTTGCCCGCCGAGGTGCAATCTTTGGAGCAGGTGACCTTTGGTGCAGATGGCCAAGGCTCGCTTATGGAGTTGCAGTTCAATCTTGGCGGTTTGGCCAATGTGAACGACAGGTGCGAAATTAGCACTCTCTCGTTTGAACTTCCCGCAGGATTTACACTCGAAACCCTGCCCGGTGACCCTATTGCAGACTACATTACAACCAGCAATAGCACCGGTTCCTCCACACCCAACCACTTCGAAATAAAGGATTATAATTTCACAGGGAACACACTCACTATTGACATCATCCTCAAAAGTGTCAATTTGGAACACGCCACAATAAGCAACAACGAGGTTACCATTACCGAGAATGTAACCTTCGAACTCGACGCAACGCTTTATGCCAAAGCCGGCACGGTATCCACTACCGCACCCTCGATGCGCATATCGCTCACCCCCGAGATTTACGACGCAACCATTGTCGTAAACGAAATTGCTCACTCAATGTCGTTTGAGGAGCACATTGAGCAGGAAATTGCTATCCCCGACATCGTGAGCCGCATCGACTACCTCACAATCGGCAAGGTTGGCAACCCCGACGAGAACCCCCGATTTAGTGTCGCTTTGGAGCTTTCGGGCGCTCCTATGGAGAGAATGGAGTTGCGCGATGTGGAGATTACTCTCCCCGAATTCCTCGACATCGACGCCCCCAGCGGTTGGAACTACAACAACGGCACCCTCGCGTGCCCCGTTGTAGAGGTGCGCAACAACCAAAACAACGCTATCATTGACCTTGTGCTCAAAGGCATCAAGGGGCTCGATATTGTCAACAACAACATTTCGCTCGACAGCAAAATCGGTCTGAGTGCAACAGCAGCCATTGCCGGTGGCGAGACTCTGCACATCACAACCGCCGCGAAGGTGCTGACACTCACCCCTATCGTAACACTCGACGATATGACCATCAAAGAGGTGTCGGGCATTATCAACCCCGATTTGAGCGATATGTTGCCCACTCAGGAGATTGAGCTTGGCGACTTCACTTCGTCGCTCGAAGGCATCGATATGAATCTCAACATCGCATCGCCCGTACTGAGTCTTACGGTGGAAAATCCCATTGGCGTAGGTATCGACGCAATCGTAACCCTTACGGCATACAAGGGCGGAGAGGTTGTCAAGACAATCACAACCCCCACCCTCTCGATTATTCCCGCCCAAGGTAGCACCCCCACAACCACCCACATCATCATCAATGGCGATGCTGCGCCCGACTCGCCCGATTATCAACTCATACAACTGGACGGTTTTGCAGATATGGTTGCTGCCCTGCCCGAGAAGATTGTCGTTGAGCTCGCAGCCGAGACCAACAAAGACACCGTTCACACACTCACACTCCAAGACAGCTACACCTTCAAGGTGGAGTATGCCGTGGACGCAGCTTTCAAGTTCGACAGCCAGAGCAACGGCACTATCAACTACGAAGTAATGGTTGAGGATGTGGACCTTGCAGCACTTGCCGACCTTAACATTGGCGTTGAGAGCCTCATTTTGAAGGTTGCCTCGGAGAGCACGCTGCCCATAGACCTCACGCTGGATGTGGAACTCCTCGACGAGAACGACAACGCCATCGAGTGCGTAACATCAACCACCACGGGTAAAATTGCCGGCTCCACAACCAACGAAGCCAACATCTCGGAGTGCGACATTACCATCAACATCGAAACCCCCTCGGCAGAGAGCGCCAAACCCTCACCTTGGGCCGAGATTGCTCGCACCAAGAAGATTCGTTGCAACTTGCAAGGCACTACCCTCGCAGGTGGCGGTCTGAAACCCGACCAATACATCTCCGCAGAACTCTCGCTCCTGCTCGACAAGGGCATAACCATCGACCTCGGCGGCCTGCTCTCACCAGAGAGTGCCGACGAATAGAGCCTACGCAATGGACAAGAGTACACAGACACAAATGTTGAACGCACAAAACAAGAGAATAGACAGCTATGAAAAAGATATTTAGTGTATTAGCAGCAGTGGTGGGAATGTTGATGGTTGTGGAGCCTATGGATGCACAACTTCGCACATCCTACTTTATGAACGGCTCTACGCAGCGTTACGAGCTCAACCCTGCCCTCTCGCCCCTGAGAGGCTACCTCGCACTCCCCGTTGTTGGCGATCTCTACACCTCGTTGGAGACCAACTTCCTCAGTGCCGAGAATTTCTTCTACCCCAATAGCGAGGGTAATGGTGTGGTAACCTATATGCACAAGAGCGTATCGGCCGAACAGTTCCTCAGCAAACTTTCCGATGTAAACTACTTGGAGTTTGGTCTTAATGACCAGATTTTCGGTATGGGCAACTACTTCAAGGGAGGCTTCTGGTCGTTTGGCATACGCCTGCGCTCGGAGAACAACATCGATATCCCCAAGGACTTTTTCGCCCTCACAAAGACTCTCTCGCAGGGCTCGTACGATATTTCGGGTATGGGCATCGAGAGCAACAACTTTATTGAGGCCTCGCTCGGCTACACTTTCCCCGTGCAGGATGTTTTCACCCTGGGTTTTCGAGCCAAAGTGCTTTTGGGTCTCGCTCAGGTAAGCGCCAAAATCGATAAGCTCAATGTGGAGATTGGCGAGGAGAGCTATCGTGCCGAGATGGCAGGTAGCGTAAAGAGCAACATTGCGGGCTACAACTTCCAAGATATGGAGGGTGAGATTTCGATGGAGTCCTTCATCTCCCACCTCACCAACTTCAACAACTTCAACCCCTCGAACATCAAGAGTGTAGGCTTTGCTGTTGATGCGGGTATTGAGTGGACATTCCGCGACGAGCAAATTCGCCTTTCGGCAGCAGTTAATGACCTCGGTTTCAACGCTTGGAACGCCAACAACTCTTTCTGCGCCACAATCGACAATATGACCTTTGCATTTGAGGGCTACGACCTTGCAAGCAACGAGGTTAAGTTCGAAAAGCCCGAAGAGATTACTTTCACGCCTACGACCGACACCTCGGAGGGCAAAACCCCTCTCCACTCCTCTATTGTTGTGGGCTTGGAGTACAACTTTGCGGGCGACATTGTGGGCGTTGGCGCACTGTGGAACACCAAGACCTACGCCAACCGCAAGTGGAACTCTATTGGTGGTGCGGTAACCCTGCGCCCCACTCGCTGGATTACCGCTTCGGCAAGCTACTCGTGGGTTAATTCGTTGGGCGTTGTGGGTTGTGCACTCAACATCCACTCGCGCCTACTGAACCTCTTTGTTGGCGCGGACTATATCGCCACCAAGTATGGTACGGCCAACGGCGGAGCGATTCCCATTCCTCTGAACCAGAACTCCGTAAACTTCTCCTTCGGTCTCTCGATTCCCCTCGGTCCCCGAATGTTCTAAAAACACAACAAAGGGTATCTTGCATTTGAGATACCCTTTGTTTATAGTCTAAAATGATGTGCGATAAACATATCAATTCCCCTGTTTCAGTACCCTCAAATACTCTTTGATAGCATCTTTGAGTGCTGTGGATAGTTGTGTGGGAACCGCATTGCCAATTTGCAGATTCTTTTCAGAACGAGTTCCATAAAAAATGTAGGTGTCCGGAAAACCCTGCAACCTCGCACCCTCTCTTGTTGAAAGCGGTCTTGCTTCACGAGGGTGGATACATCGAGAAGATGATGGGCAACTCAAATTCCTTGTAATAGTTGTCGAAGGACGATCCCACCACAATCTACAATAAGTATTGGCAAAACCACTCGTGGGGCGTAGCTCTTCGGGAATGTCCATTGGCGTGCCACCATCTGGAAGAGCCTCCATAAGACGCACCAATTTTTCATTATTTTTGGGTGTTTCGTGATCTGCGAGTTCTTGCGATGCCCCATCCCTCATAATTTTCTGATATTCGGTTTGTGGCGTAGAATTGTACACTGAGCACCTTTCTCCACTTTTTATGTGAGGCAAATCACCTATGGCCTCGCCGAGGGTAACATACGGTTTCAGGTGTGCATTATACAGATTAGTACTCTCAACATCTCTGTGGGTTGGCATTGGGTATTCAAATCTGTCGTCCATAAGAGAGCCAACAATTATCACACGCTCTCTTATTTGGGGTGTGCCATAATCTGCCGCATTTAGGAGTTTCCATTTGACATTATACCCTAAACTTTGAAACAGTGAGATTATCTGCGCAAAAAGTTCTCCCCCTTGAATGGATAGTAGACCTTTTACATTCTCAAAGATAAAAATCTTTGGCCTTATCTCGGATAACACACGAAAATACTCCTGAAACAATTTTCCTCGGGGATCATCAACAAGTCGCTTACCCACAGTAGAATATGCCTGACAAGGAGGTCCTCCGATGACGATATCAATATCACCCTCGTGAATGTCAAAATCGTTTGTTAGGTCTTTTAGCGAAAAATCCTTTATGTCTTTATTGTAAACCTTGACGGTAGGATGATTGAGAGAATATGCAGTTGCCATTGGCGTTAGAATCTCATTAGCTGCAACAATCTGGAAATCTGAATCATGGGCAAATCCATAACTCAAACCTCCAACGCCAGCAAATAAATCTACAACCCTATAAACCATATTTCTCATATTTGGGCACAAAGTTAATGAATTATGTCGATATTCCAATATGGAATATATGGTTAAATACCTTAAATTTGTTTGCATGAAAGCATTAGAACAGAAGAAACTCAAACAACAGCTTGCAAGCAGATTGTACCAGGTTCGGAATGAACTCGGTATTAAACAAATAGATTTGCAGAATGAGGGTATTATCTCCCAAAGTCATCTTTCGAAAATTGAGAATGGAGACATCAATGTTTCTGCGATTATGCTCTACAAGTTGGCACAGCGCTACGGAAAAGATTTGTCGTATTTTTTTAAGTAATTTTCGCAATTATGAAGAATGAAGAAATTGTTGCCATCTACAACAATATCCAAGAATATCACAATAAGTTCCTAAAAAAGAAAGGCGTCGTATTGCCAAACCTCAAAAGAGGAGATGATTTCACAAAAGACGCCTTGGTATTAGTCTTTTTAGCAAGAAACTATCCCAATACAAGTGTTGTGACAAAAAATGAGTTGACACAATTCATTCGACAGTATTACAAAGATACAAATGATGTGCAACAGGCCCGTCATTTGGCAGCACAAAAAGGTTGGTACATAATATCGGGCACACGAGGGGACAACAACTCCTTAGAACTAAATAGTGGCGAGTATAAACTAATATCGTTAGAGGAGAGTTATCCAGATTTCACAAAGGAGCGTAGAGAATACAAGGAAGATGGCGATTACTTCGAGTCGCTAAAAAAGCAATATGGCTATTGCTGCGCTACTTGTGGCTCGGAAGAAGGCAAACCTCATAAACATTGGAAAAATACCATAACAGTTTTACAAAGAGGTCACATGAACCCATTAAAGCCTTTGGAAGAAGGTAATATTATTCCTCAATGTGACAAGTGCAACAGGGCGGATCGCAATTATTGGGTATATGACAAAAAAGGTAGAGTAATTGCTATTGCAAACGAAAAAGTCATAGATAAATGCTCTCTAAGTATTCAAAAAAAGATATACGAACGACTAAAAACAAAGTTCGAAAATAGCAAATAAATAACATAAAAGGTGCGCTTGTATAGCGCACCTTCATTTTGCCTCCACACCCAGATATTATGAGTAATTACTCCGCGGGGATGTATTTGTAGAGTCTGTCGCCGCGGTGTACGGGTTGGGGCAGTTTTATGGAGCACTTCTTGCCCTGCAAAGCCACCTCGGCGGGGCGTTCGTCCACCCAAATCTGGTCGGGCTTAAACTCCACAGCACCCGTCGTCTCGCCAGAGATGAGTACCTTTGTGCCGAGTTCGAGGGGCGAAGCCTCAATCAACACCTCGGCAACTTTTATCTTCTTGAAAACATTGGTCACACGCCCAACATAGACTTTCTTCACCGTAGCCGCCGAGCCATAGTTCTGGCTCAGTTCCACAACGGGTTGGTTGAGATAGTATCCTCCCCAGAAGCCTCGATTGAAGACCGTGGAGAGTTCCTCCTTCCACTTAGCCACACGCTCGGGAGTGAAAGAGCCGTGCTCGATAGCCCTCAAAGCCCTATCGTAGCACTCCACCACCCTCTTGACATACTCGGCGGGGCGAGCTCGGCCCTCAATTTTAAGCACCCTAACGCCTGCATCCACAAACCTATCCAAGAAGTCGATGGTGCAGAGGTCTTTGGGCGAGAGGAGATAGGTACCCTCGGCGTGCAACTCCTCGCCCGTATCCCTATCCACAAGTTTGTAGGCGTGGCGACAAATCTGACGACACGCACCACGATTGGCAGAACAACCCGTAGCGTGGAGCGAGAGGAAACACTTGCCGCTGACACTCATACAGAGCGCACCGTGGGCAAACATCTCAATTTTGACCTTCTCGCCACCCGGGCCACAGATGTTTTCGTTCTGTATTTTGTCATAGACGCCCCTCACCTGCTCCAACGACAACTCACGCGCCAGCACAACCGTATCTGCCCACTGGGAGTAGAAGCGTACGGTTTCGCTGTTGGAGATGGATAGTTGGGTTGAGATGTGCACCTCCAAGCCCTTCGAGCGGGCATAAAGAATTGCCGCTTGGTCGCTAACAATCACAGCATCAACCTTCTCCTCGGCAGCCCTGTCGAGCAGCGCGTGGAGAGTTTCGATTTCGCCCTCATAGACTACCGTATTGACCGTAAGGTAGGCTTTTTTGCCGTGCTGGTGGGCTATGGCCACAATTTTCGCCAAATCGTCGAGTGTAAAATTGGCAGCCGATGCGGAACGCATATTGAGCTGTCCTACACCAAAATACACCGAGTCCGCACCCGCAGCAATAGCCGCGTGGAGCGCCTCGTAGCACCCGCAAGGTGCCATTATTTCTACATCACTTCTTTTCATTTTTCTTCTTTTACTTTCGCGACTCTTTTACTTTTGCGACTTTTTGTAAAAAGTCGCCCAAAAACTTTTAGTGTAGCCTTTGCGGTGAGATGTGGCTATCTTCGCAGATGGTTTGGCAGCCAAATTAGTAGCCCTCCTTCAAACAAGTTTGAGTGGGCTACCATTTCGCCCGCTACTCTCCTTCGGAGAGCCTCACCCCTCCCCGAAAAAAGTATGCTCTCAAACTCCCTTGTTTTTCATGTCACTCCTGTCACTCCTGCAAGAAAGACAGGAAAAACAAGAAAGACAGGAAGGACAGGAATTTTCAATTCCCTCCGCGAGTGGGTTTTGCGAGGGGCTTTTTGTGCCAACCAAGCGAGCAAGTCCGCAGTTTGCTTGACGCAAATGAGGAACTTGCGAGGCGAAGGGTGGGGCAAAAAGCACCCGCAAGGCACACTCGCCCGCGAGATGTGCTCGCTTTATTTCTTTCTCCCCAAAAGACTCTGCGCCAACTCCCTAAGTGGCTCTACCCTCTCGGCACCTACTTCGAGGCTTGCGAGCGAGTCCATTGCCTTGATGAAGTGAGCATTAATCTCCCTCTCGGCAATCTCTTTCACACCCAGCGAGTTGTAGAGAGTAAGCACCTCGCGTATCTTATCCTCGGGGGCCATAGCCTTATCTTCGAGCAGTGACTGCAATCGTTTGCGCGTTGGAGCGTCTGCCTCGGCAAAAGCGGTGAGCATCAGAAAACTCTTCTTACCCTCAACGATGTCGCCACCAATGGGTTTACCGAGTTGTGCCTCGGTGCCATAAGCATCCAGCAGGTCGTCTTGCAACTGGAACGCCAAGCCAAGCTCGGTGGCAAACGAGAAGAGGTGCTGACGGCTCAGGGTGTCTGCACCGCCCTGAATGGCTCCAATCATCGTAGCACCTGCAAGCAGTGCCGCAGTCTTTTTGTTAATCATCGACATATACTCCTCCATAGTCACATCATTGCGACTCTCAAACTCCATATCGACCTGCTGTCCCTCGCACACAGTCATTGCCGTGTAGTTGAAGCAACCCAGAACGGCAGGCAGATACTCCACAGGGGTTTGTTGGAGCAATTTGTAGGAGTAAATAAGCATAGCATCGCCCGATAGGAGTGCCGCATTTGTTCCCCACTTACCATAGACCGATGGCTTGCCGCGCCTTACGGTTGCGTTGTCCATCACATCATCGTGGAGGAGTGTGAAGGTGTGGAACACCTCCAAGGCCGCAGCCGCAGGCAGAGCCGAGAGTGCGTTGTCCGAAAAGACATTGCAGGAGAGCACCGTCAGCATTGGGCGCAAACGCTTACCACCCGCTGCGATAGAGTAGCTAATGGGTTCATAGAGGCTGTGAGGCGAGCCGTCGACATTGAGGTTGTCCATATAGTTCGCCACGATTTTTTGAAGTTCGGAGAGTGTATACATATCTACTTATAGTATATTTTGTGCAAATATACAGATTTTAGTTGTGTGTTTGAAGAAAAAAAGGTATTTTTGAGATTGGAAATTGGACAAAACAATTATCATCAACAATAAAACTTACTTAAAACTATGAAAAAACAGCTCACCATTGGTATTGATGTAGGCGGTACCAACACCGTTCTTGGTTTGATTGACCGCGAGGGCAACTGCCTTGCACGCACAGAGTTCCACACCCAGCGTTCGACCAACGAGGATGGCCCCGTCTTCTTCGACGAGTATATGGACTTGCTCTACACCTCCATTGAGAAACTCTTGGCTGCTGCCCCCGAGGACTCGAAAGTTGAGGGTATTGGTATTGGTGCGCCCAATGCAAACTACTACAAAGGCGCCATTATCAATGCTGCAAACCTTACTTGGAAAGACCGCAACAAACCTTCGAAAGAGGTGATGGGTGAGTTTGAGAAACAGAATCGTTGCGAGGTCGTAAAACTGCTCAAAAAACACTTCCCCGCAATCAAGGCTGTAGCTATGACCAACGACGCCAACGCAGCGGCACTCGGCGAGCTCCACTACGGTGGTGGCAAGAGCCTCAAACGCAAAGACCTCGTGGAGATTACCCTCGGCACGGGTTTGGGTAGTGGTTTTGTCAGCAATGGCGACATTATCTACGGTCACAACTCCTTCGCCGGCGAGCTTGGTCACCTCATCGTTGAGCCCAATGGTCGCAACTGTGGTTGCGGCAACAACGGCTGCCTTGAAACCTACGCTTCGGCTACCGGTATCCGACGCACGGCACTCAATCTGATTGACAACACCGGTACCCCCAGCACTCTGCGCAAAATCGAGCGCGAGAAGCTCACCGCAAAAGATGTTAGCATTGCTGCCGCAGCGGGCGACCGTTTGGCATTGGATGTGTGGGATATTACCGCACACTATCTTGCCATTGGTATTGCCACCGCAGCAGCCATCACTGCTCCCGAGGCGGTATTCCTCTTTGGTGGCCCCACCAAGGCGGGCGATTTGCTGATGACTCCCTTGAAGAAGTATATCGACAAGTATATGATGAGCAGTATGAAGGACACCAAGATTATGTTCTCCAAACTCGGAGAGGACGCGGCTATCCTTGGTGCCTCGGCTTTGGCACTCAACGCCATCGCTGCGCTGAAAAAATAGTTTATTTTCACCACAAGCTATTCCCCCTGCCACCCAAGCGCGTAGCAGGGGGATTGTTGTAAAATTTAGAGTTTATGAACAATCAACTCTTAGAATTCATCGGTGCCAAAGTGGAGGCACAAAGAGCATACTTTCGTTCGGGAGCAACGCTCTCATACGAGTTTCGTATTCGCCAACTCAGGCACTTGCAGGAGGCTCTCGAAGAGTGGGAAAAACCGCTGTGCGAGGCTCTGTGGCACGATTTGCACAAATCCTACGAGGAGGCCGTGATGACCGAACTGAGTATTGTGAAGGGTGAAATCAAAAACCACATCCGACACCTTAGGAGCTGGATGCACACTCGTCACATCTCCTCGCCCTTGAAGATGTTTCCCTCCACCACCCGCATTCTCACTCAGCCACTCGGCACAGCACTCATCATTGCCCCTTGGAACTACCCTGTGCAGTTGCTTCTCAATCCGCTTGTGGGCGCCATATCGTCGGGTTGTACGGCGGTGCTTAAAACCTCGCCCTATGTGCCCAATGTTGCACAGGTGTTGGTGCAGATGATTGGTTGCACCTTCGAGGAGCAGTATATTACCGTCATAAATGGTCACCGCGAGATGAACTCTGCCCTCTTGGAACAGCACTTCGACCACATCTTCTTCACAGGCTCGCCCTCGCTCGGGCAGAGAGTTATGGAGGCTGCGGCCAAACATCTTACGCCCATTGTGTTGGAGTTGGGAGGTAAGAGCCCTTGCATTGTTACCGAGAGTGCCGACTTGAAGGTCGCTGCACGACGCATAGCTTGGGGCAAGACCATAAACGCGGGGCAGACCTGCATCGCTCCCGACTATCTGCTCATCCACCACTCCCTCAAAGAGCGTTTTACAGAGGAGTTTCGTACCGCCCTCGAAGCATTGCACGGCAAAGATGCAAGAGAGAGTCGCCACTATGGTCGTATGGTCAGCGCCAAGGCTTTCGAGCGAGTTGTGGGCTATATGACAGAGGGGAGAGTTCTCGTTGGCGGTGGCAGCAATGCCGAAGATAGGTATATTGAGCCAACACTCTTGGAGGTTACCAATCTCCAAGCGGCCGTTATGCAGGAGGAGATTTTCGGCCCCATCCTGCCTGTTGTGACCTACAAGGCAGTGGAAGAGATTGCGGAGTTCATAGGCTCACGCCCCCACCCCCTTGCCCTCTACTACTTCGGAGAGCGTAAACAAGGCGAGGAGCTGTTGCGCCACACGCTGTCGGGAGGTGCGTGCCTCAACGACACCATTATGCACATCGTAAACGACCGTGCGCCCTTTGGTGGTGTTGGCAACTCGGGAATGGGACGCTACCACGGCAAGGAGAGTTTTCTTGCTTTCTCCCACCGTCGCACCGTTGTCGCCACACCCAAACACTTCGACCTGCCGCTGCGCTATATGCCCTACAAACTCTTTGGGCTGATAAAAAGATTGTTATAGAGGTAGGATTAGTGGTGTGTGGGAATAGCGATTGTTATAGCGACAAAATGTCACACAGCCCCACCCTAACAAAAAAATCCCTCCCGAGGGTACTCTCTGACAGAGAGCTCATCTTCGGGAGGGATTTGATTACTTAAACTTCACAAGGGTTATGCCTGCACCACCTCTGTCGGGATGGTCGTCGGTGGCAGATGCGACCTGCGGTATGTAGCGCAAATAGCGACGCACCTCCTCTTTGAGTGCTCCCGTACCCTTGCCGTGCAGAATAGAGACAGAGCCGATGCCAACCATTATCGCATCGTCGATGAAATCCTGCACAATCTCCATAGCCTCCGCAGCCCTCATACCTCTAATATCGATGTTGTCCTTGAAGGCGAGTTTGCGGCTCGATATGTCCACACTCACAACCGTTCGGGCGGTGGTGGGGCGTGTCTGTTTCTTATATTCGCTATTGCTGATAGCCTCCAAACGGTCGAGCGCTATGGTGGTCATAATCTGACCAATGGCAACGGTTGCTTTCTTGCCCTTGATGGAGGTTACCTCGCCGACTCCCTCTTGCCCCGTGATGCGCACCTTGGCACCCACCACAACAGGAAGCACTTTGGGCTCTTCGGGCTGGGTGTTATCGGCCACCTGCTCGCCACGCTGAGCCTTGCGCTCGGCGCGTTTTTGGCGACGGCGCTCAATCTTCTCCATCTCGCGAGCCACCTTCTCGCTCTCTGCCGAGAGGTAGTCCACCTCGCTCTCCACCTGTTCGCGGAGTGCGTCGAGTTCGCGGCGTGCAAGGCGTGTAGTCTCCTTCTCGGCCTGCGATTCGCGAATAACGCGCACGGTATTTTCAATCGTGCGATTTGTTTGACTCAAAATCTCTTTGGCATCCTCTTTGGCCTGGCGGATGATTGCCGAGCGCTCCTCTTTGAGGGCGGCAAGACGGGCAGCATACTCGCTCTCCATCTCCTCCACACGCTTGTCGGCAATGCGTATGCGCTCACGCTTCTGCTCCCAATAGTTGCGGTTGCGAGCCACCTCGCGGAGCTGCCTTTCGAGGCTTATAATCTCGGAACCCGCCTTTTCGGAGGCGCTCTGTATAATCTTTTCGGGGAGGCCTATCTTTCGGGCAATCTCTATGGCAAACGAACTGCCCGGCTCGCCCATTTCAAGACGGAACAGAGGGCGTATATTCTGCACATCGAACATCATAGCGCCATTGGCAACACCCGAGTGATTCGAGGCAAAATACTTGATATTCGTATAGTGGGTGGTGATAATTCCGTATGTGCCCGACTCCACAAAACGCTCCAACATAGCCTCGGCCATAGCGCCACCAATGGTGGGCTCCGTACCGCTACCAAACTCATCTATAAGAATGAGGGTTGAAGCCTTGGCTCCCGCAAGCATCTCCTTCATATTCGTCAGGTGCGACGAGTAGGTCGAAAGGTCGTTTTCGATACTCTGCTGGTCGCCAATGTCGATAAATATGTGGTCGAAAATGGGCAGTTCGCTCACAGCCGCAGCAGGAATTGCCACACCCGACTGGAACATACACTGCAACAGACCAACGGTTTTAAGACACACCGACTTACCGCCCGCATTGGGGCCCGAGATGACCAAAATGCGCCTTGTGGGGTTGAGAATAAGGTCCAAAGGCACCACCTCTTTGTGCTCCTTGCGGTGACTCTGCTCCAACAGCGGGTGACGAGCACCTACAAGGCGCAGCGTACCCTCCTCAGAAAGAATAGCCCTATATGCTCCATTCTCCACAGCCCAGCGGGCCTTAGCTCTCAGAAAATCGAAGTTTGTGAGGTAGCGACGACTTGCAGCAATGCCCTCTGCCGAGGGGCGTATCTCGTCGGTCAGCTCCGTGAGGATGCGGATAATCTCCCTGCGCTCGGCATACTCTGCCTCCCTCAGTGCATTGTTAATCTCCACAACCTCCACAGGCTCAATATAGACCGTCTTACCCGTAGCCGACTCATCGTGCACAAAACCTCTGAGTTTGCGTTTATTGGCTGCCGCAACAGGGATTACGGGGCGACCGTCACGCACCGACAGCGAAGTGTCGGCATCGACAATTCCATCCCTGATGGCTGCGGCAAGTACCGCCTGCAAGCGTCTTGCTGCCTGCCCCTCGTGGGCCCTTATGGTGCGTCGTATCTCGTAGAGCTCCGCCGAGGCATTATCCCTAACCTCGCCCTTACGGTCTATGATGGTGTCAATGTGGCCCGTAATGTCGGGATAGTGGTCAATCTTTGCACCCAAAGCCACCATCCGAGGGTAGCGCACCTCGTTAGCCGCAAAGAGTCGCGTAATCTCTCCAACACTCCTCAGACCGTCGCGCAATGCAAGAAGCTCCTCGGACTCCAAGAAAGTACCCACAACAGCAAGTTTCGACACCACCGCCGAAAACTCCACGAGTTCGCCCTTGGGGAAGTATTGCTCCATCAGCAACGCCTCCCTAACCTCCTCGGCAACAGCCTGATTGTACTCCACCTCACGAGGCGAGGTACAGAACGACATCTCCGCCACCAAATCCCTACCCCCTGCTGTGGAGCAGCGGTCGGCAATCTGCTGACGAATTTTATCAAAGCCTAATTTTATTTCGAGTGTTTTGTTCATTCTTTTCTCTTTGAAGCTTTCTTTTGAAGCTTTCTTCGAAGCTTTTTGTAAAAAGCTTTTCTTTGCGACTTTTTATAAAAAGTCGCCCAAAAATTTTTAGTGTAGCCTTTGCGGTGAGGTGGTGTGGCTATCTTTCGCAGATAGTGCAACAGCCGAACTGCCAGCCCACTTTCAAACAAGTTTGAGTGGGCTACCATTTCGCCCGCCACTCTCCTTCGGAGAGCCTCACACCTCCCCGAAAAAAGCTTGTTCTCAAACTCCCCTGTTTTTCCTGTCACTCCTGTTTCTCCTGTCACTCCTGTCACTCCTGCAAGAAAGACAGGAAAAACAAGAAAAACAGGAAAGACAGGAATTTTCCATTCTCAATTTTCAATTTTCAATTCCCTCCGCGAGTGGGTTTTGTGAGGCGAGTTCAAGGCTTGCGATGGGCGAGGATGCGCAGTTTGCTCTGCGCAAATGAGCAATCCGAGCCCGAGCATAACGCAGCAGATGCCCGCGAGATGGGCTCGCAGCGAGTGGGTTTTGCGAGGGGCTTTTTGTGCCAACCAAGCGAGCAACTCCGCAGTTTGCTGGGCGCAAATGAGGAAGTTGCGATGCGCAGTTTGGTGCAAAAAGCACCCGCAAAGCACACTCGCCCCCGACACTACTCGTACATATTATCATAGTGCGACGAACTCTTCTCGTATTTGAGGTCTTGCAGGAGTGAAGACTTAACACTGATGTTGAAGCTCCAACTCTTGCGATAACCAAATGGCACGCACGAGAAGTTCATCTGCCAGCAGTGGAGATCCCTAACAAGCGTCACCACACCCGGGGTTAGTTGCTTCGTGTCGAAGTCGAAACCTCCCGAATATGATATTGCCCACTTCTTGTCCTTGTCGAGTGTTAGCGAGCCGTTGAAGCCGAGAGTATTGACAATTCGAGCCCTTATACCATTGTTGGTGTAGTTAATCGAGTAGTTGAACGAGAAGTTCCACGGCATCGAAAAGTCGTAATACTGCGAGGTCATAAGTTGTCTACGCAGGGCGGGATCCAACGGGTCGTTGGGATCGTAGAAGTATGGGTTGGAGTACTCGGGATACTGCTTCGAGATGTCGTTGATGGTTGCCTCGGTGTAGAGGTCCGAAGAACGGAATGTGTAACCACACGACCAACCTGTCGATGCTATACGGCCAGGGATACCCCTCTTAATAAGGAGTTTATCGTAGCGTTTGCCCGTTGTCTTATCCACCTCATAGGGGTCGAGCGTCATCGAAATGTTGATACCGAAATTCTTGATGATATTCGAGCGAATCCTCACGGGGATGTTGCCGAGTTTCATTGAGTCGGCAAGGAAGTTGTAGTTGAGCGAGAACGAGAAGTCGTCGATAACCTTCACTTTCTTCATACCCGTCGTGTCCTCGTCGCTCGCAACCTTGGCTTCGAGAGTCTGCGCAATAGAGAGCGAAAGAGTCGCATTGCGACCACTGCCGGGCACTCCATACATCTCTCCCGAGAAGGGCGAGTAGCGGCGCGTTTGTGTGCCATCGGCGTTGGACTGCACCTCTTTCCAATAGCCATATTTCTCCGTACCGAAGTCGGGAGCCACCGAGGCACTCGCCGAGAGGTTTATGGTGTGGCGTATGGCCTTGATGTAGCTGTTGGGGTTCTTGAATTGGTACATACCATAGAGGGTGGTATTTGCCGAGATGGAGGCGTTGTAGTCATAGACACGATAGAAGCCTCGGGTGGTATCCTGCTGGATGGCTTTTGCCTCGGGATTCCAATGCTGGTCCACGCGACGGAAGTACCACCTCTCGTTGTAGTTCACCGATGGTGAGAGGTTGATGAAGCCCAAGACATTGAACGATGCACTGATGGGGATGGTGTGTTTTACGCCATTTTTGAACTGTCCGAGCGTCTCGGGTTTCGACAAATCCTCGTATGTGGTGTTGATACTATTCTGCAACTGAGCCTTGTAGGTCATAGCAATCTTCTCGTACCAGCGCTCCTTGCCCACCACAACCTTACGCTTGAAGGGGTAGAAACGGCTCACATTGAAGTTCACATTGGGCAAACCGAGCGATACGGCTCCCGTATTGAAGTTCTGCGAATAGTTCATACTTGCCGAGAGGCTCATAGGCGTACCCTTCCACGAGTGCGAGTAGGAGATTGACGAGTTGGTCTGCGCCGAGAGGTAGTCGGACATACTATTCGAGGCGTTCTTGTTGTAGCCGGGGGTTGAGAAGTTCACATTAGCCGAGAAGGTCGAGTTGGGGTTGAACTTCGAGTCTTGCGAGTGCGACCAAGTAAGTTTTATGTTGCTCTGGTTCACATAGTCGGCCGAGCCCTTATCGCCCGAGATAGTCTTTGCATAGTTGAAGCCCACCGAGCCACTATACTTGTAGCGCACACGGTAGGAAGAGGCCGCATTAACCTCCCACGAACCGAGCGAATAGATACCACCCGTGAGTTTGAGGTCGATGTAGTCGTTGAAGGCGAAGTAGTAACCACCATTTTTGAGATAGAAACCTCGCAAGTTTTCCTCGCCATAGGAGGGCATAATGAAACCCGTCTTACGCTCCATATTCATCGGGAAGAAAATCTCGGGAATCATAATGGGCAGTGGCACATCGGCAATGACGAGGTAGAGAGGACCCGAAACAATCTTCTTGCCTGGGATGAACTTGGCCTTGCTCATACTGATGTAGAAATGGGGGTGGTTGGTGTCCTCGCAAGTGGTATAGACACCACCCTTGATGTTGAACGACTTGTCGTCCATCATCTTCACCTCGCGGCCCGTCAGATAGCCCTCGCCATCCTTGGTCACAACGCCTTTGATTTTAGCCCTCTTGGTGTCGATGTTGTAGGTTACCGTATCCATCGTGTAGGTCGAGCCTGCCTCGGTAAACTCGGGGCGCGTGTGGCCATAGACGGAGGTATCCGCCTTGCCGTATGCCAAAATCTCCTTCGAATCCATCGACACACGCATATAGTCGGCCTTGATGTTCATATTTCCGTAGGTCACATCGCCCTGCTCGTAGATGTGCACCATCTTACCCCTCACATCGTAGTAGAGCGAGTCCTTGTTCTTGCCGTTGATAATCTCGTCGAGGAAGTTGCGCTCCTTGCGCTTGCCTGCCGTATCGCTTGGCAAAACAAGCAACGAATCGATAGCCCTATTCTCTTTGGCGTGGAGCGAGTCGCCCAACATTCCCACGCGGGCTGCACGATTTGCCAAGAGCGAGTCGCGACGCGCCGCCCCCCTTGCCATCGCCACAGAGTCAGTCGCGGGACGCAAAGTTTTTTCTCCCATAGGGAGATTTTGCGCTCCGAGAGTGACCGAGAAGAGCAGTGTCACCAACAGCAGAGATATATTTTTTATGCCCTTTTGCATCAAAAATCCACAAAAAATCATTAACTTTGCCGACAGAGTCGGCAAAAAACCTCAAATGATTGATTTACAGCCCCTATGGGTGTGCAAATCAACCTACAAAGATACTAAAAACAATGAAACTAACAACTCGTTTACTCGTCATATTAACGCTTCTTTTGCCTTTGGTGGTATCTGCCCAGGGTAAAATCGACGCTTCGGAGCGCAGGCTCTCGACAGTAGTTATTGACGCAGGACACGGCGGCAAAGACCCGGGATGTACTTGGGGCGACAAGAAAGAGAAAGACCTCAACCTGAAAATCGCACTCCTCTTTGGTTTTATGATTGAGGAGGCCTATCCCGATGTGCAGGTCATCTACACCCGCAAGGACGACCGCTTTGTTGAGTTGCACACAAGGGGCGACATTGCCAACAAGGCGAATGCCGACCTCTTCATCTCCATCCACACCGACGCGGTGGGCAACAACGAGGCGCACGGCAGCAGCACCTACATTATGGGTAACGACAAGAGTGAGAAGAATCTGGCTGTGGCGCAGAGGGAGAACTCGGTAATCGTTATGGAGGGCGACTTTGAGGAGAAGTATGAGGGCTACGACCCCACGAGTGCCGAGAGTTTCATCATCTTCTCGCTGATGCAGTATGCACACGCCGAGCAGAGTATGGTCTTTGCGCAGATGGTGCAGAAGCACTACGCCAAGAATACGCCCATTGTAGATAGGGGTGCAAGGCAGGGCCCATACCTTGTTTTGTGGCGTACGGCAATGCCTTCGGTGCTTACCGAAATGGGTTTTATGACACACAAGGGCGACCGCGACTATCTCCACAGCGAGGTGGGACAAAAGCAGGTGGCCAAATCGCTCTTTGACGCTTTTAGCGAATATAGGGCCAAGTGCAACGCCAAGGCCGAGGAGGTAACCTCGTCGTTGGCAGAGGTTGCAAAGGCCTCGGAGAACACCACCACAACTACAACAAACTCTCCCACCCCGACGCCCAAGCAGGAGGTTGCGCCCACAGAGAGCAAGCAGCCTCAAAAGGAGGTGAAAAGTTCGGAGGGTGGCGTGAGGTATTATGTACAGATTTGCACCCTCACAAAGAAATCCGACCCAAAGGATAGGAAGTTTGGCAAGTGGGCAGGCAGAATTGAACAGCGACAAACCTCCTCGGGCAAGTGGCGTTGCCTTGTGCCCGCAAAAGACAAGGCCGAGGCTCAGGCCATAAAGACAGAGGCTGAGAAACAGTTCAAGGGTGCCTTTGTAGTGCAGTTTGAAAACTAAGGAACAGCAAAGTAATATGGAGATACAAAGTATCTCATAAAAGTTTTTGGGCGACTTTTTACAAAAAGTCGCGAAGAAAAGAGAAAAATACGATAATAAAAAAGATAATTGGGGCAGTAGGTGGCAGGTCGTATTGCCACGCCCCGCAAAGAAGTAACTTTAACAACATTTATGGAACAAATCAAGATTACTTTCCCTGATGGTAGCGTTCGTGAGTATGCCAAGGGAACTTCGGCAATGCAGATTGCCGAGAGCATCAGCCCCCGCCTGGCGGCAGATGTATTGTCTGCAACCGTTAATGATGTGGTTGTAGACCTTCTTGCTCCTATTAATGAGGATGCAAACATCAAACTCAACAAATGGGACGACGAGGATGGTCGCCGCACCTTCTGGCACACATCGTCGCACTTGCTGGCAGAGGCTTTGGAGAACCTCTACCCCGGCATTAAGTTCGGCATCGGTCCCAGCATTGAGAATGGTTTTTATTACGATGTAGATTCGCCCACCCCCATCACCGAGGCCGACCTTGTGAAGATCGAGAAGAAGATGGAGGAGCTGGCTCGCACCAAAGAGCCCGTTGTGCGCCGCGAGGTGGCCAAAGAGGAGGCTCTTGCAACCTTCAAGGCTAAGGGCGACCAATATAAAGTGGAGCTCATCGAGGCTTTGGAGGATGGTACCATCAGTTTCTACTCCAATGGCGCTTTCACCGACCTCTGCCGTGGTCCCCACTTGCCCAACACCGGCTACATCAAAGCCATCAAACTCACCAGCATTGCAGGTGCCTACTGGCGTGGCGATGAGAAGAATAAGATGCTTACCCGCATCTATGGTGTGTCGTTCCCCAAGAAGGCAATGCTTGACGAGCACCTCGCAATTTTGGAGGAGGCCAAAAAGCGCGACCACCGCAAACTCGGCAAGGAGCTCGAACTCTTTACCTTCTCGCAGAGGGTAGGTCAGGGACTCCCCTTGTGGTTGCCCAAGGGTGCAGAGCTCAGGGGCCGTTTGGAGAACTTCCTCCGCGCAGTGCAGAAGAGATATGGCTACGAGCAGGTTATCACTCCCCACATTGGTCAGAAGGAGTTGTATGTAACTTCGGGCCACTATGCTAAATATGGCAAGGACTCGTTCCAGCCCATCCACACCCCCTACGAGGGCGAGGAGTTCCTCTTGAAGCCTATGAACTGTCCTCACCACTGCGAGATTTTCAAATTCAAACCCCGTTCGTACAAAGATCTTCCTTTGCGCTTTGCGGAGTTTGGTACCGTCTATCGTTATGAGCAGAGTGGCGAGTTGCACGGACTCACTCGCGTTAGGGGCTTCACCCAAGACGATGCCCACCTGTTTGTGCGCCCCGACCAGCTCTTGGAGGAGTTTGAGAATGTAATCGACATTGTGCTCTACATCTTCAAGACTCTCAAATTCGACGAGTTTACCGCACAGATTTCGCTCCGCGACCCCAACAACAAGGAGAAATATATCGGTTCCGACGAGAATTGGGAGCGTGCCGAGCAGGCTATCATCAAAGCCGCCTCGGAGAAGGGTTTGAAGACCGTTGTGGAGTATGGCGAGGCAGCCTTCTATGGTCCCAAGTTGGACTTTATGGTAAAAGATGCCATTGGTCGTAAGTGGCAGCTCGGTACCATTCAGGTGGACTACAACCTCCCCGAGAGGTTCGATTTGACCTACACGGGTGCCGACGACAAGCCCCACCGCCCCATTATGATTCACCGTGCCCCCTTCGGCTCAATGGAGCGTTTTGTGGCAGTGTTGTTGGAGCACACCGGTGGTAAGTTCCCCTTGTGGCTCTCGCCCGCACAGTGCGTTGTGTTGCCCATTAGTGAAAAATTCAACGATTACGCAGAAAAAGTTTCTAAATATCTAAATAATTGCGATATTCGCAGTGAGATTGACCTGCGTAACGAGAAAATCGGACGCAAAATCCGCGACAACGAGCTCAAACGAGTTCCCTTCCTGCTCATCGTGGGCGAGAAAGAGGAGAGCGACAACCTCGTATCGGTACGCCAGCAGGGCGTAGGCGATAAGGGCCAGATGACCACCGAGGCTTTTGCCGAGATGATTAAGGGACTTGTTGCAGCAGAGATTGACAATCAATAGAAATCTAACACATAAATTTTTAGAATGGCAGTACCTTACAGACCAAAACCAACCTATCCGCCCAAGCCCCGCCCACAGCAGGGCCCACAGGGTAAGCAACAGCAGGGCGAACACCGCATCAACTCGCAGATTACCGCACCCCAAGTGAGGGTTGTGGGCGACGAGTTGGAGGGTGCACAGGTTATGTCAATCCGCGACGCACTGGCTCTCGCA
Organism: Tidjanibacter sp.; assembly: GCA_045659085.1. Lineage (GTDB taxonomy): Bacteria > Bacteroidota > Bacteroidia > Bacteroidales > Rikenellaceae > Tidjanibacter. The sequence continues at coordinate 27,189 of JAZOWE010000027.1, forward strand.
GACCAGATGGAGTTGGACCTCATCGAGATCTCGCCCAAGGCCGAGCCTCCCGTATGTCGCATTGCCGACTATCAGAAATTCCTCTATCAACAGAAGAAGAAGGCTAAGGAGATTAAAGCAAAGCAGACAAAAGTTGTTATCAAAGAGATTCGTTTCGGACCTCAGACCGACGACCACGACTACAACTTTAAGCTCCGCCACGCACAGAACTTCTTGCAGGAGGGCGCTAAGGTTAAGGCTTATGTCTTCTTCCGCGGTCGCTCCATCGTGTTTAGCGAGCAGGGACAGATTCTGCTTCTGCGCTTTGCCACCGACCTCGAAGAGTATGGCAAGGTGGAGATGATGCCCAAGTTGGAGGGTAAGCGTATGACGATGATGCTCGCCCCAAAACCAAAAAAATAAAAAACGCATATAATCAGCGATTTCGTCGTTGCACTGCGACAAACCCACTCCTCATTTGCGTCAAGCAAACTGCGGAGTGGGTTTTCTTGTACGCCTAGAACTCATCCGATTCTCTGCGTTTTTTAGTGGTTCTGTTGTTGCTACTACTCGCCTCGTTATTTTTTTGGTTTCACGCTGGGAACATAAAAATATCATCTCGAACCACACCATTTTATGGTATATCTATTGGGCGATGACCACTATTTTTTTCGTCTTCTGCACATCGTACTGCATTTTTTGCTATATTCGTGCGCTGTATGGATATACCTAATAAATTATTAATATAAACGACAAAAACTATGAAGATTAGATTTGCACTTTTTAGTCTTGTTGCCATGCTCTTTGCAGTGGCTTGTGAGAGTCCCGAGGGCCCCGAGACACCCTCTTTGGTGTCGCTAAACCCCTCCTCCATCGAGTTTTCGGCAGAGGGTGGCGAGCAGACCGTAACTCTCACAGCCAAGGAGGATTGGACCGCAAAATCCAGCGCAAAATGGATTATCATCACATCGCTTATGGGCGATGCTGGTGATGCTATCGAATTTGAGGTTATCGCCGAGGCAAACAAGGGCCTCGAAGCGCGCAGTGGCAAAGTAACATTCACTGTTGGAGGTCAGAAAGCAGAGCTCGCAGTAACTCAGGAGGCCGTTAGCGAGGATGGCGGTCAGGTTGGTGACATTTTGGAGTTTTTCATCAACCCCGAGGGTGGTTATAGTGGTTACAGCAACAAGCCCGTCAATCTGATGAGCACCGGCTACGGCCCTGGTCACCAAATCACATTGTTTGCGGTATCGACTTCGGGCACCAACCAAGCAACATTGGCTCTGATAGACCGTGACTACGAAAAGGCAGGTTGCGACTCCTACACCCATCTTACCACCCACAACTACCCTGCAGTCGAGGGCGACAAAAACAATGCGCCCCAGACGAGTGGCTATGTAGTAGACCCCGAGATGTCGTATTTCATTATTAACGGTGTAACCTACTACCCCATCATCCCCGATTCGCCAACCGACGAGGAGGGCAAGCTCTATGGTTTTAATGTTTTGTGGACCCAGATGCCCTATTCGGACATCAATGTTTGCGAGATGCGTATCCCCGTAGAGGATGCAAAGGGCAATAAGAAGACTGTGGTTGGTGGTCTGAGTGGCAAACTCTCCTATGAGTTCGAGCCCGAGCCCTCGTCATTCTCATTGAACGAATTTGGTTTTTCGGATTTCGAATATACCGTTGATGCAGACAATGTTGTAACTTTGGAGAGCAACTCTTTCGTGAATGGCAACTTCACATTCAAACTAACCACCACCGATGGCTCGTTTGTAAGTGCAGAGGGTACATCCTACTCTGTGGAGGACAAGACACTGTCCGGTTGGTTCTTGGATGCCGAGACGGGTGCAAAGTTCTCGTTCAGCAAAGGTAGTGCAGCAATCGTAGTACGCGACTCGGAGACCAATGCCTACACTCTCTCCGTAAAGAAAGACATTGTTTTCGCGGCCCCCGGACTAAACTCCTACAAACTCACAGGCGACCACAACATCACCATTTCGCCTAAGAAGACTGACGAATAACACACAAGCGTACATTGAACCACAAATAAAAGAGCGACCTCCTTGCATAGTAATATATGCTGGGGAGGTCGCTCTTCTATTTTGGCGCGGAAATTGCGACACTCCAAGGTGACAAGTTTCACCATAACAAAAAGTATTACGACTTATGAAAGACCAGAAATGCGGCACAAAAACCTCGGGCTGCGACACAAAAGATGAGAAAAAGATGAACGAAAAATGCCACGACACCAAAACCCACGACCACAAGCACGACGAGAAGCGTGGTTGCGGATGTGGCACAAAAAAGTAGTTCGTTCCCAACAAAACAGATGGGGACTGACAACCGGATTGTCAGTCCCCATCTTTATGCATTATGGAATAGGTGTGCTAAACGCACCGTCCTATCACTCCTGTCTTATTTCAGACGAGCCTTGATAGCGGCCGAAGCCTCCTCGTAGCCGGGCTTATCCAAGAGGGCAAACATATTTTTCTTGTATGCCTCAACACCAGGCTGGTTGAAGGGATTAACGCCCAAAATATAGCCACTAATACCGCAAGCCTTCTCGAAGAAGTAGAGAAGTGCACCAATATAGTACTCGTTGATGGCAGGGATCTCGATGCGGATGTTGGGCACGCCACCGTCAACATGCGCAAGAACTACGCCCAACTCTGCCATCTTGTTCACCTTATCCAAGCGTTTGCCTGCAAGGAAGTTAAGACCATCCAAGTTGTCGCCATCGGCCTCGATGGTAACCTCACCCTCGGGCTCACGAACACTGATAACAGTTTCAAACAAGGTGCGCTCACCCTCCTGAATATACTGTCCCATAGAGTGAAGGTCGGCAGTGAGTGTTACGCTTGCGGGGAAGATACCCTTGTGCTCCTTACCCTCGCTCTCGCCATAGAGTTGTTTCCACCACTCGGCAATGTACTGCAAGCGGGGCTCGTAGGAGGCGAGAATTTCGATTTTGTAACCTTTGCGGTAGAGCGCGTTGCGCACTGCTGCATACTGAGCTGCGATGTTCTTCTCGAAGGGTACGCCCTCGCCACAAGCCTCCTCCATATCCTTGGCACCACGCACCAACTCTTCGATGTTGATACCTGCGGCAGCAAGAGGAAGAAGACCTACGGGAGTGAGTACCGAGAAACGGCCACCAACATTGTCGGGGATGACATAGGTGTCGTAACCCTCGGCAGTAGAGAGAGTTTTCAGTGCACCACGAGCAGCATCGGTTACGCTTGCGATGCGCACCTTGGCCTCCTCTTTACCATAGCGAGCCTCAATCTCGGCTTTGATAAGACGGAAAGCGACTGCGGGCTCGGTGGTGGTACCGCTCTTGCTGATAACAACGGCAGCAATCGAGTACTCTTTGGTAGCCTCCAACAACTCGGCAGTGTAGGTTTCGCTGAGGTTGTTGCCAGCAAATACGATATAGGGGTTCTTGCGCTCCTTGTGGAGGAAGTGGAACGAGCTGCTCATTGCATCGAGTACGGCTTTGGCTCCAAGATACGAGCCACCAATGCCGATAACGATGATAACCTCTGCCTTCTCGGCAAGGCGAGCTGCGGTTGCTTTAATGGCGGTAATCTCCTCGGCGGTGATGCTCGAAGGAAGATTTACCCAACCGAGGAAGTCGTTACCTGCGCCCTCGCCGGTGTGAAGAAGAGTGTTTGCGCTCTCTGCGGCAGCTCTGAGCGAGAGGATTTCGCCCTCGCTGGTGCCACACGATGTGTGTTTAATGTCTAACCTAATCATTGTGTATAAAAATAATTTTATTGTTGCCTTTAAATTTGCTCGCAAAAATAAGAATTATTTTTTACTTTTGTACTTTGTAACAAATAAGTATAAATTTTCTTTGCCGAAAGGCAAAAAACAATAGACGCACTATGGGTTTATTCTCTTTAACGCAGGAGTTGGCAGTCGATTTGGGAACTGCCAATACGCTCATCATCCACAACGGCAGAGTGGTGGTGGACGAGCCCTCGATTATCGCTGTGAATGTTCACACCGGTAAGGTGGAGGCTATCGGTGCCGAGGCGCGCAAGATGCACGGAAAGACACACCCCGACATCAAGACTATCCGTCCTTTGAAGGATGGTGTTATTGCCGACTTCAACGCTGCCGAGCAGATGCTCAGGGGCATGATTAAGAAGGTTAAAACTAACGGATATCTTTTCAGCCCCTCGCTCAAAATGGTCATCTGTATCCCTTCGGGCTCTACCAATGTGGAGATTCGTACCGTAAGGGAAAGTGCCGAGCACGCAGGCGGCAGGGATGTATATATGATTTACGAGCCTATGGCTGCTGCACTTGGTGCAGGTTTGGATGTGGAGGCTCCCGAGGGTAGTATGATTATCGACATCGGTGGTGGTACTACCGAGATTGCTTGCATTTCGCTTGGCGGTATTGTTTGCAGCGAGAGTATCGATGTTGCGGGCGATGTATTCACCGACGATATTCAGAAATACATCAAACAGCAGTACAATGTGAAGATTGGCGAGCGCACGGCCGAGAACATCAAAATGGCGGTAGGTGCCGCGCTGAGGGAGATTGACAATCCACCCGAAGACTTTGTGGTAACGGGCCCCAATGTGCTCACATCACTCCCCACAACCATCAACATTTCGTACAGCGAGGTGGCCTATGCACTCGAAAAGTCGCTCTTGAAGGTTGATGCTGCAATTATGAAGGTGTTGGAGAATGTCCCCCCCGAACTCTACTCGGATATCATCAACAAGGGTATCTATCTGGCAGGTGGTGGCGCACTCATCAAAGGTCTTGACAGGCGTCTGCACGAAAAGACCGGTATCCCCTTTGTGATTGCCGAAGACCCCTTGCGTGCAATCGTACGCGGCACGGGTATCGCACTGAAAAATATCGACAAATTCTCGTTCCTCATGAAGTAGTGTGGGGCAATGTCAGAGATTTGCGTTATAAGTAATAATTAATTTGTAAGGTTGCCTCCCACAAGTGGGGCGACCTTACGCTTTGAAAGTAAGCAGGCAAGGTGTATAAACTTATTCTTCTCATAAAACGCTTGGCGGTACCGATGCTCTTCGTTCTCGTCGAGGTGTTGGCCATAAGCCACTACACCTCGGCAACGAGCTTCACAAGGGCCCGCCTACTCTCTGTATCCAACAGTGTTACGGGGGCTGTGAATGGTGCCTTTGCGAGCGTGGGCGACTACTTCGACCTCAGGGAGGAGAACGAAATACTCTCGGCAAGGGTTGTGGAGTTGGAGAACGCACTTGCCGAATATGTTGAGGAGCCTTCGCGCCGACGCATCTCGCACGACGAGATTGCACCCTACCTCTTTGGCGAGGCGAGGGTTATCCGCAACTCGGTATTTTCGCAGCACAACTTTTTCACCATCAACAAAGGACTCAGGGACGATGTGGAGGCCAATATGGCGGTGCTAACCCCCGAGGGGTATGTTGCGGGATATGTTGTAGACTGCTCGTCGGGCTACTCGGTGTGTATGTCCATCGCCAACCGCGACTTTACGATGGGTGGTAAGGGTGCGCACAATGCCTTTATGGGCTCGGTGGCGTGGAGTGGTCACGACTACCGTCGCGTAAGGCTCGACAACATACCCCACTACGCCAACTTCGCACCGGGCGACACCATCGTATCGACCGTCTCTTACCGCTTCCCTCCCGATAGGATTATCGGTTATGTAGAGGAGTTCGCCCCCTCGGACGACAAGATGAACAGCCACCTGACAATCCGACTTGCTACCGACCTATCGCAGTTGGATAGGGTGCTGTTGGTGAAGTTTATGGATGGCGAGGAGTTCGACACACTCCATAGAGGATATTAGAAAATTCAAAATTAACAAACCTCTCCCGCGCTTCGCGCACCCTCCCCTAGCTTAGAGGAGGGACAAGAAGAACAAGAAAAACAAGACTGCGCACCATAATTTTCAATTTTCAATTAAAAAAGTCGTTGGACATTAGACAAAAAAGTAGAATGAGAGCAATAGAGTATATAATCTTTTTTGTAGTGGTGGTGCTATTGCAGGCACTGCTGTTCGACAACATGATGTTCTCGGGGTTGGTAGTTCCACTCTACTATGTGGTTTTTGTGCTACTGCTACCCGTGAAGATGGAGCGCCTGTGGCTCCTTGTGTTGGGCGTGGTTATGGGTATGACTATGGATGTGTCTATGGGCACTGCGGGACTCAACACCATTGCCACCACAGCAGTGGCTTTTCTACGCCCTCTGGCGATGAATATCTCTATGGGTAAGGATGCTGTTCACGAAAGCATCCCCTATGGTGGCGCTGTCAGCAGCAACTCCTTTTTCACCTACGCCGCAATGCTAATCTTGGTTCACAATGCGCTCTTCTTTGGCTTCGAGTCGCTCGGCAGCCACTTTTTCTATACGCTGGGCAGAATTGTGGCAAGTTCGGCAGTAACCTTGGGCCTGACGCTCATCACGGCCCGCTTATTCCGTAAAATAGTTGCATAGATAGATGTCGGCAGGTCGTTCTCGCATACTCAGATGGTTTGTCATCGGACTCTTCGTTGTGTTGTGTCTGAGGCTTTTCCACATCCAAATTATCGACCGTTCCTACCGCCACGCAGCCGAAAACAATGTTTTGCGCTACGAGGTGCAGCACCCACCAAGGGGCGAGATTTACGACCGCAATGGCGAGTTTTTGGCCCAGAGTGTAGCCTCGTACGACCTCATGGTGGTGCCACGCAACATCCCCAAAGAGGGGTTTGATACCGTAGCCCTTGCAAGGATTGCGGGGGTAAGTGTCGAACAACTTACCAAGTCGCTGAGGGCTGCCAAGAGTTTCTCCTCGTCGCGAGCATCGGTTGTGGTGCGCCAGATGACCACCGAGTCGAAACTTCTCTTCGACGAGGGTGGCTTTGACGGCTTCTACACCCTCTTCCGCACACAACGCTCCTACCCCCGAAAAATTGCCGGCAACCTGATGGGTTACATTGGTCAGGTGAACGACAAAATCATAGACCGCAACCCATACTATGCTCGTGGCGACTACATCGGCTACTCGGGCATTGAGAGTGCCTACGAAGAGATACTAAGAGGCGAAAAGGGCGAGAGGGTGAGCGTTGTAGATGTTAGAGGTACTGTCAAAGGGCCCTATCAGGAGGGGCACTACGATAAAGCCCCTGTTGCGGGTACGGCCATTACGACCACCATCGACGCCCCCTTGCAGGAGGCAGCCGAAAGGCTCATGAAGGGCAAGGTGGGAAGTATTATCGCCATAGAGCCCTCTACGGGCGAGATTTTGGTTATGGTCAGCAGCCCCACATACGACCCCGACGAGTTGATGGGCCGAGATAGGGGCAGCAACTATGTCAAGATGCTCGACAACCCTCGACAACCCCTCTTCAACCGCGCAGTAATGTCGAGCTATCCTCCGGGCTCGACCTTCAAATTGGTCAATGCGCTCATCGGCTTGCAGGAGGGAGTGGTTACCCCTTCGCGCAAATACCCCTGCGACGAAGGTTACCATGTGGGCAGGGGCGTGAAGTGCCACAGCCACCGCTCGCCACTCAACCTGAAAGAGGCTACGGCCAACTCGTGTAACGCATACTTCTGCTATGTATTCCGCGATATTCTCGACAACCCCAAAAGGGGCGGCATTGGCAAGGGTGGCTACGATAATTGGGCAAAATATGTCGAGAGTTTTGGCTTTGGCAAGAAGTTGGGTTCCGATTTCGCCTCCGAAAGAAGTGGCTTTGTGCCCGATGCAGCGTTCTACGATGACTACTATCCCAAGTGGAACTCTCTGACCGTTATCTCGATGGCTATCGGTCAGGGTGAGCTTGGTTGCTCGCCCTTGCAGATGGCCAACCTTGCGGCCATTATGGCAAACAGGGGTTATTACTACATCCCCCATGTGGTGAAACACATCGACGGCAGAGATTCGCTCGATAGTCGTTTCTATGAGCGACACTATACAATGGTGGACAAAGAACACTTCGAACCCGTGATTGACGGTATGTGGGGAACGGTACACCGCGAGATTGGTACGGCAGGAGTGGCCTATGTCAAAGGCTTGGATATTTGCGGCAAGACGGGTACGGCACAGAACCCCCACGGCAAAGACCACTCCACATTCCTCGCCTTCGCCCCCCGCAATAACCCACAGATTGCCATATCGGTATATGTGGAGAATGGCGGTTTTGGTTCGAGCGTTGCAGCACCTATCGCCTCACTGCTCATCGAGCAGTACCTCACGGGCAAGACCGAACGCCCCGAACTTGTTGAGTACATAGAGAAAATGGAGATTGCATATCCCAACTATGAGAAGCGTAAACGATAAACTTGGCTGGACAAAGATAGATTGGAAGACTATCTTGGTCTTTGTTGTGCTGGTCTTTATTGGCTGGCTCAACATCTATGCTGCGGTCTATAACGAGGCTCTTTCGGGTGGCTTCGATTTCTCGTCGAGATATGGTATGCAGCTCATCTGGATTGGCATCTCGACCATTGCTGCAATTGTCATACTGCTGATTGACGACATATATTACCACCTGCTGGCATACCCGTTCTATGGACTGATGCTGGTGGTCCTTGTGCTGACACTTGTGGTGGGCAAGGAGGTCAATGGCGCCAAATCGTGGCTCTCGTTCGGCCCTGTGGCTATCCAGCCCGCAGAGTTTATGAAGCTGGCTACGGCTCTGGCTCTTGCAAGGCTCACAAGCGAGTACAACTTCTCGCTCTCGCGCCCCAAAAACCTCATAGCCACAGCCCTACTGCTACTCGTGCCCATTGGCGTGATACTCTTGCAGAACGATATGGGCTCGGCATTGGTCTACTGTTCGTTCCTTTTGGTGCTCTACCGCGAAGGACTCAACCCCTGGGTTTACTACGCCATATTCCTCGTTGTGGGGCTGTTTGTGGGCTCATTCCTACTCTCGAATGTGGCACTACTGCTATTGCTCATCGTGCTCTTTGTTGTGAGCCAGCTGCTCTTCAATCACAACCCCAAGGAGAGTGTGATTTTTGTGGCAGGAGTTGGACTCGTGAGCATTGTGATATATGGACTCTCGTGGTTGGGAGGTTGGGGAGTGGACTACTACCATTCTCTGCTTATCGGCTCGCTGGCGATGCTCCCCGTGGCACTATACCACGCCTATCGCCACAAACTATCCACCATCTACCTCTTCGCCATAATGTTTGTCTGCTCGCTCGCATTTTTGGGGGCTGTGGACTATGTATTCAACGATGTGTTGCAACTCCACCAACAAAAACGCATCCTCGACCTGCTGGGCTTGGAGAGCGACCTGAGGGGTTGGGGATATAATGTCCACCAATCAAAAATTGCCATCGGCTCGGGAGGACTCTTCGGTAAGGGCTTTTTGGAGGGTACGCAGACCAAATATGACTTCATACCCGAACAGAGTACCGACTTTATCTTCTGTACCGTGGGCGAAGAGTGGGGATTTTTTGGCTCGGTTGTGGTATTGGTGCTCTTTGCAGTGCTCATCATCCGCCTTATGAAGATGGGCGAACGACAGCAGGAGCCTTTCCGCAGAGTCTACTGCTATGGTGTGGCGGGTATATTCCTCTTCCACACAATCATCAATGTCGGTATGACCATCGGACTTATGCCCGTTATCGGCATTCCTCTGCCGATGTTCTCCTATGGTGGTTCGTCGCTGTTGGCATTCACCGTACTCTTCTTTATTGCCGTAAGGCTCGACTCGCAAAATAGTGCCATTGGCACAACATATAAACCATACTAAAAACAACAATAAAAAAGACTAAAAACGATGCTCTACATTCTATATATTCTTGTTTCGGTTGCAGTGGTGTTGCTCTCCATTAAGGCCTCTCGCTACATCGACCTCATAGACCAAAAAAGTTCACTCTCGGGAGCTTTCCTTGGTGGCGTATTGCTCTCGGCCGTAACATCCCTGCCCGAACTCTTTACGAGCATCTCGGCAACCCTTTTGTTGGAGAAACCGAGCCTCTGCTTGGGCAACATCCTCGGCAGCAACATCTTCAATCTGGTGGTGTTGGCCGTGATGTTCATCGTTTTTGTGGGCAGCAGCCACGCTGCACGACTCGCCAAAGGACACAAAATGGTACTTGCCTACTGCATTACGACCTATGCCGCCCTTGCGCTCAATATGTTCCTGCCCCGAGTCTTCGACTTCCATATTCTCTCGCTGAGCGTCACCTCCATAGCTATTGTGCTCTTCTATGCACTTGGCGTGAAGTACCTCTCGGGCGAAGAGAGCGAGGCGAGTGGCGAAGAGCAAGCACAAACTTCAACGCTTACGATGCGCGGCATTGTGGTGCGCTTTGTGCTGTGTAGTGTGGGACTTGTCGGCCTGAGTGTGTGGCTCACCTACCTCTCGGACGACATCGCCACAGCCCTCGGTATGGGTGCAGGCTTGGCAGGTGCGCTGTTTTTGGGCGTGGCCACCTCGCTGCCCGAGCTGTCGAGCACCGTTACCCTCTTCCGCCTGCGTAACTACAACATAGCTACGGGCAACATTGTGGGCAGTTGCCTCTTCAATATGGTCATTCTTACGGTTGCCGACCTTCTGTGGTTTGGCGGCTCAATTTATGACTTCTCGGACGGTAATATAGGCCAAATGTTAGCCTTTGGAGCTGTGGCAATGGTGGCTACTATGCTCGCCATAGACACCAAGAGTAAGGCCGGAAAAATCGCTACTTCGCTGATTGTTGTGGCCTGCTATGTGGCATTTCTTGTGTTGTAGGGCGGTTTTTTCGAAAAAAAGTAAATTTTTCTCCCAAAAATTTTGCAGGGAACAAAAAACCGCTTATATTTGCACCCGCAAAACAGCCTTAGCGCTGTGGAGCATTTAGAAAATATGCGGAAATAGCTCAGTTGGTAGTGCACAACCTTGCCAAGGTTGGGGTCGCGAGTTCGAGTCTCGTTTTCCGCTCAAAATAAGAGGGTTGGCTTAAAGCCAACCCTCTTATTTTACACAAATAGGCTTGTAACGAGCGACCCCAAGGTGCCCCCTCTCAGGGGGTTAGGGGGTGTAAACAAAAGTTCGCGAGAAATGCCCGCGAATGCGGGCTCGTGGCTCGTTTTCCGCTCAAAAACAATGAACGACAGCTTTTTAGCTGTCGTTTTTGTTTTGTCGCGGAAGATTCCGCGATTATATAGACAATCCCTCCAAACCTCCCTTTGATAAGGGAGGCTTTGCTTGGAGCGGAAGAGTCCGCGACCATATAAACAACAAGAAAGGTTGGCCGAATGCCAACCTTTCTTAGTTTTCACAAGTCCGTTATCGGAGTTTATTGTGTTTCCCTTTTTAGGCACACACTCCCACCGACTTAAATTCCGAAATTACTTATTCAGCACACTCCACAGCGCGTCTTTCAGCTCGGTGATGCCCTGCATCGCCACCGAGGAGATGAAGTAGGCGGGGATACCCTCGGGGAGCGTTGTTTTCAGGTGGTCGATAATCTCCTCATCGACCATATCGCACTTGGTAATGGCCAACAGGCGTTCCTTATCCAAGAGTTCGGGGTTATACTCGCGGAGTTCGCCCAACAAAATCTCGTACTCGCGCGAGATATCGTCCGAGTCGGCAGGCACCATAAAGAGCAGCACAGAGTTACGCTCAATGTGTCGCAAAAATCTCATACCCAAGCCCTTGCCCTCGTGCGCACCCTCAATAATACCAGGAATGTCGGCCATAACAAACGAGTGGTTGTCCCTAACGGCCACAATACCGAGGTTGGGTTCGAGAGTTGTGAAGGCATAGTTTGCGATTTTGGGTTTCGCGGCTGACACAACGCTCAGCAGAGTAGATTTTCCCGCATTGGGGAAGCCCACCAAACCCACATCGGCCAGCACTTTGAGTTCGAGGATAAAAGCGCCCTCCAAACCCTCCTCGCCAGGTTGAGCATAGCGAGGTGCTTGGTTTGTAGCGGTCTTAAAGTGCCAGTTACCCAAGCCTCCACGGCCTCCTTTGAGCAGTACGACCTCCTCGCCGTGGGCCGTAACCTCGCCCACAACTTCGCCCGTTTCGGCGTCGCGTGCAACGGTTCCGAGAGGTACCTCGATAATCTGGTCGGCAGCGGTCTTGCCCGACATACGCGAGCCGCCTCCCGACTCGCCATTTTGTGCAAAGACATGGCGGGCATATTTGAGGTGGATGAGTGTCCAATACTGGCTATTGCCGCGCAGAATCACACTACCACCATTGCCACCATCGCCGCCATCGGGACCTCCATAGGCCACAAATTTCTCCCTACGGAAGTGAGCACTACCGGCACCGCCCGCACCCGAGCGGCAGAATATCTTAACATAATCTACAAAGTTCGACATACTTTTTTCCCTTTATTTCGTGGGGCAAAGATAACTATTTTTCATTAAGGGGCAAAACATCCTCGCAGGTGGCAATCAGGAGTTGATAGTGGTCGTAGTGGTAGTCGAGCACCCCAACAACCGCACACTCGCCCGAGGGCACCAACTCCTGGGCAAATGCCGAGCGCCCCGAGAGCCTCACGGCAAGAGTATCTTGGGGCGAGAGGCAATCGACAAGGTGTCGTGTGGCATCAACTCCGTCGGGAGCCCACTTTTCGCCCTCTTCCACAAACCTCACAGAGCCGAAACGCAGGCGTGTCGATAGTTGTGGCGCCATAAGTTCGCCGATTCTCGCATCGCTCACAGGCTCACGCTCCGCAACACCTATGGTGCTACAAACCTCTCTCCACCTTGCAACCGACAGGTGTTCCACCTCATAGTCCTCGCCCGTAGTGCCAAGCCTTAGCGAGCCATAGTATGAGCCAAGCGTTAGGCCCTGACACTCAATCCTTACAACATCGCCCACTTTGTGGAGAGAGTGCAGGCTGTCGCTATTGACCAACACCATAATGCCGCCCGAGGAGTCCTCAACAACAACCCTCTTGCTAAACTCGCCATAGCTATCGTCGCTCACAACAATACCCTCAATAGTAAGGTTTTGAGAAATTGCCACGGGATAGCCACGATAGAGCCCGCGCAAGGCACGGATGGAGATATTTTTACTATCCACATCCGAAATGCTGCAACCCATAAGTGCAAACACAAGGGCTACAACCGCGAAGCGCACCCTACTGCCGAACGACATCATCCCTATCTCGCAATTTTAGTATAAAATGTTGCCCATCACTCTTTTGTTCACAATAGAGCACCCCCTGCAAGGTCACAACTCCCTTCGGAATACTCTCGGAGGCGAACGCGGCATAGCTGCTGGTGCGGACTATGATTTCTCCTCCCGCAGAGTCCACAAACACTCTGTCGGCATCGTGACCATACGCTACATCTCCCCACTCTTCGTGTTCGCCCGCATATTGTAGTCCCTCAATCTGCACAAGCGTGCCACACATCTCCTCGTCGAGAGTCGCTATGGTGCAACTATGAGCCACCACCGGAGCCACCAGACTACTTACTGCCACCCTATCGAGAATTTCGGAGCGAGGGGCAATGGGTTCAACACCCTTCGAATAGCCATACCCCTTGCGCCCCACTTGCAGAGCACCCTTGTAGCGCTCCACCGCAAGTCCTCCAATATCCGCCACAACGCCACAGCCTACGGGATAGAGCGCGTGGAGGTCGTAGAGCGCAAGGCGCAACTCCACACCCACCCCATCTTGCTCCAACACAAGGCTATGGTAGAAGTTCTCCGAAATATCGTTTGCCGTAACCCTACCCTCAATCACAACACCCTCGGGGAGTTGCAATCCGCTCTCGGCATACTCTGCAAGGCGGCTAAGGTGGAGCGTGAACGAGCGCTCCGAGAGGGCGAGTTCGCACTCCTCGTGACTATCATAGCCGCAGCCCACACAACAAAGCATCGCCACAACACCCACAACAATATATCTCAACGCCTTAAAACTCATAGCCAACAGTCATTTGGAAATAGCGTGGATAGATGTGTTGATAGCTCGGCGCGTGGGGAGCATAATCCAACTCTGTGTCGCTCTCTCGCACACCAATGCGCGAGGGTTGGTAGCCGTCGTAGTATGCCGAGGTGCTATTTAGGAGGTTGCGCACCGAGAGGCTAAGGCTCAGAGGGCCACGCTTGCGGTAGGCAAAGAGTCCAACCGAATGGGCATTACCCAAACTTTGGGGTGTCGTAATGGCATTATAAACCTCGGGAGAGAGGTTGCGCCTTTGCACATCCTCCGACAGGAGGTAGAGTGTGGGCTCCAAATAGCGCCCGCCGGTATAGGCCCACTCGCCACCAATCTGCCACCCGAGGGGTGTGTTGTAGCGTAGTACCAAGGCCGAGGTGAACTGCGGCGAGGAGAGCGACACCCTGCCACGAACTCCTATCGGCAGGTCGGCAGCCACCACCCTACCACTTTCATACTCCACCAAGTTGCCCACCGCATCGTCCGTGTAGCGAGCCGCAAGAAGGGAGGTGTGGAGTGTGGCCGTAAGGTTTGGCGTTATGTCGATGTGTGCCGAGAGTTCGCCACCGAGGGTGAGGGTTTTCATCCCGCCAACCAGAAAGGTTACATTGCGTTCCCAAAGGTCGCCCCAGAAAGACTCTGCGCGACTATCCCCGTTGCGATAGTTGGCAAAGAGTGTCGCAAAGAGCGTAACCCTACCAAGCGAGCCGCGCCCCCACACATTGCCCGTAAGCGTGTGGAGCAAATCGGCATAGGGGTTAATACTCAGCACCCCTTTTGCAGAGCCGAATTTATCTTCCCAATAGGAGGGCTCACACTCATAGCGCGAGGTTGCTCCCACCGTTATCTGCTCGCTCAGTGGTCTACTCCACTGCGCCCTAAGTCGCAACACAAGAGCCTCATCTGTACCCTTGCGGCCACTTGTGGCGGAGAGGTAGTCGTTTTGCGCACCTCCAAACTCGGCAGCCGCCGAGAGGTTTCCCCACGGGAGTGCCGTATGAAATGTATAGTAGAGAGTCCACGAGGTGTGGCTTACATTGTAGTCATAGAAATCAAACCCATCCACAAGCCTTTCCGCACCCAGCAGGTCGGAGGGCGATGAGTGGTTGTGGGTGGTGTGGTGCATAAGTCGCACCCCCAAGCGCATACCCTCCGCACCCAGCAATGCTGCCGACGCATCAACCGTTGCCGAGAGCACATCCTCCTTCTCCGCAACAAGGGCATAGTGTGCCGCCATAGGGTTGAGCAGATTGGAGTCATAGAGCCCTTGCCAATCAATCTGCGTGAAGCGTTCGTCACCACGCGCCCACGCCTCTTCGGCAAGCAACCCCACATTCTGGTCTGCTTGGCCACTCGGCAGCGAGCCGGAGTAGTCGGGCAGAGGGTTGGGCGCATTCTCCCACGCAAGTCGCGAGCGGCTACGCCTGCCGGCACGAATGAGCGTCGAAATGTTTATGTTGGAGAGTATATATTTGTCGTCCACATCGAACGAGGCGTAGAGCGTTGGCAAAATCTCGCGGTTTACCCTTTGTGAGCGCACCTTATCCCCCTGCCAACCCCAATATGAGTTATAGTAGTTGCTGCCCGCAAGCTTAAAGACCTCTGCGGTGTTCCAACTACGCCCCGAGCGCGTGGTGGGCACAATCATAAAGGCCAACTGCAAGCGTTTCTCGACATCTTCGCCCCACACTCTCTCTGCCGAGAGCCATAGTTGCTCCTCGTCGGTAAAGAGTCCCTCGATATTCGAATCGCGGCCCCAACGGCCACCCACCAAGAGCGAATAATACCACCCATCGGCAATGTTACCCACCGCCGAAAATGTGGTACCCCAAAGATAAGTTCGTGTGGAGAGTTGCCCTCTTAGAAGATACTTTCCATCGAGGCGCGAAGGAGAGGTTTCATATACATCGCTCCGTCCGTCAGCACCCCACTCCGAGGCGGAGTTGCTCCACAGGCGGGTATGGCGTGAGGGCACACGCCTAAGAAGATTCAAAAATGTATAGTTGGGATAGCGTTCCAGCGGACTTGCAACATCCACCGCACCCAAACGGGTGGTGAGTTGCGAAATAGGCTCGCCCCTAAACTCGTAGGTGACAAACGAAAACCCATAGAGTGCAAACTGCTCAAAGGGCGACGAGAGCGTCTGCGGCATAGCGCTATACTCTCCATCGCTCGCCCACAGTCCCACATCAATCCACGAGGGATTTTCGCGGTAGTAGCTATCGCTGAGCTGCTGTGCCCACACACTCTGCACCACAGCAACCACAACAAAGAGTATGGAGAGTCGTTTGAGCATCATTATGAGTGGGAGATTAGGTGGTAGTAGCGAGCAGAGGGGTATATATTATAATTTTATCTTGCAGATTGGTATGGGCTCCATTTTGTGGCGGTTGGCACGGTTGCGACGCACATAAATCGCCATAACCTCCCTCTCTCTACCCTCAAAGTCTTCCACCATAGCGCCTTTCTCACTCTGCTCCATAGCCCACTCCAACTCGGGATAGGTTGCACCAATCTGCTCTTCGTCGCTCCTATCGTCGCCAAAGAGTCCGTCGGTGGGCTTTGCCTTCAAAATCGACTCACACACACCGAGGTGCTCGCCCAACTCAAAAACCTCTGTCTTGGTCAAGTCGCCAATGGGACTGATATCCACACCTCCATCGCCCCACTTGGTGTAGAAACCAATTCCGAAGTCCTCGATTTTATTGCCCGTACCTGCCACGAGTGCACCCCTCAGTCCGGCATAGAAGTAGAGAGTTGTCATACGCAGCCTTGCTCGGGTGTTGGCCGTTGTGAGTTCGAAATTAGCACCCTCGGTAGGCAACACCGAGAGCAGAGCCTCATAGGGCTCGGTGAGCTCGGCCGTAGCACGCTCCACATTGGGGAAGCTTGCCACAAGATTATCGATATGCTCCTCGGCGCGGCTAACCTGCGAGGAGGCTTGGTGGATGGGGAGTGTCACACACAATGTTGGAAGTCCCGTGCGGGCGCAGAGTGCCGACACAACAGCCGAATCTACACCTCCCGAGATTCCAACAACAAAACCCTTCGCCCCGCAGCCTGCAACATAACCACTGAGCCAACTTACAATATATTCCGCAACTGCCTGACAATTCATAGTAGCAATTATTTTAATCTCTTATTCCTAAAAACTCATTCTGACGCCGATGCGGGCACCGATACCGAGCGAGCGGTAGGTTGCCCAATGGTAGATTTCTTGATTCAGGAGGTTTTCGCCCCTGAGCCATACGCTCCAACTCTCGCCACCAGTCCACTCGGCCTCCAAGCCCAAATCGACATACGAGGGCACCTCCAAAACCGACTGCGTTGTAGCCTCAATCATCGCAACCTCCATAGCGCTCTTCCACTCACACTTTGCACCCACCGTGAGCCTATCCATAGGCATCCAGCGAGCCTCCACCGTGGCGTTCCACTTGCGGGGGGAGTAGTGGGCTGTGCTACTCTCGGCAGTGCCCAGAGCCGTATAGCCCAACAAGGCTCTCACATCCAACCTCTCGGAGGGGTGCCAGCCGAGCTCTGCGTCGGCATACCACACTCTCTGTCCGGTGCTCCTGCCACAGGCAAGGCGAGGCTCTCCAACAACCACAACCTCGTAGAGATAGTCCGTAAAGTAGCGCGAAGAGCCCGAGAGTTTGTAGGTCATCTCGCCACTTTCGCCCCTAACACCCACCTCGGCAAGGAACACCTTGCGGGTATCGGGATAGACCATAGCCATAAAGGGGCTTTCCCACAGGTAGTCGCGCGTGAGTTGTGTCTGCACATCGTTGGCGAGTGTGAGGTAGGGCACCGCAAAGGAGTACTTGTCGAACGAGGTGGCAATGCTTGCCACAACACCATCCAGCGAGTTCTTTGCACCCTTGTAAATCATATGGTCGTAACCCACCATAATCTCAACGGGGAGATTTTTGCCAATTCTAAGGCTCCACTCGGGAACAAAGGTTACGGAGGTGTCGTAGTAGTCGTAGAGGGCTCCTATCTCGGGATTATTATCGCCCACTGCATCGGACTGCACACCCGACCAATGGAGTGTTACTCGGTTGGGCAGCCAGCTTTTGATTTTGTCGAGTCCCAGCAGACCGTAATTGACATTGAAGCGCCACACATCCTCGCCCGAGTTATTCCACGCATAGAGTCCCATAGCGTTGGCGTCGTACGAGAGTGGCGACTTTGCGCCAAAGCCTCCCGAGATGTTCACATTCGCCTCCAAGTCGTTTACCGACACAAAGGGGTGGTTACCCACAGTACCCACTCCGCCATAAGCCCTACCAAGCGAGCCGCGATACTTCACATCTGCCGACAGCGAGGTGTTTTTGCCAACGATGGTTTTATACCGAACCCCCGCCTTGTTGCGCAACAGCAATGCTGCAACTCTCTCCTCGCTGAGGTTTGTCACCCTACCCTCCGAGCCTTCGTGGTTGAGCCACAGAGTAAGGTGCGAGTGACTATTTTGCACGGGCGACCAATAGACATCCGCCTCGCTCTGCAACGGTAGTCCGCCACCCACATTGAGGTAGAGACGGTGGGGCACCTCCCAATCGGCTGTCGCAATCTCTATGGGGCGGAGCGACGAGGAGGAAAAGGAGGTAAGATGGGCCGTAGGGCGTATGCGATACGAGAGTTCGGGGCGCACGATAGTCGTGTCGAGCAGTGCGACCTCGCTCTCGATGCGCTCGGCAACCTTCACAACAACCTCATACTCCTTCTGCACCTCAATCTGTTTGGAAAAGCCCTCCTCTTGGGCTTTTGCCACAACCGACGCCACAACCATCGTGGCAAGCAACAAATATCTTTTCATACGGTAACTTCTCTTCATTTTTTACTCGGTTTGTGGGGTAGTTGCAAGGCTCTCAACCCTCTCGGTAGCCTCGTTAATAATGCCGTCGTCCTTGTTGGAATAGCCGTCTACGACACTCTGATAGGTTGCCCTTGCTTGGAACAAATCGCCTCGCGAGAGGTAGACATCGCCCAACAGCAGGAACGATTTGGCGAGCCAAAAGGCGTGGGGGGTATTCTTGTCGGCAAACTCATAGACAAGGCTCTCGGCCTTCTCGAAAGAGCCATACTTGAATGCCGTTTCGATAATACGGTAGGCGCTTTCGGCACCCTCGGGAGTGGTAACATCCTCGCTGAGCGAGTTATAGATAGCCACCGCAGGGTTGCGCTTACCGCTCGCCTCCAAAGCCTTGGCTTTCTCAAATCGAGCCCTGCGCACCAAGTCGGCCGAAGCCTCCGTGTGGGTTATAATCTTGTCGGCGGCCTCAATCGTTGCCCCGCTCTCGCCCGACTCCACAACCGCCACAAGGTATTTACCCAGAGCCTCGCGCGTGGCGGTCGAGGTTGTTGCCATATCCGCAAGTGCCCAATAGGCATCTGCCGCAGCCCTCCAATCGGCCCCCGCAGCAGAGAGTTGAGCCAAGCGCTCATAGCCCCTCTGGGTGTAGGAGTTGTAGTATAGCGAGGTGAGTTTTTTGAGTCTTTCGCGTGCTCCGAGCGAGTCGCCCAACGAGGTGTAGCACTCTGCCGAGTAGTAGAGTGCCGCAGGCGAATAGACGCCCTCGGGGTTGTCGCCAATATACTTATCGAAAGCCTCCGAAGCGGCCCTCTTGTCGCCCGCAATATAGAGCCTTTGGGCTGCAACAAAGCTGAGTGAGTCGCGCTGGACACCGCCCAAGTCGCCACTCATACCCACACTCTCGGCATAGGCAAAAAATCCGTCCACATCGTTACGCTCAACATAGATATTGCGAATTTCGCCCATGGCATTGTGGGCCGCAAGCGAGCCTTTGGTTGTCGCAACAATCCTCTTATAGCTCCTCAGTGCCGCATCGTTGTCACCCGTATTGCGGTATGCCAAGCCGAGGTCGGCGAGTGCCGAAGTGTAGTCGCGCGAGGAGGGGTAACGCTCCACAAACTCCGACAGCACCAGAGCGGCTCGCGAGTAGTTGCCTGCCGAAAGGAGTGTATTGCCGAGTTCGTAGTGAGCCCTTATCACATAGTTACCTCTGCCAAGCCTTACGATATTATCCAGAGCCTCAACCCTTGCCGCCACATTTCCTGCCATACCCTCCATCAGAGCCACACGGTAGGCGCCATAGTAGCGTTCGGCAGTTTCGGTAGCCGCGCTCTTGCGATAGAGGTCGGCAGCCGAGCCATACTCCCTAAGTGCCGCCTTCGCATCGCCCATACGGTTGTAGGCGTCGGCATAGAGATTATCCTTAGCCCCATGCACCTCCACAAAGTCGGCAAAGTCGGCATAAGCCGCAGCCCAATGCGAGGAGTTGAAGTTGGCGTAGCCTATATTATAGAGGGCCAAAGAGTACTCCCTTTGGTGAGTCATCTCCATCGAGAGGTATTGGTCATACATCGAGGCCGCCTCGCGATAGCGTCCTTGCTGGTAGTCAATCTCGCCAAAGAGATAGAGAGTAAGGGCAGCTATCTCGTCGTCATACCCTTTGTGGTCGAGCGCATAGCCCAGATACTCCTCGGCCACACCCAGCTCGCCACGCGAGTAGCACTCGGCAGCGTAATAATATGCAATCTTCTGCATAGCCTCGCAGACCTTACCGCCCGACGAGGAGTGTTGTTCCAGAATATCGTATGCCCCCCTAAGGTCGTTGGCCGCATAGCAGGCCGAGATAAGGTAGCCCTCAATCTCGGTGCGGAAAGAGGAGCGTGGGTAGCGCAACAGAAAACTCTGCAACGACTGAATCTCCTCGTTGAAATTGGAGCCCCCGAGTTCCACCTGTAACTTGCAGTAGTTGTAGTGAGCATCCTCGCTTATGGGGTTTGCGTCGTCGCCCACATAAGCCATCGAGAAGCACTGCATAGCCCCCCTCTTGTCGCCCCAGCGCAGCAGGCAGTCGGCCAAGTGGTAGGAGGCGTTCTTTGTAAGGCTATCCTCGGCGCCACAAGCACCTCGGAGGTAGTCGGCAGCCCTCTGCCACTCGCCCAAGCGGTAGAGCGCATAGCCTGCAATATAGTTCTCCTCGCGCGAGAGGGTAACACCCTCCTCGTTGCGCAAGGCGGCAATATGCCTTTCGGCCTCGCTCCACTCCTCGTTGCGGAAGGTGCTCTGTGCCGCAAGGCGACGAATCTCGGCACGCCTTGTACCCTCAATGCCCTCCAACACCTTGTCGGCATTGCGAGCCACATACAGGTCGTTACCCAAGCGGTGTTCGGTGTTGAGCAGGTAGTAGGGCACAACGGCACCATACTCGTCACTCTTGGCTATGTTGTCGAAGTGTTGTTTTGCCTCCGAGTAGTTGCCGTCGGCATACGCCATCATACCCAACAGATATTGCGAGTGGGTGTAGAATTCGCCCTCTTTCTCGTTGCGTACGAGCCACTCACGCGAGGCCGCATAGTCGCCCAAGCGATACCACGAGTGTCCACAGCCAAAGGCCAAAGCGTCGAGTTTGGAGTCGCTGATATGCTCCACCCTAACCCTCTGGTAGGCATCCACGGCATTCACCCAGCGTCCCCACTCGTGCTCTTCCTCGCCCAGCAGCCACAAAGCCTCGTCGGTATAGGGCGAAGCGGGGTGTGCGAGCAGAAACTCGCCTATCGAGGCGGCTCCATCTCCAAGCATCGCATCACACTTAGCCGTCAGCCACGCCACCTCGGACAAAATTGTGGGGCTAACCCTGCACAGAGCCGTAGCATCCGCGGCGGCAAGTTGCAACTCCGCCTTAGCCTCGCGATAAAAACCTTTGGCATAGAGGTTGCGCGAGCGCGAGAGGTAATCTTCGATGGTGCGCTCCTGTGCCACTACCGACACACTCGCAAGCAGTGCCACAGCACCCATCACTATGGATAACAAGTTTTTCTTCATACTCTCTTCTTTTTATTCCACCACTGCAAGGGTGAGTTTCTGTTTCACAACGCCCCTTTGCAGAGTCACAACACCCACCGGGGCTCGCAACAGAGCCCTCAGTGCCGTGGCATCCATATTGCAATACTCAATGCCGAAGAACAATCCGTCGGCAACTTTGAGTGACGAGGCGGTAACCACAAGCACCCTGTCGCCCTTGGACATACAATCAAAGGCTATGCGTCGCATCTTTCCAATCTCTTCGGCAGAGAGTGTTTTCAGATTTTCGGCACACAAAAGTCGGCAGTTGGGAGCCATAAGCACCTGCTCCGTAATGTCGAAGTTGCCGATAGAGAGTCGGAAATCTCTCACTCCAACCTCAACACCATCCCTTGCGGGGCTCTCCACGCGAACAAACTCCCACAACTCCTCGTTCCACCACTCCGAGTCATTGACACCAAAGGTGCGCTCCTCGCCGGTGGTCCTATTGCGGCAAACCACAAAGGTCTGCTCCATATCGTGTTCATTGGCCGCAGCTATCTGCTCGGCGATATTCACGCCCACACCAAAAGGAAATCTCTCAACCACAGGGAGGTACAAGAGCGAATAGATGCTCAGCAGCACAATGGCGCAAGTTGCCACCAACGACACCCACACCATACATCTGCACCCTTTGTGCTCCTCGGCCCACACCCACACAACCATTGTAAGTGCCACAAGCACCACATTCTTAGCAAAGGTCTGCCAATTGGTGAGCCTAACAACCTCGCCAAAGCAACCACACTCGGCAACGGGGTTGGCAATAGCCACCCACAGAGTCAGGAGCATAAAGAATCCGTTGAGCACAAGAGCCAAGCGGGCGGTGGTCTTTGGTGCACCGCCAAACAGCAACATAGCACCCACCAACATCTCCGCAGCAATAAGCACCACAGCCAGCGGTGTGGCCACCGAGGTTGCCCACTCCACACCCAGCGCGTGGAAATACTCGCCCAACTTCAACACCGTACCATAGGGGTCCAACGCCTTAGCCACCGACGAAAAAATCAGCACCGCGCCCACCAACAGGCGAGCAACGACACCCATCCAGCCTCTTTTGGCAATATATGTTCTAATTCCGCAAGCCATTTCTTTACAATAGTGGTTTTATCTGTTCGGCAACACGGGCGAAAATTTCCTCGGGCAGAGCCATACTACCCTCTTCGTTGGAGCAGTCGACAACTCTGAAATCGGCCTCCTTTGCGGCAGCCTCCAAGTAGACCTCCCTTACTTTGCGCTGCAAGTCGAGCGATTTTTCGTGGATATCTTGTGCGCCACCCAAGTAATTTCTATCGTCACCCTCTCTCTGCGAGGTCAGCTTTGCCTCCGTAAATCCAAAGGGTACATCCAAAAAGAGCGACAGCGTGGGGCGAGGAATCTTAAACTCCTCAAACTCGGTGTGAAGTATCCACTCTTTGAGCCTCTCGCGCTCCTCGGCACTCTCCACCTTGGCGCACTGGTAGCCCACATTCGAGTAGACATACCTATCGACAATCACACACTTGCCCTCCGAGAGCCACTTGTTGATTTGCTGTGCTGCATCTGCCCTGTCGCCTGCATAGAGCAGAGCCACAAGGTAGGGATTGACCTGCTCCACAGAGCCAAACTCGCCCCTGAGGAAGCGAGCAATCATATCGCCATAAATGGGAGCATCGAACCTCGGAAAGTGCAAATACTCACACTTCCTACCCGTCTTTTCGACCATTTCTCTGAGCAACTTAATCTGTGTGGACTTACCAGCCCCATCAAGACCTTCAAGTACTATAAACATAATTCAAAAAAATGAGAATTTGGAAAATTACATACTCGCTACGACAAAGTCGCACCGTAATTTTCCATTTTCAATTTTCCATTCTCAATTTATTTTAACATTCTTACGGCTTTTTTCACTCCTGCAACCAATGCATCTACCTCCTCGGCGGTATTATACATCGCAAACGACGCACGGGCCATACCCTGTACACCATAGTGAGCCATAACAGGGTCGGCACAGTGTGCGCCCGTACGAATAGCTACGCCGCTCCTATCCAACACCGAGCCGAGGTCGAAGTTGTGCACTCCCTCGACATTGAAACTCACAATACTACACTTATCGGGAGTGGTACCATAAATCCTCAGGCCATCAATCCTACCGAGCTGCTCGGTGGCGTAGTCCAAGAGTGCCTTCTCGTGCGCCAGCACCTCTTTCCTGTCGAGGGTGCGCAGAAACTTTATGGCCTCCGCCAAGCCTATGGCGTCGATATAGTTGGCCGTACCAGCCTCGAACTTCAAGGGCAGATCGGCATAGGTGGTCTTCTCGAATGTCACCTTACGCACCATATCGCCACCGCCCAAGAATGGGGGCATCTCTTCGAGCCACCTGCGTTTGCCATACAAGACACCCACACCATTGGGGCCATAGAGTTTATGGCTCGAAAAGGCATAGAAGTCGCAATCCAGCGCCCTAACATTCACCTCGCTGTGGACAAAGCCCTGACAGCCATCGACCAAAACCACCGCACCCACTGCGTGGGCCTTGTCAATGATTGGTCGGAGGTTGGGCATTGTTCCGAGCGTATTGCTCGCCTGCGTCACAGCCACAACCTTTGTGCGCTCGTCCAGAAATTCTTCGAGCATCTCCACACACAGCCTGCCCTCGTCGTCAAAAGGCAGCACTCTGAGTTCGGCACCCTTGTGCTCGCACATCATCTGCCAAGGGACTATGTTGGAGTGGTGCTCCATCTCGCTAACGACCACATTGTCGCCCTCTGCGAGGAACTTCTCGCAAAAGCTGTAAGCCACCGTATTAATAGCAGCCGTGGCTCCTGCCGTAAAGACAACCTCGCCACTATCGGGTGTACCCAACGCCTCGGCAACCGTTCGGCGGGCATCCTCATAGAGTTCCGTACAGCGCTCCGAGAGGTAGTGAACACCTCGGTGGATGTTGGCATTCTCGGTACGGTACAGCTCCGCAACCCTCTCAATCACACACCTCGGTTTCTGGGCCGTAGCGCCATTGTCGAGGTAGACCAAAGGTTTGCCATAGACCTCGCGCGAGAGTATCGGAAACTCCTCCCTTATTTGTTTTACATCATACATATTTTATAAGGACATTAAAGGCTTTAAGGACTTTAAGGGCTTTAATAAATAACTCCCAAGCTCTCTTCAAACTCTGTGCGCAGAGCCTCGTCTTCGACCTTATCCAAAATCTCCTGCATAAAGCCTCCGAGTTGGAGCCTACGGGCATCCGCCTCCGAGAGGCCCCTTTGGCGCATATAGTAAATCTGTTCCTCGTTCATCTGGCCCACCGTAGCACCGTGCGAACACTTCACATCGTCGGCATAAATTTCCAACTGGGGCTGAGTTTGAATTCGCGCCTCGGGCGAAAGCAGAATGTTGCGACTCTGCTGATAAGCCTCGGTCTGCTGTGCATCGGGGGCAACATATACCAAACCCTCAAACAAGCCGTAGCCATTCTCCGAAGCCACGCCCCTGACCTGCTGGTCGCTATGGCAGTGTGGAGCATTGTGGCGCATCTCCGTATTGACACGCACATTACAATCCTTGCCCGCCACCATAAGGCCATAGACCTCGGCACTCGCCTGCTCGCCATTGAGGTTTATGTGGTAGGTGTAAGCAACCTCATCCTTTGCAGCTGCCACAAACACCACTTTCAGATAGGCTCCCGCAGCAAGTTGCACCTCCACTCTGTGGGAACCCTTGCTGCATAGTTGGTACAACTCCAAGCGCTCGCCCGAGGCAACCTCATAGCAGCCTCCGCAACCCTCGCAGTCGCCATCTCTCAATACTATCACTCTATTTTGTTTCATATTGATTCAATCACGGGGAAAAGAAAATTTTTCAATCTTCAATTTTCAATTTTCAACTCGTCCTACTCCTTATAGTCTGCAATGAGCCAATCGTAGCCCTCCTTCTCCAATTTAAGAGCGAGTTCCTTGCCACCCGAGTAGATGATGCGGCCCTTATAGAGCACATGCACATAGTCGGGAACAATGTAGTCCAGCAGGCGTTGGTAGTGGGTAATGAGCACCGTGGCATTATTCTCCGAGCGCAGGCGATTGACACCCGTAGCCACAATCCTCAGTGCGTCAATATCCAGACCGCTATCCGTCTCATCCAAGAACGAGAGGCGAGGCTCCAAAAGTGCCATCTGGAAAATCTCATTCCTCTTCTTCTCGCCACCCGAAAAGCCCTCGTTCACGGCCCTATTCATAAGTTTCGAGTCCAGCTCCACAATCTGAGCCTTCTCCCTCATATATTTGAGCATTGCGCCCGCACTGAGTGGCTCCAAGCCCTGAGCCTTCCTGCGCTCGGCAACTGCCAGCTTCATGAAGTTGGCCATACTGACTCCGGGAATCTCCACGGGGTACTGAAAACCAAGGAACAAACCCTCACGAGCCCTCTCCTCAATACTCATCGAGAGCAAATCCTTACCATCGTACTCAACACTACCCTCCGTAACGGTAAACTTATCGTTGCCCGCCAATACCGAAGCAAAAGTACTCTTACCCGAGCCATTGGGGCCCATTATGGCGTGCACCTCGCCCGCCTTAACCTCGAAGTCGATACCGCGCAAAATCTCTTTGCCATCAACCTCTGCGTGTAAATTCTTAACTTTAAGCATATCTTTTATTTTTTATTCTACTTTCTTTTTCTTTTTGAAGCTTTTTGTAAAAAGCTTCACCAAAAACTTTTAGTGTAGCCTTTGCGGGGCGGTGTGACTATCTTTCGCAGATAGTGTAGCAGCCAAATTAGTAGCCCTCCTTCAAACAAGTTTGAGAGGGCTCCTACTTTGTCCGCCACTCTCCTTCGGAGAGCATCACCCCTCCCCGAAAAAAGTCTGCTCTCAAACTCCCCTGTTTTTCCTGTTACTCTTGCAAGAAAAACAGGAGTAACAGGAAAAACAGGAAGGACAGGAATTTTCAATTTTCAATTTTCAATTTTCAATTCCCTCCGCGAGTGGGTTTTGCGGAGGGCTTTTTGTGCCAACCAAGCGAGCAAGTCCGCAGTTTGCTTGACGCAAATGAGGAAGTTGCGAGGCGCAGTTTGGTGCAAAAAGCACCCGCAAGGCACACTCGCTATCCTACCGAGCCTTCAAGTGACAAGGACAGCAACTTCTGAGCCTCCACCGCAAACTCCATAGGCAACTTTGCCAGCACCTCCTTGGCATAGCCGTTCACAATCAGGCCCACAGCCTCCTCGGTACCAATACCCCTCTGGTTGCAGTAGAAGAGCTGGTCGTCGGAGATTTTGCTCGTGGTAGCCTCGTGCTCCACAACTGCCGAAGTGTTCTGGCAGTCGATGTAGGGGAAGGTGTGAGCTCCACACTTGTCGCCAATCAGGAGCGAGTCGCACTGCGAGTAGTTCCTCGCATTCTCTGCCCCAGGGACAACCTTCACCAAGCCACGGTAGCTATTCTCGCTCCTACCTGCCGAGATACCCTTTGACACAATGCGGCTGCGGGTATTCTTGCCAATGTGAATCATCTTCGTGCCCGTGTCGGCCTGTTGGAAATTGTTGGTCAGTGCCACCGAGTAGAACTCTCCTACCGAGTTGTCGCCTTTGAGGATACACGAAGGGTATTTCCAAGTGATAGCCGAACCCGTCTCAACCTGAGTCCACGAAAGCCTTGCATTGTCACCACGGCAGATACCCCTCTTTGTCACAAAGTTATAGATACCGCCCCTGCCCTCTGCATCTCCGGGGTACCAGTTCTGCACCGTGGAGTACTTAACCTCGGCATCTTTCTCTACTACAATCTCCACAACGGCAGCGTGGAGTTGGTTCTCGTCGCGCATAGGAGCCGTACAGCCCTCCAAGTAGCTCACATACGAGCCCTCGTCGGCGACAATCAGCGTACGCTCAAACTGCCCCGTACCCGCCGCATTGATGCGGAAATAGGTGGATAGTTCCATAGGGCACCTCACTCCCTTGGGAATGTAGCAGAAAGAGCCGTCCGAGAAAACCGCAGCATTGAGTGCCGAGTAGAAGTTGTCGCCTACGGGTACCACCGAGCCGAGATACTTGCGCACCAGGTCGGGATACTCCTTCAAAGCCTCGCTCATAGAGCAAAAGATAATACCCTTCTCGGCAAGAGTCTCGCGGAAAGTGGTCTTAACCGACACCGAGTCCATAACGGCATCAACAGCCACGCCAGCCAAAGCCATCTGCTCCTCCAAAGGAATACCAAGTTTATCGAAAGTCTCGCGCAACTTGGGATCCACCTCGTCCATCGACTTCTTGTCGGGCGACTTCTTGGGCGCGGCAAAGTAGATTATATCCTGAAAATCTATTGGGGGAATGCGGAGGTGGGCCCAATCGGGCAATGGCATTGTGAGCCATTTACGATAGGCCGCAAGGCGATATTCGAGCATCCACTCGGGCTCGCCTTTGAGCGCCGAAATCTGACGCACAACATCCTCATTGAGCCCCTTGGGAAGGGTGTGAGTCTCAATATCGGTCACAAAACCGTACTCATACTCCTTCGATGTTACCTCACTTAATATCTTGTCTTGTTCTGACATATAACTTTTTTACTTACAAATTCTATTAATCTACAAAAATAACAAATAGAATTGGAAATTGAAAATTGAGAATAGAAAATTTTACTCCAAAGGAGTAATAAGGGGGTTGAAAATGGAAAATTATGGTGCACCTGCGGTGCAGGTATTAAAAAAGATACCCGTGAACAGCAGGAGGGACAAGAGCGACAGGAGCGACAAGAGCGACAGGAGTGACAAGAAAAACAGGTGAAACAAGAATCCTATTTTTCCTGTTCTTCCTGTCTTTCTTGTCTTTCCTGTTCTCCCTGTCTTTCCTCTCGGGCGACCCGCGCCCGCAGTCGGTAGACAGTGGGCGGTTGGCAGCCACCTTGCTATTATTTATCGGGCGACCAAGTCGCCCTTTTTTCTTTGCCACTTTTGGTGGCAAAAGTGGCGCAAAAGCCACGCACCACATCTCTGGCGGAGACGAGAGTCGCAAAGCCTAAAACGAATGCTTCGCAGGCAAAGCGTTTGCCGTCTTCGTTTTTTCACGCCTTTGCAACTCTCGCCAGCCGCGACCGACGAATCGGTCGCTTCCCCGCCGACGATGCGAAGTGCGGGTTTTAGGTGCGCCTACGGCGCGGGTATTAAAAAAGATACCCAAGAGAATTGAAAATTGAAAATTGAAAGTTGAAAATTATGGTGCACCTGCGGTGCAGGTATTAAAAAAGATACCCG
>JAZOWE010000028.1:0-67526 GCA_045659085.1 Tidjanibacter sp.
ATAACAAATCGCATTTAATTTAGACTACATAGAAGACTACACTCAATAAGTAATATTACGGTTTAAGCGATTATTGCACGAAAAGTCGTTTCACAATCTAACAACCTAACAGATTGTAAATAAACAAAATCGGCGGTGAAATTTAATTCACCGCCGAAAAAGGACAACCCTTTGGGAGTGGTCTTCTCTGTTTTATGTGTTGTCTGTTAGTCCAACTTCGAGCCGTAGGCCAAATCGCCCGCATCGCCCAAGCCGGGGATGATATAGCTCTGAGCTGAGAGCTCGGGATCTACCGAAGCACACCAAATGTGGGTGCCGTGGGGCAGATGTTTCTCGGCATACTCCACGCCCGCCTCGCTGGCGATAACCGCAGCAACATGCAACTCCTTGGGATTGCCACCCTTTGCAACAAGAGCCTCGTAGGAGTAGACAAGCGAGGTACCCGTCGCCAACATAGGGTCTACCAGAATCAAAACCTTACCTTCGAGCGAGCCACACGAAATGTACTCCACCTTAACCTCAAAAGAGCCATCTTTGTGGTGTTTGCGGTAGGCGGTAACAAAGGCGTTTTGTGCACCATCGAAGTAGTTGAGGAAGCCGTGGTGGAATGGAAGGCCTGCGCGAAGAATGGTAGCAAGCACAACCTTGTCCGTCGAGAGCATAACCTCTGCCTCGCCAAGAGGAGTCTCTACAATCTGTGGGGTGTAGTCGAGGGTGCGGCTGATTTCGTAGGCGCAAATCTCTGCAATACGCTCCAAGTTGCGACGAAAGCGCATGCTGTCGCCCTGAATGTTTACATCGCGAATCTCTGCCAAAAATTTGTTGAGAATCGAACTCTCTTTGTCAAGAATGTGTACCATACCTTTGTATTATTATCGGTTTTTGTTGTTATTCTGAGCTAATACAAAAAGTTATTGAAGGGGTAGCGACCGGCGTGTATCTCGCGCACCATACCATAGAGGTCGGTGCGGAACTTGTCGATGTTCTCCTTGGTGAGTGCCGAGAGGAAGATGCAAGGGGTGTTGGCCTTGGCTATCCAGCTGCGCTGCATCTCTTCGAGCGAGATGTTCTCGCGCGTTGCGGGCGTCAGGTCGTCCTCCTCTTTGGGTGTCCAAGTGTAGGCGTCAATTTTGTTGAAGACCAAATATACGGGTTTGTCGCTTGCGCCAATCTCCGCAAGAGTTTGCTTTACGACATTGAGCTGGTCCTCAAATGCGGGGTGCGAAATATCCACCACATGAATCAGAAGGTCTGCCTCCCTAACCTCGTCGAGTGTCGATTTGAAAGCCTCCACAAGTTGGTGGGGTAGTTTGCGGATGAAACCTACGGTGTCCGACATCAGGAATGGCAGGTTGTCGAACACAACCTTGCGCACAGTGGTGTCGAGCGTTGCGAAGAGTTTGTTCTCGGCAAAGACATCGCTCTTGCTTATGAGGTTCATGAGCGTCGATTTGCCCACATTGGTGTAGCCCACAAGCGCAACCCTCACCATCGAGCCACGATTGCTGCGCTGCACCGCCATCTGACGGTCAATTTTTTTGAGTTCCTCTTTGAGCTTCGAGATGTTGTTGCGCACAACCCTTCGGTCGGTCTCAATCTCCCTCTCACCCGAGCCGCCACGAGTTCCCGTACCACCACGCTGACGCTCCAAGTGTGTCCACATACCCGTCAGGCGGGGCAACATATACTCATATTGTGCGAGCTTCACCTGCGTTTTGGCATAAGCCGTGCGCGCCCTCTGCACAAAGATGTCCAAAATGAGCCTTGTGCGGTCCGAGATACGCCTACCCACAACCTTCTCGATGTTGCGAGTCTGCGAGGGCGAGAGTTCGTCGTCGAAAATCACCACATCAATCTCGTTCTCCTCACACCAATCGCGAATCTCCTCCAACTTGCCGGGGCCTACGAAGTAGCGACTGTCGGGTGTGGGGAGTTTCTGCACAAAGCAACGCTCGGTGATGATGTGTGCCGTCTCGGCGAGGAATTCGAGCTCTGCCAAGTACTCCTCAACCTGCGCCATAGGCTGACGGTCACGACACACCGCCACAAGTACTGCCCTCTGGTATTCGCGGTTGATGGTTGGTATGTTGCTCTCTTGTTGTTCTGCCATATATAAATCTACCAGATCCTTCTCGGAGTTGAAAAAATGGTTTTTATAAAAAAGGGGACTAAAAAGTAAGTCCCCTTGTAAGATATTAGGTGCGCGATGGCCCTATTACTGCAAACGGCAGTCGATGGGCAGGATGTAGAATACGCGAACCAACTGGTCACGCTGACGGCCAGGAGTCCACTTGGGCGATTTCATCAACACACGACGAGCCTCGTCCTCGTAAACCTTATCGGGCGATTGGAGGAACTCGATGCCACCAACGCTACCGTCTTTCTCAATCACAAACTTCATAACGACCTTACCCTGGATACCGTTCTCGGCAGCGATTGCGGGGATTTTGAACTCGCCCGAGAACCAAGCACGGAAAGTGTTGAGGTCGCCACCCATAAACGAGGGCATAACCTCCACCCTTACGAATGCGGGCTCCTCTACAATCTCCTCCTCAACGACAATCTCCTCAACAACGATCTCGTCCTCGGTAAACTCGGCGAAATCGAAGGTGTCCTCGATTACGGTCTCGTTCTTCACCACATTGATTGCGTCGCTGATGAGTTTCACAGCCTGCTTAACGGGTGCCTGAGTCTTAGGCTCCTCGGTTTTGGTGATGTCCATAAGCTCCACCTCCACCTCGGGACCGCTAACTGCGATAATCTCGATGGTCTTCTTGCTCTGGCCGAGGCTGAATGCTACAACGCAAAAAGCGAGCGAGAAAATCAAACCAATCTCCAAAAAGATACCTTTGCGGTTTTGGAGGTCCACTTTGGGGTTCTTTTTAACTTCCATATTGTTAGTGTATTTAATTGTTTATCAGTGTATTGTGTGTGATTTTGCGGATTGGTTGTCCCTTATACCCCAAAATCTACCTACAAATATATGAAGAAAAAACGAAAAGAGTGTGCAACTTTCCGAATTTTATTCAGAAAAATGTTTATCTTTGCACTCGCAACCAAGGGGGATTAGCTCAGTTGGCTAGAGCGCTTGCATGGCATGCAAGAGGTCACGAGTTCGACTCTCGTATTCTCCACCAAAGCCAAGAACGACACTCAAAGGGTGTCGTTCTTGGCTTTTATGCAATGAGTGAATCGAACTCGTGACCTCCGAAGCCTCCCTTATCAAAGGGAGGTTTGGAGGGATTGTAAATATAGCCCCAATGGGGGTGCGTGAGCATCCCCGAGTTCGACCATTCCTTTCCTCTCCCCTAAAAACAACGAAGCCCGACAACTTGTTGCTGTCGGGCTCCGCTCAGTTAGATTATAGCGGTAGGGCTATTGGTTCTGGAAGTAAACAATTGAAGAAACCTGATTGCCCTCGCCATCCTTGGTTATAATCTTGAAGGTACGACGGGCACCAGTATTATTGGCTGTTAAGTCAATGTATACATAAATTGCTGCACCACCATCAGTCCAAGCCCTAAGAGTGACAAATGTTGTAGGATCTGTATCCAAAGGAACATTTGTATTATCAAAAATATCTTCTTGCGTTACAGTACCAAAATCAAACGCATGGTCAATCAACGCATTGACTAGTTCTGTGTCGTTCACAAGATTTGTCATATCTGTTCCAGGGTTGAGTTTAGTACCATCAATGGTTATATTCTCAAAACGGTAGTATTGAACAGACACTGCACCAGCACCAAGACCTGTATCATTTGAACCATCGGCTGCATTGTTGAAGATGGTATACGAGAAAGTGTGCTCGGGCTCTACCACCTCGCCACCTTCGGGGTTAGCCTCTTGGTTGATTGTTACATCCTCCACGAGATTGTTGCCCGATTTGTCTTTGATGGTAACGGTGTACTCTTTTGCGCTATTAGAAGCATTTGCGGGAATAGTGGCAGTGATGGTGCCATTGGCAGCCAAAACAACGCTTGCACCACCACCATTGATGGCTACATTGCAGAACTCGTTGGCGTCAGCCACAGCCTCGCCATCGGCAGTCATAGCCAAATTACCAACGGTAATATCATCGCCCTCGTAACTTACGGTACCGGCATATACATCGTTCAAAGTAGCAACAATCTCTGCACTGTAAGCCTCCTGAGTAATCTCAAACTGACCATAAACAAGTTCTGTTTCGCCTGCCTCTTTACCTTTGAAGATATAGCCCTCAGGAACGGTAAGAAGAACTCTTACGAGCGATTGGCGCTGTACGCCTGTGGTGTTAGCTTCAACAGTTATGCGGGGCCAAGCATTGTTGATGTTGCCACTTGCATCGGTTGGGTAGTAGATAGAAATCCAATCTGCTCTTTCTGCGGCAGCGCTGAGAGTCTGGTGGCAGAAGAAATCGACACTCTTATAGACGGTATTGGTCTCCTCTTTTCCCCAGAAATCGTCACCCTCTAACTTAACTCCGTCAACTTCAAATACCAAATAGCAGTTACCTATTGCTGCACTTACATTTTCATCAACCACCTCACTTACTCTTACATCCTGCAACGATTGGTGGGATAGTGTAAAGTTGCGTGGCAGTCCGTAAGATGTATTGACTTTGATCTCTTTTGCCGAGCCAGCGGCAGCCTGAGTGAAGGTTACGGTGAAGGAGTTGTTTGCGTCATCTACCAAGTAGCCATTTGCATCGGCAAAGGTTACGGTGAGGGTTGCGGTGCGCTCCTCAGCATTGGGGTTAGCCTCTGCATCAACCAAGATATTGTCGTTGCCAGCGTAGCCTACGGTCAGCCAATCCTCCGAGGTCTCGAAGGTGATACCCTCATAGTAAACGGAGTTTGCGTCATTCTTGTCGCGTTTCTGCCATTTGTCCGAACCAAGATCTGCAAGTTCTTGTGTTTTGACATATATGTAACCAATGTTTTGGTCGGTTACAGCCGATGCGCCAAGAGTAACATTCTCTGGCAAAGTTTCTTCCCAACTCAAAACACCCTTTTGTACGGTATCATCTACTCGGGCACCATTTTCGAGTTTGAGATATACATTCCTAAGTTCATTCTCTCCAACCACGAGGTTGTCATCCGACGAGAATGTGTAGGTTGCCTTGTCGGTCTTAACGGTAATGGTGTAGCCCTCGATGGGGTGGGTTTCGGTAGTGCGAGCAATTGCCATATAGACACCCTTGCTATTCTCGCGCGAGTTGGCATTGGTAAGAGCGAAAGGCTCATCAAGGTTGATACGAACAAAGTTGTAGTTTCGCCAGTTGATGTCATTTGCACCCTTATAAGTACCTGCTCCACGGTCGTAAGCAACAGTACCAACAATGCCGTTGGTATTTTTGCCAGTAAGTTCAACATACTGAATTTTCTCATCGTTGTATGTTTCGGTATAGGGCATAAAGCGGAAGATACCGCCCGCAATATCCATAACGACTTCGGGTGCCTCATCTTTGGTAATGTTGATAAGACCAGTGCCCGAGTGGAGGAAGAGGTAACGGCTGTTCATCTCGCCTGCAACTGCCTGCGAATAAACATTGCAACCCTCGGTACCCAAAGTAAACTCAACCTCATTGTGGTTGCCAGGGTGGTTTTTGGTCGAAGAGAACCAACCTGTGCGGTTTACCTCATTGAGTGCTGCGGGGAATTTGAAGTTTGCGGTATAGCCATCGTCCTCAATATCCTCGGCGGTGAGGGCCTCCGAGGTAAGCTCTACGCCACCTGCGTATTTAATCTGGTCGCCAACAGCCCATTTGATACCCTCGGTGTCGGTAAGCGAGCCTTTGGTTGCCTTGCTCATACCAACCTTAACGATAACATACTCGTTTTCGGGGGTGGGGGTTACGCCCTCTTCGGGCTCGTTTGTACAAGCGGTGAGTGCGGCAAAGCCTGCTACCACTGCCATCATCATCTTAAAAATCTTTTTCATAGTCTTTTTTAGTTTTAATTTAACAGTGGTTTGGTTTAACCCCAAGTGTTATCCTCGGTTACATCGTAGGTGAAGTCGCCCTGACCTCCTTGTTCGTACCAGAGCAGCTCGCCGCTGGCGGCAATTCCGCTCTCCACGGAGCATTGCATCTCGACAATCTCCGGAGTGGTGTAAGTTTTTGTTTTCATAGAATAGTTTTGTGTTTTTGGTTATTTTTTGGTTGTTTTAGTTCGTTTTGCGCAGGCACATCCAGTTGAAGTTGGCCCTGCCGTTGGTCAGCGCCACTCGGAGGATATGTTTGCCTTGCGAGAGGTTGAAGCCCTCGATTTTGTCGGTCTTCCACACATCTGCTGCGCCAATTTCGTTGGTCTTGGCGAAGGTGTGCGAGAGCGAGTTGTTGTCGACGGAGAATGTAAACGAGCCGTCGGTTATGTTGCTGTGACGCACGAGCAGCTCGTAGGTGCCCGCCTCCTCGACCTCAATGCCATACTCAACCCACATCTGTGTGCCGAAGAAGTCGCAGAGCATAACCCTGCCTGTGGTGTCGGTTGTAGCCCTGATTTTGGGGCAGTACTCCCATCCGCTACCCTCGGCAAGTGCCTCGGCATTGTTGGAGCGATAGTGCGCTGCGGGGAAGGGCTCCTCGGTGGGGTAGTAGCACTCCTTGTCGAACGACGAGAACCACACATACTCCTCGCCCAGAGGGGTGAGTGCAGGCTCTTTGGCGCTCCTGTTTACAAGGCTTATGGCTGCCCAATCGTTCGAGCCACGCAGCATAAACCACGCATAGCCGCCCACCTTGTCGTCGCACTCCATATAGTTCAGCACCTCCGACATGTAGTTTTGCTGCTGTATCTCGTTGTTGGTGATACCGCTACCTGCGTGGCAGAACTCGGTCATATAGACGGGTTTGTTGTACTTGTCGAAGCGGCGGATGAACGATTTGAGACTCTCGCCCGAGGGCATATAGCAGTGTACGGCAATACCCGCCACATCGTCAATGCTCACACCTTCACAAGCGAAGAACTCGTCGAGCCACTTGATGGGGTCGGAGTAGCCTGCCAGGGTGCCGTAGTTCACAGCGGGCGAGATGAGCTTCATACCCAGCTCCTGAGCCACAGCTTTCAGTGCGCCCCAATGCGAGGCTGCCACCTCGGGGGTCATATTGGCTTGGTCCGTAAGGTTGGGCTCGTTGTAGGCGAGGATGTACTCGGCCTGGGGGTTTGCGGCCTTGTAGTCCCTCATCTGCTGTGCGCCGAAGTTGGCATTCCACGCCATAGGCAGGAAGAGCATGTTGCTCTGCTGCATAACGGCGGGGAATGGTACGGTTGCGCCCCAGTTGTAAATCCAACCCACACCGGGGGCTATGAGCGTAAGGTCGGTTTCGAGCTGAGGATGACCGCTGAGTCCTCTTTTGGGGCTACGCTTTTGGCGCACCACATATTCCATGTTGAGGTCTTCGATGCTGTCGCCACCATTGGGAGTGTCTATGGGCGTACAACCCACAAGTCCAAACAGCAGTGCTGCAATTATTGCCTTTTTCATAGTCGTAGTTCTCTATTTCTGGTAAACTCTTACAAAATCGACATACATCTTGGCCTCCGAGCCGTCGGTGGGGAGTGCGGTGATGCCGCCGGGGTTGTTCACAATGCCCGTGAAGTGTCCGCCCACTGCGAGGTTGAAGAGGATGAAGTGGTCGTGGTGGAAGTAGAGGCCCGTTGCCCACTCGTCGTCCGTACCCTCAATGCCCATCTCGTAGTAGGGGGCTACATTGGGATTTTTGTCCAAATCGAGATACATCTTGATGCTCTTCTCGTCCCAGATGAGAGTGTAGAGGTGGAACTCGCCGTCCTGCAACGAGTAGGGGGCGTTGGAGGACTTTGCGTAGTTGGGATATGCGCCATTTTTGTAGAAGCCCCAGTGGCACGCACCGTTGAAATAGGTCTCCTGAGTGCCGGTCTTAATGCCCTGCGAGTTGCCCATTTCGAGGATGTCAATCTCGCCACAGCGAGGCCAGCCAACTGTGGAGAAGTCGTTACCCATCATCCAATATGCGGGCCACAGACCGTTGGCGGTCTTGGGCAGGCAGATGTAGGCCTCCACCTTGCCGTGTGTGAAGTACTTTTTGCCCATCGAGTTCACCCTACCAGAGGTAAAGGGTTTGCCACCGAAAGCCTCGCGGCGTGCGGTGAGTGTCAGACAGCTTCGGCCGCTTGTGGGCTCTTTGGAGATGCTCACATTCTCGCGACGGTAGTACTGCGACTCGTTGTTGCCGCCACCGTTGCCGTTCACCTCGATGTTCCACGCGCTCTCGTCCAATGCCTCGCCATCGAAGAGGTCTTGCCACACGAGGTGGTAACCGTTGGTTTCGCCCGAGCCGTTTTGTGCGGGATAGGTCGAGGGGGTGTCGGGTGTGGTGCCGCCACCGTTGTTCTCGCCCTCCTGCTCGGTGTTTTCGTTACCGCCACCACCAATGTTGATGTTGCCAAACGAGATTTCGCCACAAGCGGTAAGCATTGTTACCACAAGCGCGATGATGGTTGTCTTTTTTGCCATAGTTGTAGTTTGTTAATGTTATTAGTTCTCTATCTCTTTTTGTGGCCCGAAGGGTAGATTCAAACCCTTCGAGCCTAAGTTTTTGGGATATAGTCTAAATCTCTATTCCCAAAGTTCCGTCATCCCCTATTTTGCGGGTTTGTAGATGAAGCAAGCGTCGAGGTTGAGGTGTTTGCCAGCAACAAGACCGCTGGTAACGCCCAAAACATTCGAGGGCTCACTTGGAACGCTCCACAAAAGACCCTGATTTGTCCAAGCGGTCAGAGGAATCTCAATCTCATACCACTCGCCATCGCGGGGGAAACCATAGGTGCTGTTCTGGTCACCTACCTGTACTTTATACTCACCACCTTTGAAATCATAGAAAATGAACTCGTGAACAGCATCGTCTTGGCTCTTCATAGCAATGTGAAGAACATACTCGCTGGGGTTCAAACTAACGGGAACAAGTGCCTCGAAGAGGTTCGCAGGAACGCAATAACCCATACCGGTCCAGCCAATGTTGCCAGAAACAAGTGCAGTCCAATCCTCAACATCGCCAAATACATTGGGACCCGAGCAAGTACCTGCTACATAGCTTGTGCCATCGGGCCATACATACAAGAACCTGTCGGTGTCGTTGGGACGGAAGTCGGCTTTCACCTTGCCGCCAATCTGCTGGAAGTAGGTCTCGCCAAGAACGATTACATAGTAGTCCGAACCGTTGAGGCAAGCGTAGGCGTTGTCGGTAGTGCCACCATTGTTGTTGCCGCCGTTGTTCTCGCCGCCATTGTTGCCGCCATTCTGTTCGTTGTTGGGTTTGTTACCCTCGCCACCTTTTTCGGGCTCTTCGCAAGCCACAAAACCGAGTGTCAGTGCTGCCACGAGGCAGATGCTAAAAAATCTTTTCATAGCGTTTGTGTGTTTTTAATTAGGTTAATGTATAAATGTGTTTTTTGTTGTTGTGTCAATTACTCTTTACTCCTTGATTAGTAGTATCCGTTGTTTTGCGAGAGGCCGCCGAGCCTTACCTCCTCTGCGGGGATGGGCATAAGTTCGTGTTTGCCCACAACAAAGGGCTCCATATGGCTGCCCTCGATGTTGCCATTGGGGTTGTCGGCGCCATATTTGGTGCGGTAGGCGTTCATAACATCGCCCGCAATGCCCCAGCGGCAGAGGTCGAACCAGCGGTGTCCCTCCATTCCGAGTTCCACCCTACGCTCGTGGCGCAAGTTCTCCCTTGTGGCCTCCACCTCGCCCAAGCCTACGCGCGAGCGCACCTTATTGATGGCCCATTTAGCTTGTGCCAAATCGGGTGTGGTGCTCTCGATGCACGCCTCGGCATACATCAACAGCACATCCGAGTAGCGAATCTCTCTGCGGTTTACCTCGCCACGCGAGTGGTGCGAGAGAGGAATGTAGGAGCCCGCAGCGTCGAGGTTGGCATATTTGCGGTTGAGGTAGCGACAGCCCAGAGGTATCTCCTGCTCGCGGTTTTCGATTTGTGCGTCGGTGGGGTTGATGATTGTGAGTTCCCTGCGGGGGTCGCCCTCCTCGAACTCGTCGTAGAGGTCTTGTGAGGGTTTGTTGAAGCCCCAGCCCGCATTGCCTGCACCAACCACCGAGGTTGAGCGCGAACGGGTGAGAATGGTTGTGAAGGTGCCACGCGAGAAGCCGTTACCCTCGCCGTAGTCGCTGGTGGGGTCGTTGGTGTACTGAATCTCAAAGACGGACTCAATGCCGTTCTCGCCCTCCAAGAGGAAGTTGGTGGCATAGTCGGCATTGAGGTCATACTCGCCACTTGTAATAATCTTCTCGCCCCACAGTTTGGCCGCATCGTAGTTGCCCAAGTAGAGGTTTACCTTCATGAGCATAGCCTGCGCAGCACCCTTTGTCGCCCTGCCGAGCTCCTCGGGAGTCATCTCGCTTCTGAGCATAAGCCCACTCTCGGCCTCCTCCAAGTCGGAGAGGATGAAGGCGTAAATATCTTCGGCCGTGGCGCGGGGTTGTTTCCACTGGTTGGAGGAGTCGATGACGAAGTCCACCTTGGGGACACCGCCAAACATCCTCACAAGGCGGAAATAGTAGTAGGCACGGAGGAACTTGGCCTCGCCGATGTAGCGGTTTTTCAACGGCTCGGTCATAATCGTGTCGGTGGGCATGTTAGGCACATTCGCGAGCGAGAAGTTGCACCTCGAAATACCCTGATACTGTGCGCGGTAGAATTGCAACAGAAGTTCGTTGCTCGCCACCGTCTTGAAGTTCTCTATGTCGTATGCTGCGGCCATATCGAGGACATACTCGCCACCCTTTACAGCATCGTCCGAGGCTACATCGCCCACAAACCACTCGGGGTAATAGGTGCCCTGATACTCCCAACCCAGAGGGGTGTAGCAGGCATTTACCGACTGCAAAGCGGTGGTGCCGTCGGTAAAGAAATCTTCGAGTTTGGTCGAGCCGGGAGCCTCCTCGCGGAGCCAATCGTCACAGCCCGAAACCACGGTTGCCATAGCAACCACCATTATAATATATAGAGTCTTTCTCATAATCTTGTCTGCCACATTTTAGAAGTTGATGTTCGTACCAAAAGTGATTGTGCGCGATTGGGGGTAGTTGCCCCAATCAACACCACCACCCACCTCGGGGTCGTAGCCCGTATAGGAAGTGAAGGTCAGCAGGTTGCCCATAGTAACATAGAGGCGGCAATTCGAGATACCAATCTTCTTGGAGAAGTTCTGGGGCAGGGTGTAGCCAATTTGCAGGTTTTTGAGCCTCAGGTAGCTGCCGTCCTCCACAAAGCGGCTCGAAGCCTCCTTGTTGCGCGACGAGCCCGAGGGTCCTGCGTTGGGAATGGTGCCGCTCGTATTCTCTTTGGTCCACACATCGCGCATTGTGGTACTCAGCGTGGCCTCCGTACCCGCACCCTCCGTGCGCAGCCTTACGGCATTGTAGATTTTGTTGCCATAGACTCCCTGGAAGAAGAGGCTCATATCCCAGCCACCCTTGCGGAGCGAGAAGTTGGCACCATAGGTGAGCCAGGGGAACGAACTGCCAATGGCCGTGAGGTCGTCGTCGTTGATAATGCCGTCGTTGTTCTGGTCTTTGTAGCGAGCGTCGCCCCAATGCTCCGAGGAGGTCTCAACTGCCCACTGATGAGCCTTAACCTCGTCGTCGCTCTGGTAGATACCCTCATACTCGTAGCCCCAGAAGGAGTAGAGAGGCAGGCCCTCGTCGCAAATGGTGTAGGAGCCGTAAACCCTCTCGCCACCGTTGAGTTTGGTGAGGCGGTTGGAGATGACCGAGCCGTTGATGTTCACATCATACTCCCAGCCATTGCCCACAACGCCACTGTGGCCCAAAGTGAGCTCCACGCCTCGGTTTTGTACCGTACCCACATTGGCAGTGGGTGAGTAGCGGTTGCCCACATGGGCAGGGGCGGTAACCCACAACAACATCTCGTAGGTGCTCCTGTCAAACACATCCACCGTACCATAGAACTTGTTGTTCCACAGGCTGAAATCCAAACCGAGGTTGAGCTGCTCGGTGGTCTCCCACTTGCCGCCCTTGTTTACATAGGTGAGGATGGTAGCTCCCGTTGCAAGTTCTTCGTTCTCGCCAAATGGGTAGCCCGTAAAGGTGAGGTGGTCTTGGTGTACGGTCTGTGTGAAGGCTCCCTCGGCAATTTTGTCATTACCGATGCGGCCCCAACCAAAGCGCAGTTTGAGGTTGTCAACACCCTCGACATACTCCATAAACTCCTCTTCCGAAATCCTCCAAGC
Organism: Tidjanibacter sp.; assembly: GCA_045659085.1. Classification (GTDB taxonomy): domain Bacteria; phylum Bacteroidota; class Bacteroidia; order Bacteroidales; family Rikenellaceae; genus Tidjanibacter. Next base: position 12,234 of record JAZOWE010000028.1, read on the forward strand.
CAGAGCCATAGAGGGGAAATAGCCCCACAAATTCTCAGGGAATTTTGAGGAGGCGTCGGCGCGGAAGTTGATGGTTGCCATATAGCGGTCGCCATAGTTGTAGAACAACCTACCGAGCAACGAAAAACGCCTTGTGCGGGCTGCCGAGTCGCTCGATTCGGACTTATCTTCGGTGGCCTGATTGAGATACCAGTTGTTCTCTGTGGGGTTGGTGATGGTGGCACCCGAGCCGCCAAGCGAATAGTAGGTATACTCCTCGGTGGTCTGACCAATCATAGCCGAGAGGCGGTGCTGGTCACTCTCCCACGAGTAGTTTAGGGTATTCTCATAGAACATCGTCTTACCCAAGCCCATACTTGCCGAAATGAAGTTCTTGTTGGCCTGGTCATAGTCCGAGTACATATATTTGTCCTTGAAGGTGCGGCTGATGTTGGTATTCTGGTCGATGCTCACCGCCGAGCGCAATGTGAGGCCTTTGAGGAGCGAGGCTTCAAGATAGACATTACCGAGAATTCGCTGGTCTTGGCTGTTGGGGTGGGTGTGCTGCACCATAGAGAAGGGGTTGGTAACATTCTTGAAGTTCGAGCCCGCAGCGATGCGACCACTCAAATCCTCACCATTGATGTTTACCGAGCCTTCGGGGTAGTGGGTGGGGTCCCACGGAGCCATCGCAAGGGCTGCCGAGAGAATCGACGCACCCGCACTCGACGAGTTGTTCATGGCCCAACGCGACGAGGAGTTGATGAGCGAAATGCTCTCGCCGATTTTCAGCCAATCGGTAATGTTGTACGAAGAGTTGAGTCGCAGCGTCAGACGCTCGTAGTTGGAGCCCATAATTGTACCGTCTTGCGAGAAGTAGCCCGCACTGAACGAATATTGACTCCTCTGGCTGCCGCCGTCAACCGAGAGGTGATAGTTCTGGATTGGGGCATTGGCCTTGAAAACCTCGTCCTGCCAATCGGTGTCGATTGTCGAGTAGTCGAGATTGGTGGGGTAGTGGGGCGACTTGCCCAATCGGTAGGCGTTGAGCCACTTCTGGAAGCCGTGCTTGTTGTAGAAGTTTTGTTGCGAGGCGACACCCTCAATGGCGATGATGGTCTTTGCCATCTCGTCGCGTCCCATCAAATCGAGTTTGTTCCAGCGGTTCTGAACGCCCGCATAGGCGCTGAGCGAAATCTGAGGTGCGCGGTCTTTGGCACCACTCTTTGTGGTGACGATAATCACACCGTTTGCACCCCTGGCACCATAGATAGCCGTACTCGACGCATCTTTAAGCACCTCGGTGGAGGCGATATCGCCGGGGTTGAGGAAGCCGATATCCTCGGTAATCACACCATCAACAACATAGATTGGTGCAGAGTTGTTTACCGTACCGATACCGCGAATTCGCACCTCGGCAGCCGCACCGGGCTGACCTGTTGAGGCATTGACGGTAACACCCGCAATACGACCTGCAAAGGCTTGGTCGATGGTTGCAACGGGCGTGCGCTGCAAATCTTCCGAGTCGACACTCGCCACAGCACCCGTGAGGTCGCTGCGTTTCATTGTACCATAACCAACCACAACCACATCCTCAATTACATCGGCACCCATCTCCAATTTCACATCCAAGCGTGAGGTGGTGCGAGTGACGGCTACGGTCTTGTCGTTGTAGCCCATATAGGAGAAGGTCACCTTGCGGCTCGACTCCCCCTCAAAAGGAATTGTCAGGGAGTAGTGTCCCGTATAGTCCGAAATTGTTACGGTCGAGGTCCCCTCCAACGAAACGGTTACTCCAATCAGGGGAGTGCCGTCGGAGGCGTCCGTAACCACACCCTCAATGGTGTGAGTTTGAGCCAAGGCTGTGGCACAAACCAACAGCGATGCTACGATTGCCCAAAAATGCTTCATTGCAACTGATTTTATCTGTTTTTGTCAAAATGTTTTACTCCACAAAGAATGAGAGTTTTTCGCCAGAGGCGCTGTCGCCTGCCACCCAAAGGTGGAACTCGCCGGCCTCGACCACTTTCTCCATGTCGATGTTCCAGAAGGCGAGTCTTTCGATGGGGAGAGTGATTGTGCACTCGCGGCTCTGGCCCGCAGCGAGAGTTACGCGCTCGTAGGCTTTGAGCTCTTTCTTGGGGCGTGCGGTAGAGCCCGCAACATCCCTCACATAAACCTGCACAACCTCCGTAGCCTCTCTCTTGCCGGTGTTGGTGAGGGTGAATGAAATCTCCACGCTTTCGTTTTTGCCATAGGAGGTCTTGTCGGTTTTGATGTCGGAGTACTCAAACGAGGAGTAGCTCAAACCATAACCAAATGGGTAGAGGGGCCCGAAACCTGCATCGAGCCAATATGCCGAGCAACCGAGCGAGGTCTGACCAGCCTCCAATTCAATGTCGTTGAGGAGTACCTCGTGGCCACTTGCGGGGCGCTCGGGATAGTGTGCGTTGTAGTAGATGGGCTCCTGACCTGCCGCAACGGGGAATGTGATGGGGAGTTTGCCGCTGGGCACCTCGTCGCCAAAGAGCAACTGTGCCAATGCAACGCCACCCATAGTGCCGGGGTGGAACGACCAGATAAGTGCGTCCATATTTTCGAGGTCTTTGCCTACGGTCAGAGCCCTACCCGCCATAACAACGGCGATGACGGGAGTGCCACTACGGCGTGCAGCCCTGAGGAGTTCGCTCTGGCTACCCTGAAAATCGAGGTCTACAAGGCTGTGAGCCTCGCCCGAGAGGATAGACTCCTCGCCAAGGAAGAGTACGACTGCATCGTAGGAGGCCGCCTGTGCCGTGAAGAGTGCAAGCTCGGCTTTGCTACACTCCTCGCGGCTGTAAGTGAGGATGTCCGAATAGCCAACCTTAACACGATCGCCATAGTTCTCCATCAGAGCCTGCAAGGGGGTTACGGTGTGGCTCTTCTCGCCATCAAACACCCAAGTACCCAACTGGTCGTGGGGAGCCTTTGCCAAAGGACCGGCAACAAGGATGCGTTTGGTCTTGGCCGAGAGGGGAAGGGTATTGTTGTCGTTTTTGAGCAGTACAGCGCTCTTCACTGCTGCTTCGCGTGCAGCCTCCAAAGCTTCGGGGGTGTAGAATGCACCCTCATACTGCTCCATATCGACATAGGGATTTTCGAACAGACCGAGTCGGAATTTTAGTCTCAGGATGTTGCGCACGCTTTCGTCGAGCACCTTCTCGCTCAACTCGCCACTCTCGACGAGCTCTTTGAGGTTGTTGATGTAGGCATAGGACATCATATCCACATCCGTACCTGCCGTAAGGGCCCTCTTGCTTGCCTCTTTCATATCGGCAGCAAAGCCGTGGTTGAGCATACCGCCCACCGAGCCCCAATCGCTCACTACGCAGCCATCCCAGCCCCACTCGCCACGCAACACATCCATCAAAAGGAATTTGTTGCCTGCCGAGGGAATGCCATCGTTGTCGTTGAACGAGGGCATAAGTGTCATACAACCCGCCTTTGCAAGAGCCTCAAAGGGAGGAAGATAGTAGTTGCGGAGTTCGCGCTCGGTAATGTGGATGGGGGCGTAGTCCAAACCGCCCTCCGAGGCTCCGTAGCCCACAAAGTGCTTGGCGCAAGCCGCAAGGGGTTTGTCGTTCTGCTCGTAGCCGCGCAACATTGCCAGAGCGAGTTCGCTGGTGAGGTAGGGGTCTTCGCCAAAACTCTCGGCAATCCTGCCCCAGCGGTTATCCCTCGAAATGTCGACCATTGGCGAGAATGTCCACCTTACGCCCGAAGCCACAGCCTCTTGTGCTGCAATGCGGGCACCCTTCTCCACAATTGCGGGATCGAACGATGCGGCCTGACCGAGGGGAATGGGGAAAATTGTGCGGAAACCGTGAATTACATCCCTCGCAAAGACCATAGGGATACCCAAGCGGCTCTCCTCGACTGCGGCTTTTTGGATTTTGTTAATCTCCACGGGGTCTACAAGGTTCAAAATGGAGCCAATGTTGCCCGCTGCAACCTCGCGACACATTGCGTCGGTGTTGTAGTGGCTGATTTGGTTGAGTTGTCCGATTTTCTCTTCGAGAGTCATCTGTGAGATGAGGGAGTCGATGCGCCTTTCGGTGGCGTCGTTGCAACCACAACCAACGGTGATGGCTGCCACCACGAGGGTGGTCATAATAGATGCAAAACGGTTCATAGTAATGTATTTTTTGTGTTATAGTTTTCGGTTTTGAGCCCTCTGCCAGGGCCTTTTTATCATCGTAAAATTAAGGCTTTTTTGTGTACACAAAAAGGGAGTAGAAAATTTGGTGGATTTCCTACTCCCTTTTACTTTGCCTATATTACTGATATCCCGATGTTTACGCGCGACAAGTGTGTCTAAAAAAGTGGATTGCCAATTTTTGTTTTTTCCCATTTCGGGACTGCTTTTGACACCCATTGTGGCGCCATTGTGGGGCGCTGCAAAGAGCGAAAGCAGCAGCGAGTCCACTTTTGTAGAGCCTGGGGCGGTGGCGTAAATGTTTGATATTTTGCACCTTGTTTGGACGGCGCGGTTTGTTGTGCTCCACTTTTTCACAAGCCACCGACGGATACATATTATATTATGTGTAAATTTGCTAAAACTTCATTTGATGAAAAACATATAACAAATACCAAAACTTTATAACTATGAGAACTTTTTTGAAATATGTCGTGATGGCTCTTGCGGTCTGTGCAATGGTGGCTTGTAACGAAGAACCGGAACCACAGCCTCAACCAAAACCGGAACCAACCCCCACACCTACCACTCGCACTGTGGAGGTGGAGGCAACCTTTGTGGCAACAACAAAAGCCTACATCTCGGATGCTATGGAGTTCGATTGGGAACCCCAAAACTGCTCGCTCGTACTGCTTACAAATGATGCTAAGCAGGTGGAGTCCAAATCGGTAGTTGTCGAGAATGGCGTGGCTCTCTTCACATTCGACATCCCCTATGAAACCACTTCGGCGAGGGCTTTCTTTGCCCCCACTACGCTCACTCCTACTCAAATGCAGGCGAGGGTTGCACACTCTGTAACGCTCAATTCGGCTGGTAGCACCAAAGGTTTGGCGCTGACACTGATGGGCAAGGAGAGTCTTCCTTTGGCGCTTGCGGGCGCAAAGAGTGCCGCAGTGCAGGAGGAGGTCTTGAAGGCTACCGCCAATCTCAGGCTGGCCACTTCGTTGGCTCGCTATATGATTTACTCTTCGGAGGAATCGTTTGTGGGCGAGAATGTCCTCTCCGTAACCCTCGAAGCAAATGCCCCCATTGCGGGCACCTTGCTCCACGACCTTGCAAAGAATACATACGCAGTATCGACAAGTGAGGTCCCCTCGCAAAGCGTTGTGGCAACACTCCATACCCCCTACGAGGTTGGAGCCGACAAGGATGCCGCAAGGGGTATCTTTATGGAGCTTTTGCCTGTCAAGAGTACGGGTGCTAAGGTTGTGGTTAGGACCGATGTGGCAAAATACACTTTCGACTATGCCGAGCAGGAGATTTCCTTTGAGTGTGGCGATGTCCACACCCACTATTTCGATCTGAAAAACGCCACCTCGCGTATCGAAAACGGCACCCAGGTTGTGACCTACAACACCGCCAATCTGCTCCCCTCGCTCTCGATGAGTGCGCTGGGTGGCGAGCAGGATATGGGATACTATCTGGCGAGTGTGGATGGCGTGGAAGATACCACAAACTACTCGGCCGACTACTACACCCAAATTTCGTTCGAGGCTCTGGACGCCTCGGGTGCTGTGGCAGAGTGGGTGAGCGGTAGGATTATCAACAACAATCATCCTGTCCTGACCATCGCCAAAAATGAGTCCACCGAAGGCCGCACAGCGACCGTAAAGCTCGTTTATACACCCTCAAATAAGGAGTTTGCAGTTGAAAATCCCGTCATTGCAACCTTTGAAGTTGCTCAGAATGGTGCAACGGCAACACACTCGCTCTCGTATCAGTGGTTTGGCGAGGGAGAGATTGTTGTGGCAGGTGGTGGTTTCTCGGGCGTTAAGGGCTTGGGTTACTTCCTTGCCTACCTCGACGGCTCGACAACCGCAGTGCCCGATGCCGAGGCTATTGAGCCTTTTTTCAAGACTGTGGAGGTTACCAGCGATGCCGATTGGTGCCAAGTGAATGTTGTGGGCGCAAACTTCAACAACCTCGAACTCTCCGCTATTGATGCCAATCCCTCGACTACCGAGGAGCGTGTGGCTACCATTACGGCAACCTTTGTGGGCGATAGCGAAACCTATATTATGACCCCCGACAATACGGCCTTTACCTTGCGCGTTGTGCAGCAGCCCAGCAAGGCAGCAGGCGAGAAGAGCGAACTCTACTACACCACCTTAAACCTCTCAACCTCACTGATGGTTGCTGCCAACGGCATTGGCGAGAGGGATTTGGGATACTTCTTTGCTATGGTCGATGGCTCGCAGACCGACGACGGAGGCTCCAAGTGGTTTGCCTCGCTCGAATTGGAGAGTAGCGACTCGTGGATTGCGGCCCGCATCGGTGGTAACCACATCTATCTTACGGTTGAGCCCTCGGCAGAGAATATCTGGCGCAAAGGCACCGTGACTCTCACCTATCCCGAGAGCGACACCGAGGTGGAGATTGTTGGCGGTAATCCCGTAATTGTCATTGATATTATCCAGATGCCCGCAGCAAGCGAGGCTCCCGTGGCTGTTTACACCTTTGGCAATGATCCAAACAATATCTCTATGAAGAGAGAGGTGAGCATAGGTGCCGCAGGTGTTGAGAATATCGGCATCCATTGGTTGTCGGTATATAAAGTTATTGACGGTGCAGTGGATGGCACTCGCGACAACACTTTTGGCGACGAGGCGCACGCTATGACCTATTCGTATGTGGACGCAGAGGGCAATTCGATAGATTGGCTCTCGGCAAGTGTTGGTGGCGACTGGCTCAACTACTCGGCAGCTGCGAATACTTCGGGCAAGGCTCGTGTGGGCTATATCCATGCACATCCCGCAACGGGCTCGGGACAGGCCTACGAGGGCTATGATATTCCCAACCCCTGTCTTGTTGTGAAAGTTACCCAGAGTGCAGAGTAGCAATGCGGGTAAGAGGCATAATAAACCATTTGGGAGTGGTGACAGCCTTGATGATGGGCTGCGCACCCACCCCCGAAGAGCCTGCACCAACCCCCTCTCCCGAAGAGCCCACACCGCCGCCTACCGAGGAGGTCGCAAAGGGCGAGTTGAGGGCCATTGAGGTGGAGGAGAGAGCCTATGTTCTCGACTTTTCGGACGAAGCGACCATCTATCTGAACATCGAAGAACCAAATGCCGAGGTCGAGGCGGGCTTTTTCTCGCTCGTGGGTGCAGAGGACGACACCGAACCTCAATATGTGTCCCTAAGGCGATGCGAACCCACCGAAATTGCGGGGCGCTGGCGTCTGTTCCTTTCGCGCAAAGTGGAGGGCGAGGAGTTCTGCGAGGTGCTCAGAGTGAGGCTTACGAAGGCAGAGCAGGTGCTCTATACCGCCCCATTTACACTCCGCAGCCGCAATATGGAGTTTACGCTCAAAGGCGTGCGCTTCTTGCGCGAGGACAACCCTGCGCTTGGGAGCGACATCTTTATGGTCTACGACTCCGCAACCAAGACCTTTTCGGGCGCCACCGAAGAGCCCTTGGCAGATATGAGGCTTGTGGCTCGTTTTGAGAGCAACGCCCCTGTGTTTGTAAACGGCGAGGAGCAGAAGAGTGGCGAGAGTGTGCAGGATTTTGCCGACGAAGTTGTCTATGTGGTTGGCGATAAGGAGTTTAGAGTGAGGCTGACAAACTTCACGGGACTCCCCGTAATCTCAATATATACGGACGATAGGGGCCCCGTAACCTCCAAAGAGGATTGGAAGAGTGCAACCCTCTCCATTAACGGTATGGGGCAGTTCGACGACCTCCAAGATGCGGTTGTGAACATCCGAGGACGCGGTAATACCACTTGGGGGTGGGACAAAAAACCCTATGCGCTGAAATTCGAGAAGAAAACCTCGGTGCTCGGTATGCCCAAACACAAACGCTGGGTGTTGTTGGCAAATGCTATGGACCGAACAATGATTCGCAATCGTGTGGCTTTCAAAGTAGCACAGCAGACATCGCTGGCGTGGACTCCGCGCAACGAGTTTGCCGAGATTTTCCTCAATGGCAAACACCTCGGCTGCTATCTTGTGGCGGAGCATATCAAGGTGGATGAAAACCGTGTGAACATTACCGAACTCTTGCCCGAGGATAACGAGGGTGAGGCTCTGACGGGTGGCTACCTCTTCGAGCTGGACTTCCACTTCGACAACGAGTGGCAGTGGCGCACGCCTCGCAACATCCCCTTTGCCATCAAGTCGCCCGACGAGGAAGACCTCACTCCGGAGCAATTTCAGTGGGCGCAGGAGTATATCAACTCCTTGGAGGGGCTGCTCTACTCGGAGGATTATCTCTCGCCCGAGAGAGGGTATGCCAACTACATCGACCAACAATCCTTCATCGACTATTGGCTTGTGTTTGAGGTCTGTCTCAACCACGAGATTGGCAATCCCGGTAGTGTGTATATGTATAAGGATAGGGGCGGAAAGCTCCACGCAGGGCCAATTTGGGACTTCGATTGGGGCACATTCTCCTACAATGTATCCACCTCGGCCAAGGGTAAGATATATCTTACGGGGGTGCTGTGGTATGGCAGGTTGTTCCGCGATGCGGAGTTTAAGGCTCTTGCCAAGGAGCGCTGGGCGGAGATCTACCCACGCCTCCAAAACCTTCTGGGCTTTATTGACGAGCAGGAGGAGTACTTGGCTCTCTCCGCGCAGCGCAATTTCGCACTCTGGAACCCAGCCACCACGGGCGGCGTCAATGGCGACGAAACCATCGCGTGGAGCGAGGCCGTGGCCCGTATGCGCTCCATCTATGCCGAGCGCCTGACGGATATCAACAACGCCTTCAATAGCGGCGATTGGAATTGAGATTGTTCGAGTTTGTTTCTTTCTCCGCTTTTTGTAAAAAGCGGAACCAAAAACTTTTCGCGCACCAACCAATAGTGGTACTACCTGCCGCTTTGCTTAGGAGTGGCTTCGGAGCCACCTGCACAAGAGCGTCACTCTGACGCCTTTTTGTAAAAAGCGGGACCAAAAACTTTTAGTGCGGCCCTTGCGGTGTGACTATCTTTGCAGATAGTGTAGCATCCAAAACAATAGCCCTCTTTCAAACGAGTTTGAGAGGGCTATTGTTTTGCTCGCCACTCTCCTTCGGAGAGCCTCACCCCTCCCCGAAAAAGGCCCTCTCTCAAACTTCCCCTGTTATTCTTGTTATCCCTGTCACCCCTGTCACTCCTGCAAGAAAAACAGGAAGAACAAGAGGAACAGGAAATACAGGAGCCCCACAACCTCGCGGGTATCAAAAAAGATACCCGCGAATTAAGGGGGAAGTGACGGTTTTTTTGGGGGGATAAAAACACTCACGGGTATCAAAAAAGATACCCGTGAAGGCATATAGTCGTACGCCCCACAACAAAAACACCCCAGCCACCGAGAGGCGACGGGGGTTGATATAAAACCATATTGTGTCTATTTTGACAACCACGGTGTCGGTATATCGAGTATATCTAAATCCTCATTGGAGAACTCCACGCCAATAAAGCCTGCTGCAAAACTAGCAACAGCATAGGGCTCGAAATAGAAACAAATTCCATTCTCGGTTATTTCGACCAAATCGGTATCAAAACATATTTGTTCGGGGGAATTCCAAATTATATATGGGTAGCAATCCTCCTCGGGGAGTCTTTTGTACAATAATCGCTTCAACTTTGGCAGCCACTCGCCCTCTTCCAAATAGGCAAAGTCGATGTATTCGCCAGAGGTTAGGTCGTAGTTGCAGTTTGTTTCTCCAATAAATTCAGCTCCCCCATGGTAATGTAAACGAGTTGTTTTGATGCACAAGATTCTATCATGAACAACAGTTGCCCCCTGCTCGTATTTAAACCAAAGCGGAGCACCTATGATATTTTCTGGTTCTCGGTCTAATATGTATTCGAAGTCATTAAGACGCTCGGCTTCAAGAGCTGCGCGAATATCCAAAGTGTCGGGCAATGCATGCTCCTTGAATAGTTGCTCGTAGTTGTGGCGGTTGATTTTGGAGATAACACTATCTTCCCAGCCAGAGGAGAGCATCACATAAGTACACTCAGAATAACAACGAATTGTGTCACCTACCCATACCTTTATTGTATCTATTGTGGATGTCTTGGTTTGTTTTGTTGGGTGGTTGTTGCACGATGCAAAGCACACCATCAATACTCCAACAATCAGCAAGATGGGTCTTCTACAAAATCTCTTCATTTCGTAAGTTATTAGTTATGATACAAAATTTGTTCTTTTCTAAAATAGCGTTGGTTCAAGTTTTGCGGCCTCTTTCTTTCTCTTTCTGCGTGCAGCCATAAGTTCCTTGCTTCTTTTTTTACTCTCTTCTTTGGTTAGAGGCGTGTAGGTGCTTTTGCAATTAGGATAACAATCTTCTATATATAATTTAACTAAACCTGCGTGCGACAGTGGTTTGGAAATATCTCTAAACTCAATGTTGGTGTTGTAATCCAATAGCACAACATCATTTTCTTGTGAATACTCTTTAATTCGTGCGATAACATGTACGACCTCTGGAACATTTTCCAAAACCCATTTGTATGTGGGAAGGTATATTTGCATTCGAGCCTCAAAATACCCCAACAACTCCTTGCTGTATGCGCCCTTTGCGTGCCCCAACATTTTACCATATTTGCGAATAGTTCGTTTGATGTCCTTTTGAGTATTGTTTCGAAAAGTCGCAAAATCAACGCCATGTCGCTCAAAAACTTTCAACCCTTGCCATACCGCTTCAACACAAGTCGCTTTCAACCCATCAGTAAAAGGTATGGGTATGTTGTCGTGCGGGTAGAAAGGACTTAATATCTGTCCCGAATGGCGTGGCGCAGTGGAGGTAATATCTAGAATCTGAGCAGTTGGATATTCTGCCCGTATTCTTTCCAACTTTCGTTTCTTATTCTCGATGTAAATCATACTATAAGTATATTGGATTGTCCAAATTTACAATAAATTCTTTTGGGATTGCTGTTTTTACGAGAATTTCTGCTTGATGATACTTAAAATCTTCATCCTCCCTGCTTACATAGTTCCTTTTTACAGCACTCCATCTAATCTTTTGCAAGTCGGAAAGGGTGCCTCCGTGAGAGTGTCCCACATCTGTTGCGTTTATATTAGAGAACAAGGTGCCCTCCCACTCGGCAACATCAATGCGAATTTTTAACAAGACGAGAGTTTTGCCCTCCTGTTTGAGCCTATATGCCATTGGGTGGTCATCGCAAAAACTCAAACGAACATAGTCTTGCAGATTATACCTCATATCAAGCCTCCTCGAAAAATCACTGCCACCCGCAGAGGGGATTTCAACATCGTGTGTTTCGCACGAACTCCACGAAATCAGACCTCCATACTTTCTGATGTTTTCCAAATTTCTCACATCAGTAAAGTGGTAGAAACAAGTTATGCCGTGTCCTAGCAATTCTCGCCTAAAACTCTCGTGGTTGATTTTCTTGACAGGAGAGAGGTTTTTGGTGATTGCAAGACGCAACGAAGGGTCTGTGTATGAATTTTGCGGCTTCTTTACTGGTGTTGTCTGTGTGGAGACCTGGGGAGAAATGGGAGTAGATGTATTATTATCTGTATCCTCTTGGGGCTTTGACACAAAATAAATAACGACAATTATTAGCAAAATGATGCCGGCCCCAATGGCACCACAACACAAACAAGCAATACCTCCAATTGCTAAATACATGAACAACTGATCTACTAAACAGCCGACAAGACTATCCTTTAATTCTCCCATAATTGGTAATGGTTTTTGCCCACCAACCCCCAATGTGCGGTTATTATAAAAAAGAAAGTGTGGAGTTGATTTTCGTTTATTTGTTAGAAGGTTGTGGAAAGACCTTTGAGAGAATAAACGATACAATGCCCCACACCTGAATAGTATGGGGTATCTGCACACAAGAAATGTGCATAGCCACACGACTACACAAGATATGAGTGCTGTTCGTTGCCCTCTCTCTTGAAAACTTCCACATTTTCTAACAAGGACAAAAGCGAAAAACACTTTCAAAATATGTTCGTCCAACGAATAAACCGTTAGACACCACAAATATAGAAAATTTTTCGCAAAACGAACAACACTCACCGTTAAGGGCATTGCATCACACCAAAAAATAGCCCCACAAAGCAACCCCCACATTCACGGGTATCTTTTTTAATACCCGTGCTTCGAGGGAGGTGCGCAATAGAGCACGGGTATCTTTTTTAATACCCGTGAACAAGGAGAGGGGGGTGTGTTGGGGCGGGGACGAAAAAAAGAGGTGGTTTCCGCTGTGGAAACCACCTCTTCGTGTATTGTCAGTCGTCAGACTATCTTCGTGTATTGTCAGATGTCTGACTATTTCTCCAACTTGGGACCTGCTGCAACGAGTGCTTTACCCTCTTCGTTGGTGGTGAACTTCGAGAAGTTCTTGATGAACCTGCCGGCCAAGTCCTCAGCCTTAACGGTCCACTCTGCCTCGGTAGCGTAAGTGTCGCGAGGATCCAAGATTGCGGGATCTACACCGGGAAGTGCGGTGGGCACGGTGAAGTTGAAATAGGGAATCTGCTTGGTGGGGGCGTTGTCGATCGAGCCATCGAGGATAGCGTCGATGATGCCGCGGGTATCCTTAATAGAGATACGCTTGCCGGTACCGTTCCAACCGGTATTTACGAGGTAGGCGGTAGCGCCCGAAGCCTGCATCCTCTTAACGAGCTCCTCGCCGTACTTGGTGGGGTGCAACGAAAGGAATGCAGCACCGAAGCAAGCCGAGAAGGTAGGAGTGGGCTCGGTGATGCCACGCTCGGTACCTGCGAGTTTTGCGGTGAAGCCCGAGAGGAAGTAGTATTTGGTCTGCTCGGGAGTCAGCACCGAAACGGGAGGCAATACACCGAATGCATCAGCCGAAAGGAAGATAACTTTCTTTGCAGCGGGAGCTTTCGAGATGGGCTTAACGATGTTGTTGATGTGGTAGATGGGGTACGAAACGCGAGTGTTCTCGGTTACGCTCTTGTCTGCGAAGTCGCAGTGGCCCTCTGCATCAACGGTAACATTCTCCAAAAGTGCGTCGCGACGGATAGCGTTCCAAATGTCGGGCTCGCTCTCCTTGTCGAGGTTGATAACCTTTGCGTAGCAACCGCCCTCGAAGTTGAATACACCCTCGCCGCCCCAGCCGTGCTCGTCGCCACCAATGAGCTGGGGTTTGGGGTCGGTCGAAAGGGTGGTCTTACCCGTACCCGAAAGACCAAAGAAGATTGCGGTCTCGCCCTTCTCGTTGGTGTTTGCCGAGCAGTGCATCGAAGCGATACCCTTCAAGGGGAGGAGGTAGTTCATATAGGAGAACATACCCTTCTTCATCTCACCACCATACCAGGTGTTGATGATAACCTGCATCTTCTCGGTGAGGTTGAATACAACAGCGGTCTCGCTGTTCAGACCGAGCTCTTTGTAGTTCTCAACTTTTGCTTTCGAAGCGTTGAGTACCACGAAGTCGGGCTCGCCGTAGTTTGCAAGCTCCTCCTCGGTGGGGCGGATGAACATATTCTTTACAAAGTGAGCCTGCCAAGCAACCTCCATAATGAAACGGATTTTCAGACGGGTATTCTCGTTAGCACCGCAGAAAGTGTCCATAACATAGAGTTTCTTGCCATTGAGCTGGTCGGTAGCAATTTTTTTGAGCTCTTTCCAAGCCTCGGGAGTTACGGGTTTGTTGTCGTTTTTGTACTCCTCGCTGGTCCACCATACGGTGTTCTCCGAGGTCTCGTCCTTAACAAAGAATTTGTCTTTGGGCGAGCGGCCGGTGTAGATACCGGTCATTACATTTACAGCGCCGGTCTCGGTGAGCTGACCTTTCTCAAAACCGGTAAGTTCGGGATTGGTCTCGTCAACGAAGAGCTGCTCATAGGAGGGGTTGTAGATTACCTCTGCACCCTCAATACCATACTTTTTCAAATCCAAAGTAGCCATAGAATACTGCTTTTATTGTTGATTATTGTTTCTTGTGTTGAATTAACTTCTAACTAACCGGTCGCAAAGGTAGTACCTTTATTTTAATAATAAACCAAAAATGTGTTATGTTTATATTAATTTTTCCCATACCTTTGTGACTATGAAACACCCCTCCTCTCTCTATATACACATCCCATTTTGCAAGAAACTCTGCGGATACTGCGATTTCTACAAGACAATGTCGCTTGCCAAGAAGTCGGAGGTGCTCGCTGCGCTTGCCAAAGAGATGCGTGAGCGTGGCTCGATGTTGGAGGGTACGGTGCTGAAAACCATCTACTTTGGTGGTGGCACACCAACGGTTTGCTCGCCCGAAGAGTTGGGCGCACTGCTGGGGTGTGCAAGGGAGGTTTTTGATTGCTCCGAGGTGGAGGAGGTGACCGTTGAGGCCAACCCCGACGACCTCTCGGAAGAGTACCTTGCAGGGCTGCGCAGGCAGGGCATAAATCGCCTTAGTGTCGGCATACAATCGTTTCGCGACGAAGACCTCGGGATGATGAATCGTCGCCATACGGCCGAGGAGGCTGTGGTGGCTGTCGAGAGGGCTCGTGGGGCTGGTTTTGACAACATCTCCATCGACCTCATCTATGGTCTGCCGACAGCAACTTTGGAGGATTGGCGCGAGAATGTGGCGCGTGCCATATCACTCGGCGTGGAGCATATTTCTGCCTATCATCTGACCATTGAGGAGAATACGCTCTTTGGTAAAAAAGGGGTTGCGACAGCCCCCGAAGAGCTCTCCGATGAGGAGTATCGTGTGCTGTGCGAAATGCTCCTCGGGGCGGGCTATGAACACTACGAAATTTCCAACTTTGCAAAGCCCGAAAAACGCTCTCGCCACAACTCTGCTTATTGGTGCGGAACACCCTATTTGGGGCTTGGCCCTGGGGCTCATTCGTTCGATGGAAAGAGTACCCGAAGTTGGAATGTTCCCTCCGTAAACAAGTACCTCGAAGGGGGTGCTTTGGAGTGCGAAACACTCTCATCTGCCGAGCGTTACGAGGAGGTTATTATGGTGTCGCTGCGCACTGTCGAGGGTGTCGATTTGGAGGCTCTCGAAGCGCAATTTGGGGCCGAAAAAAGAGCCTATTTTGAGCACCAGTCGAAGCCTTTTGTGGAGCGCGGAATTTTGCAAAAAAGGGGGCAGAAAATCGCCTTTTCTCAGGAGCATTGGCTCATCTCCGATAGCGTTATTGCCGATCTCTTTTAACCCACTTTGTCTTTTACCGTTCAGCCCTCTTTTTCTGCTGTTCGTCTTACCTTTTCCGCTGTTATTAAAAAATTTTAATAACGCTCTAAAATAATAATTGGTAAGTTCAAAAAAAATCACTACATTTGTCCAAATAATTTGCCCTCTTGTGTGCTTTTTGCAAGGGGCGGAGATGAAGAAACAAAAGAAAACGAATAATAAACCAAAAAAATTAGAACAAAGAGTGGCTTGTTTCTGTTTCTAAAAAACACAATTAGAACAGGTTAGGTTATTGAAAGTTTAGGAAAGAGGCAGGCTGCGCAGAAAAACAATTATGAAAAACGAAACAGTACAAAAACCAGATTATTTGTTTGAGGTGAGCTGGGAGGTGTGCAACAAGGTTGGTGGCATCCACACCGTTGTGTCGACCAAGGCTCAGACCATGACTCGCGAGATGGGTGATAAATACATCCTTATTGGTCCCGACATCAATCGCGAGGGTGCAAATCCCGAGTTCAACGAGGATCAGAATATGCTCCGCGAGTGGCGTCAGGTGCTCTATTCGCAGGGCTACCGCGTGAGGGTTGGTCGTTGGAAGGTAGAGGGCGAGCCCGTTGTTGTGCTCGTGGACTTCTCCTCGCTCATCAGCAAGAAAGACGACATTCTCAAATTTCTTTGGGAGAACTATAAGGTTGATAGCCTTAGTGGTCAGTGGGACTACATTGAGCCCGTGCTCTTTGGCTACGCAGCAGGTAAGGTTATCGAGAGCTATGTAAACAACTTCTGCTCGTCGGCAGAGCGCACCGTTGCTCACTTCCACGAGTGGATGACCGCAAGTGGCGGCCTTTATTTGCGCTACTCGTCGCCCTATGTGGCAACCGTGTTCTCGTCGCACGCAACCGTTATGGGCCGTTGCATTGCAGGTAGCGGTCTGCCCCTCTATGGTGGCTTGGGCTCGTTCAATGCCGACGACTATGCTCGCCAGTTCAATGTTGTGGCAAAACACTCGCTCGAAAAAGTTGCTGCTCACAACCACGACGCATTCTGCGCCGTGAGCCGCATCACCTCGAAGGAGTGCAAGTATCTTCTCAACAAGGAGGTGGATGTTATTACCCCCAACGGTTTTGAGGATGACTTCGTATGGAAGGGCGATGAGGCCGTAAGCCGTCGCAAGGCTGCTCGCAAGGCTATGATTGAGGTTGCCGAGGCTTGCTATGGCAAGAAGTTCGACAAGGAGCCTCTGATTGTGGGCACTTCGGGCCGCTACGAGTTCAAGAACAAAGGCTTGGATGTGTTTATCGATGCCTTGAAGAAGATTGCAGAGCGTGCTCCCGAGGGCCGTGAGGTGCTGGCAGTTATTGCTGTTCCCGCAGGTAACGATGGTCCCCGTCGTGACTTGGTGGCTCACTTGGCCGACAAGAACAACCCCATCGACCCCTCGCAGTTGCGTTGCCTTACCCACACACTGAGCAACCCCGAGAGCGATCCTGTTGTTAGGGCTATTTCGGGCAGCGTGTTGGATGGTGTTGATTCGAGGGTTAAGGTTCTCTTCGTTCCCACCTATTTGCAGGGTGCCGACGGCATCTTCTCGGGCACATACTACGACTACCTCTCGGGTATGGACCTC
Source organism: Tidjanibacter sp. (assembly GCA_045659085.1). Classification (GTDB taxonomy): domain Bacteria; phylum Bacteroidota; class Bacteroidia; order Bacteroidales; family Rikenellaceae; genus Tidjanibacter. Next base: position 29,156 of record JAZOWE010000028.1, read on the forward strand.
ACCATATTTGCTTCCTACTACGAGCCTTGGGGTTATACTCCCCTCGAAAGTGTTGCCTTCTCGGTTCCCACTGTTACCACCTCGCTTGCGGGCTTTGGTAAATGGGTGGATGACCTCGTGGGTGGCCACAAGGGTGTTACGGTTATCACTCGCAACGACTCCAACAACGAGTATGTTGTGGACTCCATCGTAGAGGCTATTGAGCGTTACGCTGCAATGGGCAAGAAGGAGTATGAGGATGCCCGCAAGTCGGCATACGAGATTTCGCGCACCGCACTTTGGAACAACTTTATCAACAACTATACCGAGGCCTATGGTGTGGCTCTGGATAGGGTTATCACCCGCACCAACAAGGCTGTGTACGATGGTGGCAGTGCTTTTGAGCAGGTGAACTTTGTTCGCCAGCAGCTCGTTAGCAGCCAGCCTTCATGGAGCCGCCTGATGGTCGAGAAGAGCCTTCCCGAGCGCTTGCGTGCTTTGGAGATTCTCTCGAAGAACCTCTGGTGGAGCTGGACTCTTGGTGCACACGAGCTCTTTGAGTCTATCGACCCCGAGTTGTGGGCAGCAACTTCGAAGAACCCCATCGCGCTCTTGGACAAACTCGCATACGCAAGGGTTAAGGAGTTGGAGCAGGATGAGAAATTCCTTGCAAAACTCGACGATGTGTATGCTCAGTTCTGCACCTATATGGCCAAGAAAGCCGAGGCTAAGGGTCCCAAGATTGCCTATTTCAGTATGGAGTACGGTTTGCACTCGTCGCTGAAAATCTACTCGGGTGGTTTGGGTATCTTGGCAGGTGACTACATCAAAGAGGCTTCGGACAAGAATGTGCCTATGGCGGCTGTGGGCTTGCTCTATCGCTATGGCTACTTCACCCAGAAACTCTCTGCACAGGGTGCACAGGAGGCAGCATACGAGGCTCAGAACTTCCTGAAACTCCCCATTTCGCCCGCTCGCGACGAGATGGGTAACTGGTGCTCCATTCAGGTGGCACTCCCCGGCCGTACGGTTACTGCCCGCATCTGGAAGTGTGAGGTTGGTCGTACAGACCTCTACCTTTTGGATACCGACCACGAGCTCAACCTCGAAGAGGATAGGAGCCTCACCTACCACCTCTATGGTGGCGATTGGGAGCACCGCCTCAAACAGGAGCTGCTCTTGGGCGTTGGTGGTATCCGCGCACTCAATGCTTTGGGGATCAAGAGCGATGTTTACCACTGCAACGAGGGTCACGCAGCATTTATCGGCTTGGAGAGAATTCACAACTATGTGAAGGGTAAGAACCTCTCGTTCAGCGAGGCTTTGGAGGTTGTACGCTCGTCGTCGCTCTACACCACCCACACCCCCGTACCCGCAGGTCACGATGCGTTCCCCGAGCAGATGATTCGTCAGTATATGTCGCACTATCCCGAGCGTTTGGGTATCACTTGGGAGCAGTTCATCAACCTCGGTAAGACTCGCCCCAACGATCCCAACGAGAAATTCTCGATGAGTTTCCTCGCTTGCAACCTCTCGCAGGAGGTTAATGGTGTGAGCTGGTTGCACGGAGAGGTCAGCAAAGATATCTTGGGCGATATGTGGCCCGGCTACTTCAAGGATGAGTTGCACATTGGTTATGTAACCAACGGTGTACACTTCCCCACTTGGACCGCTTCGACTCTCCGCCGTCTCTATGCTAAGTACTTCGCAGAGGGCTTCTCGCAGGAGCAGTACGACATTCCCGCTTGGCAGAAGGCTAACGATATTCCCGACGAGGAGCTCTGGGCTGCTCGCTTGGAGCTCAAACAGCGCCTATTCAAGACCGTGGGCAAGATTATGAACGACAAGACCAAGTCGGCAGTGGCTTCGCCCCGTCAGATGGTGGCTGTGAAGGAGAACTTCAAACCCGATGTGCTGACCATTGGTTTTGCTCGTAGGTTTGCTACTTACAAACGCGCACACCTCTTGTTCACCAACCTCGAAAGGTTGTCGGCACTTGTGAATAACCCCGAGCGCCCCGTACAGTTCGTCTTTGCGGGTAAGGCTCACCCCCAGGATATTCCCGGTCAGGATTTGATTAAACGCATCGTTGCTGTTTCGCAGATGCCCGAGTTTGCAGGTAAGATTATCTTCTTGCCCAACTACGATATGGACATCTCGCGCAAGATGGTACAGGGTGTGGATATCTGGCTCAACACCCCTACCCGTCCTTTGGAGGCTTCGGGTACCAGCGGCGAGAAGGCTGTTATGAACGGCGTTATGCAGTTCAGTGTGCTCGACGGCTGGTGGGTTGAGGGTTACAAAGAGGGCGCAGGTTGGATGCTTCCTATGGAGCGCACCTATGCCGACCAGAACCACCAGAACGAGCTCGATGCGGAGATGATTTACCGCACTATCGAAGAGGAGATTGTTCCCCTCTACTACAACCGCGACAAAGACGGTATGCCCCGTGGCTGGATTAAGAGTATGAAGAGCTGTATTGCCGACATCGCGTCGAACTTTACAACCAACCGTATGATTACCGACTACGAGGAGCGCTTCTACAACCCCCTCTATGCTCGCCACCGCGAGATTGTCAAGAGCGACTTCCTCTTGGCTCGCGAGATTGCCGCTTGGAAACGCAAGGTGAGCGCTGCTTGGGATAAGGTGAGGGTTGTTGCCACCAAACAGGCCGATATGAGCAAACAGCCTATGGTTGTTGGCGGCAAGTATCGCTTCGAGGCAACTCTCGACATCGACGGCCTTAGTCCCGAGGATATTGGCGTTGAGCTCTTGCTTGCAAGCCAGATTGTGGGCGGCAATGATGTGAAGATTGCCAAGAAAGTGTCGTTGGAGGTTGTAAGCGTAAACGGCTCGGAGGTTGTCTATGCAGTAGATGCGCTGATGGAGCACACCGGCTCGTACGATGCAGCACTCAGGGTTTATCCCAAGAACGAGAAGTTGCCTCATCGTATGGACTTTGCTCTTGTTAAATGGGCGTAAAAGTTTGTCTGACGGGCTATTGTGGCGTCTGCCTTGTTCTCGGAATCCTCATTTGCGCCAGCAAACTGCGGTTCCTCGAACTTCGAGCAGCCTCAAAATAGCCTCGTCACACAGAATTTTAGAAAATACGGATCTTTGAAAATTTAGAGGAGATAGGGAGTTTGGTGCGTTGACGCAACTAAATTCCCTATGCTCCTACTAATACAGAGCAAAGGAAGATAGAGATACTCGGTATCTCGCAAAAGTTTTTGGCGACTTTTTACAAGAAGTTGCAAGAAGATGGGCCTCCGCCACTTTGTGGCACTTTCCTCGACCTGCTTTGAGGCCGAGCAAAGGAAGATAGAGATACGCAGTATCTCGCAAAAGTTTTTTGGCGAAGCTTTTTACAAGAAGTTGCAAGAAGATGGGCCTCCGCCACTTTGTGGCACTTTCCTCGACCTGTTTTAAGACCGAGCAAAGGAAGATAGAGATACTCGGTATCTCGCAAAAGTTTTTGGTGACTTTTTACAAGAAGTTGCAAGAAGATGGGCCTCCGCCACTTTGTGGCACTTTCCTCGACCTACTTTGAGGCCGAGCAAAGGAAGACAGAGATACGCAGTATCTCGCAAAAGTTTTTGGTGAAGCTTTTTACAAAAAGCTTCAAAAAGTTCACCTTTTTACGAAAAGGTGCGAAAAAAGAAGACCGACGAACTAATAAAACCTAAAATAAACCGTAAACCTAAAAGTAAACACACAGTAAAGAAGGAGAGAGATATGGCAGTACTAACTTTCGACAAGAACAGTTTGGGCAACCTCGAATACGCTTTGCAGCGTGAGATGCTTTCGACCAACCGAACGGGTGGCTATATGAGTACCACCATTGTTTGTTGCAACACTCGAAAGTATCACGGACTTATGGTCTGCCCAATAAGGGAGGGTGATGATAAGAGCTATGTGCTTCTTTCGTCGCTCGATGAGACCGTCATTCAGCACGGTCAGCCATTCAACCTTGCTCTGCACAGATTCCCCGGAATCTATGAGCCTCGTGGTCATAAATACATTGTGGACTTCGAGTATAACCCTACGCCCACCATCATCTATCGTGTGGGTGGCGTACTTCTGAAAAAGGAGATTCTTTGGCGTCAGCACACTTCGCACTCTCGCCTCTTTATTCGTTACACCTTGCTCGATGCTCGTAGCGAAACAACGCTCCGCCTGCGTCCTTTCTTGGCGTTCAGGGAGAAGCACGCGCTGAGCAAGGCCAATATGTATGCCAACGGTCACTCGTGGGATGTTAAGGGTGGTGTTAAGTGCCGCCTGTATGAGGAGTTCCCCTACCTCTATATGCAGTGCTCCAACCCTATGGCGGAGTTTGTTGCTGCTCCCGATTGGTACTACGACTTTGAGTATGCCGAGGAGGCTAATAGGGGTTATGACAACCACGAGGATTTGATGACTACGGGCTATTTCGAGATGAAGCTCGAAAAGGGCAAACCCGTGGTGTTCTCTGCATCGTTGGAAGAGATTGACCCCGAGGCTTTGGAGGCTGCCTTCGATAAGGAACTCTCGGAGAGGAACTCTAAGATTGACTTCATTTCGCTGTTGAAACACTCAGCGCACCAATTTATTGTTCGCACGGGAGGCAGGAGTGAGGTTGTTGCCGGCTATCCTTGGTTTGGTAGATGGGGACGCGACACATTTGTGTCACTGCCGGGTATCACCCTTGCACAGGGCGATGTGAAGGCTTGTATGGATGTGTTGGACACCATAACAAGTGAGATGAAAGATGGCTTGTTCCCCAATGTGGGCTCGGCCTACAACTCGGTAGATGCTCCTCTGTGGTTTGTGTGGACTCTGCAACAACTCGAAGAGCACATCTCTCGCAAGGAGGTGTGGGCTCGCTATGGCAAGTATGTCAAAGATGTCTTGGAGTCATACCGCAGGGGCATTAATGGCGTTGTGGCACTCCACACCAATGGCCTTGTGTGGGCGTCTCACCCCGAGTATGCCATCACTTGGATGGATGCGGTGGTTGACGGCCGCCCCGTGACGGGTAGGGATGGCTACCAGGTGGAGGTCAATGCTCTGTGGTATAACGCTCTTTGCTACGCTTTGGAGTGTGCTGCGGAGGCAAAGGACGAGAAGTTTGTTGAGGAGTGGAAAGATGTTCCTGCAACGACCAAAGAGGCCTTCCTTAGGCTCTTCTGGTTGGAGGAGGGCTACCTGGCTGACTATGTTGGCTCGGAGGGTGCCAATACCTTCATCCGCCCCAACCAAATCATTGCCTGCTCGATGAACTATAAGATGCTCTCGCTTGTGCAGCAGGAGGCTGTGTCGGATGTGGTCAAACGCCACCTTCTGACTCCTCGCGGTCTGCGCACGCTCTCGCCCCGCAACCCCCTCTATAAGGGACGCTATGGTGGCGATCAGCGCACCAGGGATTTGGCCTACCACCAAGGTACGGTGTGGGTATGGCCCTTGGAGCACTATGTGAAGGCCAAGTTCGATGTTCAGGGCAAAGGTTTCCTCTATAAGGCAGAGGAAATTTTGGAGAACTTCGAGGAGGAGATGAGCATTAAGGGTATCGGCTCCGTGTCGGAGATTTACGAGGGCGATCCACCACACGATGCTCGTGGCTCTATTTCGCAGGCTTGGAGTGTGGGCGCACTGCTCCGTATTAATGAAATGATTGAGAAACAGAAAAAATAGGTCACTATGAGAGTATTAATGTTTGGTTGGGAGTTTCCTCCCCATATTGCAGGAGGTCTGGGTACGGCTTGTTATGGTCTTACTCGCGGCTTGGCACGCAATGGCGTGGAGGTTATATTTGTAGTCCCCAAGGCATATGGCGATGAGGACCAGCGCTTTATTAGGGTTGTCAATGCCAGCGATGTAGATGCAGTCTATCGTAGTGGCGAGGCGGATAGCGAAATTTGGCGCAATGTGAAGTTTATGGAGATAAACTCCAATATGGTACCCTACATCTCGCCCGAACAGTTTGAGAGGGAGCGTAGCCGCAGCGAGAAGGTTGGCGAAGTTCATCACGAGGGCGATGTGTGGCGCGAGAGGTATAACTTCTCGGGTAAATATGGCGCAAATCTTATGGAGGAGGTTGCAAGATATGCTCTTGTTGCCCGCCAGGTGGCCATCGAGTTGGAGGGACAGTTCGATGTTATCCACGCACACGATTGGCTCACCTACTATGCGGGTATTGCTGCAAAGGAGGTGTCGGGCAAACCTCTGGTTGTGCATATGCACGCTACGGAGTATGACCGCAGTGGCGAGAATATCAACACCCAGACCTACGCCATTGAGCGTGGAGGTATGGAGGCGGCAGACTTGGTAATGGCGGTGAGCAACCTCACACGCAACATCATTATTAATAAGTATGGTATTCCTGCCGAGAAGGTTATTACGGTTCACAATGCTGTGCGTTTTGCCGACAACGATCAGGAGGTGGAGCGAGGCGTGAAAGATAAGATTGTGACCTTCCTTGGTCGTATTACCTTCCAGAAGGGTCCCGACTACTTTGTGGAGGCGGCTGCCAAGGTGCTCAAACGCACCCCCAATGTGAGGTTTGTGATGGCGGGAAGTGGCGATATGATGAACCATGTTATTCGTCGTGTTGCCCGACTCGGCATTGCCGACAGGTTCCACTTTACGGGCTTTTTGAAGGGTGCCGATGTGCAGAAGATGTTTGCCCTCAGCGATGTCTATGTTATGCCTTCGGTGAGTGAGCCTTTCGGTATCTCGCCCTTGGAGGCTATGAGGTCGAATGTCCCCACAATTATCTCCAAACAGTCGGGTGTTGCCGAGGTGTTGGACTACGCTGTGAAGGTGGACTATTGGGATGTGGATGCTATGGCAGACGCAATCTATGGTCTTGTGACCTACCCCGCGCTGGGCAAACTTTTTGCCCGCAAAGGCTTGGAGGAGGTCAATGGCCTTAAATGGAACAACGCAGCGGCCAAAATCAAGGCAGGCTATGAGCGTGTTATTAACGAGCAGAAAAAATAAGGAATGTTCTATAAATTAGTAAATGAGTAATTAATTAAAAGGAAGAGTTCTATTTCTCGACCTAATTTATAGAACCTCCCGATAAAACCTAAAACCGATATGAAAACAGTTTGTCTATACTTTCAGGTTCACCAGCCTTTGAGGCTTAAAACTTACCGCTTCTTCAATATGGGCAAGGACCACAACTACTTGGATGTGAGTGCCAACCGCTCCATTATGCAGCGTGTGGCAGCCGAGTGCTACCTGCCTATGAACAACCTCTTGTTGCGCCTTATCAGGGAGAATGAGGGCGCCTTTAAGGTTACTTTCTCAATTTCGGGTTTGGCTATCGAGCAGTTCCGTAGCTACACCCCCGAGGTGTTGGAGAGTTTCCGTGCACTTGCCCAAACAGGTTGCGTGGAGTTCCTTGCCGAGACTTACTCTCACTCGCTCTCGTCGCTCATCTCGCCCGAGGAGTTCAAGAGGGAGGTTGAGGACCATGTTGAACTGATGAAGAACGAGTTTGGTTATACCCCCACCTCGTTCCGCAATACGGAGCTTATCTACTCCGACCAGATTGGCGAGCAGGTTGCTGCAATGGGTTTCAAGGCTATGTTGGCCGAGGGTGCCCGCCATGTGCTCGGTTGGAAGAGCCCCAACTTTGTGTATGCCAACTCGCTCGACTCCAAGCTCCGCGTGTTGCTCCGCAACTATAAACTCTCCGACGATATTGCTTTCCGCTTCTCAAATCAGGGCTGGGGTGAGTATCCTCTCACTGCCGAGAAGTATGCAGGTTGGATTGCCGACGAAAACACCACAGGCGAGGTTATCAACCTCTTTATGGACTACGAGACCTTTGGCGAGCACCAGAAGGCTTCGAGCGGCATCTTTGACTTTGTGGCAGCCCTGCCCAAGGCTATGCTCGCTACGGGTAACCTAAAATTCGGCACCGTAACCGAGACCGCAGCCGCCAATCAGCCCACAGGCGTTCTCTATTGCACACACGCAATGTCGTGGGCCGACGAGGAGAGGGATGTTACCGCTTGGCTCGGCAATGAGTTGCAGAACGAGGCTTTCGGCAAACTCTATGGTTTGCAGGAGAAGGTCCACGCCCTCAATAGCCCCGATTTCAACTATGTATGGAACTTTATGAAGGCTTCCGACCACTTCTACTATATGGCAACCAAGTGGTTCTCGGATGGCGATGTTCACAGCTACTTCAACCCCTACGATTCGGCCTATAACGCATTCATCAACTATATGAATGTGCTCTCCGATTTCGCCAACGAGTTGGAGCTGGCAAGCAATCCTGCCCAAGAGTAGAGCATAGCATAGATTAGATGCAACAAAAAACCTCCGAGAATTTCTCGGAGGTTTTTTGTTGTGCGTTGCTATTCAGAGAGCAAATCGGCGACCACAAAGGTGCTGCCGCCTACAAAAACAAAATCTTCGTCGGGGTCGGCAAGCTCTATGGCCCTGCGATATGCGGTGTGAACATTGGGCGCAACCTCGCCCTCGAAACCCTCGGCTCGGAATTTTGCCGCCAACTCCTCGGCGGGAAGCGAGCGTGCAACAGAGGCTGCCGTGAAGATGTAGTATGCGTTGCGGGGCATCAGCGGAATAACCGCGTCGAAATCCTTGTCGCTCACCATTCCTATAATCATATAGAGTTTGCGGAACTGCTGGGCCTCAATCTGTGCTACCACCTCTTTCAGGCCGTGGGCGTTGTGCCCCGTGTCGCAATACACCCTCGGACTTGTGCCCAATCGTTGCCACCTACCCATAAGACCTGTGGTTGCCACCACCGAGCGCACACCCTCTATGAGTGCACGGGTGGAGATGTTCAAGGGGGTGTAGTGGCGCAGAACACTGATGGCTGTGCGTGCCGTAAGGATGTTTTTGCGCTGATAGATGCCAAGCAGGTCGAGGTCGAGAATCTGTGTGCGGCCATCGCGAGGACGCTGTATGTGGTAGCGGTTGAACTCGCCCGAAGTCTCACTCTCAACCACTTCCCACTCCTTGTCGGCATATACGAGCATAGAGCCTCGCTCCTGGGCGGTACGGTCGAAGACCTCGTTGCTCTCGGGCGCACTCTCGCCCACCACAACGGGCACCTCGGGTTTGATAATACCAGCCTTCTCGAAGGCAATCTCGCCAATGGTGGAGCCCAAGAGGGCGGTATGTTCCAAACCAATGTTGGTGATGACCGAAAGGATGGGTTTGATGATATTCGTGGAGTCGAGTCTGCCTCCAAGTCCCGTTTCGATAATTGCCACCTCCACATCGCTCTCCGAGAAGTGTTGGAAAGCCATTGCAGTGGTCATCTCAAAGAACGATAGCCCCAGAGCCACCATCTCCTCTTTGTGTTTCTTCACAAAAGCCACAACCTCCCTCTCGCTTATGGGCTCGCCATTGACGCGAATACGCTCGCGGAAGTCTACCAAGTGGGGCGAGGTAAACAGGCCGACACAATAGCCAGCCTGCTGCAATACAGAGGCAAGAATGTGCGATACGGAGCCCTTGCCATTGGTGCCCGCAATGTGGATTGTGAAGTAGTTGCGCTGGGGATTGTCCAACCTGCGACACATCTCCGTGATGTTCTGCAAACCCTCCTTGTAGGCTCCTGGGCCTACATTCTGGTACGAGGGGAAAGAGTTGAAGAGAAATTTGGTGGTCTGAGAGTAGTTCATATAGTTATATCCTGTTTTTTCTTATTCAACAAGGTGGCTGCGACGACGGAATCGGTAGCTTACATAGTAGAGCACCGAGAGGATGAAGAGGTAGGTGCCAATTCGTCCCAAATAATCACCCGCTTTGGCGTAGAGTGTAACCTCGCGCGAAGGCACAACCTCCATTGTGAGAGTTCCGCGCTCGTCCCAACCGAGAGTTTGGTGCAGTTTGCCTGTGGGGGAGATGAAACCGCTAATGCCCGTGTTGGCAGCCCTGCATATCCAACGGCGAGTCTCAATAGCCCTCAGGCGCGAGAAGGAGAAGTGCTGGCGGTAGCCCTCCGTGTCGTGCCACCAACCATCGTTGGTAATAACCATCATCAACTCCGCACCGTCGGCCGCAAAACCGCCAAAGTGCTCGCCGTAGACCGACTCGTAGCAGATGGGGGCGGCAACCGAGATACCATAGGGGTAGTGGCTGTTGCGCTGGTGTAATAGGCGGCGGTATTTGTCCACTCCGAGTTGGCCCGTTGTGCCTCCCAAATTGACAATGAGTTTTTCGAGCGGTTTGAGAATATCCATAAAAGGCATCTTCTCCACACCCACCACAAGGCGCGACTTGTGGCTCACTTTGAGCGTGGAATCCCTGTCGAGTGCAAGCGCAGCATTGTAGCGGTCGTACCACATCGAGCCCCTGTGGCGAGCTGTTGCCGAGGCCTCTTGCTCGTTCTTGTAACGGCGGTAGGTCATAGCACCGGTTATGAGCTGTGCATCGGGATAGCGCAAGGCGCGCAAACGCTCCAACGCTCCAACCGAGCGACTGCCCAAGTGGTTGTTCTCCCAAATGGGGTCGCCGGCGTCGCCAATAACCGTTTCGGGCAAGACGATATAGTCTGCATCCTCGGGGGCTTCACTCACAAGTTCGGATATGATGTTCAACTGCTCCTCGATGGGCAGGGTGTACTTCTCTTCGTAGGGGTCGAAGTTGGGTTGTATGAGTGTGACGGTTGCCCTCTGGGTGTTGGTGTTTTCCTCATACGAAGCACCGATGATGAGCGAGGCGACAATGGGCACAACGGTGAAGATGGTGGCAGCAATCCCTGCGCCCTTGTTGGAGCGATTTGTGAGCCACTCAAACAGGAGAATGTTTACGAGCAATACCCACAGCGAGCCGCCCAATACTCCCGTCAGTTCGTACCACTGCACAGCCCACACATCACCCGCAAAACCGTTGCCGAGCAATAGCCACGGAAACGAAACTTCGCCATTCAGATAGAGGTGCTCGGCCCACAGCCAGCCGGCAATCAATGTGGTGTAGGCGTGAACTTTACGCGCCCTCTTGGAGAAGTAGTGGAAGAGCATAAAGACTCCGCCAAACAGAACAATCTGGATGATTGTTGCGGCCACAATGCCCACCGCTGCGGCGTAGTAAATCCACCAGCAGGTAACTACGCACCACAGGCCCATAACCAGAGCCACCCAGCCCGCCATTGCCCACCACTCGCGACGCGAAGAGCCATAGGAGGCCGAGAGCAGTAGGAGAGGTACGAAGCCCACCAGAAGCGTGAGTCCGCTCACTCGGAGCCAGCCGAGCGAGAGGAGTACAACACTGAGTAGGGCCAAGAGTAGGCGTTGGTATCTTTTGAGCGAAATGTTGTTCATAGGAGGGTTTTATTTTTTACAAAAATAACCTTTTTGTGGAGATGTGCATACCTTCGGGCCAAATAATTTTACAAACACAAAAGTTTTGGCCCCGAAAGTGGCTTTTGCTCGCCAAAAATACATATCTTTGTAGTTGGTGAAATTTGCCCATAAATAAAAGACAGAAAACAATATGTGGTTAATGGCATTTTTAGGCGGAATTATGGTCGGATGTATGGCTTCTATGCCCCCCGGCCCCACCGCCATACTCTGCATACAGCGCAACCTTAGTAAAGGCTTTCGTTCGGGCGCGGTGACGGGACTTGGTATCGCTACAAGCGACACTATCTACGCCGCCATAGCATTCTTCTCGCTATCGTTTGTGACGGGATTTATCGAGAACAATATGTCCCTTATCAAGTGCATTGCGGGCGTGTTTATTGCCATCTTTGGCGTAAACATCTTTTTGCAAAAGCCCACAATGCAGATTCGTCGCAACCAAACGGGAAAGGATGCGGCAAGTTGGAAGGACTTTGTTTCGGGAGTACTGCTCGGCTTTGCCAACCCCACATACATCCTTGTACACATTGCGCTGATTGCCTCCGTCAAGTCGCTCGGTTTCTACGATGCCGACGGTAGTCTGCTCTCCAATGCCTCGATGATTTTGGGCATCTTTGCAGGTTGTGCGGGCTGGTGGTTTTTGGTCGCTTCGGGTATGAAACTCATACGCAAGCACTTCCGCCCTCGCCACATGCTGATTATTAACCGCATATCGGGTATTGTCATAACACTCATTGGCGTTTCGCTCCTCATTTCGATGATTTCCGACTTGCAAATTAATCTTGAATTTAATGAACTCTTCAAAGCAAAATAAAAAAATCGTCATAGCCGTCGATGGCTTTTCGTCGTGCGGAAAGAGCACCTTTGCCAAGATGGTGGCAGCCCACTTGGGCTACATCTTCATCGACACGGGTGCGATGTATCGTGCCGTAACCCTTTGGGCTATCGAGAACGGATGTGTCGAGAACGGTATTCTCAACGAGGAGAGGCTTGTGGCCAGCCTCGACCAGATACAGATTGATTTCCGCTTCAACCCCGAGCGTGGAGCGAGCGATATTTATGTCTGTGGCGAGTGGGCCGAGGGTAAAATCCGCACCATCACCGTGAGCAACCTCGTGAGTGCCGTAAGTGCCATTGGCGAGGTGCGACGCAGGCTTGTGGCTATGCAGCAGGCAATGGGGCGCGACAAGGGTGTGGTGATGGACGGCAGGGATATCGGTACGGTAGTATTTCCCAATGCCGAGCTTAAAATCTTTATGACTGCCGACCCCGAAGTCAGGGCAGAGCGTCGCTACAAGGAGTTGCAGTCCAAGGGCGAGGAGGTTAGCCGCGAGGAGATTGTGGCCAATATCCGCCAGCGCGACCACCTCGACCAAACTCGTGCTATCAGCCCCTTGCGCAAAGCCGATGATGCCATAGTTCTCGACAATGGAGGTATGACACTCGACGAGGAGATGGCGTGGTTCGACGAGATATTTAAGCAGAAAGTTAAAGAGTAGGCGAGTGTGCCTTGCGAGCACATCTCGCGGGCATCTGCTGCGTTATGCTCGGGCTCGGATTGCTCATTTGCACAGAGCAAACTCCGCATCCTCGCCCATCGCAAGCCTTGCATCTGCTCCGTGATATGCACTCGCTTGGGGAATTGAAAATTGAAAGTTGAAAATTGTGGAGCAGGCTACGCCTGCGAGTTATTAAATTTGCGCCAGAGGCGCACCTTAATTTTCCATTCTCCATTTTCAATTTCCAAACAAAAGCCCCTCGCAAAACCCACTCGCGGCGAGCACATCTCGCGGGCGATTTGAGAAGATGACAGACATAATATGAAAGTTACTATTGACGATAAATCAGGCTTCTGCTATGGTGTGGTGAGCGCCATTTCGAAGGCAGAGGAGTTGGTTGGCGAGGGCAAAAAGGTCTACTCGCTGGGCGACATTGTGCACAACGACCTCGAAGTGGCAAGGTTGGAGAGTCTTGGTGTTAAGACCATCTCGCACGCCGACCTTGCGACCATTACCCCCTCGTCGGAGAGCAAGGTGCTCATTCGTGCACACGGTGAGCCCAAGAGTACCTATCGCCTTTTGGAGGGCGCATCACTCGGCTATGCCGACGCCACCTGCCCCGTGGTCGCCAAACTCCAAAAGCTGACAATCGAAGCCGATTGTCGGATGCAGGAGGTTGGGGGTACGGTGCTTATCCTTGGCAAGAAGGGCCACGCCGAGGTTGTGGGGCTCAACGGACAAATCGAAGATAGGGCAAAAGTGGTGGAGAAGATTGAGGATTTGGAGGGTGTGGACTTCTCGCGCCCCATATTCCTGCTCTCGCAGACCACCCAGAGTCTTGCGCTCTTCGAGCAGGTTAGCAGCGAGGTTCTCAGGCGTTCGACCAACCCCGAGAGTGTCATCGTCAGGGACACCATTTGCCGCCAGGTGGCAGGCCGAGAGGGACACCTCCGCGAGTTTGCCAAAGGGTGCGATATGGTGGTGTTTGTCTGTGGGGCGAAGAGTTCCAATGGCAAAGTGCTCTTTGAGGCGTGCCATAGCGCCAACCCCAAGAGCATTAAGATAGAGTCGCCCGCAGAACTCTCGGCAGAGATGTTCGAGGGGGTAGAGAATGTGGGCATCTGCGGAGCCACATCCACACCCCATTGGCTTATGGAGCAGGTTAGGGATACAATTTTAGCCGTTTGTGAGCGTTAGTTATTTACTCGTAAACATTATTTTTTTAGGAACAATATGCAAAGACTCGGGTTTAGGGTATATGCGCTTCGCGCAGTGAAACACTTTGTGAGGATGACGGTGCTTATTGGTGCCCTCTTTGGAGTTATGTATGCCACGGGCACACTTGGGGTGGCTCCCGAAGAGCTCATCGGTATGAGGGGTTTGATACTTTTGGTGGCGCTGGTGGCAATATCGGCAGCCTACCCCTTCTATGGTTTTATGACCGCCTCGGCAAGGGCTTCGCTTGTGGACAGTAGGGCGCAGATTGTGGAGGCCCTCCAACGAGGTGGCTATACGCTTGTGGCAGAGCGCGAGGGCGAGATGTTCTTCCGCGCAACAAGCGGACTCAGACGCCTTGTGCTGCTGGGCGACGATGCCATTACCATAACCCAAGCCGAGAGGGGTTATGTTACCATTTGCGGAGTGAGGAAAGAGGTTGAGAACGCCCGCTTCCGCATTGAGGGTTTAGTGAATAGGTCGAATATGTAGAGATGGTCAAAAGGATGAAAAATAGTAAGATAGGAAAAGTGCTGGTTGTGTGTGGCGTTGCGCTCTGCACGCTTTTGGTGGCGGCAGCGGGTAGCAGCACTCACAATCTGGGCAAGACGGTGGATATTTTGGTCAATATGCTTCGCACCATCAACCTCTTCTATGTGGACGAAGTGCCGAGCGAGAAGATTATGAACGCTGCGGCCGAGGGTATGACCAAGATTCTCGACCCCTACACCGAATACATCCCTGCCGAGCGGATGGCGGAGTTCGCCACGATGACTACGGGTAAGTATGGCGGTGTGGGCTCGCTCATCCGCCTTGCGGGAGAGTATGTGGAGTTTTCGGCTCCCTACAAGGGCTCGCCTGCCGACCGCGCGGGCATACGCCCCGGCGATAGGATTGTGGAGATTGACGGCAAGAGTGCCAAGAATTTCACCACACAGCAGATTAGTGACCGCCTTAAAGGCGACCCCGGAACGAGCGTCAAAATCACAATCGAGAAATTTCCCTCGCGCGAGCCTCAGACTCTGAAAATCGAGCGCGAGAGAATTGCTATCCCCGGAATTCCCTACTACGGAATGGTGGGCGATAGTATTGGCTATATTGTCCACAGCGAGTTTACCGAGGGGTGCAGTAGCGACCTTGTGAAGGCCTACGAGAGTCTGCGTGCCGAGGGTATGAAGGCTCTGGTGTTGGACTATCGTGGCAACTCGGGCGGTATTTTGCAGGAGGCCGTAAAGATTCTCTCTCTCTTCTTGCCCGAGGGCTCGGAGGTTGTGAGTACGCGCTCTTCGAAGGACGAGAGGGCAAACTCGTCGTTCAAAACCCAGAATACACCCATTGACCTCGAAATCCCCATCGCTGTGCTTGTGAACAATGGCTCGGCATCGGCTGCGGAGATTGTGTCGGGCGCATTGCAGGACTACGACAGGGCTGTTCTTATTGGTCAGCGCACCTATGGCAAGGGACTTGTGCAGAGTAGCTACCCTCTTGGCTACGATGCGGCACTGAAACTCACCACCGCGAAATACTACCTGCCCAGCGGAAGATGTATTCAGGCTATCGACTATGCTGCCCACAACGAGGACGGCAGTGTGGCCTTTGTGCCCGACTCGCTTGTGAGCGAGTTCCACACCCGTGCAGGCCGTAAGGTCTACGACGGAGGAGGTGTGATGCCCGATGTGAGGTTGGAGCCAGAGTATGTGAGCACCTTTGCAGTGGTGGTCTATGCACAGGGCTTTGTTGATGACTTCCTTGCGGACTACTGTGCCCGCCACTACGCGGAGTTGGAGGAAAAGGTTGTTCCCACCGAGTATCGCTTCTCGGACGAGGCTTATGGCGAGTTTGTGGAGTTTATGAAGGACAAAAAGGTGGCTTGGGAGAGCTCGGCGAGCCGAATGTGGAAAGAGTTTAAGAAGGCTGCCGAGAAGGAGCGCTGGAAGGAGAGTATGACTCAGCAAATGGCGGAGATTGAGGAGAATATAACAAACGATACCGAAGACAACCTTTGGCTCTACAAGCAGGAGTTGCAACAGATTATCGAAGACAACATCGTTAGCCGCTATTGCTACAACGAGGGCGGGGTGGCACACTCGCTACCCACCGACAAAGGCGTGGCTAAGGCTGTGGAGGTGCTTCTCGACACGGAGCAGTATGCCACCATTCTCAGCCAAAAGGATACCGATAAAAAATAGTGCAAAAGATGGGCGAGATACTCGAAAGCGTATGGCGTAGAATAAAAAAAGCTCCCTACAAAAAGAGGGTGCTGGTAATCTCTATTGCCGTCGTCATAGGCTCGCTGTCCATTCTCTTCACCACGCGAATGTCGCGTATGTTGCAACACAAGGAGATGAACGAAATGGCGCTGTGGTCCTACGCAATGGAGCGTATGGGCGAAAGCACCCATAACGATCCGCTCATCTTTCAGGTGGTGCACAATCAGAATATCCCGTTCATACTGCTCGACGAGAGTGGCAGGGTGGAGAAATACCACCTGTTGCCCGAAGCTGTTGTAAATCATCCCGACCGCAGGATGAAACTCATTATGAAGCTTTCGAGGCAGAATACGCCCATTGAGATTACCACGCCACGAGGCTATCGCTACATCCTCTTCTATGGCAACTCGGCACTCCTCGATTGGCTCATACTCTTCCCTTATGTGCAACTTGCCGTGGTGGCGATATTTGTCTTTTTTGCCTTTGTAACCTTCCGCACCTCCAAACAAGACGAACAGAACCGTGTGTGGATAGGCTTGGCGAAGGAGACTGCGCACCAACTCGGCACCCCCATTTCGTCGCTTATGGGCTGGCTCGAATATCTGCGCTCGCAGGGCGTCAATGCCGATGCGGTGGAGGAGATGAACAAAGACCTGCAAAGGCTTGTGAAGGTTGCCAACCGCTTCGGTAAAATCGGCTCCGAAACGGAACTTACGGACACCAACCTCGGCGAGGTGGTGGGCGACTGTGTTCTCTATTTCCGCACCCGAATACCCAAAAAAGTAACTCTCGACTATAATGGCCTGGCCATTGCACCCGTGAGAGTGAAGATGAATGCTGCTCTGTTTGAGTGGGTGGTGGAGAATTTGCTAAAAAATGCCCTCGATGCGCTGCAAGGTGTGGGTGCCATAAAGGTTGCAATCAGCGAGAGTGATGAGTGGGCCTATATTGATGTTAGCGACACGGGCAAGGGTATTGCAAAGGCAAATTGGAAAAAAATTTTTGAGCCCGGCTTTACGACCAAAACCCGTGGCTGGGGTTTGGGACTCTCGCTCAGCAAACGAATAATAGAGGAGTACCACAAAGGACACATCGCCGTAACCGAGAGCGAGGTGGGCAAGGGTACGACAATCCGCATCTCGGTGCGCAAAAGCGAGGTGTAACCGGAGTTGCTTTGGCGCCAAATAATCTACAATCACAACAGATGACCGACACTCTACAACATACCCTCTTTGCAGACTCGCTCGGTGGCGACCTCGGTGCTGTTTTTGGTGCGAGCGCAAGGGTTGTGCCCCAACCTGTGGAGGCACTTGTGCGCTCGGTGCAGTTTACCGACAATGCGGTGGTGTGGATGGGTGTTGTGGTGCTCTTTGTGCTCTACCTGTTTGTGCTTTTTGCCTACGGAGGCCACACTTCGCAAATGGTGAAAATCATCATCGGCAGAAATCTTGGCATAAGAGTTGCGGATGAACTCAGTTATCTCTTTATGAGGGCGGTGCGCTATGCACTGCTGATGGGAGTGGTTATGTGGTCTTTGGTGGCCGTCAAGTGGCTCGATTTGTCGGGCGTTGAGAGCATTGGTGTGGAGCCATATTGGGTTCTTCCTCTCTTTGTTGTGGCGGCTCTCGGAGTGGGCTTTGTGCAACGAGTTGTGACCAACGGGATGTGTCGCTTGGTGCGCAGGGACGACATTGCCGAGGGGCTTAATATCTTGGCGGATACGCTTATGGCCTTTGTGGCGATAGTGACAACCCCCTTTGCGCTGCTGATGATTGCCAACGAGGGCGCGTCGGCTTTGGCGCTTGGTGTGGGGTGTGTTGTGGCGGGTTTGTTGGCTTTGTTAGTCTTTTGTACAAAAAGTTTAAATTTCTTTATTGAACAAAAAGTTTCGATTTTACTTTTGATTTTGTACCTTTGCACCGCAATTTTGATTCCCATCGGCATAGTTGCCACTCTTGTAGTGAGAAATTGTGCCATTTAATGTCGAACCAAATTAACACAAAGCGTTGAAAATTAAGAATGTACTGATTTCGCAGCCCCAACCTGCGGTTATCGAAAAATCTCCTTTTAACGAAGTTGCGAAGAATAATGTCGCACTCACTTTCAAACCCTTTATGCGCATAGAGGGTGTGTCGCTGAAAGAATTTCGCAGCCAGAGAACCGAAATTTTGGACTACTCGGCAGTGATTTTCACCAGCCGTACCACCGTAGACAACTTCTTCCGCATTGCAGAGGAGGCGAGGATTAATATCCCCGAAACGATGAAGTACTTCTGTATGACGGAGGCTGTTGCCCTCTATTTGCAGAAGTATATTGTCTATCGCAAGCGCAAAATTTTCTTTGCCGACGGTAAGTTTGACAGCTTTATGGAACTCATCCTCAAACACAAGGACGAGCGATTTATCCTTGCGCTTGCCGAGCCCCACAACCCCGAGATTCCACAGACTCTCGAAAGGCTGAAACTCAACTTCCGCAGCCTCATTTTTGCTCACACCGTAAGCGCAAACCTCGACGATGTGAACATCAAGGACTATGATTTGTTGGTATTTTACAGCCCCAACGAGATTGCTTCGCTCGTGGCAAAGTTCGGCACCGAGGATATTCCTATGATTGCCGTTTTGGGCGAGAATACGGCCAAGGCAGCTGTGGAGGCGGGATTGAAAATCTATATGAAGGCTCCCGCGCCCGGCATTCCCAACATTGCGAAAGGTATTGAGATGCTGATTGCCGATGCCAAGGCGGGCAAGGAGTTGCAGCCCATCGAGTTCAGTCACAGCCACAAGGCCGAGAACTTCATCAAGGCTCAGGAGGCAAAACCTGCCAAACGCTCACGCGCCAAGCGCAAACCTGCCGATGGTACAACCCCCGAGGTGGCAGCAGCAGGTGTTAAATAGAGTAACACGAGAAAAGTTCGGGGTGTCGGTTAGGACGCCCCGATTTTCATAACAACCCACTTTACCGACAAGATGACTCAAACAAAACGATATGGACTATCGAAGGCCGAACGCCTGTGTGGTGGTGCTGTTGATGCGCTTTTTGTGCGCAGCAAGAGCGGCATTGAGGCTCCCTATCGCTATGTTTTCAAGAAACGCCCCGCCACCGAAGAGGACAAGGCGAGAGTGTCGGTGCTCTTTGTTGTTCCCAAGCGCAATGTTAAGCGTGCCGTGGGGCGCAACCTGCTGAAAAGGCGTACTCGCGAGGCCTATCGCCTTGCCAAACACCCCCTGGTGGAGGCCGCCGAGGCTAAGGGTTTGCACCTCGACCTGGGACTTATTTACAACACCAAAGAGATTGTGGACTACAAGGTTATAAGCGATGCAGTGGAGGCTATTTTGGCAAAAATTGTGGGCAGGTTGTAGGTGGTTGCTGAGTGCGCCATTCATTGCCCTTGTGCGCTTCTATCAGATCTGCATCTCGCCCCTCAAACCCCACGCTTCGTGTAGGTTTACACCCACTTGTTCGCAGTATGCCTTGGAGGCACTCCGCAAATATGGTCCTCTGAAAGGTTGCTGGCTTGCCCTGCGTCGTATCTTGCGATGCCACCCTTGGGGCGGCAGTGGCTACGATCCTGTGCCATAATGGGGCAAACTCGTAGATTCCCACGATACACGGCCATTGAATAAACAAAAAAACCACATCGCGTCCGATGTGGTTTTTTTCTTGTCTGCCTCTTGCGAGCGGGTGACCTTGTCACCATCGGAGGCAGCGAATCAACAGTGTTAGTCCTCTCGACTATTTGTTGCGCAACTCGTCCGAAACGGTGAGTTTCTTGCGACCTTTTGCGCGGCGAGCTGCAAGTACTTTGCGACCGTTAACGGTTGCCATACGAGCGCGGAAGCCGTGTTTGTTGATTCTTTTCCTCTTTGAAGGTTGATAAGTCCTTTTCATAGCGCTATTTATAATTATTTATCAGTTTTTCCGTAATTTTCGGACTGCAAAGATACATATAAAATTCAAAATTCAAAATTCAAAATTGAAAATTAGGGTATTTCGCTGAATTTTAGTCCCTAAATCAATACTTTTCCCTATCTTTAACCAACAAATAGGAACAATAAAACTATGAATAGGGACAAAAATAGTAGAGGAGCCTTGGCTCTGGGAGGAGTTGTTAAGTTGATTCTTGGGGCAGTGTTGATGGCTTTATTACTCTTTGTGCCTGCGGGCGATTGGGCGTGGAGCGGCGGTTGGAGACTTCTGGTAGTGCTCTTTGCGCCTATGCTGATTATGGGTGTGGCGATGCTTGCGTTTTCGCCCGAACTTCTCGCCCGAAGGCTCAATGCCAAGGAGAGTCGCTCGACACAGGGCAGTGTTGTGCGTCTTTCGGGGCTGGTTTTTGTGGCGGGCTTTGTGGTCGCTGGACTCGACTACCGCTTTGGGTGGAGCGAGGTGTCGGCTGTGGTGGTGGCCGTTGCTGTGGCGATTTTCCTGCTCTCCTATGGGCTCTACGGCGAGGTGATGAGGGAGAATGTGTGGCTCTCGCGCACCATTGAGGTTAGCGAGGGACAGAGTGTTGTGAGCTCGGGGCTCTATGGCATTGTACGCCACCCGATGTATTTCGCCACACTGCTGATGTTTCTCTCAATGCCTCTTGTGTTGGGCTCGTGGTGGTCGTTTGCCGTGCTGCTGCTCTATGTTCCCATAATCGTCATCCGTACCCTCGACGAAGAGCGCCTGCTACGCAAGGAACTTGCGGGCTACGAGGAGTATTGCCAAAAGGTGCGCTGGCGCATATTGCCGTTTGTGTGGTAGAGAAAAAAGAGTGTGGGTGGCGGTTGCGACCGCCACCCACACTCTTTTTTGTTGTCTATGCGCTCCTTTAACGCTTAGAAATTAACGGCACTGAACTTTCTACCGCCAACCACATAGTTGTCAAGTTGTGGTTGTTTCTCTCTTTTTACGGCATCGAGACTCTTGGCAATGCCGTTGTTGCCCTCATCGAAGATGTTGTGCTTGCGTGCCACTGCCGCGGGTTCTTCGGTGTTTTGGCGTATCATAGAAATAGCAGAATCCTCTTGGAAGGCGTGTATCTCGTTGGTAACCATCGTATAACCGCCATCATCAAGTACACCAAAGAATCCTATTTCCGAAGCCTTAATGGTAGTTCCTTCTGCATTTGAATATGTATATGGAAGGATTCCAGCCCAAGCAGTGTCATCCTCAAACAACCACTGAGCCTGACCAATCAACATATCCTCTGTTTCATATACCACATATCCGCCTTCTAACCATGCGAAACTTCCGAAGAAGATTTCTGCAAGGTGTGTCTCTCCAATGTATATATCCTCCAATATGGTTTGAGGATAGAGAATCATTGCGCCATTTCCGTGCTCGCCACCAGTAGGATTGAATGTGGCAGCCACAAGATTGGCAATACCATTCCAACCCTCAATCCAATAACTTTCGTTGGTTACATTGCGAGTGACTGTGATCATTGATGTTACGGCATTCTTCTCCTCATCGGCACTGACGAGTTTATAGGTGCCGAGCCAAGCCTTGTATTCGGGAGTTGCGGGGTCTTTGATTTCAATCACATCCGAGATGTAGTAGAGTCCCGTCACTTCGCCCTCGACGGTCATACCCCACATTGCCACCACACACCTGCCGGGGTCTAAGATATTCATCATATCGTAGAGGCCGAAGTGGTAGTTCCTGAAATCCAGCATATTGAAATCTGCGCCATTCTCGGCATTGTAGTTGTTAAGCTGCTCCACAAGATTTGCAGCCCTCCATTCAACATACGCACCAATGTCGGGCCTAATACTCTCGTTGAAGTATGTTTCGTCGAAGAACTCCACAAAGAAACCGTTCTCCTCGTCGGTGGAAAGTACTCGGATGAGGTCGTAGTATGTGGTTTGTGTCTCCTCGTCATAAAACTCCGGAACCAACTCCACGCTCCAAAGAGGATTGACGGTCATTCCCTCCACAACGGGGCTGTCGTCGCCACCTTCATTGCCACCTTCGTCGCCACCCTCGTTGCCGCCTTCGTTGCCGCCCTCGGTTTGGTCTTTGAACTCAACATTCTCGTCGGCGCTCCAATCGTTTACTGTGGCATCAAACTCGGCAGAGATGCTCTGCTCGGTAATGGTTGTGGTCAGGTGGCGCACCTTGCCCGAGCCAAAAACAATGGCGTTGGGTGCGGGACGGAGATACTCCCTGCCGTCGGTAGTGATGATTTTTATTGTGGGGGTTACCTCTTGGGGAGGAATGATGAGAACATAGGTGTTGGTGAAACCCTCGCTTGCGGTTGCCAACTCACCAGCCTTGATTGCACCCTCGCCACCCGACAGCACTATTTCGTTTGCTACGGTGTAGGCCAGATTACCCTTTACGCCATCGAGATAGACCTCTTGGATGGTTTTTGCCGTTTGGTTGTCGATGTCGATGACAACCTTCGAGAGGGTGTGGTTGAATTCGAGCACCACGCTCTCGGTTGTGGGGGTGGCTTCGCGCAGAGCAACCATAAGGTCGGAGGCGGTGTAGCCGGCGTGGGTTGATTGGTCGGATTTCACACAGAACTCCACACCATCGGCCAACACCTGCTCGCCCGAATAGTTTGCGCTGTAAGGGTATACACCCATAATGAGGCTCGACTCCTCGCCATCGTACCAGAAATAGTCTTGGTCGGAGGCAAAACCGTCGCTACCCTTGGTGAACTTACCGTTGTTGAGCCATACGGTCAAAACTTCGGGTTTGAAGCCAAAAACACTCAGCGCGTCGCCCACCTCAAAGGCGGTGTCGGTGGCCTTTGTGAAGTCGCCTGCGGGGAGTGCGGAGATTTTAACTACTTTGTCGGAGGTTGGTGGCACCTCGGGAAGTGGGGTGTCACAAGCCGCAGCAGTCGCCAATAGCGACACGAGGGCTAAAATTCTGTATAACTGCTTCATAACTCAAAGGGTTTATGGTTAGTGAAAAATAACTCCTTTGCAAGGTGGAGTGTGTTGTAAATTATATCCACTCCCCCACAAATTTATACAAACAAATCGGTGGAAACAAATAAATTAGATTAAAATGTTATATGTTGAGCATTATTTCTTGACCGATGTTCAAATTTTGCAGCACGACATAAAAAATAGGATGGCAACTTCACACGAAGTTGCCACCCTATTTTGTTGTATCCGGCTCCGACTCCTCTTTATGCCCTGCGGAAGCGGCGGAAGCGCAGGCCGAGCACCCCCCAAAAGGCCTCTCCGAAGATGCTGCTACTCATCTTCGAGGTGCCGAGTGTGCGGTCGCGGAAGATAATCGATACCTCCTTAATCTTAAAGCCCAGCCTCCAAGCCGTATATTTCATCTCAATCTGGAAACCATAGCCCCTCATTCGGACATTGTCGAGGTCGAGGGTGCGCAAAACCTCTGCGCGGTAGCCCACAAAACCTGCCGTCGCATCCTTTACGGGCATACCCGTAACGATTTTGACATAGCGCGAGGCGCAATAGGAGAGCAGCAGTCGGCGCATTGGCCAATTGACCACATTCACGCCACTCACATAGCGCGAGCCGACAGCCACATCCGCCCCCGCCTCCAACTCGGCAGCAAGGCGCAGCAGGTCGTCGGGGTCGTGCGAAAAGTCGCAATCCATCTCAAAGACAGCATCATAGCCCCTTTCGAGAGCCCAGCGGAAGCCTGCAAGGTAGGCGGTGCCGAGTCCGAGTTTTCCCTCGCGCTCAATAAGGAAGAGTCTTTCGGGGTAGGAGGGCATAAGGTCGCGAACAATGGCTGCTGTGCCGTCGGGCGAGCCGTCGTCGACCACCAAAAGTGAAAAATCGCCTTCGAGCGAAAAGACCTTTGCAATCATTGCCTCGATGTTTTCGCGCTCGTTGTATGTGGGGATAATTATGAGTTTATGCATCATTGTCAATGGTATATTGCACAAAAATAGTTATTTTTGCCGAAAAGAACATACATCGTGCCCAAAACTATAAATTTAACACTCTCGCCCAAGCAGGCGGCCTCCACCGAGGGGTGGCTCTCGATTGTGGTGCGCACTCTCGGCATTCGCCGCGAGCAGGTGGCCCTTGCCCGCGTTCTCAAACGCTCTGTCGATGCCCGACATCGCACACCTCAGGTTCTGCTTACCGTCGAGGTCTTTGTGGATGGCGAGCAGTTGCCCCCCGAAATACACTTCGACTATCCCGATGTAAACGGAGGAACACCCGTTGTTATTGTTGGTGGTGGCCCTGCGGGGTTGTTTGCTGCCCTGAGGCTCATAGAACTTGGGCTCAAACCCATCCTGCTCGAAAGGGGCAAGGAGGTTGGTGAACGCCGTAGGGATATTGCGCAGATTCATCGTGGTGCGGGCGTGGATGGTGAGTCGAACTACGCCTTTGGCGAGGGTGGCGCAGGGACTTTCTCCGATGGCAAACTCTTCACTCGCTCCAAAAAGCGAGGTGACTATAATCGCGCACTGCAAACCCTTGTGTTTCACGGGGCCTCGCCCGAAATTCTCTATGAGGCACACCCTCATATCGGCACCGACCGACTGCCCAAAATTATCGAGCGCGTGAGGGGTACGATTGTTGCTTCGGGAGGAGAGATACATTTCGGGGCCAAAGTTACCGACATCCAAATAAAGAATAATCGTGCGGTTGGTGTGTGGGTTGGCGACAGCCTTGTCGAGGGTGCTGCCGTGGTGCTCGCTACGGGCCACTCGGCCGACGATATATATGAAATGCTCCACGCCAAAGGAGTCCTTCTCGAAGCCAAGCCTTGGGCTATGGGTGTGAGGGTTGAGCATCCCCAAGAGGTCATAGACCGCATACAATACCACTCCGACGATATGCGCGAGTGGCTGCCGGCAGCCTCCTACACCCTCACGGCACAGGTGGGCGGTAGGGGAGTCTATTCGTTCTGTATGTGTCCGGGTGGCGTGATAGTTCCCGCAATGACCGACTATCGCGAGTGTGTCGTAAACGGTATGAGTGCCTCGGCTCGTTCGTCGCGCTGGGCAAATGCGGGTATTGTTACTGAGGTGCGCCCCGAAGATTTCCCTCATCTCCACGAGGAGTGGGGTGTGCTGGCGGGTTTGAAGTACCGCCAACAGTTGGAGCGTCACGCTGCGGAGATTGTGGGTGGTGGTGGCACGGCTCCCGCACAAAGGCTTGCCGACTTTGTGGCTGGTAGAGCCTCCTTTGACCTTCCTCGCACCTCTTATCTTCCCAAGTCGGTGGCTATGCGTGGCGAGGAGTGGTTACCCGACTATATGGCAGATGCTTTGAGGGGTGGTTTCCGCCAATGGGGAGCAAGGATGAGGGGTTTTGTGAGCAATAATGCCCAAATCATTGGTCTTGAATCGCGCACCTCTACCCCTGTGCGCATCCCCCGCGACAAGGAGAATCTTGTGCACCCTGTGGTTGCAGGTCTCTACCCAACGGGCGAGGGTGCAGGCTATGCGGGAGGTATCATCTCGGCGGCGCTCGACGGTGTGAGGGTGGCAGAGAAAATAGCCGAAACGGTAAAATAAAACCCTTTGAGGAGTAAAAAATTTCGTTTCCCGACATTTATTCCTATATTTGTAGTAAAGAACCACAACTATCAAGTCCCTAAGATGAAACGCATTGCAGCACTAACAATGGTTCGCAACGACGAGTTCTACCTCCGCAAGTGGGTGGAGTATTATGGCAAAGAACTCGGACGGGAGAACCTCTACATATTCTTCGACGGCACCGACCAGCGTGTGCCCGATTTCTGTGAGGGTGTGAATGTAAGGGTGTGCGAGAAGATTGTAGGCAGTGTGGCGCGTGGCGACAAGGGGCGTATCAACTTCCTCTCGGAGCAAGCAGCACGCCTGTTCGAGAGCTACGACCTTGTGATTGGTACCGATGCCGACGAATTTCTGGTTGTGGACCCACTGCTGGGCAAGGGTTTGGCAGAGTTTCTCAGTGACCTTAAAATCAAAACCTCCGTGTCGGGGTTGGGTGTGGATGTCGGGCAGAGGCTCGATTGTGAGGGGGCGATAGATGCAAGTCGTGAATTCCTCTCGCAGCGACACTATGGCCGACTTTCGAGCCGCTATACCAAAGCAAATGTTATTGCCCGCCCTGTGCGCTGGGGCTCGGGCTTCCATAGGGTTAAAGGACACAATTTCCACATAGCAAAAAATCTCTATTTGTTCCACTTCGGCTACTTCGATATGGGCAGGATTGAGGCACGCTTTGCCGACCCCTCGCGTAGGCAGGAGGGCTGGACAAAGCATATAGCAAAACGCTCCAAGACCATACGCTTGTGCTCTTCGCGTAAGGCTTATGGTTGGGAGTGCGCTGTGAGAGTTGCACGGGCGGTGCAAACCCTCTTCCGCCCGCCCTACGCGCTCAACAAACCATCGATGTTGGAGCAGGTGGTAATTGTTCGTATTCCCGAGAGATTTTCCAAAATCGTGTAAGGCATTATGAGGGAGCAGATTGATGTTGTAATCACTTGGGTGGATGGCGACTCCCCCGAACACCGCGCCAAGAGAGCCGAGTATGGCGGCGAGGTTGTGGCTGCGAGAGATGATGTGGGTGGCCAGGTGCGCTACTCGTCGGCTGGCGAAATCTTCTATTGCGTGGGCTCAATTTTGCGCTTTGCCCCTTGGGTGAGGAAGATATGGATTATCACCGACAATCAAAACCCCCATCTCGAAGAGTTTGTGGAGCGTAATTTCCCCGAGCGCACCACCGAAATAGAGATTGTGGACCACCGCACAATTTTCGAGGGTTACGAGGAGTTTTTGCCGACCTTCAACTCCATAAGTATCGAGTCGCTTATGTGGCGCATTCCCGGTCTGGCAGAGCGCTATGTCTATTTCAACGACGACTTGTTTATTGCCTCTCCAATAGAGCCGACAGTGTGGTTCGATGGAGGCCACGCGGTGCTTAGTGCCACCAAGTTCAGCACTCTTGCGGGGCGGTTTCTTCGCTGGATAAAACCACGAAAGGGAGGACACAAACCCTTTGGTCACAAAGACGCGATGGTCAATGCGGCACAAAGGCTCGGTGCCGACCACTTTTGGCACTTTTCGCACGCCCCACAACCTCTGCTGAGGAGTTGGCACGAGGCGTTTTTTGCAGAGCATCCCGACCTGCTGAGGGATAATATCCGCCACCGTTTTCGCGAGGAGTCGCAATTTAGCTATGTGTCGCTCTTCTACATCAAAGGTGGCGAGGAGGGCTTAGTTAAGGTCACAAAGCCCCACGGCGAGTGCCTGTTCCTAAAACCCTCTGCCGACAAGGTTGGGTATATGGAGCGCAAGTTACGCGAGGCGGATAGTAACCCCAACTTGCTTTTTGGTTGTGTCAATTCGTTGGGCGAAACCACCGCCGAGGAGCGCGAGTTATTCCACCACTGGATTTGCAAGCGACTGAGTATTGAATTTTAACGACAACAACAATAATGCAACCCGAAATAATCTCACAATACTTCTCACTCACGCCCGAACAGCAGAGAATGTTCGACGCTCTGGGCGACCTCTATGTGGAGTGGAATGCGAAGATCAATGTCATCTCGCGCAAGGATATCGACGAGCTCTATGTGCGCCATGTGCTACACTCTCTTGCCATTGCCAAGGTCTGCACCTTCGAGGCTGGTGCAAGGGTTGTAGATATTGGCTGCGGTGGTGGTTTCCCCACCATCCCTCTCGCCATTTTGTTTCCCGAGGTGGAGTTTACGGCGGTAGACTCTATTGGCAAGAAGATTACTGTCGTAAGGGAGGTTGCTGCGGCTCTCGGCTTGAAGAATGTAACCCCCATCAACGCCCGCATCGAGGCCGTAAAGGGCGAGTTTGACTATGTCGTCAGCCGTGCAGTGACGGATATGAAGACTCTCAAAGGGTGGGCTCTGCCCAAACTCCGCGCAGGACAGCGAGGCACACTGCCCAATGGTATGTTGGTGCTCAAAGGTGGTGACTTGGCAGAGGAACTTGCCGCCGCTCGCCTAAGGTGCAATATCTACAACATTGCCGAGATGTTCGACGACGAGTTTTTTGAAACCAAGAAGGTAATTTATGCAACCAAATAGTTGGCGAGCACATCTCGCGGGCATCTGCTGCGTTACGCTCGGGCTCGGATTGCTCATTTACTTCTTGTAAACTCCGCATCCTCGCCCATCGCAAGCCTTGCATCTGCTCCGCGATATGCACTCGCTGGGTTGAGGAGGGTAAACTGTGAATCCTCACCAAAACCAAGCCTTAAATTTTACCTATTGGAGTGCGGTATAAAAGTTGCCCGCATAATTTGCTTAAATAAAAAACGAGAAACTCAACTTGGAGTTTCTCGTTTTCTCTTTTTCCGTCTTCCGGCTTGCAAGGACTATTTCTCCTTTGCAACATAGCGCTTCTCTTTGATACGCGCTTTCTTACCGGTGAGGTTGCGGAGGTAGTAGATACGCGCACGGCGTACAACACCCACTTTGTTAACCTCAATCGAGTCGATGTGGGGCGAGTAGAGGGGGAAGATACGCTCTACACCTACACCGTTCGAAATTTTACGGATGGTGAACATTTTGGTTACACCACGACCCTTGATCTGGATTACCACACCACGGAAGCTCTGTACGCGCTCCTTGTTACCCTCAATAATCTTGTAGGATACGGTGATGGTGTCGCCGGCTTTGAACGAGGGAACCTCCTTGGGTGCCCACATAGCCTCTTCTGCGATTTTGATTAAGTTGTCCATCTTGTTTTTAATCGATTAAAATTGTTAAGGTAGGGAATATTACGGACTCCTGTGTTCTCATAAGAGATTCCTCTACCGGACCGCAAAGATACGGACAAAATTCAAAATTCAAAATTCAAAATTCAAAATTTTTCCGAAAATCACCACTACAAAACAATTAAAGCACTCGCAATGAGTGCTTTAACCTCTAAAAATAGCATCTAAAAAACACGACTACTTTGTGTTGCCGTGTGCTCGGTGGCTACAATTTCAGCCCTTTGAGCATCTCCATACGCGCGTAGTCGGTCAGGTCAATCTTGATGGGGACCACTGCAATGTAGTTGTTTTTGAGTGCCCACTCGTCGGTATCCTCCGCATTCGGCTCGTGGTTGCAGAAACCTCCCGTGAGCCAGAAATAGTCCCTGCCTCGGGGGTCCTGACGGCAGAAAAACTCCTCTTTCCAAAAGCCTCGCGTTTGGCGGCAGATGCGGTGACCTTTTATCTCCTCGGGGCGTGCAACGGGAACATTGATATTCAGACACAATGGCTCGGAGGGCTTGTCGAGGGCGAGAATGGCGGGGATAATCTTCTCGGCAAAGGCTATGGTTGCATCGAAGTCTGCATCGTAGGAGTGGTCGTCGAGCGAAAGACCTATTGAGGGCGCACCATAGAAACTCGCCTCAATGGCCGCACCCATAGTGCCCGAATAGAGGACATTGATGGCGGCATTGGAGCCGTGGTTGATACCACTCAGATTCAAATCGGGAGTGATACCCAACTCGGGCAACAACCAATCGTAGGCCATCTTAACACAGTCCACGGGTGTGCCGTTGCACGAATAGACCTTGATATGCTCCTCATCTCGGCGCAGTGTGAGGTAGAGAGGGTCGTACATAGTTATGGCGTGAGCCTTGCCCGACTGTGTTTGGTCGGGGGCCAGAGCGATAACATCTCCAAACTTGGCGGCGCACTCGACAATCTCGTTGAAGCCTTTGGCGCGGTAGCCATCGTCGTTGCTAATGAATATAACGGGGCGTTTCTCCATTTGTATTTCGGTTTTGTGACCACAAAGATAGTATTCGGCGACGAATAGTAAAAATTTTGGGCAGCGATTTTGGCGTGCAATTTGTAACACTCTAACCCACAAAACCAAACACATTATACCATGAAAAGAGATTTATTTGTTTTTATGTTGCCACTGCTGTTGCTCTCGTGCAAAGGTGAGGGGAGAGGGATGCAGCCGACAGCTCCAACTCCACGAGTGACTGTGGCGCAGGCGGTGGGGGAGAGGGTTGTGATGCCTATGCGCTTCCAGACGCTTCTCTACTCCAACTACGATGCAACAATTCAGCCCCGAGTGAGTGGTTATCTGCTCACCAAGCAGTTCTCCAAGGGGTTGCCCGTAGAGGAGGGGCAGGTGCTCTTCACCCTCGACGCGGCTCCCATTCGCCTTTCGGTAGCCTCCAATCGTGCTGCACTCGCTTCGGCCGAGACCTCTCTTGCCGAGGCGGAGAACAACTACCGACGAGCCGTTCCTCTTGCCCGCATCGACGCAATCAGCAAGAGCGCCCTCGATCAATACAAGGCAGCCTATGCCTCGGCACAAGCCCAGGTGGAGCTCGCCCGCTCCCAGCTCGACGAGTCGCTCCTGCAACTCGACTACACCACCATAACCTCGCCCATAAGCGGAATTATTGACGATTCGGGTGCTACGGTTGGCGATTGGGTTGGTGTGGGTACCTCGTTTTCGGTGTTGGCTACCGTGTCGAACATCGACGAGATTGGTGTACACATCCAAATTCCCTTTGCCCGCTACTTCGAGGTGCGTGGCGATGCCGAGGATAAAACGCCGTCCTACGATAACTCCTCTCTGCTGAGCAACATTCGCCTCTACCTGCCCGACGGCACGCTCTATCCCTACACGGGTACATACTCCTACACCAAGCGCGAGGCGGGCGACCAAACGGGCACTATAATCATTGTGGCCTCGTTTCCCAACCCCGACAAACTCCTGAAAGTGGGGCAGTCGGCAGTTGTTTCGGCCGATGTGGGCTCGCCCGAGGGTGTTGTGCTTGTTCCCCAAGAGGCGGTGGTGCAAACCCTCGACAAGGCCTCCGTATGGGTGGTTGGCAAGGATAGCACGGTCGCTTTCCGCCCCGTTGTTGTGGGCGAGAAGTTCGGCACCCATTGGATTGTCGAAGAGGGACTCTCGGCAGGCGAGATGGTTGTGGTAGGTGGTGCGCAGCGCCTGCGTAGTGGAGCAAAGGTCGTTGCCGAGGTGTCTAAAAAGTAGAAAGGAGGAGGTATGGAAAAATTCTTCATCAATCGTCCGACTTTTGCCATCGTCATAGCCATTGTGATACTCTTGTTGGGTGGTTTATCAATAGGCTCTCTACCCATTGAGCAGTATCCCGACATCACACCTCCCGTTGTGGAGGTTGAGGCTACATATACGGGTGCCGATGCCGAAACTGTGAATAACTCGGTGGCAACGCCTCTTGCCGAGGGGGTTATGGGTGTTGGCGATATGCTCTATATGCAGACCACTTCGGCAGGCGACGGGTCGATGTCGCTCCAAATCCTTTTCGACATTGGCAGTAATCCCGACATCGACGAGATTTTTGTGCAAAACAAGGTTTCCTCTTCGACAGCTTCGCTCCCCGAGGAGGTCATCCAACAGGGTGTTACAACCCAAAAGTCACAAACCGGTTTTCTGCTCATCTATGCACTCTACTCCGAGGGCGGCATCTACGACGACAACTTCCTTGCGAATTGGGCCTATGTAAACATCCAAAACGAGTTGTTGAAGATTGACGGCGTGGGGAAGGTGCAGATTCTCGGTGCGGGTAAGTATGCTATGCGTGTGTGGGTTAATCCCTATCGTATGGCCTTTTATAATATATCGGTGGAGGATATTGCCTCGGCTATCGAGAACGAGGCAACAATCTTTTCGGCCGGTAAACTCGGTGGCGAGCCCCTTGCCACTCCCGAGCCTTTCACCTATACGGTAACAACACCTCCGGCACTCTCCGAGGCGCAACAGTACGAACAGATTGCACTCCGAGTCCTGCCCGACGGCGAAAAGGTGACCATTGGCGATGTTGCAAGGGTGGAGCTGGGCTGCCAAACCTATGGAGCTTTTTCCAACTTCGACGGCAATCCTGCGGCCCTTGTGGCGGTCTATCAAACCCCCGGCAGCAATGCCGTGGAGGTGGGTAGGAGTGTAAAGAGTGTTATGGCCTCCATTGGCGAGCGCTTCCCCGAGAGTGTCACAACGGCCACAATTATCGACGCCACAGAGAGCGTCGAGGCGGGTATTGAGGAGATTTTCGGCACAATGCTCTTCACTCTTGCGCTGGTAATCCTTGTGATTTTCATCTTTTTGCAGGATTGGCGTGCGACACTCATACCGCTCATTGCCATTCCTGTTTCGATTGTGGGCGCCTTTGCCGTGTTTCCCCTGCTGGGCTTTTCGATAAACATCATCTCGCTTTTGGGTTTGGTGTTGGCTATTGGTCTGGTTGTGGACGACGCCATTGTTGTTGTGGAGGCTGCCCAGGTTGGTATTGAGCAGGGCAAGAGTGCCCGCAAGGCCACACTCGAAGCGATGCGTCAGGTAGCCTCGCCTATTGTTGCCACAACCGTCGTGCTGCTGGCTGTTTTCATCCCCGCAACTCTTATGGAGGGTATTACGGGAAAGATGTTTCAGCAGTTCGCTATGGGCATATCGGTGGCGCTGGTCATCTCGGCCTTCAATGCGCTGACGCTCTCCCCTGCACTCTGCTCGCTGCTGTTGCGCCACAAAGAGAGAACGACACGCGGCCCTTTGGGCCTCTTCAACAGGTTTTTCGACAGGAGTGTGGACGGCTATATGCGGACAACTCAGGTGGTGTTGCGCCACGCTGCCCGCACACTCGTGTTGGTGGTGGCCACGGGAGCAGCAACCTTTATGCTGTTCAGGGTTCTGCCGAGTGGCTTTTTGACCACCGAGGACCAAGGCTACCTTATGGTGGCAGTCGATTTGCCCGATGCAGCAAGCGTATCGCGCACCGAGGCGGCCATTGAACGGGCTGTGAAGGTTATCCGCTCAATGGAGGGCGTGCGCTATGAGGCCTCGACTGCGGGCTTTGACCTGCTGACGGGTGTGGCGGCGACCAATAGCGGTGTGATTTTCGTCACCCTCGAACCCTACAAGGAGCGTTCGCTCTCTGCCGAAGAGATTGCCGCCCAAATCAACGCCACGCTCTACAACGCTGTGCCCGAGGGTACTTTCTATGCCTTCGAGCCGCCCTCAATTCCGGGTTTGGGTGTCGCCTCGGGCGTGACCTTTATGTTGCAAGACAGGGGCGGAGAGGGTATAGCATATCTCGCCTCCGAGACCGAAAAGTTTATGGAGGCGGCACGCTCGCTACCCGAAATAGCCTCCATCTCCACCCAATTTGACGCCAATGTCCCACAGCGCAAACTCGTCATCAACGAGCCTTTGGCGCTCCAAGAGGGTGTGGAACCTGCTGCTCTGCGCTCTCTGCTCTCGACAATGCTCGGAGGTACCTATGTGGGCAACTTCAACCGCTTTGGCAAACTCTACCAAACCTACATTCAGGCCGAGTCGGAGTATCGCCGTACGGAGAGCGATCTTGCGGGCTATTTTGTGGTCAATGCGAAAGGCGAGAGTGTGCCTATCGCCCCCTTTGTGGAGTTGAGGGATACGGTGGGTGTGGAGTATATCACACAGTTCAATCTCTTCGACGCCATTGGTGTAAATGCCACGCCCGCAGCGGGTGTGTCGTCGGATAGTGCAATGAAGGCTCTCGAAAGAGTTGCTGCCGAACGACTGCCCGAAGATGTGACGCTTGCGTGGAGTGGGGTGTCGTTCCAAGAGGCGAGTGCTTCGGGCGGGGGTATTACATACCTGCTGGCGGTGGTCTTCGTATTTCTTGCCTTGGCTGCACTCTACAACTCGTGGTCGTTGCCCATCAGTGTGTTGCTCGGTGTGCCACTCGCGCTCTTTGGAGCACTGCTGTTTGTGTGGCTCGCGCACTTCGTAAACCCCATCTATATCGACAATATATTTATGAAAGTGTCGCTTGTGATGCTCATTGGTCTGTCGGCCAAGAGTGCCATTTTGGTTGTGGAGTATGCCGACCGCAAGTTCTACGACGAGGGTAAAACGCTGGGCGAGGCTTCGCTGGCGGCTGCAAAGTTGCGACTGCGCCCGATTCTTATGACAGCCATTGCTTTTATTGTGGGTATCCTGCCGTTGGTCTTCGCCTCGGGAGCTTTCTCGGTAGCCCGCAATGTTATGGGTGTGGCTCTGGTGGGCGGTATGCTTGTGGCCACAATGCTCGGCATCTTTGTCTACCCCGCACTCTACTACCTTGTGGGACGAGTGGCACAGTTTGAAAAGCGACGCGAAAGAATGATTAAAAAACGCAAAGAGTATGAAAAAGAGAGTACTTTGTAGGTGGTTGGCGGGGTGTGGTGCCCTGATAGCCTCCGCCTGTGCGGTGACGCCACCCGAGTTGGTCCCCGTCGTTACCCCCGACGAATATATCTTTGCCCACAAGGGCGACACACTATTGGTGGTGGGTGTTGAGTGGTGGGAAATTTTTGGCGACACAACGCTCAACAGACTGATGCTCGCCGCCATCGAAAACAATCAAGACCTTGCTACGGCGCTCTCCAATGTTGAGATTGCAAGACAGACGATGACCGCCGCACGCGCATCGCTACTTCCCTCGGTGGATGTTGGTGTGGCAGGCTCGGCAACCTACACAACTCCCTCCGACGGGGGCAAGAAGAGCATTTCTCAGAGCTACTCGCTACTTCCTCGCGTGAGTTGGGAGGTGGCTCTCTTTGGGGTATCGGCCACCGCCGACGCTGCCCGCGAAGAGTTGCTTGCTACCGAGTGGGGCTATCGTGCGGCACGCCTTACTCTCGAAGCCGAGGTGGCGACGACCTATTTCGAGTGGTTGCAATATGCCCGGTCGCTCGAAATCTCGGAGCGCAGCTATGCCCTGAGGCTCGAAGCGCAACAAAAGAGTGATTCGCTCTTCTACTATGGATACTCCTCGGGAGTGGACCTCTGGCAGGCTCGCTCACTGACCGCCACTGCCGCCACCAACATACCCGCCTACGAGAGGGCTATGGTACAGGCAAACCTCGCACTCAACACGCTTGTGGGCGGAGCGCCCGAGATTCTTCCTATGCCCTCTCACTCGCGCGAGTGTATCCATTCGCTTGGGGCACAGCTCGACGGACTCTATTGCGGACACCTGACGGCTGCCGCTCTGCCCGTATATGTGCCGAGTGGTCTGCCCTCGGCAATGCTCGAACGCCGCCCCGATGTTATGGAAGCATACCATAAGGCGGAGGCTGCCGCTGCTCGCACACGCATAGCACGGGCCAATCGTCTGCCCTCGTTTGCGCTTACGGGCGAGGGTGGTCTGCTCTCGGCAACACTCAAAGGATTGACCGCCAAAAATCCTGCCTATTGGACGGCGTCCCTCTCGCTCACACAACCCATTTTCCAATTTGGGGCGTTGAAGGCGGAGGAACTCAAAGCCTTTGAGGGGTGGCGGCAGGCTATGCTCAGTTATCAGAGTGTGGTGCTTGGTGCGCTGTCGGATGTGGAGAGTGCGCTGGTGGCTATCGAGACCTACAATGGCGAGGTCGCCAAGTATCTCGAACTGCTTACCGCCAACTCGCGACTGCAACAGATGACAGCCGCGCTCTATGCCGACGGACTCGCCTCGTCGCTCAACCTCATCGACGCCGAGCGCAACCTCTACTCCTCGCAGCTCGACTACATCTCGTTGCTGACCGAACAACTCACAGCCTATGTGACGCTCTACAAGGCTCTCGGTGGCGGCTGGTAATTCAAGCACATCTTGTGGGCGACTACTGTGTTGCACTGCGATAAGCGAGTTCCTCATTTACTTCTTGTAAACTGCGGAACTCGCTTTCTTATGCGCCTTGTATTCGCCTCACAATATGCGCTTGAATAAGGGGGGGTGACAGGGGTGACAGGAGTGACAAGAAAAACAGGAAAAACAAGAGCATTGCCAACCCCTGTTCTTCCTGTCTTTCCTGTCTTTCCTGTCTTTCCTGTCTTTCCTGTCTTTCCTGTCCTCTCTATTCCGCCCCTATTTTACAATGATGGTTTTTATCAACTCCGAGCCGAGGATGGAGTTCATCTCGTAGCGGAAATTTTCGCGGTTGATGAAAATCTCGTGGCGCACAACCGAGGCGCCAACCTGCACAAAGAGTGTTCCGCGAACGAAATTGACCTTTGTGGCATTGGCAAGCCCTTCGCCCGCCACCCTGCGCCACACATCGGGCACCGAGCCCTCGGCAATGAGCCGTGCAATGGTGGGGTGCTCCTCCTTAAAGCCGCCCCACAACTCCCCTATTCGTGTCGGATAACACCTTCTCATACCCTAAATATCCTCTTCGGTAACCTCGCCGTCGGCTACGGCAAACAACTTAAAATCCAGACCACTGCGTTGCAACACGGAGATTATTCTCTCGCGGTTGCAGTCGGTAATAAACACCTGCCCAAACTCCTCGCCCGAGGTGATGGTCATAAGGCGTTGAAGTCTCTCCTCGTCAAGCTTGTCGAAAAGGTCGTCGAGCAAC
This sequence comes from Tidjanibacter sp., assembly GCA_045659085.1. Taxonomy (GTDB): domain Bacteria; phylum Bacteroidota; class Bacteroidia; order Bacteroidales; family Rikenellaceae; genus Tidjanibacter. The sequence continues at coordinate 65,650 of JAZOWE010000028.1, forward strand.
AACAAGGGGTGTTCGCCCAACCTCTCGTGCAGCAAGAGATATTGTGCAAGTTTGAGGGCCAGCAGGAAAGATTTTTGCTGCCCTTGCGAGCCATATTTGCGTAGCGGATAGCCGCCAATAGTCATCGTAGCATCGTCGCGATGAATGCCCGAAGTAGTATAGCCCATAACGCAATCTTTCGCTCGATTTACCCTCAGAATATCGAGAAGTGGGGCGTTGTTCAGCTCCGAACGGTAGGCGAGTTCGACACACTCCTTCTCGCCGGCAATCTCGCCATAGAGCCTCTCTACAATAGGGGCAAGCCTTTCGAGCACCTCGCGCCTTGTGGCAGCAACCCTCTCGCCCTGTTCCGCGAGCCGTTCGTCGATAACATCGAGCAGTTCGGGGATGAGCATTTCGCCCTGCTTTAAGAGTGTATTTCGCTCCGCCAGCAGACGGTTGTAGCGCATCGTAGCATCCAGATAGGAGTGGTCGAGTTGTGAAAGGAAGGCATTGAGCCAGCGGCGACGCTCCTCGGCAGAGTCGCTCACCAGCGCACCGTCGGCGGGCGACACCATAACAACGGGCACCACGCCAATGTGGTCCGACAATCGTTCATACTCTTTTCCGCAGAATTTCAGCGTCTTGCCCTTGCCCTTCTCGAAACCGCACACAACGGTTGCGCCCATATTGCCGTCGGTGGTGTAGTCGCCCGCGAGCATAAAAAAGCCCTCGCCGTGGCGCACACTCTGGCCGTCGGTCATGGGGAGCGAAGATTTGCTCATTGAGAGATAGTGAATAGCATCGACCACATTGGTTTTGCCCGCACCATTGGAGCCGACAATGCAGTTTATCCCCTCCGAAGGGACGAGCAGACACTCTGTGATATTCTTAAAATTCAGCAGTGAAAGTTTTTCGAGCCTCATCGTAATTTTGCATTTTAACATCTCAAAGGTAGTGATTTTGCGCGAAAGGAGAAAAAAAATCTTGCCCTTGTGCTTTTTTTACACAAAAAGATGTACTTTTGTGTTTCGAACTCGGAAACCGAACAATAAATTAAAAACAGAATAAAACTATGACAAACAACAAACAGGAGAACACTTACGAGGAGGTTGTAACCGAGACCGTAGGTAAAACCGAAGCATTCTTGGAGAAGAATCAGAAACTCGTAACTTGGGTATTGGTGGCAATTTTCGTTGTTATCGGTGGCTATTTCGCAAACAAATACCTCATCGCTCAGCCCCGCGCAGAGAAGGCGTCGGCCGAGATGTTTGCAGCAATCCAGAACTTCAATGCCGAGGAGTGGCAGGTGGCTTTGGATGGCGACGGCAACTACGCAGGTTTCCTCGAAGTTATCGACAACTATGGCTCAACCCCTCAGGCTTCGCTCGCTGCTCACTACGCAGGTATCTGCTACCTCAAATTGGGTGACAAGGAGAGCGCTTTGGAGTACCTTGCCAAATACAACGCAACCAAAGGCGCACCTGCCGAGATTGTAAATGCTCAGAACTACGGCTTGCAGGGCGACATCGTTGCCGATGGTGGCGACTTGAAGAGGGCTGCCGATCTCTACCGCAAGGCCATCGAGGCAAGCGAGAACTCGCTGACCACTCCCTGCTATTTGAAGAAACTCGGCTTGGTTGAGGAGGCTATGGGCAACACCGCTGCTGCTCTGGCTGCATACCAGCGCATTGCTGACGAGTTTGGCACCGCTCTCGAAGCTCGCGACATCGACACTTACATCGGCCGCCTGAAATAAAACGCATATAAGCGGCGTCTTTGGCGTTGCACTGCGATAAATCTCCCCCTCATTTGCGTCAAGCAAACTGCGGGGGAGATTTTCTTGTGCGCCTAAAATACGCTCGCTTCTATGCGTTTTTTCAAAAAACGCATACAAC
>JAZOWE010000029.1:0-33481 GCA_045659085.1 Tidjanibacter sp.
AAATATTGAGTTGCGGTTAAAAAACGAGGTAGTCTTCACACTGACAGAGGAGGGCAAACGATTGACTTATTGTTATTTGGGGTGGTCGCAAACTCCCAAGGGTAAGGCTGAAACAAACAATGGCGACACAAGGATAGATAATATAGGAACAATAAACATAAACAAAGGTGCGCCGACCACAAACCGTGGAACAATGACACCCATTGGCGGTTTTGGTAAAGGTGCGACTACTACTCCATAGAATTACAAAACACAGAAATTATAATTATACAACTAAAACAAAACAATGGAAAACAAAAAATTGCAGGAATTGACCGAGAAACTCTATGCAGAGGGTTTGTCGAAAGGTCGCCAGGAGTCGGAGCGTATTGTTACCGAGGCTGAGCAGAAAGCTGCTGCTCTTGTTGCCGAGGCTGAGCAGAAAGCTGCCGCTATTGTTAAAAATGCCGAGCAGAAAGCTGCCGAGCTCAAAAAGAACAACGAAACAGAGATGACTCTCGCAACCCGCCAGATGGTGGCTGCCCTCAGGGAGAACATTGCAAACTTGGTGGTTTGCAAGGTGGGTGAGCCCGCAGTTCACGCTGCACTCTTGGATGTGGAGTTTGTTAAGGAGATGCTCCTCTCGGTTGCACGCGCTTGGAATGGCGAGAGGGTGGCTTTGGAGGCTATTCTGCCCGCCGAGATGAAGGCTAAGTTCGATGGCGAGGCTGAGGGCGCAGTAAAAGCACTCCTTTCGGAGGGTGTTGAGGTAGGCTACTCGGAGAAGGTTAAGAGTGGCTTTAAGGTAGCACCCAAGGACGGTGGCTTCTATATCAGCTTTACCGAGGAGGATTTTTCGGCTCTCTTGGCTGAATACCTCAAAGAGAAAATCACAAAGATGCTCTTCTAATAAATAGTACAAAAGAGTATGGCTAAAAATTATTATTGCCTTGTTGCAGGTCTGAGGGAGTATTCGCTCGACGGCGACGCAAAGGGCTTCGACGCACGCGAGGTAATCGACGAGATTGCCGAGGAGTTGTCGAGGGAGGATGCGTTGGCGCTGAGGGGCTGGATGCTCTTCCACGATGTGTGCAATATGGTAAATATGGCAAACCATAGGGAGGGCTTTTCCACTCTGGGCAACTTCTCGCGCGAGGAGTTGGAGGCTCAGATGGAGGCGCCCACCGAACTGCCCCGCGAACTCTCGGAGGTGGTGGAACTCTTTGCCGAGGTGGGCAGAGGCGAGGTTGATGCCGACGACGAGCGACTCACGAGGATTGACGCCTCGCGCCCGATGTCGACAGAACTCTTTGCGGCCTACTACCGCTACTGCTCGCGCAGCAGGTGCCGCTTCCTGAGGGAGTGGAGCGAGGCTGACAGGAACCTGAGGAATATCACTGCCGCACTCACTGCTCGCGAAAAGGGTTTGACCATTGCGGAGTATATGGTGGGCGATGGCGAGGTTGTGCAGCAACTCTCGCGCTCTTCGGCGGCCGATTTCGGTCTTAAAGGCGAGATTACCTATATCGACTCGCTTATTGGCGCATTGTCGGACAACGAGAACCTCTTGGATAAGGAGCACCGTATGGATATGATTCGTTGGGGTATTGCAGAGGAGATTGCAACCTTCGACTATTTCAACATCGGCTTCCTGCTGAGCTATGTTGTGCGCCTTTCGTTGGTACACCGTTGGTCGCGACTCGACGAGCAGAGAGGTAGGGAGTTGTTCTCGCGCCTTGTTGCGTCGTTGGGCGCCACGGAGCATATCCGCCAGGCCGAGAAGAACTATGCGGAGTAATCGAACAAAAGAGTGAAAATTCAAAGAAACAAAAAAATAGAAAACTTAAATGAAAACTACTGGTAAAGTACAAGGTATTATCTCCAACATTGTGATTGTACGCACCGAGGGCGCAGTGTCGCAGAACGAAATATGCTACATTACCGTTGGTGGCGTAAAACTTATGGCGGAGGTAATTAAAGTGACGGGTAAGGATGCCTATGTTCAGGTGTTTGACTCGACTCGCGGTTTGAGAATTGGTGCCGAGGTGGAGTTTGAGGGCCACATGCTCGAAGCAACACTCGCTCCCGGTATCATCTCGCGCAACTACGACGGTCTGCAAAACGACCTCGAAAGGATGGAGAGCCTCTTCATCGAGAGGGGTACCAAAACCGACCCCATCGATTACGAAAAACTCTGGGACTACAAACCCTTGGCTAAGGTTGGCGATAGGGTAACCGCAGGCGATTGGCTTGGTGAGGTTCAGGAGTTGTGGGTGGCTCACAAAATTATGGTGCCCTTCACTATGGAGCAGACCTACACCGTTAAGTCGCTCAAAGAGGAGGGACAGTACAATGTAAACACCGTTGTGGCAGTTCTTACCGACGATAGGGGCGAGGACCACGAGGTTACTATGGTTCAGAAGTGGCCCGTTAAGAAGGCTATTAAGGCTTATACCGCCAAACCCCGTCCCAGCCGCATTATGGAGACAGGTGTGAGGGCTATCGACACCTTCAACCCCATTGCCGATGGTGGTACGGGCTTCATTCCCGGTCCTTTTGGTGCGGGTAAGACCGTGTTGCAGCACGCCATTTCGAAACAGGCCGAGGCAGACCTTATTATTATGGTTGCTTGCGGTGAGCGTGCAAATGAGGTTGTGGAGATTTTTGCCGAATTCCCCCACTTGGACGACCCCCGCACGGGTCACAAACTTATGGAGCGTACTACCATTATCTGTAACACCTCCAATATGCCCGTTGCGGCTCGTGAGGCGTCGGTTTATACGGGTATGACCATTGCGGAGTACTACCGTGCAATGGGTTTGAAAGTTCTCCTTTTGGCAGACTCCACTTCGCGTTGGGCACAGGCACTGCGTGAGATGAGTAACCGCTTGGAGGAGCTTCCCGGTCAGGATGCATTCCCTATGGACCTCTCGGCCATCATTTCGTCGTTCTATGCAAGGGCCGGTTTGGTGCACTTGCGCAATGGCGTGACCGGCTCGGTAACCTTCCTTGGTACCGTATCGCCTGCGGGTGGTAACTTGAAGGAGCCCGTAACCGAGTCGACCAAGAAGGCCGCAAGGTGCTTCTATGCACTCTCGCAGCAGCGTGCCGACTCCAAACGCTACCCTGCAATCGATCCTCTGGATAGCTACTCGAAGTATCTCGAATATCCCGAAATCGTGGAGTACCTCGACGACCACATCGAAGAGGGCTGGGTGAAGAATGTTATGGAGGGCAAAACCCTCGTGCGTAGGGGCAAGGAGGCTGCCGAGCAGATTAACATTCTTGGTGACGACGGTGTACCTGTGGAGTACCACGAGATGTTCTGGAAGAGCGAACTTGTGGACTATGTTATTTTGCAGCAAGACGCATTTGACGATATTGATGCAAACTGCCCCATCGACCGCCAGAAATATATGTTCGACTTTGTGATGGAGATGTGCCGCCGTCAGTATGGCTTTGCAGACTTCGAGGAGTGCTCGGCATTCTTCAAACAGCTCATCAACCTCTTCAAGCAGCTCAACTACACCGAGTGGAAGAGCGAGGAGTTTGCAAAATATGAGACTGAAATCAGGACATTCGCTGCTACTAAATAATAAGGGAGGACGAGAGATATGACTACAAAAGCATTTCAGAAAGTATATACCAAAATTGACAATATCACCAAGGCGACCGTTACCCTCCACGCAACAGGCGTAGGTAATGACGAACTCGCAACCGTTGGTGGTCACCTCGCTCAGGTGGTGAAGATTATGGGCGACGAGGTTACCTTGCAGGTGTTTGAGGGTACCGAGGGTATCTCGACCGATGCCGAGGTGCTCTTCCACGGCGTGCCCCCAACCTTGAAGGTGGGCGACGGTTTGGCAGGTCGCTTCTTCAATGCCTATGGCGAGCCCCTCGAAGGTGGTGCACCCGTTGAGGGCGAGGAGAGGGAGATTGGTGGCCCTACCGTAAACCCATTCCGTCGTCGTCAGCCTTCGGAGCTCATTGCTACGGGTATTGCAGGTATCGACCTTAACAACACTATCGTGTCGGGCCAGAAGATTCCCTTCTTTGCCGATCCCGACCAGCCCTACAACCAGGTAATGGCCAATGTGGCACTGCGTGCAAAGGCCGATAAGATTATCTTGGGTGGTATGGGTATGACCAACGACGACTTCCTCTACTTCAAAAACCTCTTCGAGAATGCGGGTGTGTTGGATAGGATTGTCTGCTTTGTGAATACCACCGAGAACCCTCCCGTAGAGCGACTCTTGGTGCCCGATATGGCACTGACCGCTGCTGAGTACTTCGCTGCGGATAAGGGCGAGAAAGTGTTGGTACTGCTTACCGATATGACTCTCTATGCCGACGCTCTGGCTATTGTGTCGAACCGTATGGACCAGATTCCCTCGAAGGACTCTATGCCCGGCTCGCTCTACTCGGACTTGGCAAAGATTTACGAGAAGGCTGTGCAACTTCCCTCGGGCGGTTCGATTACCATTATTGCCGTAACGACTCTGTCGGGTGGCGATATTACCCACGCAATTCCCGATAATACGGGCTACATTACCGAGGGACAGCTCTTCCTCCGCAATGATACCGACACCGGTAAGGTTATCGTGGACCCCTTCCGTTCGCTTTCGCGTCTGAAACAGCTCGTTATTGGCAAGAAAACCCGCGAGGATCATCCTCAGGTTATGAACGCAGCTGTGCGTTTGTACTCGGATGCAGCAGGTGCCAAGACCAAGTTGGAGAACGGTTTCGACCTCTCGGATTACGACGAGCGTGCACTCGCTTTTGCTAAGGAGTATTCGGACAAACTGCTCTCGATTGATGTTAATATCGACATTACCGAGATGCTCGATACGGCTTGGACGCTGTTTGCCAAGTACTTCAAGAAGAGTGAGGTTACCATTAAGTCGGAGTTGGTGGAGAAATACTGGAAGTAATTTGTGTCTTTTTGGCTCTTTTTCCTCTTTGCCTCGGTCACATAGTCCCGCTATGCTCCCTCGGTAAAAGAGAAAAATAGCTCAAAAATTCAACAAATTCAGAGTATAGAAAACCTATTCTATTATATAATAGGAATTAGATGGCAATAAAGTTTCAATATAACAAGACTTCGCTCGGCGAACTCGGCAAACAACTCAAAATGCGCCAAAGAGCACTCCCTACAATCAAGAGTAAGGAGTCGGCTCTGAGGGTTGAGGTGTCGTCTGCCAAAGATAAGGCAGAGGGTTACCAAAGGCAGATGGAGGAGTTGAAGGCAAAGTACGACTATATGTCGGCACTTTGGGGCGAGTTCGAGAGTGACCTTTTGGTGGTGAAGGATGTTGTGCTGGGGGTTAATAAAATCGCCGGCGTGAAGATTCCTGCACTCAAAGAGGTGGTCTTTGAGGAGCGCAGCTACGACCTCTTCTCCTCTCCCGCGTGGTATGCCGACGGTGTGGAGGTTTTGAAGTCTATTGCCCGCTTGGGCATAGAGTTCGAGGTCTTTATGAGGCGCACCGAACTCTTGGACCACGCTCGTAAGAAGACCACACAGAAGGTCAATCTGTACGAAAAAGTGCAGATTCCGGGCTATGAGGACGCTATAAGGAAGATTAAACGATTCCTCGAAGATGAGGAGAATCTTTCGAAGAGTGCCCAGAAAATCGTAAAAACTAAACACGAACAACTAAAACCCGCCGAAGAGTTATGATAGTTAAGATGAACAAATATACTCTTGTGCTCTATCATAAGGCGCAGGAGGAGTTCCTCGCACGATTGCAGGAACTCGGCGTTGTGGACATCACAACCAGCGGCTGGGAACCCAACGAGCGCGAAAGAGAGGTGCTGGGTGAGATTGAGGCCCACAAGGCCGCCTCGGAAAACTTCTCGGCACTGAAAAAACTCCCCAAATATGCGGGTGCCGAACCCTTTGAGAGTGGCGAGGAGGCTTATGAGAACTACCAGAGGGCCTCGGCTGCTATTGAGTCGCTCGGCTCGCAGATTGCCAAAGCCGAGAAGGAGACTCAGGACCTTGCAATGTGGGGCGAGTTCTCGCCTGCGGCCATTGCGGCGCTCGAAAAAGAGGGTATTCTACTCCACTTCTACTCCTGCTACTCAAATGAGTATGCACAGGGCTACCCTGCTTGGAGCGAGAACTACACTGTTGAGGCTATCTCGGAGCACAATGGTACTACCTACTTTGTGGTCGTAAGCCGCAAGGGTGAGCCTATGCCCCAGATTGATGCTCAGGTGGTTAAAACCCCAACGCTCAATGCCCACGATAAGGGTGCGGAAGTGGACGCTCTGAAAGCAAAACTTACGGAGTGGGAGAGTGTTATGGCTCGCTGTGTGGCAAGTGCCGCACTTATTGAGCAACACGCCAATCAACTGAAAGATGAGTTGCAATTCAGCCAGGTGAGCCGCAGTGGTGAAGAGGAGGCCGATGGTAAACTCATCGTTTTGCAGGGCTGGGCTCCCGAGGCAAATGCCAAGGAGGTGGAGGCTCTCTTGGACGCTGAGAGCGATGTGCTCTATGTGAAGGAGAAACCCACAATGGAGGACGACACCCCCGTAAAACTCAAAAATGGCTGGTTTGCAAAGCCCTTTGAGTTTATTGGCGACTTCTATGCAGTGCCCAAGTATGGCACTATGGACCTCACGAAGTATTTTGCACCATTCTATATGCTCTTCTTCGGCTTCTGTATTGGCGATGCGGGCTATGGTGCGACCTTCTTCCTCATAGGTCTCTTTATGTTCTTGAAGAAGATGAAGGGTATGGGACTCATCTCACAACTCGTTATGTGGTTGGGTGCTGCTTCGGTACTCTTTGGTCTGTGTGTTGGTAATGTCTATGGCGTGTCGCTGCGCACCTTGGGTGTTCCCGAGTGGTACAACAACGCAATGACGGTTATCAACGACCAGCTCTTCTATATTGCACTCGGCTGCGGTATCGTGCAGATTATTTTTGCACTTGTGCTCAATGTGATAAATACAACCATTGCCTATGGCTTTAAGTACTCGTTTGGTACTCTCGGTTGGCTTATCATATTGGTGGACTGCCTCTTGGCATTCCTGCTGCCTATGGTTGGGGTTGCGGGCTTTTCGTTCTCGTCGCCCATCTTCCTTGGTGTGCTGATTGTGGGTGCTGTGCTGATGCTTCTTCTGAACAATCCCAACCGCAATCCTTTGGTCAATTTTGGCTCGGGATTGTGGGATACCTACAACAACCTTACGGGTTTGCTGGGTGATGTATTGAGCTATGTTCGTCTGTTTGCCATCAGTCTTTCGGGTGGTGCGCTGGCGGTGGTGTTCAACGACCTTGCAGGCAGCCTTGCTCCCGACACCCCCGGTTTGCGCCAATTGGTGATGTTCCTCATCTTGGCGTTTGGTCACGGTATCAACATCTTTATGAGTGCCATTGGTGCTTTTGTGCACCCTATGCGACTCACCTTCATCGAGTTCTACAAGAATGCAGGATTCGAGGCTTCAACAAGGATTTACACTCCTTTTGAAAAACGCAAAACAAACTAAAAATCAAATAATTAATTAACTAAAAAACATTTTACAATTATGAACATTATTCTTGCTTACATCGGTGTTGTACTTATGGTTGCACTTTCGGGTATCGGTAGTGCTTATGGTACCTCTATTGCTGCAAATGCAACTGTTGGCTCGATGAAAAAACGAATGAACTCGTTTGGTCAGTCGATGATCCTCTCGGCACTTCCTGCAACTCAGGGTTTGTATGGTTTTGCTGCGTTCTTCTTCGTGCAGAACTACCTCACCGCAGGTATCAGCCTTATGCAGGCTGCCGCAATCTTCGGTCTTGGTTTGACCGTAGGTTTGGTGTGCTTGTTCTCGGCTATTCGTCAGGGCCAGATTTGTGCCAACGGTATTGCTGCTATCGGTAGCGGTTACGATGTTATGGGTAAAACCCTTCTTCTGGCCGTATTCCCCGAGCTCTATGCAATTATTACCGTGGCTGTTACATTCCTTGTAACTGGTCTTATGGGTGCTCCTATTATGTAAAAAACGCATATAAGCGAGCGCATCTTGCGGGTAAATTTTGCACTGCACTGCGATAGGCGAGTTCCTCATTTGCGACGAGCAAACTGCGGACTCGCCTTCTTGTTTGGCACAAAATTTTCTCCGCAATCTGCTACTCGCTGCTCGCGCATCTTGCGAATACCTTTGCACCAAAATTCAGAGAGCGAGTTCCTCACTTACGGGTAGTAAGCTGCGGACTCGCCTTCTTGTTTGGCACAAAATTTCCTCCGCAATCTGCTACTCGCTGCTCTTGCGGATACCTTTGCTCCAAATTCCCACAACGGCCTCCTCATTTACCTTGTGTAAACTGCGGAGGGGATTTTCTTGTGCGCCTAAAACTCGCTCGCTTCTATGCGTTTTTACTTTTCAAAGAACCACCCTCACAAATGCGTCGCTCCGACGCCTGCGGACTCGCCTTCTTGTTTGGTACAAAATTTCCTCCGCAATCTGCTACTCGCTGCTCGCTCATTTTTTCGTCTACCGTCTACCGATAATTCCTTTGAGTCGGAGGGGGTGGAAACAAAGTGGGTAAAAAAAACCTCCCTGCAATGAGGGAGGTTTTTGTTGTTAGAACGGATAGCCGATACCGAAGTTGAGGGCTGTGTTGCGGAAGCTTGGGTGGGCAAGTACCCATCTCTCGCCCTCGGGTTTGTTGGGGTTGTGGAGCTGGATACCCCAATCGAGGCGCAGAACAAGGACACTGAGGTTGAGCCTTAGGCCCACACCCGTGTTGAGTGCCATATCCGACAGCGCCTTGCCGAACTTAAAGGCCGCCCCCTCGGGGATACCTTTTATATTAGGTGTGTACCACACATTGCCGGCGTCGACAAACACAGCACCATCGAAAATGCCGCCCAGCGGGAAGCGCCACTCCACATTGGCCTCCAAGCGGAGGTTGCCGAACTGACTCGGATAGCCACTATTGACCTCTGCCGAGCTACCCGGGCCGAGAGTCCTCACCGTCCAGCCACGCATACTGTTCACACCTCCGGCATAGAAGAGCCTATCTGCCGGTAGCGACTCGTTGCGCGAGTTGCCATAGGGGAAGATTAGGCCGCCATAGAGCCTATAAACCAGCGACGAACTCTCGCCCAGACTTACCGACTGGGCCCAAGTGACATCGCCCCTGAGGTATTGTGCATAGGGGATGCCGAAGACGGTGTAGTGACCTCCCACCTTCTCGGCCCCCACGAGCGATTTGATGCCCGAGAGGAGGTTGCCACTCGTGGCAAAACCCACGCGGAGAGTGTTGTAGTCTGTGCGCCCGTTGATGTTGGGTGTGCCATAGGTGTAACTACCCGAAAGGCCTGCCATCATCTGTGTAGTGTAGCTATCTCGCAGGTAGGGATTTTGGAGCTTGTCCAAAAAAATCTGGCTCACATAGTTCATCTTCACAAGGCTCACATCGAAGGGGCGAATCACAAAGCGGCTCTTGCGGCCGTCGCTCCAACTATAACCATAGCTGATGTTCGACAAAACCCTGTCGTAGTAGCGACGGTTTTGACCATTGACGGAGATTTCGAGTCGTGTTTGTGGGTTGTGGGCCCTGCCTGCGGGGTCTAACTCTATGGGCGAGAGGAATTGCGGGAAGGTGATACCCACCATACCACCCAGCTCAGTAGAGTTGCGGTTGAGTGAGGGGTCTTCGACCTTCAAAAGCTCATAGCCGAAGGTAAAACTCATATCCACAAGCTCGGCACCCCTGAAAAGGTTGCGGTTTTGATAACCTACGGTTGTGGCCACTCCATAGAAGGTGGAGGTTGTGGAGGTTTCGAGTTCAATCTTATAGCTCTGGCGCAGGGCTGGCGAGAGGCGTATCTCGCAATCCAAAATACCCTCTTCGGTTTCGGCTGTGTCGCTCCAATGGTCGCCCACATAGGTTACGGTGCGCATCCTATCGCGTCCTTCGGGGGTAAAGACAATGTTGGCACTGTGGATATAATCCACCCCCATAAGGTTTTCGTAGGTGGTCGCTACTCTTCGGTCGTTATAGACCGAGCCACTCTGTAATTTCACCAATCGGCGCAACACCGAGGGGCGAATGTTGGGGCGCGAGCCGTGGTAGATAATATCTATACCCTCGTGCGAGAGTGTGTCGAGCGAGCTCAGATAGTTGGGGTTTGTGGCAGCCTCTGTGGCGTTGTAGTCGGGGAATACTCTGATTGTGCCGATGCGGTAGATGGGGTTGTTTTGAGTTATGGGCTCCCCTGCTGAGTTGTAGCCGAGCACTTGCTTGCGAAGTACGAGTTCCACGCTTGCGCCGTGATTGCCGAGTGTGGTGTCCACTTTGAACGAGATGTTGTTCTCCGAAAAGTCGTAATACCCCTCGCCACGCAGCAGAGTGGTGATGCGCTTACGCTCCTCTCCCAAAGCGTTTATGTCCAATATCTTTCCGCGACGAACCATCGACAGGGTGTCGTTTTGGAGCAACTTGGCGATGTAGCTGTCCTCAATGTCGTATCTCACTTCGCGTATGCGGTAGGGCTCGCCCTGAATGGTTGTGTAGGTTACCTCGGCGGTGCGCCTTTCGGGATTAAGGCGGAACGAGAACTCCTCTTCGGCCGTAAAGTAACCACGCGAGGCGACATAGGCTGCGATATTCTCGGCGCTGCGTCGTGTGAGGGTTGTGTCGAGAATCACGGGTGGTGTGCCGAGAGCCCTCATAAGACTGTGCCAGAGGTTTTTGCGTTCGGGATCGGAGTTGAGGTAGAGCCACGCGCGGACATTGAAGAGGTCCATTGAGGGGCGTTGCTTGATATATTTACTCACCTCATCGGGCTTTATGCGCTCATCGCGAGGTACGGTGCGGTCGGCCTCTATGCGGTTGTAGCGGAGCACATACTCTCCCTCTGCAAGAAAGTTGCGGATGCTACACGAGGTTGCCACTATCATCATAAGGGCAACGACCACAAGAGAGTATTTTCCTTTCGGTAGGCGCATTGTTTTTCTTTCGGGTGTCGAAAAATTTTTCAAATATACAATAAATTCCTATATTTGTGAGTGTTTAGAGTCTGTTTTTAATGACAAAAGAGTTTTGGAAATATGAGGGAGCAGGCAACGATTTTGTGCTGCTCGACCTAAGGGATACAAATTTTGAGCCTACCGCGGAGCAAATAAACCAGATTTGTGACCGCCGAAGGGGTGTGGGTGCCGATGGTCTGATGATTTTGGCCGAGAGCGCAAAGGGTGACTTTGCGATGCGATATTTCAATGCCGATGGCCCCGAGGCTACCATGTGTGGCAATGGCGGAAGGTGTATTGCGTGGTTTGCCGACCATCTTGGAATAGGAGGTGACACGAAAACCTTTGAGGCTATTGACGGTATGCACACTGCCGAGATTCTTTCGCGCGAGGGCGAGAGTGCTACTGTTCGCTTGCAGATGGTCGATGTGGAGAGGGTGGAGGTACTGCCCGATGGCGATGTGCTCTTGGATACAGGCTCGCCCCACTTGGTGCGCTTTGTGGAGAGCCTCGATATGGATGTTGTGGGCGTCGGCAGAGAGTTGCGCTATGGCCCCAAAACCGCCGCCACAAGGGGCGCAAATATCAATTTTGTGAAGATTTGTGGCGAGGGCGAGGTTGAGATTCGCACCTACGAGCGAGGTGTGGAGGACGAAACCTTGGCTTGCGGTACGGGAGCTACGGCTGCGGCCCTTGCACTGCGCCATACCCGCCAAGCGGATATCAGACACTGCAACCTCCGAGCAAGGGGTGGAGAGTTGGCAGTTGATTTTGGCGTGGAGGGCGACCGCTACACCGACATCCGCCTTACGGGCCCTGCCCGCAGGGTGTTCAAAGGCACTTGGGAGTTTTAAGCACTGCTTACATATATGAAAAGATAGAGAATTTGTCTAACAAGGATATTTTGTCGTTACGCTCGCCCTCAAAATCCTCATTTACGCTCTTGTAAACTGCGGTTTTTCGGGCTTCGCAAGCCTAAAACTATCACTTGTTATACAAATCCTTACAACGAGAGAGGGTGCCCAAAGACTTGTTGGACACCCTCTTGTGTATTTTATGTATATTACATAAACTTAATGAAAAAACCTGAAAAATAGTTGCTTTTTTGGGTCTATTTTATTAACTTGCGGTCGCAGACAATTTTAATATTAATTATCTAAAACACTAAAACCATGAAACAATTAAAAAAGATTAATTATTTGTGGTTGTTTTTGACCACATTGCATTTGTTCAGTTGTACGACAAATGAATTGGATGTTAAAGTAGTTCAGCCCGAGTCGCGCGAAATTATCAACACCTCCCAAAACGAGGTGTTCGATGGAGTGGCTCAAACTATTAGTAAACTCATGCGCGAAAGTACTGATTTTAGGCGCATTGTCAGAAAAATGGCATTGGATAAGTTTGACGGAGACTTCGACATCATGTTAAAGACTCTGGGAGAACAACCAATTGCCGATTTGTCCGCAGTTCGTGGCGGGGGTTCAACCGTCACCGTGTCTGATTTATTCAACGAATTGTATCCTGCAACGAAATCTATTTCTCGCGAAGAGATTTTGGAAACACTTGTTGAAATGTATCCTTTGATGCAGATTTCTGTTCCATTTCACGCAGACATTTGGGAAGATGGATATATTCCTACTGTTATATTTTTGGATGAAGAGTACCATGAAAATGTAACTAAATTTGTCAAGGGATACAATGCAGATGGCAGTGAAGTATGGGTTGACGCAATCAATCCTCCCGATGTTCCGGTTATTGTTGTTGGTTTCAACGAAAGAAATGGATTATCTCTCGAAGAACAGGAACAAATGGCTTACACCTACATACAACAAGTCATGAGTCAGGCACCGAGAAAAGTCACGCCACGCGATTCTGAGATCATTGGCTCAGCAAACAAACCATTCTTACGCATAAATGTAACCTCGTCTAACATCTATTTGTCATGGACTCAGCCAACAATGTCATCAACTGTGTTGGGTTATAGAATTTACCGAAAAGCAGCAGGAGAAACGAATTTTACTCTTATTACCACTAATGGCGGCGCATCCAATACAACATACTACGACACTAATTATGTGTCATTGCAAAATTACGACTATTATGTTGCATCATATTGTATGGTGGGTCTCGCAGTCTTTACGGCAAATTCAAACATTGTTTCTTGCACTGCTCCTGTGCGTCCAGACCCCGTTGAGTCTTTCACTCTAACCCCATTAAACACCACAAGACTAATGCTCTCGTGGGTATCACCCAATACCTATGTTGATTCCTTAGAAATACATAGGCTAAACCTATTAGGGGAAGATGAACCCTCCCATATTGCGACAATAGCCAATCCACAAAGTTCACCAGATACTTATGTTGACAATGTTGAACCTGGTCAAAAATACATGTACCAACTAATTAATTACTTAGGGGGAAACTATTCAACCTCTGTAAGGGATATTTATTATGCACCATATCGCAATGTACATCAAACAGAGGATGTGTATGTAAATAAAATGGGATATAGTTGTGATGTAAGTGAAATTGAGGGAATTTTTCAAAGTGCTCCTGAATTTTATCTTACAATCCTCAACCCAGACGAAGATGGGAATGTGACTCGTGTTGGTGTTGACGAAAGGATTATTTTTGCATTTAATGAAAGAAGCACCAAATCGCAAAACTTCTCAGACAGATTAATACTAAATTGGCTTGCGGGAGATGAAGGGTGGATGGATAAAATAACCATCCATGCCGCAGAATATGATCGAGATGCGGAAGGAGACTCGTTCAAGATTGATGTTTCCATGAACATTAAAATTACCGAAGCTGTAACGATCGAGTTGGGCGATATTCAAATAGAATATGACTATAATCCAAGAAAGATGGATTGTTCTTGCGGTGAAATTGCCATTAATTATTTTGATAATCCTGAGAGAACATACACATTCCCCAATTATGGCTTCTATATTAAAACTAACAACGAATAATTATGAAAAGGACACTATTACTAATTGCCACATTTTTTGTTGCAATCAATGTTTTTGCGCAGGATAGCGACAAAATCAAACGATGGAGTACACTTGAACTTACAATGGCTCCCATTAACATCATAGAGTTAACTACCACACAAGGTATCATCTACGATCGTTTCGCTGTTGGTTTAACCGTCGGTTTGGGTGAAAATCTTGAAACTTGGCGAGAGACATATGGACACTATATTCCTTTATATTTGACAGCACAATTTGATCTTACCCAGGGCACAAAAGTTGTACCGTATTTCGCCGTAAAGGCTGGTGCTGAGTTCTATGTCACCGATGGGCTCAATCCTATCATGTATGCATTGCATCCCTCTTTCGGCATAAAGTATAAGAATTTCTATTCCGGATTAGGATTTTACAATGCATGGAGAGATACTTATACCTCTTCGTATTTATTATCCCTGTCAATTGGATATAATTTCTAAAACAGCACAAATAAACGAGGGGCTGACCGCAAATAGGTCAGCCCCTCGTGTTATGGTATTACTGTGGGTTACTCCCAACCGTTGTGCTCAAAAACAAGGTTGCGGAGTGTGGTGGGACCGTCGCCCAAGCAGTCGAAAGTGACCGTATGGAGTCCGAGTGCCGCAGCAGCCTCGGTGTTGGCGATTTTGTCGTCAGCAAAGACCGTCTCCGAGGGCTCCAACCCATAGCGCGAGAGAATTATCTCATAAATCCTCCTGTCGGGCTTGTTTACTCGCTCTTGATACGACACAACAGCACCGTCGAAGTGTTCAAAAACGGGGAATTTGAGCAGCTCGGCATAGAACTCTTTGCTCATATTCGACAGAACATAGCACCTTATGCCACGCTCTTTGAGCTCCTCAATAACCGCAACGGTCTCGGGAATGGGTTGCAGCAACTCCAAGAGTCGCTGCACTTGCTCTGCGGCATCATCATAGGGGAGGTTGTACTCCTCGGACAGCAGGGTTGTTACCTCCTCGCGGGTGTAGGTGCCCCTATCGAACTCGCTCCAAAATTCGGGGAAACTCTCGTCGGCAGAGATGAATGCAAAGGTGTTCAACACATCCCCCAAGCGCCTGAGGTCGCGACCAAGGACAACGCCACCGAGGTCGAAAATAACATTCTTAATCATTGTATTATGGTTCCTTCTTTTGTTTCGGTTTGTGTGTTGGACTAATCGATAACGATGCGTCGTTTCGTGGGGCTGAGAACCTCAATTTCCACCCTCATAACATCGTCGGGCAGGAGCTCCTCAATCTTCTCCGACCACTCCACAAGGCACAATCCGTCGGAGTAGAAATACTCTTCGTAGCCCATATCGAAAGCCTCCTCGGGGCGCTCGATGCGGTAGAAATCGAAGTGGTAGATGGGGAAACCCTTGCCACTCTCGTAGCGATTGACGAGCGCAAAAGTGGGGCTTGTAACCACATCCTCGCTACCCACAAGGGCACAAATCTCGCGAATGAGTGTGGTCTTACCCGCGCCCATAGCGCCAAAAAAGGCAATTACATTTCTGCCATCCAATGCGCCAATAATCTCCTCGGCAGCTTCGGGCAGATCGCCCAGGCCATTTACATTAATTTCAAGCATACCTTATCTCGTTGTTCGACTCCTTCTCGCGGGCATCTGCTGCGTTACGCTTGTGCTCGAAATGCTCATTTGCGTCAAGCAAACTCCGCTTTCTCGCACTTCGCAAGCCTTGCATCTGCTCCGTGATAAGGAGTCTTAAAGTTGTTACTTATCTCGTTGTTCGGCTGCGCCTTGCGAGTGCTTTTTGCACCACCCATCGCCTCGCAAGTTCCTCATTTACGCCTTGTAAACTGCGGACTTGCTCGCTTGCGTGGCACAAAAATCCCTCCGCAAATCGCCCCCTTAGTCTTATACTAATTAATTTTCAATTTTCAATTCTACAACTCGGAGAGTATCTCCAACTCGTAGCTCAGTTTCTCCCACTCGTGCTCCTCGAAGGCAAGCTTCTGTTTCAGGGCGTTATACTCCTCAAAGACTTTGCTGTCCGAGAGATTCAGGCCATACTCCTCGGGCGAGGCCATCTTCTTGTCCCACTCGGCAACCTGCTCCTCCAATTCCATAATAGCCATCTCCTTCTCCTCAATGGCCTTTTGGGTTTTACGAATGAGTTTTTCGTTCTCCTTCTTGGCAAGGTAGTCCTCTCTGCCGCTGGTGCTCTTCTGCTCCTTGGTCGCAACCTCACGGGCCTCAATTTGGCGCATATCCTCCAAGCGGCGTTTTTCGAGGAAGTAGCGGATACCTCCGAGGTACTCCTTTACGCCACCGTCGCGGAACTCATAGATTTTGTCCACCAAGCCGTCCAAAAACTCCCTGTCGTGACTCACAACCACCAGTGTGCCGTCGTACTTCAAGAGCGCCTCTTTGAGAATATCTTTCGAGCGCATATCCATGTGGTTGGTAGGCTCGTCGAGCACCAAAAGGTTGTGGGGCGAGAGCATCATACGGGCCATTGCAAGCCTCGAACGCTCGCCACCCGAGAGCACCCTCACCTTCTTATCCACATCCTCGCCACGGAAAAGGAATGCTCCGAGAATATCCCTCAGGCGGGTGCGGATGTCGCCAACGGCCACTTTGTCGAGCGTGTCGTAGACCGTAAAGTCGCCGTCCATCAAGTCGTCCTGATTTTGGGCATAGTAACCAAGGCTCACATTTGCACCCACTTTGACGCTGCCCTCGCTCGGCTCCAATTCGCCAATAAGTATGCGTGCAAGCGTGGTCTTACCCTCGCCATTGCGTCCCACAAGGGCAATCTTGTCACCCTTTTCGATGGTGAAGTTGGCACCCGCAAAGACTCTCTTCTCTCCAAAACTCTTACCCACCTCCTTAATCTCGGCAACAATCTGACCGCTGCGAGGTGCGGGAGGGAATTTGAGGTTCAGAGCGCTGAGGTCCTCCTCGTCAATCTCTATCCTATCGAGCCTTTCGAGCTGCTTCACGCGGCTCTGCACCTGATTGCTCTTGGTGGGTTTGTAGCGGAATTTTTCGATGAACTCCTCGGTCTTCTCAATGAGTCGTTGTTGGTTGTTGTAGGCTGCAATCTGAGCCTCTCTGCGCTCTTTGCGCAAAACAACATATTGCGAGTAGGGAACCTTGTAGTCATAGACCTTGCCCAGCAGCAACTCCACGGTGCGGTTGGTTACATTGTCCAAAAAATCCCTGTCGTGCGAAATGAGCAGCACTGCTCCCGGGTACTCTTTGAGGTAGCCTTCGAGCCACTGGATACTCTCGATGTCGAGGTGGTTGGTGGGCTCGTCGAGCAGAAATACCGAAGGACGACGCAACAGCAACTTGGCGAGCTCGATGCGCATCCTCCAACCGCCACTGAAAGTGCTCGTGGGTTTGTTCAAATCCTCCCTCTTGAAGCCCAAGCCCAAGAGTGTGCGCTCAATCTGCGCATCTCGGCTCTCGCCACCGAGCAGATTGTGACGCTCGGTAGCCTCGCTGAGTCTGTGCACCAAGTCGCCATACTCCTCGCTCTCGTAGTCCTCCCTTTGGGCAATCTCTGCGGTCAGGCGCTCCATCTCCCTCTCCAAGTGAAGAACCTCCTCAAAGGCCTTGGCGGTCTCCTCCACGAGGGTAGTGGTGTCGTGCACCTTCATCTGCTGGGGTAGGTAGCCGAGGGTGGTGTCGCCACTCATTGTGATGACACCCGAGGTGGGGGGCTGCATACCCATAATAACTTTCAGGAGCGTAGTCTTGCCCGCACCATTCTTGCCCACAAGACCAATTCTATCTCGTGGGTTTATCAGCAGCGAGATGTCCTTGAAAAGGTCCCAGCCACCAAAACTTACCGTTACATTATCTATCGAAACCATATATTCAAATTGAGAATTGAGAATTGAAAATTATGGCGCACCCTGCGGGTGTATTTTTTTGTGTCTGCGCGAAAGGCGCACCTTAATTTTCCATTTTCAATTTTCCATTTTCAATTTTGCAATGCTCGAAATTACGCTTCGAGCATTGCCACAATCTCCGCCTCGGGGTCAGCGGCTTTGAATACGGCGCTGCCTGCCACCAGAGCATTGCAACCAGCATTGTAGAGTTCGGCAGCATTGTGGCGGCTCACACCTCCGTCAATCTCAATCATCACATCCAAGCCCCTGCTGTCAATCATCTTCCTCAGGGCTGCGACCTTCTCGGTGCTGCCCTCAATGAAGCTCTGACCACCGAAACCCGGCTCTACGCTCATAATCAACACCAAGTCAATCTTGTCCAAAATGGGCTCCAAGACCTCGATAGGAGTCTTGGGTTTAATCGAAACGCCCACCTTTGCGCCCGCCTTGCGGATAAGTTCTATGCACTCCTCCGCCCTCTCGGTTGCCTCAATATGGAAAGTTACGAGGTCGGCACCCGCCTCGGCAAATCGTGTCACATACCTCTCGGGCTCCACAATCATCAGGTGTACATCCATAAACTTATTGGTTGCCTTGGTGATGGCTTTCAGCACGGGAAAACCAAAGGAGATGTTGGGCACAAACACTCCGTCCATAACATCGATGTGTATCCACTCCGCAGCACTGCGGTCAATCATTTTGGTATCCCTCTCCAAGTGCCCAAAGTCTGCCGAGAGCATCGAGGGCGAAACAATGCGGTTGCTCATACTATTCGTTTTTTTGTCTAATGTCTTGTTTTAATTGAAAATTGACAATGGAAAATGGAAAATTAAGGTGCTCCCTTTGGTCGCAGTTTTATATTTGTGCCGGAGGCACACCACAATTGACCAGACTGCGTCTGCTCTAAAATGCTTTCGCTCGGCATAGTCTGCAAGCAGCATCTGCCCTCGCTTAATCGCATTTGCTTCAATTTTCAATTTTCAACTTTTCCTCTTGTTGTGATAGTTCATTGTGCGCTCAATACCGATGGTGGCAAAGTCCTTGATGGCTGCAACTGCGGCATCGACCATCTTCTCGAACTCCACCCTCTCCTCAGCAGAGAGCTTACCCAGTACAAAATCGATTTGGTGTCCCTGGGGGAAGTCGCCACCCACACCCATACGAATACGGGCGTAGTTGTTGCCACCGCACAGAGCATCAATGTTTTTCAGACCATTGTGTCCGCCGTCGCTACCCTTGGCGCGGATGCGGAGTGTGCCTACGGGGATGGCTATGTCGTCCACAATGACAACAAGGTTTTCGCGAGCGATGTTCTCCTTGTCCATCCAATATCTCACAGCCTTACCGCTGAGGTTCATATATGTCGAGGGCTTGATGACCACAAGCGTGCGACCTTTCCACCTAACCTCCGCTTTGGAGGCATACCTGTCGGGAGTAAAGGTGCCGCCGGCGCCCTCCACCAACCTATCCACAACATCAAAGCCTGCATTGTGGCGTGTGCCCTCATACTCGGCACCGATATTTCCAAGTCCTACAACGAGATATTTCATACAATCGGGCTCAATTTTCTTCCTACGGAAGAGTTTTTCCAAAAATGCCTTATACATCCGACAAAAATACCGATAAAAATTGAGAATTGAGAATTGGGAATTGAAAATTATGGAATAAAATACTATTTTTGTAGCAACATACTAAAAACACACGGAAAGTGTAAGTTTATTCTCACTGAACGAACGTAGGAAATTCCAACAGTGAAGAGAGTAAGCAGACCTATTCCTACGCTTTACCCTGCAATGGGGTATAGGCGTGGGCTGTCGCTTATTTTATTCACTATGGTTATTCCTACGACCTGTTCAGTTGAAATAAGTCTTTCAGCACCACGCTTTCTTTTTGCTTATAAATCACTATCGGGGTGCGGATGGTAAGAATTTGAGAAACAACGAGTTTAACTTAATAATTCTTGCTAAAATGAAAAAACTTTTACTTCTTTTGAGTGCGGTATTTGCACTCTCGACCACCGCTTTCGCACAGCGTATCGCTGTTGTGGATTTCAATGCTGGTGTCGGCATTTCGCAACAAGATGTTGATGGCATTGCGGCGATTTTCAACACCTATTTTTCGCCCAGCGGCTACACCCTTGTTGAGCGTACAACTATCGACCGAGTGATTGACGAGCAGCGGTTTCAGCGAGGAAAAATCACCGAGCAACAGATGGTTCGCCTTGGTCAAATCCTCAATGTGTCAAAAATTGTCATTGGCGATGTGAATATTGTAGCGGGCGAGTACAATATAGATGTGAGAGTTGTGAATGTAGAGAGTGGCACTATCGCTGCCAAAGATGGCGCGACTTGGATGAGTGGTTCAACCTATCGCGAACTTATGAAGGGCTTGGCGACACGACTTGCCAACCAAGTTGCAATCAACCCTCACTCCTCGCAGCACACTCAAACCACAACATCTACTCCAACAGCCCGCAATAAGGTGGAGGTCGTATTTGGCTACCTAAAAGTATTCCCCAGTGAATTGGGCGAGTTTCCTTCCGAACCCAAAACGGTAATAGAGCAAATCAACAAACAAGCGATGCACGACTACAACACTTGGCGATTGCCCACAACCGAGGAGTTGGCTCTGCTGAGGGCAAACGGATTGGTTGGTAGTGGTAAGTATATGAGAAAAGGCTATTCTGAGAGCGGTATCGTAGTACTCGTGACCGATGCCACTGAAACATATTCGGGAAAACAGGCACAAATTGCAGAAAAACAGCGTATTGCAGAGGAGAAGCGCCTTGCAGAGGAGAAGCGCCTTGCAGAAGAAAGGCGCCTTGCAGAGGAGAAGCGCCTTGCAGAGGAGAAGCGCCTTGCAGAGGAGAAGCGCCTTGCAGAAGAAAGGCGCCTTGCAGAGGAGAAGCGCCTTGCAGAGGAGAAGCGCCTTGCAGAAGAAAGGCGTATTCAGGCAGGTTCGGGCAATAATGGTGTCTATAAGGTTGGAGATTACTATTATCGAGATGGTAAAGAGGGTTTAGTGTTTGAGGTGTCTGACTATGGTAGGCATGGTAAAATTATTAGTAAAAAAGAGTATTTTGGCGATTGGTTTGATGCTAGACAATGGTGCAGATCATTGGGTGAAGGTTGGAGATTACCTTCTCGTCAAGAACTAACAAAATTATGGTCTTTGCGAAACAATCAAGCATTGAAAGAAGAAATAAGATTTAGTTCTAGTCGTTGGTTTTGGAGTCAAGATCAGTATGATTGGAAAAATGCTTGGGTTGTTGGAATGGGGAATGGCACAAATTATTATGATAATATGGATAACGACAGTTATGTGCGTGCTGTCCTCGCTTTTTAATTAACTATTTAATATTTATCAATTTGATAATACAAAACCGCCTGTGGCGGTGAAAATGTGCGGTGCGCTTATCGGCGCACCGCTTTTTTTACTCCGTCTTGCCACGACTGCCGAATGGCAGGCGGTTGGCATCTACCGCTCTCAAACTTCCAAGCCCGCCCCCCCCCTTAATTCTCGGGTATCTTTTTTAATACCTACCCCTCCACCGAGCATCCCATTTTCTTCTCGGGTATCTTTTTTAATACCTGTGCTCGTATAGGTCGTATAGGGCGTATTAAAGAAAACCTCCCCCACAGTTTACTTTGGCGTAAATGCGGAGGAGGTTTATAGTAGTGCGGTGCGGAATTTACTCGCGAGGTGCGCTCGGCTGGTGTTTGTACTTAAAGATGAGTGCAAACAACACAGCCACCACGAGTGCGTAGGCTGCGAAGATTATCCACGCTTGGCTCCAACCTTCAACCTGAGCAATGCCGGCAGGTTTGCTGTTTACGCAAGCGTTCACAACAGCCTGAGCCGAGAGGGTACCGATGGTGGCACCAAAACCGTTGGTCATCATCATAAACAAACCCTGTGCGCTCGAACGAATCTCGGGTTTGGTCTCTTGGTCCACATAGAGCGAGCCACTGACATTGAAGAAGTCGAAGGCCACACCATAGACAATCATAGAGGCGATGAAGAGAACTACGCCATTGCCGGGGTTGCCAATGCCAAACAGTCCAAAGCGGAATACCCACGCAAGCATAGCCATAAGCATAACTTTCTTAATGCCGAATTTGCGCAAGCAGAAGGGAATCAGAAGGATGCAGAGGGTTTCGCTCACCTGCGAAAGTGAAATGAGCATATTGGAGTGCTGAACGCCAAAGGTGCCGGCATACTCCTTGATAGCCTCAAAACTACCCAAGAATGGGTTGGCAAAGCCGTTGGTAATCTGCAACGACACACCGAGGAGCATCGAGAAGATGAAGAAAATGGCCATTTTCTTCTCTTTGAAGAGTTTGAATGCATCCAAACCGAGGGTTTGGGCAAGCGATTTCTTCTCGGCACTGCGGTTTACGGGGCAGTTGGGCAGAGTGAGTGCGTAGAGGCAGAAGACAAGGCCGATGATGCCCGAGAATACGAGCTGTTTGGCATTTGCTTGGAAACCGAGAGCGTCGGTCAGAAGCATTGCACAGATGAAGCCGATGGTGCCAAATACGCGGATTGGGGGGAAGTGTTTAACCGTATCCAAACCTGCACCACTGAGTGCACTGTAAGCCACAGAGTTGGTGAGTGCAATGGTGGGCATAAAGAATGCTACACTAATCGAGTAGAGGGTGAAAAGCACGCTAAACTCGGGGTTTGCGGAGGAGAGTCCATACATACCAGCTGCAAGCATTGCGGCGCCTGCCAAGCCGTGGCAGAGGCTCAACACCTTCTGTGCGGGAATCCAGCGGTCGGCAACGATACCCACAAGGGCGGGCATAAAGATAGATACAACACCCTGCATTGCGTAGAACCAACCAATGTTCTCGGCCATACCCGCAGCACCAAGATAGCGTCCCATACTTGTAAGGTACGCACCCCACACTGCAAATTGCAGGAAGTTCATAATAATCAACCTGATTTTCAGTTTCATAACAGAATGGTTTTATAAAGTTTACATTAAATTTCCACTTTGGACATTCGCAAATATACAAATTTTCGTATATTTGTGTTGCAACCACGCTAAGTTTTTTTGAACAATGAGGAAATTTTTAGTTGTCATATTTCTGCTTTTGGGTGTGTCGGGTGTTCTCGACGCCAAGAACTACACCCCCAAAACCGTACCCAATGTTCAGACAGCGGATTACCGCCACTTTGTGAGCAACCCCGATGGTATTCTCTCGCGCGAGGCTGTCTATCAGATTGATACCACCCTTCTCAGACTCAAAGAGGCTCGCATTGCCGAGGTGGCTGTGGTGGCTGTGGAGTCTATTGGTTTTGCCGAGCCGAGGGAGTTTGCCACCGAACTTTTCCGCCATTGGGGCATAGGCGAGAAGGGGCGCGACAATGGCCTTTTGGTGCTGCTTGTTCTCGGACAGGGTGCCATTGAGATTGAAACGGGCTACGGTATGGAGGGCGAGCTGCCCGACGCTCTGTGCAAGCGCATCATCGAGCGAGTGATGATACCCCACTTCAAGGCGGGCGACTTCGACAAGGGTATGACCGAGGGTGTGGGTGCCATTGCTACGGTGCTCTCCACCTCCGAGGTGCCCGCAGACCTTGCCGGCAATGAGGAGGACGACACTCTTGTGGGGCTCGTAATCTTCATCGGCACAGGCCTTTTGTTCTTTGTGCTTATAGCCATATTGCTCCGTATGTACAGCCGTTGTCCCAAGTGCAAAAAGGGGACTCTCACACGCACTGCCGACCGCATAGAGATTAGCAAAAACTCGTTCCAAAAGGTCTATAAAGTGGCATTTAAGTGCTCCAAGTGCGGGCATATTGTGTGGCGTAACGAGGCAGATGACATCTCGGGAGGCTCGGGAAGTTCGGGTGGAGGTCCCATCATTCTTGGCGGCGGAGGCTTTGGCCGAGGAGGTGGCTTCGGCGGTGGCTTTGGTGGCGGTTTTAGTGGTGGTGGCGGCGCCGGAGGTCGCTTTTAGCGAGCACATCTCGCGGGCGAGTGTGCCTTGTTGGCGAGCGTGCCTTGTGGGCGATTTCTGCGTTATGCTTTTGATTTTGCTTCCTCATTTACCGCGAGTAAACTGCGGAGCAAAATCAAAACCAAGCCCTGAACTCGCCTCACAAAACCCACTCGCTTAGGGAATTGAAAATTGAAAATTGAAAGTTGAAAGTTGAAAATTGTGGAGCAGGCTACGCCTGCGAGTTATTAAATTTGCGCCAGAGGCGCACCTTAATTTTCCATTTTCCATTTTCCATTTTCCATTTTCAAACAAAAGCCCTCCGCAAAACCCACTCGCGAGGGAATTGAGAATGGAAAATTCCTGTCCTTCCTGTTTTTCTTGTTTTTCCTGTCTTTCTTGCAGGAATAACAGGAGTGACAAGAGCAACAGGAAAAACAGGGGTGTTTGAGAGCAGACTTTTTTCGGGGAGGGGTGATGCTCTCCGAAGGAGAGTGGCAGACAAAGTAGGAGCCCTCTCAAACTTGTTTGAAGAAGGGCTACTAATTTGGCTGCTGCACTATCTGTGAAAGATAGCCACACCTCACCGCAAGGGCTGCACTAAAAGTTTTTGGTGAAGCTTTTTACAAAAAGCTTCAAAGAGAAACACGAAAAAAGAAAAAACAAACTAAAAACAATAAAAGATTATGAAAAACAAAGGATTATGGATTGTGTTGGCTGTTGTTGCAGCCGTAGTTGTGTGGGGTATTTCGACCTACAATGGTTTTATTAGCCGTGGAGAGCAGGTTGATAATGCTTGGAGTCAGGTGGAGAATCAGTACCAGCGTCGTTTGGATCTCATTCCCAACCTTGTGAATACCGTCAAGGGTTACGCTGCGCACGAGAGCCAGACTTTTGAGGCTGTTGTTGCTGCTCGCACAAAGGCCACGCAGGTTGTGGTAGATGCCGAGAATCTCACACCCGAGAAGTTGGCAGAGTATAACGAGGCGCAGAATGCCGTAGGCTCGGCTTTGGGCAGGTTGATGGCTATTGGCGAGGCCTATCCCGAGCTGAAAGCGAGCAACAACTTTATGGAGTTGCAGGCTCAGTTGGAGGGCACCGAAAACCGCATTGCCGTGGCCCGCAAGGACTTCAATAATGCCGTCAGGGCTTATAATGTGAAGACCAAACGCTTCCCCTCGAACATCATCGCCTCGATGTTCGACTACCAGCAGAAGGCATATTTCGAGGCGAAGGCTGGTGCCGAGAATGCCCCCGAGGTGGTATTCTAAGCAGATGTACTTCTAAAAAAAAGTGGGTGTCCGCAAATCGTTGTTGGACACCCATTTTTTTAATGCTTCTTGTTGCGGAAGTTCTCGCAAGTTATGGCGGTGGCGATGGCCACATTGAGCGACTCGCTACCTCGTCGGTCGGCGGGGTAGGGCGGGATGAAGAGTTTGCGCTCGGCAAGAGCCTGCACGCGGGGGCTTACACCCTTACCCTCGTTACCCATTATTATAACACCACCTTTGGTAAGGTGCGAGGTGTGAATATTCTCCCCATCGAGTGTTGTGGCATAGGTTGTTAGGCCCTGTGCTTGTGCCTTTGTGAGCCACTCCGCAAGGTCTGTGTAGGTGAGCTCCACGCGCAACAGAGCCCCCATTGTTGCCTGCACCACCTTGGGCGCAAAGCAGTCGGCTGTGGTGGGCGAGCAGACAATGTGTCGTATGCCATACCAATCGGCTGTGCGGATAATAGTTCCGAGGTTGCCGGGGTCCTGCACCTCGTCGAGGGCAATGATAAGTTCCTCTTTGTTGGGTGTGAACTCTTTGCGCTTGGGCAGCCTTACAAGAGCCAACGAGCGGGGGGCACTTTTGAGTGATGATAGTCTTTCAATTTCTTTTGGACTTACCACCTCTGCTTGCGAAGAGGATACATTGCTACCCTCGGTTACAAAGAGTCGTTCGATAACCCAGTTGGGGTTGGCGGCTATCTCGCCTACGAGTTTGTCGCCCTCGGCAACAAAAAGACCGTGTTCGAGGCGTGCCTGCTTGTCCGAGAGTGAGCGCACAAGTTGAAAATCTGCCTTGGTTACCATACCTCTATTTATCTCTGTTTTGTTTCTGAATATCCAACGCAAGAAGTGTCATTGCCACCACACCAAGGCCTATGGCTCGGGTGTCGGGCAGTAGTGTCGGGGTGTGGAGCGAGCCCGCCTTTTGGGCAGCAAACTCCTCGCCCTCGTAGCCCACGCCAAGTCGATAGAAGAGTGAGGGGTAGCGCTCGGTGTAGTAACCGAAATCCTCGCCCGTAGGTCGTAAGCCGAGCTCCACAACGCCAAACACCTCGCCGAGTAGAGCCTTGGCGCTCTGTGCAAGAGAGGGAGTGTTGTAAACCGCAGGGTAGCCCGAGCCGAAGTTGTGGTGTATGGTGACGCCAAAGAGACCTTCGGTATATTTGCAAATGGCGCCTATGCGCTCCTTTATCTCTCTGCGCCACGCCTCATCGAAGGAGCGCATCGTACCCTCCAAGTGCACCTCGTTGGGGACAATGTTTGTGGCTCCTGCCGCCTCAATCTTGCCAATCGAAATGATGGTCTGACCAACGCCCTCGGGTGCGGAAGCGGGTATGGCATAGAGCGCTTCAATGAGGTGTGCTGTTGGTAGTATGGGGTCCACAATCTTCTCGCGGAGGGCCGCGTGACCGCCCTTGCCAACGAGCGTGAAGTGCAGCTCGTCGCACGCCGCCATATACTTACCCTCGCAGATGCCTATGGTACCCGTTGGGAGGGTGGGCTCTATGTGGTTGCCAACAACGGCCACAACCTCGTAACCCTCAAAGGGGTTTTCGTCCAACACGAGTTTTGCACCTCCGGGGTTGAGCTCTTCACCGGGCTGAAAGAGTCCAAAAATGGTGCATCCCAACTCCTCGCGGTGTCGGTTGAGGTAGCCAAGGGTACCCAAGAGAATGGTGGTGTGCATATCGTGACCGCAGGCGTGCATCACGCCCTCGCGCTCGGAAGCGTGGGGTGTGGTGTTCTCCTCGCAGATGGGGAGAGCGTCAATGTCGGCCCTGAAAACTATCGCCCTATGGAGGTCGGCACCCTCCGCCGAGCCCTCAATTTTTGCCAAAATGCCCGTTTGGGCTATGGAGCGATGCTCAATACCCTCTCCCCTCAAACGCAGCGATATGCGCTCGGCGGTCTGCCACTCCTCAAAGGAGAGTTCGGGGTGGGAGTGGAGGTCGTGGTAGGTGGCAACAAGGTCGAGGAAACCTCCCAGCACCTCGTCGGTCATATTTTTGATGTTGCTATACATATTTTTGTTGCTCTATTTTTCGACAATTTCAACCTGATAGATTTTGTTCCAATTTTTGCCCGTCAGCCAGATGCGCCCCGTGGTCTTGTCGTAGGCTATACCATTGAGGACATCGGTGTTGTAACTAACATCGGAGGGTAGTTGCAGCCCCGCAAGGTCAACAACGCCAACGACCTTGCCGCTCTCGGGGTTGATGCGCACAATGTTGTCGGTCATATAGACATTGGCCCAAATCTCGCCATCGATCCATTCGAGTTCGTTGAGATTTACCACCTTTTTGCCACCAAGTGTAACCGCAATGGTGCGAATGGGCTCGAAGTTGTCGGGCCTACGAACGGTTATGGTGTGGCTGCCGTCGCTCATATAGAGCACTTGGCCATCGGTGGCAAGACCCCAACCCTCGCCCTCGTAACCAAACTCCCCAATCTTCCTAAAACTCTCTTTGTCATACACAAAGGCTTTGCCTTTGCGCCAAGTGAGTTGGTAGATTTTCTCTCCCAAGAGTGTTATTCCCTCGCCAAAATAGGTGCGCGAAAGTGCAATCTCCTTTTGGGCCGCGCCACCCGCCGTAGGCTCGTAGCGTTTCAGCACAGAGGTGCCATAGCCACCCGTTCCCTCCCAAAAGAGTCCGTCGGCATACTCAAAGCCCTGGGTGTAGTCCGAGGTGGAGTGGGGAAGCTCGGCAACGGTGCGGAAAGTGTAGTATTTGGGTGCCTTCTGTGAGGAGGTTTGTGCAGAGTTTTGTGACTCCTTGCCCCTCTTCTGGGAGGTGGAGCCACCCGCCGTAGTCATCGCAAAAAGCGCAAAAATCAGAATAAAGTATCTTTGTTTCATAAAAAAGGTGCGTCAGGTGATTACAAAGATACTAATTTTTGGTATATTTGCAGAAAATAAACCATAAAAACCTATTTTCCTATGCTTACATTGAAGCAACTGCGCGATGACAAGGAGTTTGCCATCAGCCGTTTGGCCGTGAAAGGTGTGGACGCACGCGAAGCAATAGATCGCATCATCGCACTCGATGACGCTCGTAAGGAGCAACAACAAAAATTGGACAAAAACTTGGCCGAGCAGAACGCTGCCGCCAAACAGATAGGCGCACTCTTTGCACAGGGTAAACGCGACGAGGCCGAGGCTATCAAGGCCCGCACCACAGCCCTCAAAGAGGAGAGTAAGGAGCTTGACGCCCAGATGAAGCAGACTATCGAGGCCCTCAATGCCGAGATTGTGCTGCTCCCCAACTTCCCCGCAGCAATCGTTCCCGAGGGCAAGACTGCCGAGGATAATGTAGTGGTTCGTCAGGGTGGCGAAATCCCCACTCTCGGCGAGGGCGCACTGCCCCACTGGGAGCTCGCCTCGAAGTACGACATCATCGACTTTGAGTTGGGTGTGAAACTCACAGGCGCAGGTTTCCCCGTATACAAAGGCAAAGGCGCTGCTTTGCAGCGTGCACTTATTACATATTTCCTCGACAAGAATACCGAGGCCGGTTACTTGGAGGTGTTGCCCCCCATTATGGTAAATGAGGCTTCGGGCTTCGGTACGGGACAGTTGCCCGACAAGGAGGGACAGATGTACCACGCTACGGCCGACAATTTCTATATGGTACCCACCGCAGAGGTGCCTGTTACCAACATCTACCGCGACTGTATCGTCGACGAAAAAGAGCTCCCCATTCGCCTTACCGCCTACA
This sequence comes from Tidjanibacter sp., assembly GCA_045659085.1. Lineage (GTDB taxonomy): Bacteria > Bacteroidota > Bacteroidia > Bacteroidales > Rikenellaceae > Tidjanibacter. Next base: position 28,744 of record JAZOWE010000029.1, read on the forward strand.
CCCCCTGCTTCCGTCGCGAGGCCGGCTCGTATGGCAAGGATGTGCGCGGTCTGAACCGTCTGCACCAGTTTGACAAGGTAGAGATTGTTCGCATCAACCACCCCGACACCTCCTACGAGGCTCTCGACCAGATGGTGGCACATGTTGAGAAACTCGTCTCGACTCTCGGTCTGCCCTACCGCATCCTCCGTCTTTGTGGTGGCGATATGAGTTTCACTTCGGCGCTGACCTACGACTTCGAGGTCTATTCGGCAGCGCAGGGTAGGTGGCTCGAAGTGTCGAGCGTGTCGAACTTCGAGAGTTTCCAGGCCAACCGCCTCAAACTCCGCTACCGCACCGAGAACAAGAAGACCAACCTCTGTCACACACTCAACGGCTCGTCGCTCGCCCTGCCCCGCATCGTGGCTGCCCTCTTGGAGAACAATCAGACACCCGAGGGTATTGTCGTTCCCGAGGTGTTGCGCCCCTACTTGGGCTTCGACATTATTAGCGGCAAATAGTTGTACAATACCTACACTTTGGTAGGGTTTGTGCAAAATAAACGAGAGTAGAGGTGCGGAGTAACAAATTTTGATTATATTTGCGCTACGAAAAGAAGAACAAACACAATAAACTTTTTTAACAAACAAAGATTATGGCTTACAAAATTGACCCCGAAAAATGTGTAGCTTGTGGTAGCTGCATCGGCGAGTGCCCCGTAGAGGCTATCTCGGCTGGCGATGTTTATGTTATTGACGCTGATACCTGCATCGAGTGCGGTAGTTGCGCGGATGTTTGTCCTAACGAGGCAATCTCCCTGTAAAAAATGCATCTAAGCGGCGTCTTTGGCGTTGCACTGCGACAAATCCCCTCCTCATTTACGCTCAGTAAACTGCGGAGGGGATTTTCTTGTGCGCCTAAAATCCACTCGCTTATATGCATTTTTACCGCTTCCGAAGAGTAAACTGCGGGAGAGATTTTTTTCGCAAGCCTTGTATCTGCTCTGCGATATGGCCTCGTTAAAACGCATCTAAGCGGCGACTTCAATGAAGTCGCCGCTACTATTTTGTACCAAACCTCTTTATTATTAGTCGTGTTATTTATATTAGAAATTATAACAAACAACAGGACCAATAAAGAAACTGCACGGACCATCGCTAATGAAGAAAGAAAGTCCCGCAGATAATTTGCCAAAATCATAACCTGACTCTACGCCCAACATTGGTGCCCCATTAGCATCTATACCGACTTTACCCCCTAAATATATAGTAGACTTTTCTTGTTCAGAGAAGTGAAATTTCGTTGCTATTCCTAATGTACAACTCAACTCCTCAAATAAGGAATCAGTATCAAATGACCCCACACATCCATAGAAACCTACAAACCATTTTGGATTAAGTTGCCAACCCCACGATATACCCAAAGCAAAAGGAGCAGATGTTTCTTCCGCAGCAGGTAGATTCAATCCCGCTTCAACCATTAGTCGAGTTTTTTTGGAGCGGGGTCCAAGGTTTGAAGTTGATGTTGTGGGGCGAGTCTGTTCTGTGCTCACATTATTGTTAATTTGGTTTTGAGGCGCACCATAAGAGGCGTTGGCATTGTTTTGTGGAGTGGGTTTTTCGGCGACCAACAATCTTTTAGCCAATTCCATACCACCATTGCGAATACTATTTGCATTGGCAGTAATCATTGTGTCTGCGTTAGCCTCAACCTTGCCCGTTGTTACATTCACAACCTTTGCAACCAAGATGAGGTTGTTGTCATCAAGCGAGGCAGCCTCCGTAATCAGCACATAGTCGCACCCCGACATCTCGCCCAATTTCTTAATTTGGTCATTGCTCACAACACCCGTGCGTTGGAAGTCGTGCTCACCAAAAATAGCCGCCATATCCACACGGTCGTAACCCTCGTAGCCCGCTGTCTGGGTAATAGCCGAAGTAAGGCTTGAACGGAGTTGCAGTTTAACACCATAACTAATGCTTCCCTCTCGGTCCACAACCTCCAAGATGGCGACCTTCTTGGCTTTAACTACTTGGGCGCACATAGGCAGCGCAAGCACACATACCAAAAGAGTAGTAAAAAGTCTCTTCATTGTTGTTTGTTTTTAGTTTATGTATTTGTTTATTGTGTCTAAGATGTTTGTTTGTGCATCGCCGTAGGCACTACGGGCAGCTTCTCTATAACTAATGGTGTGGGTGCTCTTTGTGGTTATAGCATCAGAGCAGACAACCTGTCCCGTATGGCAGTTTGTGATGGAGATTGTCGCATCAACATAGGAGGTGTAGAGGTTTGTGCCACCTATCTCTCTCTGGGTGTACTCTCGTGCCGAAGCCTCAACAACCACAAGCCAATCGGCACTCTCGGCAGAGGCAACAAAGTTGCACCCGCCCTTCGCAAGACCGCCCTTCACTTTCTCGCCCAAGGTCGCAAACCTACCACCAAAGAGGTCGGCAGAGCAGCGCAGGCAGATGGTAAGGGCGTGTTGCAGCCTCTTTTGGCAGAGAGCAACCCTCTCATTCAGGGTGTTGTGCTTGGTGTTCAGTTCCAAAACTATCTCGTTTGAAGCCCCAAACAGCGAGATGCGAGAGATGAGGTTGGAGGCTCTACTTAACATCGGAGCACAGTGTTCCAACTCTGCGGTAGCCCTCTGTGCATAGCCATCGGCTGCATATTTCTCCGCCAGCGAAAGCACACTCTCTACAGAGGAGAACTCTTTATTCAACTCGTTGAGGTAGTGAGTCCTCGCCACCTGTTTATCTATCCACGCAATAGCCGACCACTCGCCCGATGAACGATTGTAGTGCACATCCGTTGTGACGAGTTGTAGGTCGGCATTTGTGGAGAGTGTTGATACTGAGGAGTAGGCTGTGTGGCTACGACCATCAATAGCCCTCTTCTCAATTGTTGAGCCACTATCGATGCTAACCTCTATTTGTTGAGCCAAGCCCACAATAGCCATTTGACGCAAATTTTCGCAAAAAACCGCCTCTGCGCCACTCTCCGTATTGCGGTCAGTACAGATGTGGAATAAGTATCTATCCCGATTTGTGTATGTGGTCCATTCGGTAGGCGTTTGGGCAAGCATTGGCACCACCAATACCAAACATAGCCACAAAATCCACAAGACTTTGTGCTTCATAGTTCGCAAAAATGTAAAAATAGATTAGTCGCCTTTGGCAGCCGAAAGGATAGCCTTGTTTATAGCCATAAATTGCTCCATCTCCTCGGCGTTGAGGTCGGCGGGGCGGAAATTGCCAGCGTTTGCCAACAAGGAGTTGAACATATCGCCACGAATACCAACCTTTGCGGTGGCGGTATACATACCGCTTGCGGGGTTGTACTCCACGCTCACATTACCAAAAGGCTCGCAACCCTTTACCAAAGCAGCACCCACCTGTTCCCAGTGCGACCTAATGGCAGACTGAACCCTGCCATTGTTGACAATAGCACCTCGCTCGCTCTCGGCAAGAACCGCATTATTCAAAACACGAGAAATTGTTGCGTATGCCTCGCCTTGGGCGATCTCAATGGCAATCTGCTTGTTGTCGGCAGTACCGATGCCTGCATACCACTTATGGGGGCGTTTGATGATGTCGGTGCCGTCTTCGCTGAGGGTCTCAACCATTTCCACACCCTGCATTTGAATCTCCTCAACTACGACTTTGTGTCCTTCGAGGCTTGTGGCATCTTGGCGTGAAATAACATTGGACGATGTTGGGGTGGTAACACCACACGAGGCTAGAACGGTTGCACACGCGATGAAAGAAAACAATCTCTTCATAACACTGTTAGGTTTTACAAAAAACCGTAGCAACTCCTCTATGGCGGTATAACTAAAAATAAAGAAGTGTGGAGTTGAATAGTCTGTCGCTGAGCAGGTTCTGGTAAACCCCATAGAAAAACAGACAATACCCCACACCGAAAAGTATCGTTGTGTACAATGTACCAACAATGCTCCTTACGGTGATGAATGTTTCTTGTCCCTATCTCTTTCTATGAAGTAAATTTACCAGATTTGCTCAGAAAGATAGAACCAAACACTTCTATCAATATGTGTGTAACCCTCGGGAGGTTACACTGCAAAGATAGAAATAAATTGTGACAAACAAACATATCGGGGGTATTGTCGATGCAAAATTGTTGAATAAATAGATTTTTTACAACATTGCAACATAACTTATGTATGTTTTCTTGTGGGAATATGGTCTCTTTGCAAAGGTATCACACTTGTACCTGCGGAGTCCGCTTTCTTGTGTGCCTTGTACTCGCCTCGCGCTATGCGCCAATTATACGGCGTCGGTGTAAACTGCGGGAGAGATTTTTTTTCGCAAGCCTTGTATCTGCTCTGCGATATGGCCTCGTTAAAACGCATCTAAGCGAGCGCATCTTGCGGGTAAATTTTGCACCGCACTGCGATAGGCGAGTTCCTCACTTACGGGTAGTAAGCTGCGGACTCGCCTTCTTGTTTGGCACAAAATTTCCTCCGCAATCTGCTACTCGCGGCTCTGCTTTTTTGGTCTACCGACGACCGCCTATCAGCGGGCGCGGGGAGCCCGAGAGGAAAGACAGGAAAGACAGGAAAAACAGGAATTCTTGTCCCTCCTATCCCTCCTGCTCCCCCTTGTTCACGGGTATCTTTTTTAATACCTGCACCGCAGGTGCACCATAATTTTCAACTTTCAATTTTCAATTTTCAATTCTCTTGGGTATCTTTTTTAATACCCGCGCCGTAGGCGCACCTAAAACCCGCACTTCGCAT
>JAZOWE010000030.1:0-4449 GCA_045659085.1 Tidjanibacter sp.
CCTTGCGTCCGCAGTCGGTTGACGGTAGTCGGTTGGCATCTACCTTGCTGTTATTTATTGGGCGACCAAGTCGCCCTTTTTCTTTGCCACTTTTGGTGGCAAAAGTGGCGCAAAAGCCACGCACCACATCTCTGGCGGAGGGGAGAGTCGCAAAGCCTAAAACAAACGCTACGCGGGTAAAGCGTTTACCGTCTTTGTTTCTTAACGGCTTTGCGACTCTCGCCAGCCACGACCGCCAAATCGGTCGCTTCCCCGCCAACGATGCGAAGTGCGGGTTTTAGGTGCACCTACGGCGCAGGTATTAAAAAAGATACCCGTGAACGAGGGGGAGCAGGAGGGATAGGAGGGATAAGAATTCCTGTTTTTCTTGTTCTCCCTGTCTTTCTTGTTTTCCCTCTCGGGCGCCTTGCGTCCGCAGTTTACACAAGAGGTAAATAATCCTATATTGCGGAGGGATTTTTGTGCCAAACAAGAGAGCGAGTCCGCAGGCGTCGGAGCGACGCTTTTGTGAGGGTGGTTCTTTGAAAAGTAAAAACGCAGAGAAGCGAGCGAGTTCTAGGCGTGCAAGAAAGCGGGCTCCGCAGTTTACACAAGGTAAATGAGGAAGCCCGCTTATCGCAGCACAACGACGAAATCGCCGCTTATATGTGTTTTTGGAAAAATGCAGAGAACGCGATGGATGCAAGGCATACAAGAAAGCGGAGTCCGCAGTTTGCTTAACGCAAATGAGGAACTCCGCTTATCGAAGTATAACGCAGCAGACGCGCGTTATATGTGTTTTTTTTAGATGACGCCCTGCTCCAACATAGCCTGTGCCACCTTCATAAAGCCAGCGATGTTTGCGCCCTTAACATAGTCTACGCTACCATCTGCTTTCTCGCCGAAGCGTACGCACTGCTCGTGGATGCTCTGCATAATGAAGTGGAGTTTGTCATCAACCTCCTGTGCCGACCAGCTGAGGTGAGCAGCATTCTGAGTCATCTCCAAGCCCGAGGTAGCAACACCACCTGCGTTCACAGCCTTACCGGGAGCGAAGAGGATACCTGCGTTCTGGAAAGTAGCGATAGCCTCGGGGGTACAACCCATATTCGAAACCTCGCAGCAGCACCATGTACCGTTAGCCAAGAGCTCTTTTGCATCGTCGCCATTGAGCTCGTTCTGGAATGCGCAAGGAAGAGCGATGTCGCACTTGATGCTCCAAGCCTTCTTACCTGCGGTGAACTTGGTTGCCTCGGGGAACTTGGTTGCCATATCCTCAACTTTGTTGCGGTTCGAAGCACGCATAACGAGCATATAGTCGATCATCTCTTTGGTGATACCTGCGGGAATCTCGCAAACACCGTCGGGACCCGAGATAGCAACTACCTTACCACCGAGCTCGGTAGCTTTGGTTGCAGCACCCCAAGCTACATTACCGAAGCCGGAGAGAGCGATAGTCTTACCTTTGATATCTTTGCCAGCTTTTGCAAGAACATGCTCGGTGAAGTAGAGAGCACCGAAACCGGTAGCCTCGGGACGGAGAATCGAGCCACCCCAGTTCTGACCTTTACCGGTAAGAACGCCCACATTGTACTCGCGAGCAAGTTTGGTGTACATACCGAAGAGGTAACCAATCTCACGACCGCCTACGCCAACATCACCTGCGGGAACATCGGTGTCGCCGCCAATGTTGTGCCAGAGTTCGAGCATAAAGGCCTGGCAGAAGCGCATAATCTCAGCGTCCGATTTGCCAACGGGATCGAAGTCCGAACCACCTTTACCACCACCCATAGGAAGGGTAGTAAGAGCGTTTTTGAAAGTCTGCTCGAAGCCGAGGAATTTGAGCATCGAGGGGTTAACTGCTTTGTGGAAACGAAGACCACCTTTGTAGGGACCGATAGCTGCGTTGAACTGAACGCGGTAGCCAAGGTTGGTCTGCACCTCACCTTTGTCGTCAATCCAAGTTACACGGAAAGTGAAGATACGGTCGGGCTCAACCATACGCTCAACGATTTTTGCTTTCTCAAACTCGGGGTGCTGGTTGTAAACCTCCTCGATAGATTCGAGAACCTCTTTAACTGCCTGCAAATACTCGTTTTCGCCGGGGTGCTTGCGCTCCAACTCAGCCATCAAATTTTGAACATTCATAACTGAAAATAGGTTTTAAGTTTGTAATGATGTTATTAGGTTTTGAAATAAATTCCGTTAGTAAGTTTCAATCACACCCCCAAAAGTAGTAATTTTTCTTCTAAATGGTAATCTTTTGCCCGAAAATAAGCAGTTATTTTTTACAAATTACTATCTTTGGAGTGGAAAAATCGATTTTAGCAACTTCGAAAATTCAAAAACCTAGTATAAACAAACAACACTAAAACTATTTTAACACAATGGAAAACCTCAAAATCACTCCATTTACGAAGTACCATATTGCTGCCGGTGCCAAGATGGCTCCCTTTGCAGGCTTCAATATGCCCATCGAGTTTACGGGTATCAACGCCGAGCACCTTTGGGTTAGGGAGGCTGTTGGCGTGTTCGATGTAAGCCATATGGGCGAGTTGTGGGTTAAAGGCCCCAAAGCCACTGCCCTCTTGCAGCGCATCACCACCAACAATGTTGCAGCCCTCACCGACGGTAAGGTGCAGTACACCTGTTTCCCCAATGGTAGGGGCGGTATTGTAGACGACTTCCTGCTGTATCGTTTCAGCGAGGAGTGCTATCTCTTGGCCATCAATGCTGCCAACATCGACAAAGATTGGGCTTTTGTGTGTGAGCAGGGTAAGGCTTTCGGTATGGAGGCCGGCAAGGAGCTCTTCAACGCCTCGGACGAGACCGCACAGCTCGCCATTCAGGGCCCCCTTGCAATGAAACTTGTGCAGAAGATGTGCGACGAGCCCGTTGAGGATATGGTTTATTACACCTTCAAGACTCTCAAAGTGGGCGGTTGCGAGGCTATCCTCTCGACCACAGGCTACACAGGTTCGGGCGGTTGCGAGGTTTATATCAAAGCCGAGGATGCCGACCAACTCTGGGCAGAGTTGTGGAAGGCCGGCGAGGAGTTCGGCTTGAAGAATATCGGCTTGGGTGCACGCGACACCTTGCGTCTGGAAAAGGGTTTCTGCCTCTATGGTCACGAGATTAACGACGAAATTTCGCCTATTGAGGCGGGCTTGGGCTGGATTACCAAGTTTGTTGATGGCAAAGATTTCCTCGACAGGGAGTATATGGAGAGCCTCAAAGCGGGTGGTCTGAAACGCAAACTCGTGGGCCTGAAACTCATCGACCGCGGTGTACCTCGCGCAGGCTACCAGATTGGCGACTCGGAGGGTAACCCCATTGGCGAGATGGTTTCGGGCACTATGTCGCCCTGCTTGAAGGTCGGCATTGGCACGGGCTATGTACCCAAGGAGTGTGCCGTTGTGGGCAATATCCTCACGATTATTGTTCGCGATAGGGCTTTGAAGGCCGAGGTTGTAAAACTTCCCTTCTTGTAGTCCGACAAAACTCCAATAGAGATGGGAGAGGTGTGGCATTGCAGCACCTCTCCTTTTTTTTGTCGCACCTCTTGGGAGAGATGAATTATAGGCTTTCATAGGGGGATATTTGCCCCCTCGGCCAAAGTTTTTTTCGCCAAAAGAGCATTTTTTCTATTTTGGGTTTTGGGTTTTCAATTTTCTTTGTATCTTTGCACGCTCAAAGTTCGGAAAGATGCTTTGAAAACCCGATTTGGAGAGATGCCGGAGTGGTCGATCGGGGCGGTCTCGAAAACCGTTATACCTTCGGGTATCCAGGGTTCGAATCCCTGTCTCTCCGCTGAAAAAAACCTACAAGAAATTGAGTCTCAATCTTGTAGGTTTTTTTGTGCCCAAAAAGTTGCACCAAAAAATGCACCGAGCCCGTTTCTACGCACTTCTACGGGCGTTTTTCAAATTGCACATATCCCATACATCCTATTCCATTTTCTCATTCCACCAGACAACACAAAATATGTGGTGTATTTTTTCTGCCATTTTCGCCAAACTCACAATTATAGAACATAACTTTCGGAGTTTGTGTTTTTTTTACCGCTACGAGAACAAGTTAAAAAATAAATTACTACCTTTGCACCACATAAGGAGCCTTTACGGACTACGCGTTACGAAAGGTGAAAAGGGAATCCAGTGAGAATCTGGGACAATACCAGTTGCTGTAAATCCCACTCCACGAGGAGTTTGTTTATCGCACTCTTTGCCACTGATTGAAATCGGGAAGGCGTGATAAAAGGGATAAGTCAGAAGACCTGCCTTGTGTTTTAATGGATTGCTACCTACTGGGATATGGGTTGAAATCAACATTTTTTAATTGCTACATTATTTTTTAGCCAAAGAAGTCTAAAAACAAGTGCGTATTGTATCTTGTTCTTCTTGCAACTGCTGCGTTTTGTGTGCGGGAAACTCCGCTATACGCTCGTGGTATATTCGATTGTCGGCTATT
>JAZOWE010000031.1:0-51537 GCA_045659085.1 Tidjanibacter sp.
ACACTGCAATCAGCAAGGCTGCTGGCGCAACCGTTACCCTCTTGGCTGACGGTACCGTATCGCAGGCTTGCCAGATTAACAAGAACGGCTTTACTTTGACTGTTAATGGCAACTTCTTGGCTCTCAAAAACTACGCAAACAGCAACGATTACTTCGATGTAGTCGCTGTGACTGAGTCTGATTGGCATATTGTTGGAAACCACACAACGACAACTTGGCAGAATAGTGTTAAGAATACTAAGCTGTATAGGATTAATGGCAATGGTGCATTTATCGCAAAAGATGTAGTTTTGCCACAAAATGCCGAATTTAAGTTTATTCAAGGTACTTCAAACTGGGATACTACCAAGGGTTCAAACACAACCACTGCAATTACTGTTAATACAACAGCTCAAAAATATGGTGGTAATAACATTAAAGTATCAGCAGCAGGTACTTATGACATCTATATGCTTGATGCAGCAACCGGTTATAAAGTTGTTAATCAGGATACTCCTGTTGTAAAAGCACCGACTAAAGGTGAAACTACTAAATTGTACCTTAATCCTAATATTTGGGATATGTTGAGTGCACGATTCGCTGCGTATTTCTATGGTAACGGCGAAAAGTGGGTTGATATGACTGATGAGGATGGAGATGGTATTTATGAGGTAGTTATACCAACAGATAAATCTTATCCTTATGTTATCTTTGTTCGTATGAATCCTGCTAACTCAACTAACAACTGGAATGCTAGTAACAAGTGGAACCAGACAAATGGTGACAATGCTGTAAAAGTAAGTGGCAATGAGGGTAAAGTAATGAAGATTACAAGTTGGGACAACCAGAGCACAGGTTGGGCAGCTTACAACTAATCCTTTACCACATATCTCCTTTAAGGAGTTAAAGTAAGCAAACCGCCTCGGTCGTGATGACTGAGGCGGTTGTTTTTGGTAGAGTTGTTTTTGTTAGGGTTGTTTTTGTTAGAGTTATTAGGGTTATTAGGGTTATTAGGGTTATTAGGGCTCTAAATACTCTAAATACTCTAAATACTCTAAATACTCTAAATACCCTAAATACCCTAAATACCCTATAAACCCTATAAACCAAACAAACCCTACAAGAAGCCACTCTCGGATTTGCGTGGAGGTGGGATTACCTCGCTTCGCTCTGTGATCCCCCTCCGCTTGCCGCGGGGGCTATCGTTGGTTGCGGGGCGACCAACGACCAAGTCCCCCTTTGTCAAAGGGGGATTTAGGGGGAATGTGAAAGTTGGGAGGGATTTATTCCTCTTTCTGCGCAAAAGGTGTTTGCAAGGGCCGAGGGATTGGCTACTCGGGGGACTGTTGTCCGCCTCGCTTAACGCCCATCCCCATCCGCTCGCCGCGGGGGCCCTTGCAAACACAGTAAAATAGGTCGCAGGGCCCCGGCGGGGCAATCTTTTTGTCTTTGGAGTCTTCACTCAAACAAGTTTGGCTCGGCTCCAAAAACAAAAAAGGCTTCGATTTACATCGAAGCCCTGCGACAAATTTTGCCTTTGCGGAGAAAGGGGGATTCGAACCCCCGGTACGGTAACCCGTACGACAGTTTAGCAAACTGTTGGTTTCAGCCACTCACCCATCTCTCCGTGCTTGACTGATTAAGCGGGGCAAAGATAAGCAGTTTTTGCGTATCTGCAAACCTTTTTGCGAAAAATATTTTTTTTGCTCCCATTTTTTTACCCACAAAGAGAGTGTGCACACTTTTTGCAACCCAATGGCAATTGGTATTGTGATTTGTATTAAAACACTCTATTTTTTCGCCAAAAAATGGTGTTTTTTTGATTTTTGTGTTTGTTATGAAAAAAAAGTATTATCTTTGTTTCGATTATGCGGACCAAAAATGGTTGAAGAATTCAAAATTAATAACAAATAAACATTTTTAGAAATGAAAAAAATTGCACTTTTGGTTATCTCGCTCGTAGCAGCTGTAACCGTTTCGAATGCACAGGTTTGCGCTCTCAAATCGAACGCTCTTACTTTGGGTATCGGTAGCCTCAGCCTTGGCGCTGAGTTCTCGGTAGCTCCCCAGTGGACTGTTGATGTATCGGGTATGGTAACCCTCTTCTCGCCCTGGAAAAATGTGGGCAATGGTCTCTACCTCAATGGTTGGAGTGGCGTTGTAGAGGGCCGTTACTACCTCTGCAAAGCATTCAACGGTCACCACTTCGGTGCTTTCGGTCAGATTGCACGCTACGGCCGCGGTGGCGGTATGCCCCTCTTCGTAGAGAGCGTTTGGAACAATGTTAAAGTTGCTGCTCTTGGTGTTAGCTACGGTTACTACTTCAAGCTCAACACTCACTGGGGTATTGACACCAATGTAGGTATCGGTGGCGGTCTTGGTCACGCAGAGGGCCGTGGTTGGACTTTCGTTCCTACCGCTCGCGCACAGGTGTCGTTTAGCTACAAGTTCTAATCAGTGCTAAAAAACGAGAGAGAGTGTTGCCATTGCGGTGACACTCTCTTTTTTTTGTTTTTGGATACAAGATAGGGTTGTTTAAGGGCCTTTATAATAATTTTCAGCTCTCAATTTTCAACTCTCAACTTTAATCGGTATTTTTGCGCACACGAATATATTATTTTAATAAGGTATAAATTACTATTATGGCAAAACACACACTCAAAGAGTGGTATCTCGCTACTCGTCCTTGGTCTTTTCCTGCTTCGGCAATGCCCGTTGCATCCACCATCGCTTACCTCTTTTGGGCATCGCAGATTTTCGAGGGAGCACCCCGAATCAATTTGCTCTATGGAGTGTTGGCACTTGTGGGGATTATTATCTTCCACGCGGCAGGCAATGTGTTGAGTGACTACAACGACCACCGCAAAGGTGTCGATACGCCTGACAATGCAATGATGCTCCCCTTGGTTAATGGCTCTTTCAAACCCGAGGAGTTCAAACGCTACGGCATAGCGCTCCTTTTGGCGGGGTGTGTGGTGGGTGTTGCGCTGTTGTTGCTCACCGAGAACCTCCATCTTCTCTATGTAGGTGTGGCAGGTGGCTTGCTTACGCTTCTCTACTCTTTCCTGAAATATCGTTCGTTGGGCGATGTGGTCATCTTGCTCAACTATGCTGTGCTCCCAATTATGGGTACCTCGATTGTAACTGTTGGTCATATTGATTGGACGGCAATGGTGCTGGTGGTGCCCCTGGGACTTATCACCGACTCCATTTTGCACATCAACAATGCTCGTGACGCTGTGAGCGACCGAGAGGCTGGTATCCACACCTTCGCAATGCACATTGGCGCCAAAGCCTCGGCACTTCTTTATAAATTAGAGGTGTTGCTACCCTATGTGTGGGTTGTTGTGGCAATTCTTGTTGGCTGGTTGCCCATCTTCTCGCTCCTCGTTTTGGCAACTGCCAAGACCGCTTGGGGTATGGCTCGCCAGTCCTCCAAACTCCTCACCGAGGGTGTGGCAGGTGTGGCAACGCTCGACCAACAGAGCGCAGCCCTGCAGGCTAAGTTTAGTATTATGATGATTGTGGCATTGGTCGTTAGCGCACTCGTGGGCTGGGGACCAGTGATTAACCTCTAAGAGATGAAGAAAGTTACCCTGCCAATCTTTGTGGCCCTTGTGCTGTGGTTTGTGATGTTCAGCCCCTGGACGGCACCACATCTCAATTTCTGGATTACAATGGCTGCGGCGGGAGTTATTCTCTCCTCGATGAGTTTGGCCCTGAGCCCCGAACTCCGCACCTCGTTGAGGAAGAATTTTAGGTGGAGCGACTTGCCTTTGGGCATTACACTCGGTGCCCTGCTGTGGGGTATCTTCTGGGTGGGCGATAAGGTCGCGGTGTGGATGTTCCCCTTTGCCGATGGCCAAATAGGCTCCATCTACTCCATGCGCGACGGTATGAACTATGTGGCCATTGGCGCACTGCTCACCTTCGTTGTGGGCCCCGCCGAGGAGATATTCTGGCGCGGCTTTGTGCAAGAGAATTTTGCCAAGAGATGGTCACCCACCATTGGTTTCATCATTACGACGGCCATATATGCCCTATGCCACATCTGGGCACTGAACTTTATGCTCATTGTGGCAGCGGCTGTTGCGGGCGGTGTGTGGGGTTTGCTGTATAGAGTCTGCCCCGAACGCATCTGGACCCTCATCATCTCACACGCGGTGTGGGATGTTGCGGTTTTTCTCATATTCCCCATTTAACACCCAATGTCACACCTCGGAATTAAAGGCTCGTTTGGTAGGCTCACACGCTTCGAATGGGGGTTGTGGATAACCTCCTTGGCGGTGGTGGCTGCCTCGTTTCTACTCTCGCCCGAGGGCGATATGCTCAACCTCGCAACCTCGCTCATTGGCGTTACGGCTCTGATTTTTCTGGCCAAAGGTATGCTGCTGGGGCAGATATTGTCGGTGGTTTTTTCGGTATGCTATGGCGTTGTGGCTTTCTTGTTTGAGTATTGGGGCGAGGTCATAACCTATGTACTTATGACGCTGCCGATGTCGGTGGTGTCGATGGTGGAGTGGGCTCGCAACCCCTATGGTAGTGGCGAGGAGGTGGCTGTTGCGCCCTTACGCGCACGGCAAGTGACCTTTGTGGCCGTGGCTACGGTGGCGGTTACGACGCTCTTCTATTTTATCCTCCGCGCACTCCAAACCCCTAACCTTGCCGTTAGCACTCTCTCGGTAGCTACGAGTTTTGCGGCTGTGAGCCTTACGGCACTGCGCAGCCCCTATTACGCTCTCGGATACGCACTCAACGATGTGGTGCTCATTGCGCTGTGGATTATGGCGACCATTGCCGATGCCGACTATGCACCAATGATTGCCTGCTTCGTGATGTTCCTTATTAATGACCTCTATGGGTTTGTGAATTGGCGCCGAATGGCACGCCGACAAAAAAGAGAGGAAAACTAATTTTCCTCTCTTTTTTGTCGATAGACGGTGCCTATGGTACATAATTTCCCATTTTCAATTTTCCATTTTCAATTCAAAATTCGTACCTTTGAGGATTGATATAACAAACACTCGACTATGAAAAGTAAAGTAGCATCTTTTGCGGTGGATCACACCACTCTCGATAGGGGTTTTTACCTCCGTTCGCAATATACGGCCTTGGGGTTCTATCCCATCAAATCCTACGATATGCGTTTCCGTGCGCCTCGCGAAAAGGCCTATCTCTCGCCCGAGGCTATCCACACCATTGAGCACCTCATGGCTCACTACCTGCGCGAGAGGCTTGGCGACAAGGTGGTGTCGTTTGCACCTATGGGTTGCAAGACGGGCTTTTATGTCGTGGTGAAGGGTTGGACTTCGCAGCGCAAGGTTATGGAGGCTGTGTTGGAAGTGTGCCGCACGCAGTGCAACCTCCGCACCCAAGAGGATGTGCCCGGCCTGACCGTTGTGCAGTGTGGCAACCCCGAACTCTACAACATTGAGGAGAGCAATGCCGCCCTTAGGGAGTATGGCGACCTTGTGGAAAAACTGCTTAAAGAGGAGAAGTAGCGATGAAAAACATTCTTGTCATAACCCCCATGGCTGCCGAGAGAGAGAATATGCTTGCGGCACTCAATAATTATCCCAACCCTCTGTTGAACGCCTACACCATCCGCCGAGGATATGTGGGTAAGGTCTATGCCGCAGCAGCTACGGCTTTGGCAATGGACGAGGAGAAGTTCGACATTGTGGCAGTTATTGGCTATGCGGCAGCCTCCAAGGAGTTCTCTACGGGCGATGTTGTTTGCCCTCGTGAGGCTCGCTACCACGACGCCCGCGTACCCGAAGGGCTGGATGGTGTGAGCTTCCTTACGGAGCCTTACCCTCTGCTTGGCACGGACGATGCCACAATCTATACGGGCGACAGCTTTGTGGACAAGGAGATGATAGAGGAGATTAAGGAGAGGTTTGGCACTCCTCGTGCACTCTTCGATATGGAGGCTACGGCCGTATGCCAGATTGCCGCACAGAGGGGCGTCCCTGTGGTTGTTATGAAGATGGTGAGCGATACGCCCGAGAAGGGGTGCGATGCCGACTCTTTCGAGAGATTCGTTACGGAGCATACCGACTTTGCTGCCTTTGTGGAGATTTTGGAAAACCTATAAAACCTATAAAACCTAAAACATACCTAATATGAAAGTTGCTATTGGCTGCGACCACGCAGCATTCTCGTTCAAGGAGGAGATTAAAGCCTACCTCGAAGAAAAAGGACACGAAGTTGTTGATAAGGGGTGTTACTCGCCCGAGCGTGCAGACTACCCCGACTATGGTATTGCCGTTGGAGAGGCTGTTGCAAGCGGTGAGTGTGAGAGAGGTGTTGTGATTTGTGGTAGCGGCATAGGTATCTCTATTGCTGCCAACAAGGTTAAGGGTGTGCGCTGTGCGCTCTGCTCGGAGCCATACTCGGCACGCCTGTCGCGCAATCACAACGATGCTAATGTGTTGGCGATGGGTGCAAGACTCATCGGCTTGGAGATGGGCAAAGCGATTGTGGATGCTTGGTTTGATGCGGAGTTTGAGGGCGGAAGGCATAGTGGACGCATCGACAAAATCAGTAACTATGAGTCATAAAAAAAGAGGGCAACGCCCTCTTTTTTTTATGACTCATACTGCGGTTGCGCTCTATGGGCGATTTCTGCGTTACGCTCGCGCTCGGGTTGCTCATTTACGCCGAGTAAACTCCGCATCCTCGCGCTTCGCAAGCCTTGAACTCGCCTCATATATCGCAACCTTTTAGAAGAGATGGGGAGTGACTCGCCCCATGAAAAATTTCTGCGTTACGCTCGCTCATTTACGCATAGCTCCTTAGAATAACCTTGCGATGTCGTTGAATGTGGCGTAGAACATCAACAGGAATAGCAGTCCCATACCGATGGCTTGTGCAACGATGAGGAGTTTGTCGCTGGGGCGGCGGCCGGTTATCATCTCAATGAGGATGAACAGAGCGTGGCCTCCATCGAGCGCAGGGATGGGTAGAACATTCATAATAGCCAGCACTACCGACAGCAAAGCCGTAATCTTCCAGAAGTTGAGCCAATTCCACTGGCCTGGGAAGATGCCGCCAATGGCGATAGGGCCACCAATAGCCTTATACATCTCCGTCTGTGGGCGGACAATCATTTTCAGCTGTTTCCAATAGTCGCTCATCTCCTCCACGACTCTCTCGCCACCGCGAGGTATCGCCTGCCAGAGGTTGTAGTTCTGCACCCTTACGGGGATACTCTCCGAGGAGAGTCCAACGCCAATCTGACCTTCGCTGTTTACGGCCACCCTCACCTCGCGCATCTCGGAGCCGTTCATAAGGCTGAGCGTTACCGTATCGCCCGCAAAGCTGCTCAGGATGGGTGCTATCTGGTCGTAGAAACGCGCATCGTTGCCATTCACGCCAACAACCTTGTCGCCCACCATTACGCCCGCGCTCTCGGCACCCATACCCTTGGCAATGCTGGCAACCTCAAAGGGTAGGCGGGGTGTGAGGAAGTCGGTCTGCTCGGAGAGTTCCATAACGCTCTGTACGGGAATTTCAATAACCCTGTGTTGGCCTCCGCGCTCCACAATGGTTGTCTTGTCGCTCTCGATGAGTAGCGAGGTCATAATGTCGGCAAAGTCCTCAATGGGCTCCCCGCCAATGGAGATGATTTTGTCGCCATCCACAAAGCCCAACTCTTTGGCGTAGTCGCTATATACATATCCGTAGGGCATCTCGCTATTGGAGATATACTTGTCGCCCCACGCAAGGCTTATGCCCACATAGATGAAAAACGCCATTACAACATTCATCATCACACCTCCGAGGATAATAATCAGCCTTTGCCAAGCGGGCTTTGCTCGGAACTCGTAGGGTTGGGGCTCGCTTTTGAGGCTCTGGGTGTCCATACTCTCATCGACCATACCCGAGAGTTTGGCAAAGCCGCCAAAGGGTAGCCAACCAATGCCATACTCGGTCTCGCCCCAACGCCACTTAACCCAGGGTTTGCCAAAGAATATGCGGAACTCTTCAACCCTCACGCCAAAGAGTTTGCCGAACATAAGGTGTCCCAACTCGTGCACCAAGACCAACAAGGTGAACGAGCAGACAAATTGCAGTATTTTTATTACTATATCCATTTTTTCTTACTTGACAATTGAAAATGGAAAATCGTGGTGCGCCTGTGGCGTAGGAGTTTTCAATTGTGCTCTTAATTTCTAATTATCTCTCGGGCAATTCTGCGCGACTCCTCGTTGGAGGCAGCGTAGTCCTCAATGGAGGGTGTAGCCACAAACTGCGCCCTTTCGAGAGTCCCCATAATAACGCGCTGAATGTCGATATATTTTATCTCGCCACGCAAAAATGCAGCCACAGCCACCTCGTTGGCACCATTCATCACACAGCAACTATTGCCACCCTTGCGCAAACAGTCGTAGGCTGTCCCCAGCAGAGGAAAGCGCACAAGGTCGGGCTGCTCGAATGTGAGTGTTGCGAGCTTCTCGAAGGTGAGCCTCTCCTCGCCCAATTCGCCCCTCTCGGGGAAGCGGAGAGCGTACTGAATGGGAAGGTGCATATCGGGGGTGCCGAGCTGAGCCTTGATAGCTCCGTCCTCGAACTCCACCATAGAGTGAACAATACTCTGGGGATGTACGAGAACATCAATCTGCTCTGGCTTCAAACCAAAGAGCCAACGAGCCTCAATGACCTCAAAGCCCTTGTTTACGAGCGTCGAGGAGTCGATGGTAATCTTTGCGCCCATCGACCAATTGGGGTGGGCCAGGGCCTGCTCTACGGTCACATCCTGCAACTTCTCGGCAGGAGTGCGGAGGAATGGCCCGCCACTCGCTGTGATGATAACCCTACGCGGAGCCGATACCTCGCCTGCCAGACATTGGAAAATTGCCGAGTGCTCGGAGTCGATGGGGAGGATAGGAACACCTCTCTCGGCCGCCTCGCGCATAATGTGCTCGCCTGCCACCACAAGGCTCTCCTTGTTGGCGAGCGCCAAGCGCTTGGAGGCCTTGACGGCTGCGAGAGAGGGCAACATACCCGCATAGCCTACAAGTGCATTGACCACCGTATCAACCTCGCCACCCGTTACAACTTGCGAAAGCGCATTGCTACCCGCATAGACCTTTATAGGGTGGTTGGCAAGAGTCTCTTTGACTGCCGAGTAGTGTTGCTCGTTGGCAATAACCACACTGTCGGGCTGAAACTCTATGGCCTGAGCCACGAGTTCTTCCCAACGGTTGCCGGCTGTGAGGGTTGTAATCTCAAACTCCTCGGGACGGCGGCGTACAATGTCGAGTGTCTGTGTGCCAATAGAGCCCGTAGAACCGAGCAAGGCAACTCTTTGTTTTTGTATCATAACCTAAAACCTGATATAATTTTCGGGATTGACGGCAGCACCATCAAACCAAAACTGAATCTCCATTTCGGAGGCCTCTCCAGCCGAAGTCTCCTCGTTCCAAGTCGAGCCGATAGCCTCACCGGCCACAACCCTCTCACCGACGCTCTTGTGGGCTTGTCCGAGTCCGCGATAGGTCGATATGAAGTTCGAGGAGTGCTGGATTTGTATGGTGTAGCCTTCGGGTTCGAGCGTGGTAAGAATAACCGTGCCGTCTTGCACAGCACTTACCTGCTCAATGCTACCCACCGAAAGCCTTACTCCATAGCGTCCCGAGGCGGGCGAGAAATGCTCCAAAACCTCGGCCTTGACGGGAAGTAGAATTTCGGCATTGGTAATCTTCTGCTTTTCGGGGCGGGTGTTTAGGCCGTAGCGACCTGTTCCCTCCAACTCTCCCCTTAGGAGTGAGTCGAGCGACGAGGGGGCAACGACCTCTTTGTCGGAGGTGATTTTGTCCTCCGAGATGGGCGAGAGAGTGCGCACTACGGGCGAACGGCCCTCCATAATCTGAGCCACATTCTCGGCATAGACCTGCATATATCCGAGCTCCCTTTCGAGCGAATCGAGACGGATGATATTCTCAATCATCCTCTCGCGCGAGGTGATACCGTCGTAGTTGGGCACGATGTCGAGGATTTTGGTATAGGCTGCAACCAGCAACGAGGCGATAAAGACCACTGCCACTGCCAAAAGCGCATAGAGTGCTGTGCGGAGGGCTGTCGAGAATGAGTACCAAACCTCCTTGCCACCCTCGTCTGTGATGCTTATACGGTGGCGCTTGCCGAGGTTTTTGAGGATATATCTTATATTTCCGTTTGCCATAGCGAAAAAGAGTTTTCCAATTATTCAACAAAGGTAGTAATTTTCGGTTGAATTTCAACCGAAAATTACTACCTTTGTATGGTAACTAACTCGCTCGGGCCTATGAACTCACTATTTCCTTTTGTCGACAAGGTACAGCACCTCGTGGGTGTAGATTCGCGTATGGCGCAACTCGTTGAGCGCTTCGGATATGTGGAGCGCAAGACCGACTTGCCACTCTTTCCGACTCTTGTGCGCAACATAGCAAGTCAGCAGGTTGCAACCTCGGTTGCCGAGCGCACCTACGAACGCATTGTGGCGCGTGTGGGCGAGGTCACTCCCCAAACTATTGTCGGTGTGGGTGTTGAGGGGCTTGCGGCAGAGGGACTGCCACTCCGCAAGGCACGATGGATTGTGAGTGCTGCCGAGCGTTTTGCTGCGGGCGAATTCCGCGAGGAGGAACTTGCTGAGTTGAGCGACAAAGAGGCCATAAGGCGACTTATTACTCTCGATGGCGTTGGGGTGTGGAGTGCCGAAATGCTCCTGATGTTCTCGCTCGGTAGGGATAACATCCTCTCCTCGGGCGATTTGATACTGCGCAGGGCTATTGCAACACTCTATGGCGAAAAACATCTTTCGGCAAGGCGTATGGCGCACTACCACAAACTCTTTTCGCCCTATGCCTCGGTGGCGTCGCTCTACCTTTGGGCCTATGGCAACTCGCTACCCCGCAAGAGTACGGAGATAACCATCCGCCCGCTCGGTTTTCAGAAGATGAAGAACAAGACACTCTGCTACTCGTTCCAGAAGACCTCATATGGCGAGATGCTCATTGCGTCGAGTGCGAAGGGTGTTTGCCGAGTGGCTTTTGCCGATGATAGGGAGGAGGTCCTTGACGAACTGCGTGCCGAGATGCGAGGTGCACGCCTCGAAGAGAGGGTGGAGCCTTCGCACAAGGAGATTGTGAGGGTTATTGAGGGCAAAGGTACGGGTAGTCTTACGCTCTATTTGGAGGGTACATCCTTCGAGCGCAAGGTGTGGCGCGAAGTGCTGAAAGTACCCTATGGTATTACGGTATCCTATGCCGACATTGCCGCCACAACGGGCTATACCAAAGCGTTTCGCTCGGTGGGTAACGCTGTGAGTGCCAATCCTGTTGCGATAGTTATTCCCTGTCATAGGGTGATTCACGCCGACGGCTCACTCGGTAATTACAATGCCGGAGTTGAGAAGAAACTATGGCTTGTGGGCGAAGAGAAACAGAGAGTAATCAAACAATAAACAAAAAACGATATACGAAAAAAGATTATGGAATTTGTAGGAATGGTTCACAAAATACTCCCCGTGGTGAAAGGTACAAGCGCACGCGGTGAGTGGACAAAACAGGAGGTTGTATTTGAGCTTCCCGACGAGTTTGGTCGCAAACTCTGTGTGGGCTTTTGGGGCGACAAGGCTCTCGAAGCTGCTGCTCTGAAACCCGGCGAGCAGGTGGAGGTATCGATTAATCTCGAATCGAGAGAGTACAACGGTCGCTGGTATACCGAGGCGAGGGCTTGGAAGATGACACGCAAGCAGCCCGAGGCACCCGCACCTATGGAGGAGATGCCCCCTATGGCTACCGAGGAGCCCGCATACTCCTCTATGCCTATTGACGATATGCCATTCTAATATCTTCCGATGGGAGTGCTACGAGTAGGTGTTATATCCGACCTGCACGGCACCTTCGATGAACCATTGAAAGACTTCCTCGCCGAGGTCGATGAGATTTGGTGTGCGGGGGATATTGGTAGTGAAGAGTGCGCCCGAAAGATGACCGCCTTCGGTAAGAGGGTGGTGGCTGTCTATGGCAACATCGACGACCACACTATGCGCCTTACATACCCCGAGTGGCAATGCTTCGAAAGGGAGGGCGCGCGTATTCTTATGACTCACATTGGTTTCTATGGCGGTCGCTATGTGCGCGAGGTCTATGCCAAAATCTGCTCCCTGCGCCCCACGATTTTTGTCTGCGGTCATAGCCACATATTGCGAGTGGGATACGACAAACGCTTTGGGGTGCTGAACATCAACCCCGGAGCTGCGGGCTGCAATGGCTTCCACTCGGTGCGTACGGCTGTGCGATTTACGATTGATGGTGGAGTGCCCAAAGACCTCGAAGTCTGGGAGCGCCAACGACATTAAATAGGGAAAGAAACTATAATTGGATGTTTAGCACTGTTCTCCTTGATGTTAAATCATAAGTGTCTGGTATCATGAAACGATATGGGTGGTTTTCGGTAGTTTTAGTTTTGTGCTCGTTTACAAGTTGTGGTGGGTATCATTTCCCTTGGCAATACTATAATGCAGAGTCGTTCATCGCCTACTATTTGGCAGGTGATATAAAAGCGCGTTCGCTTGGGGAGAACTGCATTGAATTATATTGGGATACCTTTGACACAAAAGAGTATTCGTATAAAAGCAAGGGGGAAGAAAAAAAGGTATATGGAGAACTTTGTGTAAAGCATAATGACCTCGGATATAATGAGCGAAAAGTTGATCCCAAAGACCTTGAAACAGGAGATTTTACCTATCGAATGGTCTATTGGAAAGACTTTGTTGCGATAGATGTTGTCAGTGATCGCGATTTCGATACGGAACACCCCGCAGGCTCTTCGCTTGGCGATATTGTTGAATATGGTGGCTGGTCTTATTGGGAGTATATTAAAAACAACTATACAGGTCATGAAGAAAATCACATAAGTGGTTATATTAACGACCTTCCCGAAGATGGTTTGTGTCTTATTAAAGAGTTGTTTTTATACTTTAACGAGGTTCCCGAGTCGGCTGTGGGCGAACACAATCTAACCATAACCCTAACAGCAGATGATGAGACTGTCTTTGTACTTGATTGCCCCGTGGAACTTGCAATTATCGATGAATAAGATAAGTATTGTCAGTATTATCAGTAGCACAATCGAGCGCATTTTTCAGAAAAGTGCGCTCGATTGTTATTAGAAATTCAGGTAAAAATCTTTGGTTAGGGTGCGGTACTCTTCGGAGTAGTCGCCGCCCTCGATGTGGATGGTGAGGGTTGTGCGCTCCGTAGGGCGTGGCTCAAAGCGATATTCCAGAAGTGAGCGTTTGGGGGCGGCAGTATGCTTGGTGCGGACATCTGCTCGGCGGGCAAGGAACAGCCCGCTGCGTGCCGCCGCAAGAGTCATATCGCCCACAGCGTCGTAGGGGAGCACAAGGCTCAGCCTGCCATCGGGTGCGAGCAGTCGTGCCGCAGCTGCTGCCAACTCCTCGAAGGTGAGCGAGGTGGTGTGGCGTGCCGCGGTGCGGGCCGCATCGGGCGAGGTGAGTGAGCGAACAAAGTAGGGAGGGTTGGAGAGTATATGGTTGAACTTCTCCTCGCTGCGATACTCCTGAATGGGGCACTCTACAACCGTGAGCCTTGCCGACCACTCCGAAGCCCCGAAATTATCCCTCGCATCCTCGGCACTCGGGGCGTCAATCTCCACGCCCACAATCTTTGCGCCCCACCTCTCGGTGCGCTGTGCCGCCATAAGTGCCACAAGTCCCGTACCTGTTCCAATGTCGAGTATTTGCCCCTGCGACTCTCCGAGGTCTGCCCACGCACCCAGCAGGACACCATCGGTGCCCACCTTCATTGCCGAGCGTGGCTGGGCAACATTGAACCTTTTGAAACAAAAATCGCGTGACATACCTTTTATATCGTATACCGTCTACCGACAACAGCCCTAAGGCTTGATTATAATTGTCTTGCCACGACTCAACGCAGTTGAGGCGGTTGGCATCTACCGCTCTTAGGAAAGACATGTTTTGCCTATCGTCTACCGTCGGCGGGTGCGGGGCGCCCGAGAGGAAAAATAAGAAAAACAGGGAGAATAGGAAAGACGGGAAGTGCAGGGAGTCCTGTTTCTCCCGTTTTTTGAGTCACTCTTGTTTCTTTTGTCATTCCTGTTTTTCTTGCCCCCCTGTTCACGGGTATCTTTTTTAATACCCGCGCCTGTGGCGCACCAAAATTTTCAATTTTCAATTTTCAATTTTCAATTTTCACAGCCCCTTATTGATACCTACGCCAAAGAGTGCGTAGTCGTATTTTACGGGGTCTGAGGCATCAGCTTTGCGCAGATGTGTCATAACCTCCTCCACAGCCTTCCAATCGTTTTGGCGGCGAGTGAGGATGCCAAGTTCGCGCGAGATGTTGCCCGAATGGAGGTCTAATGGTAGATAGAGGGCCGACGAGGGAATTCGTTTCCAATAGCCGAAATCCACACCGTGTTTATCCTCGCGCACCATCCATCGAAGGTACATATTGAGCCTCTTGCAGGCTGCACCTTTGGCGATAGATGAGAGGTGTTTTTCGCTGCGCTGAGGGTGGGGTAGATTGAAGAACTCACTGCGAAAATCGGCCAAAACAACCCTCATATCGCCCGTGCGCTCCCACGCCTCCTCGAACCACTCGCCAAGCGAGCCGTGAGAGAGGCAAATGCGCCTTAGGGCCTCCACAAAGCAAGTGAGGTCCTCGCCATTGAAGGTGCGATGCACATAATTCCTAAGAGGTGCCATTTCGCTCTCCGAAGCCCCAACAATGAAGTCATAGGGGGCCCTGTCCAAAAAGTCCATCATACGATGAGCACTCTTGACAATAGCCTTGCGGTTACCCCACGCAATGGTTGCAGCTAGAAAACCGCTAATCTCTCTGTCGCGTTGCGAAGAGAAGGAGTGGGGAATACTGATGGGGTCCGCCTCAATAAAGTCGGGGTTGTCGTAGCGAAGATAGAGTTCTTCGAGAAGTTCTTTCAGTTCGGGTGTCATCTTATTTCGAGGCTTTGGGCAAAAAGTTTTGCCAAGAACTTTTAGTGTAGCCTTTGATTATTCGTTTGCGATTTGTCCATCCACAATAGCAATCTGTCGGTCGCTCATTTGGGCAAGCGACTCGTCGTGGGTTACGACCACAATCGTAAGCCCAAGCCTATCGCGCAACTCGAAGAAGAGATTGTGAATTTCGGTGCGGTTGTGCGAGTCGAGGTTGCCCGAAGGTTCGTCGGCAAGCAGTATGCGGGGGGAGTTTATCAGTGCGCGAGCAATAGCCACACGCTGTTGCTCTCCACCCGAGAGTTGCGATGGCTTATGTCCAAGTCGCTCGGAGAGTCCCACCATAGAGAGCAGTTCGGTAGCTCTCTGCTTCACCTCTTGTTTGTCGCGCCCTGCAATATAGCCCGCAAGGCAGACATTCTCGAAGGCGGTAAATTCGGGCAGCAGGTGGTGAAATTGGAACACCAAGCCCACCTTTGTAGCCCTGAAATCGGCTGCTGCGTCGCCCGAGAGAGAGCCCACATCCACACCGTCAACCACCACCTTGCCACCGTCAAAGTCCGAGAGTGCACCAATGGCGTGGAGTAGGGTGGTCTTGCCCGCACCACTCGGGCCAACAATGGCAACAACCTCGCCCTCGGCAATTGTGAGCGACACACCACGCAGCACCTCAAAGGAGCCGTAGTGTTTGTGGAGGTCTTGAATGTCGATTATCTGGTGTTTCATAGTTTGTGGAGTTTTTCGTAGAGAGTGATGGTCTGTCGTGCGGCAAGGGTGTCGTGCACACGCAAAATAGCTGCGCCTCGTTCCAAGCAAGCCCAATGGAGAGCCGTTGTTGCTTCGAGGGCTTCGTTGGGAGTGATAGAGAGCGTGCGGCACATAAAACTCTTGCGCGAGATGCCGGCCAACACCGGATAGCCGAGCGCGGCTATCTGCTCCAAGCCTGCAAGCAGCGCAAAATTCTGCACATCATCTTTGGCAAAACCAATGCCGGGGTCCAAGATAATATCCTTAACGCCCTTGCTCCTCAGCCACTCGGCACGCTGTGCCAAGTAGTCGCGCACCTCCGTCACAACATCCTCGTAGTGGGTGAGCGACTGCATTGTTTTTGGGGTGCCACGCGAGTGCATAACAACCATTGGGGCCTCCCACTTGGCAATAACCTCCGCCATACGCCCGTCGCGCTCGCCTGCCGAGATGTCGTTGATTATGATGTTGTCGTACCGCGAGAGCACCGCCTCGGCAACCTCGCTGCGGAAAGTGTCAATCGAAATGGGCACTGTGGGTGCTACCTCCCTAACAACCCTTACGCCCAAAAGAACCCTTGCCACCTCTTCGTCGGTGGGGACATCCGAAGCTCCGGGGCGGGTGGAGTAGCCGCCAATATCAATAATATCCGCCCCCTCGGCAATCATACGCTCCACGCGGGCGCGTATGTCGGCTTCGCTCTCTGCCCTGCTGGTGGCAAAAAACGAGTCGGGAGTAATGTTGAGTATCGACATTACCTTTCGATATGGACTTTGAGTCTTCATCTTTGTCGTATGATATGGTCAATATCTTCTACTGTCGGGCGCAAATCTCTACCATCTGCCTCGACCACAATATCTGCTCTGCCAAGCATCTGCTCGGCACTCATTTGGCTCTCTATGCGTCTGGTGACCTGCTCGCGGGTTACCCCGTCGCGCCTCATACATCTTTCGATACGCATTTCCAGCGGTGCATCCACCACCACCGCAAGGTCGTAGTGGCCCACAAGCGGCGAGGTAAATAGCAGTGCACTCTCCAAGATGACATAGTCTGTCGTTTGGCTCTCCGCCCAACACTCAAAGTCCTCCACCACGCGGGGGTGGACAATGGCGTTGAGTCTTTGGAGCATATCCTCGTTGCCGAACACGCGCGAGGCAATGAGGCCCCTGTTGAGCACTCCACCCTCGAAAACCTCCTCGCCAAAGAGCGCCACAAGCTCGCTCCGTACGGCAGGGTGGGAAGCCATAATCTCCTTGGCTCTGCTGTCGGAGTCGTATATTGGCGCCCCCGAGACCTCGGAGAGAGCCCTGCAAACGGTGCTCTTTCCGCTTCCGATACCTCCCGTTATGGCAACTCGTTTCATTGCTCTACTGTTGGATACGAAGGTAGAAAAATTACCACTCTTTGAGAACGATGAACGGCATCCTGCTCACCGACACTATTTTGAGATTGGGGTAGCGCACCGAGAGAATGTTTTGCAACGAGGTGGGCGAGATTTCGTATGTGTTCGACACCCCATCGACAGAGAGTAAATCCACATCGAAACGCTGCAACTTCACAACACGCCTCTTGAAGTAGCGTGCCGAAAGGAGGTTGTGTCCCGTACCCTCAACCATACAGGTTGTGCGCACCCTGTCGCCCTCAATCTCCACCGTAAATGGGATAGTTGTGGTGTAGGTGTACTGCAACTTGCCGCTATACCAAAAGATGAACGCCATGGCGAGTGTGACCAAAAAGGCGGGTGTAATGCGGCTCTTTATGTTGTGAAACAGAGTCTTGCTCTTGTCGATTAACTTCTTTGTCATCTTATTGTTGAGTTTGTTGGGTGTGCTACTACAATTGTTTGAGCGAAAGGCGGATGAGGGTTTCTACCTCGGCATTGGGGTTCTCTTTGAGAACTTTGCGCAACACCTTTTCGCTTGCAGCCTTGCCAAAACCGAGCATCGAGAGAGCCTGCAAAGCCTCCGAGTAGCTCTCCGAGCCAGCCGACATATTGTCGAGCAGGTCTTTCTGCGCACTCTTTGCGCCGCTACCACTCTCAATACCCACAACCTTGTCCTTAATCTCAACGATGATCTTCTGGGCGGTTTTGAGTCCCAAACCCTTGACATTTTTGAGCAATACGGCATTCTCGGAGGTGATGATGTTCGAGAGTTCCGAAGGGGTGTATGTCGAGAGAATCATCCTTGCTGTGCCGCCACCCACGCCCGAAACGCCAATCAGAAGGCGGAAAATATCTCTCTCGCTGCGCTCGGCAAAGCCATACAAAATCTCGGCATCCTCGCGGACAATGTGGTGTACATAGACCATTGCCTCCTCGCGGCCCTCCAACTTGGTGTAGGTTTGGAGCGAGATGGTTACGATATAACCCACACCTCCGCACTCGATTACGGCATAGGTGGGTGTTAGTTCGGCCAAAAGACCTCTCAGATAGTCAAACATAGTTCTACTCTGTAATAAAGTTTAATCGTACAAAGTTAATAAAAAGAGCCGAGAAATTAACCTTTCCCAATAAATTTATTATATTTGCCACTCGTTAGCGATTTTTGACAATACAAAAACAAAAATAAGAACAAAAACCATGAAAAAACTTTTGATTGCGGTTGCAGCCCTCGCATTGGGTATGACCGCTTGCAACAACACCGCAAACCAGCCCGTGGCAGAGGGCGCAGAGGCTGCCGCTACAACCGGCAAAATCGCATTCTTCAACATCGACCAGGTTGTGTCGGAGTATCAGTTCGCAAAAGACAAACAGGCTGAGTTCCAGACCAAGTACGACGCTGCTACCAAAAAGCTCACCACTGCCGAGAGCGCTATTCAGAAAGACTACAACAAACTCCAAAACAAGGTTGTAGAGTTGCAGGATAAGGTGCAGAAGGTGCTCATCACTCGCGCAAATGCCGAGGCTGAGATGCAGAAACTCCAAGCCGAGGAGGCCAAGATTCAGGAGCGCATCAACAAGCACCAGCAGGAGGCTCAGAAGGTAGGTAACGAGCTTGCCGAGGAGGAGATGGTTATCAACAACCAGATTGTGAACAACATCTATGAGTATGTAGCCAAACTCAATGCAGACCTCCGCTACGACCTCGTGCTTTCGAGCACCACCACCGGCGGTCCCGTCATCAACGCCAATCCCGCACTCAACATCACCGCCGAAATCATCAAAGGCCTTAACGAGGCATACAAATAATTTCTCGCTGTGCGAAAAGAATACACAATGGGCTAACCTTTTGCAGGTTAGCCTTTTTTATCTCTTAGGCATTTGCAATATAAATAATATGGTGTAACTTTGCGTGGATTGAGAGAAAAGTAATCAAAAAAGATACAATAGAACTATGAGCAAACCAACACTTCTCGTACTCGCTGCCGGTATGGCTTCGCGCTACGGCTCGCTCAAACAGATGGACGGCGTAGGTCCTGCGGGCGAGGCAATCATCGACTACTCCATCTATGACGCTGCACGCGCAGGCTTCGGCAAGGTGGTATTCGTCATTCGTGAGGCTTTTGCCGACACCTTCAAGGCAGCATTCCCAGCCTCGCGCTTTGGCGGCAAAATTGAGGTCGATTTCGTCTATCAGGAGCTCAATAAACTCCCCGAGGGTTTCGAGCTGCCCGCCGAGAGGGTTAAGCCTTGGGGCACAAACCACGCCATTATGATGGGTGCCGAGGTTATCAATACCCCCTTTGCGGTTATCAATGCCGACGATTTCTATGGCTACGATGCTTTCCGCACAATGGCAGCCTATCTCAACTCGCTCACCGCAGGTGTGGAGGGTAAATACTGTATGGTGGGTTACAAACTCTGCAACACCCTGAGCGACTTCGGCACCGTGTCGAGGGGCGAGTGTGTGGTCGATGCCGAGGGCAACCTTGCAGGTATGACCGAGCGTCTGGGTATCAAACGCCTTGCAGATGGTAGGGTGGTGTACAACCAGGACGAGCAGGAGGTGGAAATCAGAGAGGATGCCACCGTGTCGATGAATATGTTTGGCTTTACGCCCGACTACTTCCGCCATAGCGATAGACTCTTTGTGGAGTTCCTCTCCAAGGAGGAGAATATGACCAACCTCAAAAGCGAGTTCTACATCCCTATGGCGGTCAATACCCTCATCAATTCGGGCGTTGCGACAATGAAGGTGCTGACCTGCAATTCGCAGTGGTTTGGCGTAACATACAAGGAGGATAAGCCCGCCGTTGTTGCCAAGATCAATGCTCTGATTGAGGCGGGTGAGTATCCTGCAAAATTGTGGTAAAACGCATACGAGAGGTGCTCTTCGCACCAAATTCCGGAGAGCGTTTTCTTTATTTGCGCCCAAAATCTTTCTAATATAACAATAGCGGGCTTCCGAACTGTCGGAAGCCCGCTATTGTGTTTGCAAAATACTCTCTTATTTAGCCTCGGTCTCGGTGGGGATAACCTCCACGAGCTCTACGGTGAAAGTGATTGCGTGGTTGGGGCCAATCGAGCCGTCGCGGGTACCACGAGGACCGTATGCAAGGTTTGCGGGAATCCAGAGTTTAATCTCGCCACCCTCGCCAACGAGTTTCATACCCTCGGTCCAACCTTTGATAACCTGGTTGAGGGCGAACTGTGCGGTATCGCCACGCTCATACGACGAGTCGAAAACCTTGCCATCGCGGGTTTTACCCTCGTACATAACCCTTACTTTATCGGTGTCGAGAGTAGCCTTCTTCTCGGCGTTACCCTCGCGTACAATCTGATACAACAGACCGCTCTCGGTCTTCTGAACACCCTCCTGTTTCTCAATCTCTGCAAGGTATGCAGTCGAAGCAGCAAGTGCTTTCTGGGGATTTACAACATTCATATAGTTGCGCAAGAATGCGTAAGCCTCCTGCTGCTCGATGGCAACATTCTCGGCAAGAGCATCCTCCACACCCTTGTAGAAGAGATCCATATTCATCTCGTCTTCGAGCGAGTTTACAAGCCTTTTGAGCGAGTTACCAAAGTCGGTACCCAATGCATACGAGAGGGTGTCAACATCGCTTTTCATTGCGCGCGAACCACCGCACGAAGTCATGCTAACAACTGCCAAGGCAGCTACTGCGATAATAAGAACTTTTTTCATAGCGTTTTTTTAACTGTTTTTTATTGTTTAATTTGTGAAATTCTCCATTCCGAGGCGCAAATATAACCAATTAATTGGATTTGAGTATAAGGCCACACAATTTATAGAGCATACGGGCACCAACATTTGCATCCCACTCGCTCTCGCCACCCTGAGGAGCAACCTCCACAAGGTCGAAACCGATAATCTTCCTGCCACTCCTCACAACCGCATCGAGCAGATAAACAGCCTGATGGAACGATAAACCTCCCGCAACGGGTGTTCCTGTGCCGGGGCATTGCTCGGCCGATAGGCCGTCAATATCGAAGCTCACATACACCTCCTGGGGCAACTCCGCAATAATCCTTTGGCACTGCTCGGCCCAAGTGGTGCCCTCGAAGCGCTCCGAGGCCAACTTCCAATCGTCGAACTGCACAACCCTTGTGCCCATACTCTCGGCCAGCGCAACCTCGTCGTCGCAGTAGTCGCGGATGCCAACCTGTACGAGTTTGCTCACCGACTCCACATCCCTGAGTACATTATACATAATGGAGGCGTGCGAGAAGAGGAAACCCTCATAAGCCTCTCGCAAATCGGCGTGGGCGTCGATATGCAACACACCAAAATCTTTGTACCTCTCGCCCAAAGCCTTGATGAAACCCAGAGGAGTGCTGTGGTCGCCACCCACCAAGCCAACAAGTTTACCCTTAGAGAGCCACTCGGAGGTCTGCTCATAGACTTTGCAGTTCATCTCCGCAGAGCCGTGATTAACCCTTGCAGTGCGGGTGGAGAGCATCGACGACTCAAAGAGAGTACCGCCCTCCTCCAAGTACTTTATGACTTTCTTGGCGTCGCCCCTGAGTATTGAGTCCATATCCTGAATAGAGTAGTCTATGGGTGCTGTTGCAATACCCTTCTTCCACTCGTTGGGGCTCACAGGGTCGTAAAAATCCAGCTGTACCGAGGCGCCAATAATAGCGTCGGGAGCATAGCTCTGGCCACCACCATAGGATGCCGTAACACCCCAAGGCACCGACACCAACACCAAAGCCGACTCGTCGGTCGTGAAAGGCATACCGAAATAGTTGCCATTGTTGCATCCTACATCCGAAGGGTTAAACTCCTTTTTCTCCATAATTTTTCGTCATTTTTGTTGCGTTTTGGGCATATATTATCTCCATTCCCAAACTTTATTACAAATATAATCTCTTTTTTTGGGAAAAACTTTGGAAACTCAAAAAAAATGTCTATTTTTGTTCTACAAACAATTTGTTGGCGTGAGAAACGCAAATAGTTGTTTTAGTGATTCTTTCATAATCAGTATTTTAAGTTGGGGGGTTTGGGATACCGTGAGGTATCCCAAACTTTTTTTGAAGGGGTATCTTGTGGGTGATTTTTGCACCAAAATTCAGAGAGCGACATCCTCATTTACTTGCGTAAACTCCGGTGTCGCTCCTTCTTTTGGCACAAAAATCCCACCGCAATCTACCCCTTCAAAGATGTTGGGAACAGAGCCGAGTGTGGACTTTTATCTTTTTACTTAGTACATTTTTTCCACGACAGTCATTTTCAATTTCCCTCTGTTGCGCTCCGCCCGCTGACGGTTAACCGTCTAAAAACAAGAGGCCCACCGATTAAAGGTGGGCCTCTCTGGTTTTAGACTCTTCTTTTCTACTCTTCAACGAGTTTAATCTTCAAATCCACAAGTTGTGCAGGGTCGATAGCAGTAGGCGAGTCTACCATAACATCGCGGCCCTGATTGTTCTTGGGGAAGGCAATGTAGTCGCGGATGGACTCCGAGCCACCAAAGAGCGAGCAGAACCTATCGAAACCAAAGGCGATACCTGCGTGAGGAGGTGCACCAAACTTAAAGGCGTTCATCAGGAAGCCAAACTGAGCCTCGGCCTGCTCGGGGGTAAAGCCGAGGAGGCGGAACATCTTTTGCTGCAACTCGCTATCGAAGATACGCACCGAGCCACCGCCGACCTCAACACCATTGCATACAAAGTCGTAGGCGTTGGCGCGTACTCGTCCGGGGTCGCTGTCCATATACTGAATATCCTCGGGCTTGGGCGAGGTGAAGGGGTGGTGCATAGCATAGAAACGCTGTGTCTCCTCGTCCCACTCCAACAATGGGAAGTCCACAACCCACATAGGTGCAAATTTCTTGGGGTCCCTAAGGCCGAGCCTATCGCCCATCTCCAAACGCAATACATTCAGAGCCGAGAGAGTGTGTTTCCTGTCGCCCGCCAAGATGAGAATCAAATCGCCACACTTGGCACCGCACTTGGCAGCGATAGCGCCGAGTTCCTCGGGGGTGTAGAACTTGTCGATGCTCGACTTAACACCGTTCTCGTCAATGCGAATCCATACCAAACCTTTGGCACCCACCTGAGGGCGTTTTACGAATTCGGTAAGGCCGTCAATCTGCTTGCGGGTATAGCCTGCGCAGCCCTCTGCCACAATGGCGCCCACATACTCTGCCGAGTCGAACACCACAAAATCTTTGCCCTTAACATCGGCGGTAATATCGTTGAACTCCATACCGAAACGGATGTCGGGTTTGTCGGAGCCATATTTCTCCATAGCCTCGTGCCACGACATACGGGGGAACGAGTAGTCAATCTCCACACCGAGCACATCCTTGAAGAGTGTCTTGGCAAAGCGCTCGAAGATGTTGAGAACATCCTCCTGCTCCACAAACGACATCTCGCAGTCAATCTGTGTGAATTCGGGCTGACGGTCGGCACGGAGGTCCTCATCGCGGAAACAGCGTACAATCTGGAAGTAGCGGTCGTAGCCTGCCACCATCAGAAGCTGTTTGAAGGTCTGGGGGCTCTGGGGCAGAGCGTAGAACTTGCCGGGGTTGAGCCTCGAAGGAACAAGGAAGTCGCGAGCGCCCTCGGGAGTGGAGTTAATCATATAGGGAGTCTCAATCTCCATAAAGTTCTCGCCATCGAGGAAGTTGCGAGTAACCTGTGCCATACGGTGGCGGAGCATAAGAGCATTTTTCAGCGGATTGCGCCTCAAATCGAGGTAGCGGTAGCGCATTCTCAGGTCGTCGCCACCATCGGTGTTGTCCTCGATGGTGAAGGGTGGGGTGTCGGCAGCATTGAGCACCTTCAACTCCGCAACGGCAATCTCAATCTCGCCGGTGGGAATTTTGTTGTTTTTGCTCGAACGCTCCAAAACACGACCTTTGGCCTGAATGACAAACTCGCGTCCGAGCGAAGCAGCAGCCTCCTTAACCTCCTGGTTGCACGCATCGTCCACAACAAGCTGGGTGATACCATAGCGGTCCCTGAGGTCAATGAAAGTCATACCGCCCAAGTTGCGTACCCTCTGTACCCAACCTGCAAGTGTTACCTCCTCGGAGAGGTGCGAAAGGCGAAGTTCGCCGCAAGTGTGTGTTCTGTACATAGTTTTTTGTATAATTTTTATTACTTTTGTCGGAGTGAAAAGTGCTAATGGCACAAAAATCTTTCAAAGGTAGTGAAAAAGATGGAAACAGAGTACACAATGGAGCATTTTTTTATGCAGAGCGCCCTTGCGGAGGCTCGTTTGGCAGCCGAAGAGGGAGAAGTACCCATTGGAGCGGTGGTTGTATGCGGTGGCCGTATTGTGGGCAAAGGTCACAACAGGGTGGAGGCTTTGGGCGACGCCACAGCTCACGCCGAGATGCAGGCGCTCACGGCAGCGATGAACTCGCTGGGTGGCAAATACCTGCCCGAGTGTACGCTCTATGTTACGGTGGAGCCCTGTGTTATGTGTGCGGGGGCTATTGCGTGGAGTCAGGTGGGGCGCGTGGTCTATGGCGCGGCCGACCCCAAAAAAGGGTATTCAACCTACTCCGACCACATCTTCCACCCCAAAACAACTGTCACTTCGGGCTTTATGGAAGAGGAGTGCAGGGCTTTGATGGAGGAATTTTTCAAAAAACTGCGCAGGTAAATTTGTTTTCCACGCGGGATTGTGTAATTTTGTAGGCTGGAAATGCGTTGTTATTAACACAATGAGATAAAAACAAACACAAATAAATTATAGAAACAATGAAAATTAAATCGCTTATCGTTGCTCTCGCAGCACTTGTTGCAAGCTCCACCGCTTTCGCACAGGAAGACCTCACCGCCCTTTGGAACAAAGCCGCAGGTTTTGTAAATGCCAAAAACTACGCCGAGGCAGTTGTTGCCCTCGAAGCAGTTGTTGAGACTGCCTACAACGAGGATAACTACGAAATGGCAGAGAAGGCTCAGAAACTTATCCCCAACTGCTACTTCCGCATCGGTCTGTCGAAGGTGACTGCAGATCCCAATGCAGCACTTGTGGACCTTCACAAGGCAGATGAGGTTGCCCTCCTGTATAACGATGCCAAGACTTCGCGCAGCGCAAAGAGCGCTATTTCGAAAGTGTACAAAATGCTTGGTGCAAAGTCGTTCAACAGCAAAGACTACGCAGCAGCTGTTGAGGTCTTCGCAAAAGGCTACGAGGCCAACCCTCAGGATACCGAGCTTGCTCTGCACCTTGCAATGAGCTACTGCGAGTTGAAGGATTTTGAGAACGGCGTGAAGGTCTATACCGACATCATCGCACTCGAAAACCGTCACAGCAAATTCGCCGAGCCCGCAGCCAAGGCAAAAGCCGAGCTCTCGAACTACCTCTTGGTTAAGGCTCAGGAGGAGTTTGGTGCTGCAAACAAGGAGGCTGCTTATGCAACTCTCGAAACTCTCATTGGCGCAGATCCTATGAACGCTACCAACCAGATGTATCGTTTGCAGAAGGCTGCCGAGTTGCAGGATTGGGACAATGTTTTGGCTTGGGGCGAGTTGGCAGGTGCTATTATGGCTACTCCCGAGCAGCAGAGCGATGTTTACTACCTTATGGCAGTGGCATACGACAGCAAGAACGAGAACCAGGCAGCCGTTGATAGCTACCGCCTTGTGGTTGCCGGCGACAAAGTGGAGCCCGCAAAGGCTCGTCTTGTAGAGCTCGAAGCATTCATCAAAGCCGAGAAAGAGGCTGCCAAATAGTCCTCTTTCGGGTACAACGATTGATATGTGAAGTTTGGAGGCACTCCCTTGTGTGGGGTGCCTTCTCTTTAATAAAATAGGTATCGAAGAGTTATGCTAAGGAGAATAGGCGTTTTGGTGGTTGCGCTGTTGGTGGCAACCTCCACCCTCAGTGCACAGCAGGAGGTACGCCCCAATGCCATAAAGTTTACATTCCTGTCGTGGGGTAGCGGTAGTACGAAAATCTCGTACG
The DNA here is from genome assembly GCA_045659085.1 of Tidjanibacter sp. GTDB lineage: Bacteria > Bacteroidota > Bacteroidia > Bacteroidales > Rikenellaceae > Tidjanibacter. The sequence goes on from JAZOWE010000031.1 coordinate 26,041, forward strand.
AGAGGGCCCTGCCTACAATAAAACAGAGTGCCGAGATTTGCGCCAGCCTGATAGGTGCTGGCTACGATAAGTATCACAATCGCCCCTTGGGCTTTACGCTCCGCTATGGGCATAAATTCTTTGTGGGCGACTACTCTTCGTTGCGACCTCTGGATGGTTTCTATCTGCGCCCCGAGGCTATATTCTCGCGCTACCACTACGATGCTCGTGCTACGGGCGAGCGAACACTTGCCCAGATGACGGCCCTGCTTGCTACGGTGGGCTATCAGCGCACTTGGGGACGATTTATTGCCGACTTTTGGGCCGGTGGAGGATATGCTTTCGGCACCCCGGCCGAAACGGGCTACCACCACGGCTTTCAACTGCTCGACTACTTCGGACTCAAAAACGATAATATAGCCCTGTCGTTTAGTATTAGATTGGGATGGTGCTTTTGATTTAAGCCCTGTATAGAAGAGATTTAAGGGACTCCTACCAATAGAGGGAGCCCCTTAATTTTTTGCCACAAAGGCGCTTTCTACGAGGATTAGCACACACTCCGTGTTGCCCTTTCCTCTTGCGCTGCCGCGGGGACTTTTGAGGATTGACTGCGCTTCGCTTGTCTTTCCTCTACCACCTCCGAGGATTGACTGCGCTTCGCTTGTCTTTCCTCTGCCACCTCCGAGGATTGACTGCGCTGACGCTTGTCTTTCCTCTGCTGCTGCTGCCGCTTGTCTTTCCTCTGCCACCTCCGAGGATTGACTGCGCTTCGCTTGTCTTTCCTCTGACGCTGCCGCGGGCGCCATCAAAGCAAACAACGAGAAAGGGCGACAACGAGTGTCGCCCTCTTCTTTTTTGTTATGCGGGGTGTATGTGAACAAGTTCCCACACCCCGCATAACAAAAAAGGTGAAACTTTCGTTTCACCTTCTCATTGTTTGCTTTGAGCTGTTTCCGAGGATTGAACTCGGGACCTCTTCCTTACCAAGGAAGTGCTCTACCACTGAGCTAAAACAGCATTTACTTCCTAAAAGCGTGGCAAAAGTACAACGCATTTTTTAATTGTGCAACTTTTTGCTCAAAATTTTTATAAAAAACTCTGTGGGGCGTTCGATACGCTCTCCCAATCGAGTCCGACACAAGAGGGTTAGTGTGTGAACATCATACCCACATAGCACCTGATGCCCGAGGGAAAGTCGAACTCCCTGCGACCAAGCTGGAACATCCAATCGGCCTTGGCAGTGAGCGACATACGCTCCGAGAGCGGGTATTCCACGCCCACAAAGGGCACAACTACGCCCACACCATAGGTGCGATAGGAGAGCTCCTTTTCGGGGATGGTGTCGAGTTGCGGCTCGCGAGTAAGCGTGAGGTTCTCGACCACACCGCCACCAACGGTTGCACCCACATAGGGTACAAAATCCCCCATCTTCCAGCTCCAATCAACAAGCAGGCCGCCCCAACCAATGGAGAGCGACGAGCCCCATTTGCCATAGCCGACCGAGGAGGTGTAACCCTCGGTGCCGATGCGCAGGTGGTCGCCAAAGCGGAAGCGTACAGCGCCACCAATACCCAATGTCGCGCCCGAAATCGATTGGGTGTTGCTGCCGACCATTATATCACCCCTTGCAATCCATCCGGCGTGGAGCATCATGCCGCCCGAAAAACCACGATAGGAGAGTGCCCCCTGTGTTTTATCCTCCTGAGCGTTAGCAATCTGCATAAACGCAACAACCGATAGTAATATCAAAAATAACCGCCTCACTGTTCTGTTGAATTTTTATATGATTTGCAAAGATAATAACATTTTTCAAACCGCCAATTTGGTGCTGTTTGTGAATATATGAATAAAGGGTGTGGATGCAATATCCATACCCTTTATAACTAATCGTATGATACGGGGTGTATGAGGTTACTCTTGTTTTGGCTCCGGCTTCGCTTTTGCTCGCGAGCGGTAGTCGTTTGGTTATTTTGCCCTGAGGGCTGTGCGGATGAATTCATTAATCTTGTCCATAACCTTTTCCTGCCATTCGGGGCGGTATTTTCCTTTGGGCACACCGTGAGCTCGATAGGGGTAGGTGTAGATTGTTTTGTTGCCACTTGCGAGGTTGTAACCCACCATAATTGCCGAGGGTGGACACGCCATATCAACCCAACCGCACTCATATACGAGTTCGGCGGTGCTGTGTTCGAGGAAGAATGCGGTGTCGAAATAGGGCATCCACTTCATAAAAGCCTCCTCCGACTGTCCTTCTTTGTTGAATACCCAAGGTTGGCCACCTTTGCGGCCGGCAATAAAGCCACCGATGTCCGTCATTCCGGGCTCGCGGATTACGGCGTGGGTAACGCGGTTGTCCAAGCCGCATATTGCAGCCGTCTGTGCGCCACCCTGACTGCTACCGATGACCAAAATGCGCTCGCCATCCCATTCGGGCAGGGTGCACATCCAATCGACAAGGCGTTGCAGGCGTAGATACATACCCCTGAAATAGTAGTCCTCGCGATTGTGGATGGGGCGCTCTTTGTAATTTTTGAGTTCGCCACTATTCAGCTCGTCATAGTAGGATTGGGGCTGATCGTTGAGCATTCCGTGGGCATTGATATCGAAGGCGATGCTGCCACCTCCCTGGCGGGCATAACGCAAGGCTACATCTATTTTTGAACGATTGCTACCGCCATTTACGCCTGCGCCGTGAGTGAAGATGCAGATGGGAAGTTGTTTTGGCTCGGCATTGCGAGGAAGGGCCATATATCCCCTTACGGGTGCACCGCCCTCGCTACAACTCAGTTCCACATCGTAGCATACATAATTTTCGGCATATTTCTTGGGTACGGCTACGGGCTTAATGGTTGCATCGATGGGTGTTTTGCGCAATTCGGCCACCTGCTCCTGCCACCACTCATAGAAATCGGCGGGCTTTTGAAAACCGGGTTTGAAGTGCTCCATACCTACGCAATATCCAATGTCGGTAAAGTCCTTCTTCTGTTTTTTGTCGGGATTGCTAAAACGGAGCATTACCGATGTGGGGGTGTTGTAGGTGCGCGTGAGAATATCGTACTCGCCTGCCTCAACCCAAACTTTCTCTTTGGATTCGAGAATACTGTTTACATAAATCTCTCGGATAGCCTCGAACTCCTCGGGGACACTTGCCTTGATTGTTACTGTTTCTCCGAGGTCGTAGCGACCATCCCAGCGGTTAATACTGAGGGTGATTTTATCCTCCATACTCTCTTGTGCCAATAGTTTTGTGTGGCTACAAAGTGCTATAATGGCGATTAGTGCCAAGCGAATACTTCTTTTCATGGGTTTTGATGTTTTGAGGTTGTGGTTTTGTTGCTTTGTTTCTGCAAAGATAGTGTAAGTCGGGTGATAAAACAACCGCCCTTGCACATTGGCAGGGCGGTTGTCATAAATTACACTAAAACATCGATGTTTTTTTATGTTGTAAAAATATCTTGTATAAAGTCGAAAAAATATCAAAATTGATAGAAAATAATAAAAATGTAAGTGATTGATATACAGCGAATTACCCCCCCCAGTGAAATTAGTGCAAAATTTTTGTTTTTTACATTTTATTTTTTGTAATTTTGCGATAGTTACACCTTGTTGGAGGGCGGTGCACTCCGCCAATGGGTAACCACACTAAAACTAAATTTTACAAATTAACCTCTAACAAAACATTATTATGAAAAGGACGAAACTCCTATTTTCGTTGCTTGCTTCGGCAATGATGCTGATTGGCGTTGGTTGTGATCCTGAACCTACTCCTGGACCAGGTCCTGATCCTCAACCCGAATCCTATTTTAAGTTTGAGATTCTCTCGACAGAAAAAACCAGTGTATCTTTCCGAATTACACCGGTTGATACAACGACACCCTATGTGGCGATGATTATCGATAAGCCATATTTTGATATGTTTGACACCGATGATGATTATATCTACGATGATTTGGCTTGGTTTGAAGATGAGGCTATGTATAATGAGCAAACCCTCGAAGAGTATCTGTCGGGTTTTTTGAAGACAGGTGTTGTTGAGGACTCAACCGACGGTCTTACTCCAAATACCGAATACTACCTCTATGCATATCAACTTACCCCCACCGGTGAGATATTGTCCGACTTGGAGAAGGTGTTGTTTACCACCAAAGATTTCGATAAGGTAGATGTCACATTTGAGGTGTCGGTTAGTGATATTCAATATAAAGGGGCTACCATTAATGTGAAACCCTCGAAAAAGGATGCCACCTATTTTATTAATGCTTTCACACAAGAGCAGGTTGACGAGTGGAGCTATGGTGGTGCAGATGCCTACAAGGCACACCTTGTGGCTCTCAGGGACTACTACCTTGGTATGAATGCAACAACCGACCAGATGATTGCAAACCTCTGCTTTGTGGGTGATAAATCGCTCGCATTGGATGATCTTAAATCGGGTGTTAAATACTATGCTTATGCTATTGGTGTAAATGACGACTTCTTGCCCAATACCGAGGCTGAGGTTGTTGAGTTTACAACATTGGAGACCGAGGGCTCGTCGCTTACTTTCGATGTGAACATTAGCGAGGTGTTCTACGACCACGCAGAAGGTGTTGTTACTCCCTCCAATGATAACGAGTCGTACATCTGCTCCATTCAGACTGCCGAGTCGCTCACTTGGTATGATAGCGAGCAAGATTTCATGGAGGCTATCATTATGGACTTGGACTGGTGGTTTGGAGGCGTTGATGCGGCTCTCCACACAGGCCCTACCGACATCGCTACACTCAATGGACTCTCGCCCGAAACCGACTATGTGGTTGTATGTTTCGGCTATGACGGTGTGCCCACAACCAGGCTCTTCTCTTTCCCATTCACCACGACCGAGGCTAATGGCAATCCTGCCGATTTGGTTGTGACCTTCAACATTGACCCCTCGGAAATCACACACAACTCGGCAGTTATTGAGGCAATCCCCACGGTGGGCGCATACTATTTCTTGTCGTACATCAGCAAGGATGAGTATGACTTTGGGGTAACAGATGCCGGTAGTAGCGATGCGGCACTCATTGCCTATGCAAACGATGAGATTGATTATGGTGCATACTTCTTCGACTGCACCAGGGCGGAGTATCTGTTCGATATGGGTGCTGTTGTTGGTAGCTATAAGATGATGGTTAACCAACTCCAACCCTCAACCGAATACCTCGCATATGCTGTGGCTGTTGATATGGAGAGTGGTGAGATTGCCTCGTCGCGAGCCTTTGTTAGTGATGTATTCAGAACACTCGACAAGGTTGTGAGCGATGCCGCAGTTGAATTTGTCTTTGGAAACTACTACGATGGTACGGAGTTGGCAAACCTCGATCCTGCAAACTTCCTCAACTGCAAGGGTTATGCAGTGATGCCCTACAAAGTAGAGCCTACCGAGAGTGCAATGTATTGGTATACGGGATTCTACAGTGGCGATTACACCGAGTGGGGTTGTACAGACGATGATATCTATGGCGAACTTATCACTTGGGGCTATGAGATGGGCTCGGAATTTGTATCGCTCAATAGGGAGAGTGGTGTAGCAGTTCTTGCCTATGATGAGCCTTTCACTTTCCTTGGTCTGGCAGAGGATATTGATGGTAATTTCGGCGCAGGTGCGTTGGAGGTTGTGACTCTCACACGCGAAGGCGTATCGCCCGCTCAGGAGTTTATTGATGCAATGGCTCAGCCCGCAACTGCCATGCAGAAAGCGGCAAAGGGCGGCAAGAAGAACCTTGTAGCTCCTCGCAAGGTGGAGAAAACAAGGCAGGGTGCCGTAAGACCCGGACACAATGTTAAGAAAGCAGAGCCCGTGGCTACGGGTGTTGCAAAACAACGAACAGTAACACCTCACCGTTTTGTTGTAGGTCGTTAGTGTTGCTTGTGCGACAATAATTGCGGGGGCGAGTCATAATGCTATGACTCGCCCCCGTTGTTTTGTTATAGTGGTTGCTTAGAAATTGGCCGCTGTCATTATGGAGTTGGCAATAAGACGGTGCCCCAGAGAGTTGGGGTGGATACCGTCGGAGCAGATGAGTGTGCGCCAATCTCCCTCGTAGCCCTCAAAAGGATGGGTAATGTCCCAAATGGTGGTGTTGGTTTCGCTGGCAATCTCAAAGAGAACTTGGTTGTAGTTCTCGTGCCAGCGGGCAATGGCCTCCACCTCGCCTCCCATCCAACCGAGGATGTTCTTGCGCCCTTGGTCGTCGATGCCGCGCGAGAAGAAATCGAAGTAGGAGCGCGAATTGATGGGTGGCAAAGAAAGAATTATGGGGCGCGAGCCGAGCGATTTGACTCTTTCAATGAGAGCTTTGAATGATGTACGGAAGGCTTCGAGCGAGGTCTTGGGCTGATGCTCCGCCTCGGGGTTGAGGGCAATGCGCTTCCAATAGAAGTCACAATCGTTGCCACCGTATTCCAAGATGGTATAGTCGGCAGAGGCGATCTCGTCGGCGTGGCGGTCGATAATCTGATGCCCGTAGTGTATGGTACAGCCGAATCGGCCGAAATTGTCGATTTCGAGATTTTTCTCCTGTCGGAGTATCTCTATGAAATTACCATCTGCTACCGAGTAGTTGTTGCCGTCGGTAAGCACAACTCCCTTGGTTATGGAGTCGCCAAGTGCCACAATTTTTGTCTTTTTCATATCCTGTTTTTTTTGTTGGTTACGGCGCAAAAGTAGTGCAATGTCCGTGCCTCGATAAATTTGTGTTATCGGTACGAATGATTTGTTATTAAAATAGATATTTAGGGATAAATGGTGCTATTTTGGGATGTTTGACAAAAATTACTATATTTGTCCCCATAAACTTTGTGACGATTTACTATGAACAACAGACAGCAAGTCTTCTTTGGAGGGTATAGTGCCGTACTTCACTCGATGTTGGTACCTATCTTCACCTTCGTATTCGCATTGCTCTACAATCCATTTGGTATTGTGGGCCTATTGCAGATGGAGCACGCCTCCTACTCTTTCAATCTCACGATTATTTTCTGTATTTTCTTTGGGGTAGTGGCACTCTCGCGCCTGGGGCTTTTCTTTCTGCGAGAGCGTGTTGCGGCTTCGGGAATGAATTGTGCGCTCTGGTGTGTTGGTGAAGAGGTTGTTGGTTCTCTTTTTGCCTCATTGTATATTACCCTAATGCTTGGCGGTGAGGCCGGTTATTTCGAGGTTGTTGGGGCTGTGTTTGGTCGCTTGTTTGGCATCGCACTTTATCCCTACGCTCTGCTGTGGTTTGGCCTTGCGCTCTATGCCGAGCGACACAAAGAGGAGGTGGACAGCTCTTCGCTCATTAAATTCCACGATGAGTATCACAAATTGCGCTTTGTTGTAGCCCCTGATGCGGTGGTGTTCCTCAAATCGGAGGAGAACTATGTGCAAATCCACTATGTGGAGAACTCCAAACCGAAGAAATTTATTCTTCGCTCGTCGATGCGTGCACTCGAAGAGCAGATGACCAACCACGGACTTGTGCGTTGTCACCGCTCGTTCTACATCAATCCCGACCACATAAAGGTGATACGCAAGGAGCCTTCGGGAGTGGTGGTTGCGTTGCTCAAAGAAGAGGGCTATGAACCCATACCCATCTCGCGCAAATATCAGGATGAGATAACACGCTTGTTGTAATTGGTCTACCGACAACCGACACGGGCGCACTGCGCCCGAAAAAACAGACAAGGGTTATATGGGTTACAAGGATTACAGGAAATACAGGGATTACAAGATAGCCTTATTGCTCCTGTCACTCCTGCTCAAAAAAACTCGCGAGTATCTTTTTTAATACCCGTGAACAAATGGGGGAAACCGTCTGTCGGAGGGAGGGTAAAAAACTCGCGGGTATCTTTTTTGATACCCGCGAACAAAGAATGGTATTTCCTCCCCTAAGTTAGGGGAGGTGGCACATAGTGCCGGAGGGGTCTGTCAATTACTCTTTACTCTTTTAATCAAAATCGTAGCCTTTATTTAATGTATTCTTTATAGTGTCTCCAACCTCTCGCTGTGTTATATTTATTCTCACTTCCTGAGGGGACATAGATGGTAAATCCTTCTACTGTATGTAAATCAAATGCACGCCAATAGCAATCGCAATCATAACAACCATTTGATGAATGATAGCAAGAATAATGTGCGTATGGTGGAGTTGTTGGGTTGCAATATACTCTTGTAAGGCTCGAACAATCTCCAAATGCATTATCTCCAATCGAAGTGACACCTTCGCCAATAGTTGCCTTCGTAAATGCACTTGCACAAAATGCTCCGTCAGGGATGTTGCAATTTACAAATAATTCACCAGTACACCCCTCGAATGCTAAGCCTCCAATAATCGAAGTGACACCGTTAATGGTTACACTCACAAGGCTCGAACAATGAGCGAATGCTTGTTGTCCAATTGAAGTGACACCATTGCCAATGGTTACACTCTCAAGGCTCTCACACAGACAGAATGCATCATCCCCAATCGAAGTGACGCTGTCGGGAATGGTTACACTCACAAGGCTCGAACAATAAGAGAATGCCCCTTCACCAATTGAAGTAACACTATCAGAAATGGTTGCATTCGTAAGGCTTTTACAATAAGAGAATGCCCCTTCACCAATTGAAGTGACGCTATCGGGAATGGTTATACTTTTGAGGCTTCCACTGCCATAGAATGCACAAAACCCAATCGAAGTAACACTATCAGGAATAGAGATACTTGTAAGTTTTGAATTATAGAACGCATCTGTTATCGTCGTTACTTCTCCATCAAATATCATAACACCTTTACTTCCGGCAGGAGTCCAAATAATATAGTTATCGACTAAATTCGCGCCAAATTCATAATAATTTGATGGCTTAACAATATCCCCATCGGTTGATGTATAGTAAATCTTGTGCGTGTCTGGAATTTCATCCAAACTATCATAACCATTGTCCGTCGGGTTATTCTTATCTTGTATAATTGTCGGATATGTACCCAATAGGAGCATATAGTAATCTTTGTCAAAGGTTATGAACCAGTCGGGAGTTTGGGTGCCTTGACCATTGTTGAAAATGACACCAATTTCCCTGTCGTGAGCCTCCTCGGGCAGCTCATATACAAGGTAGGTGTGACCATTTATCTCCTCCGTAGCCGTCATTTCGGTGCCACACCATTTGCCGGCATACTCGGTCAGATTCTTCTTGTCCCACACATAGATATACACCGACTCCCAACCAAAAAGATTATAGACATAAATCTTGTATTGCTCTTGGGTGTTAGGTTTGTCATTTTCATCCCCGTCGTTGGGTTTTTCGCCATCGTCGGGATTTTCGTTTTCATTGCCACCACCATCATTGGGTTTGTCGGAAGGCTCTTCGGTGTTGGGTTTGTCGTTGGGATTGACATCGTCGCCACCCTGCTCCTCGCAACCTACTGCGCACAGCATCGCAAAGGTCGCCAAAATGGTGAAAAGTTTTTTCATAATAAATATGGTTTTAGATCTTGTTTTTGCAACTAATTGTATATCAATGAAATACCCCCTCCGAAAAATCGGGAGGGGTATTCGATACCCTCATATTGAACTCGTGTTCATTGTTCTATGTGTATTATTGCTACAAAGATATGTAAATAATTTTCGACTTTCAATGTTCCATTTTCAATTTTATTTCGTATCTTTGGAAGATTAAAATTGGTTTATTGTATATGTACGACTACAAATCGCTGCGCAAGATTATCACTCTGCTCGCTGTGCTGTTTGGTGTGGTGTTGGTGGTGTTGGTTGTTACCTCTCAGCCACTCAATAAGTTTGCGTGGTTGTCGGTGTTGTTGCTGGCGGTTGTTGGCGTATATTTTGTAACCATTCCGCTGAAACTTTTGAAGGAGATGGCGGATATGGAGCGTCTTGTTGAGAAGTATAAAAACGGTGTTAGAAAGTCGAACGACTAACCTAAAACAATAATAAAAGACAATGAAAAGAATTCTTATCGCTGGTGCGGGAGGTCAGATTGGCTCGGAACTTACGGGTTACCTCCGCAAAATCTATGGTCCTGAGAATGTGGTTGCGGCAGACTTGCGCGAATGTCCTCATTTGGCGTACGACGGTCCCTTTGAGATTCTCAACATTCTCGACAGAGAGGCTTATGCAGCATTGGTGCGCAGTTACAACATCGACACCATTTTCAACCTCGTAGCGGTGCTTTCGGCCACCGGCGAGAAGAATCCTCAGGGTGCTTGGAATATCAATATGGGTGCACTTATGAACTCGTTGGAGATTGCTCGCGAGTATGGTTGCGCACTCTTCACACCCTCGTCGATTGGTGCTTTCGGTGGCGACTTCGAGAGGGACAACACTCCTCAGGATGTTTCGATGCAGCCCAACACTATCTATGGTGTTTGCAAGGTGACGGGCGAGCTCTTGTCGAACTACTACCACTCGCGCTTTGGTGTTGACACCCGTAGCGTGCGCTTCCCCGGCATCATCTCTAATGTTACAATGCCCGGTGGCGGTACTACCGACTACGCTGTGGAAATTTTCTACGAGGCAGTGAAGACAGGTCACTACACCTGCCCCGTTCCCGCCGATGTGTATATGGATATGATGTATATGCCCGACGCGCTCAAATCTATTGTTGACTTGATGGAGGCAGATCCCACCAAGTTGCGCCACCGCAACTCGTTCAACATTGCTTCGATGAGTTTCACCCCCGAGATTATCGCTGCCGAGATTCGCAAACACATCCCCGAGTTCACTATGGACTACGATGTGGACCCCGTGAAGGAGGAGATTTCGCGCAGCTGGCCCAACAAACTCGACGATACTTGTGCTCGTGAGGAGTGGGGTTGGTCGCCCGATTGGGACTTGGAGAAGATGGTTGTGGATATGCTTGCAGCCGTTCGCAAGAAATTGGGCAAATAGTCAATAAGTTTTGGGGCGTAGGGTGAGCAAAGCCTTGCGCCCTTTTTTATTCATCACAAACTATTTACGAGTATGAGAGCAGCAATTTATGGCGCGGGGTCGTTGGGTACGATTTTGGGCGCATATATTACCAAGAATGGCGGTCAGGTGGAGCTCATCAACCGCAATAAGGCACACATTGAGGCACTGCAAACTAAGGGTGCGCAGGTTGTGGGTACGGTCAATTTCACACAGCCCGTTACTGCCTATCTGCCCGAGCAGATGGAGGGCAAATATGACATCATATTCCTGATGACCAAGCAGCAACAGAATGCGGAGGTCGTAACCCGCCTCAAAGAGTTCTTGGCCGACGATGGTGTGATTGTCACACTGCAAAATGGTATTCCTGAGTTGCAGATTGGCGAGATTGTGGGCAATAATCGCACTCTGGGTTGCACGGTTGCGTGGGGCGCTACGATGAAAGGTGCGGGTGTGTGCGAACTCACCAGCCACCCCGACAGCCTTACCTTCTCGCTCGGCTCGCTCACTGCGGAGCGCAACGGCCACTTCGAGGATGTTAAGGCTCTGTTGGAGAAGATGGGCGAGGTGGAGGTTGATGAGAATTTTGTGGGTACTCGTTGGAGTAAACTGCTCATCAATGCAGCCTTCTCGGGCATGAGTGCAGTGCTCGGTTGCACCTTTGGCGAGGCTGCCAAACCCAAGGCTTCGAGGCGTATTGTGCAGGCCCTCATTAAGGAGTGTATTGATGTGTGTGCGGTGGGCGGTATCCGCATCGAGCCCGTGCAGGGTAAGGATATAGTGAAGTTGCTCGACTACAAGAACTGCATTAAGAGGGCCCTCTCGTTCTTCATTATCCCCATTGCTATACGCAAACACGCTCTTCTGAAAGCAAGTATGTTGCAGGATATTGAGAAGGGTAAACTAACGGAGGTTGACGCCATAAATGGTGTCGTTAGTGCCTATGGTCGCAAGGTTGGTTGCCCCACGCCTATGAACGACAAGGTTGTGGAGATTATCCACCGCATCGAAAAGGGAGAGCTCACCCCATCGTTCGACAACTTGAAACTGTTTTAATAAGTAGAGGTACTGAGAAAAGAGCGAGGCATACCGATTGGTGTGCCTCGCTCTTTGTTGTAGTGAGTATTAAGTTTGTTACTCCATATATCCAAATCGGCGGAGTCCTCGGCTGCTATTGCGCCAATTTTCGTCTACCTTGACATGGAGTTGTAGGAAAATCTTTTTGCCCACAAATTTTTCGAGCTCGATGCGTGCGGCCGTACCCACCTTTTTGAGCATCTCGCCCTTGCGACCAATGATGATACCCTTTTGAGAGTCGCGAGCCACATATATTACCGCGCTAATGCGGTCGATGGTGGGCTCCTCCTTGTACTCCTCAATGGCAATCTCCACCGAGTAGGGAATCTCTTTGTCGTAGTTGAGGAAGATTTTCTCGCGTATAATCTCGCTCGCAAAGAACCTCATCGGGCGGTCGGTGAGTGTTCCCTCTTCGTAGTAGGGGGCACCCTCGGGCAGCAGTGTCATAATCGTGTCGAACACACCGCTGATGTTGAAGCCTTCGAGTGCTGACACGGGGATGATGCGAGCCTCGGGCAGCCTCTGGTGCCAGAGCTCTACCAGGCCCTCCAATCCGGCCTGATTGGAGAGGTCTATTTTGTTGATTACGACAATGGTGGGTATGGCACTGAGCTTTATTTTCTCCACAATCTCCTCGCTCGCCTCGTCACCCTTTTCGACCGTGTCCGTCACATAGAGAATGACATCAGCATCTTTGAGTGCACCGCGCACAAAGCCCATCATACTCTCCTGCAACTTATACGAGGGACGCAGGATGCCGGGGGTGTCCGAATAGACAATCTGGAAATCCTCGCCACCAACAATACCCATAATTCTGTGGCGGGTGGTCTGTGCCTTGGCGGTGATGATGGCGAGCCTTTCGCCCACCAGCGCGTTCATAAGTGTCGATTTGCCCACATTGGGATTACCGATGATATTTACAAAACCGCTCTTGAAATTTTTTGTTTCCATTTTTTTATTTTCTTCCCTTTTTTTCACGCGACTTTCTATAAAAAGTCGCCCAAAAATTTTTGAGAGATACTGCCTATCTCTATATTTAACAATTACTCTTTACTCTTTGGATGTGTCCATCAGTAGGTCTGTATTCATACCCTTTGTGGCCACAAGCATAAGTGCAAAGCGCACCACAATGAAGCCTATGAAGGCTATCCACAATGCGCGGTTGCCGAAGGCCGAGCGCAGGGCAAAGTAGAGCGCAAAGAACGCCACGAGTGCCCAGAAGGTGGTATTGCGCATAATGCGTGTCTTGGTGGCGCCAATCAGTATGCCGTCAATGAGGAAAGGAATGAAGCCCACAAGGGGTACCATCACTATCCACCATATATACTCCTCGGCGCACGCTAAGATTGTGGGGCTCGAAGTGAAGATTCCGAGAATGGGCTCCCACCAAAATATGTAAGCCACAATATAGACCGCAGCCACAGCACCACACCACACAGCCAACAGTCGTATGCACTCCCTCAAACTCGCCCTGTTTCGCTCGCCAATAAATCTGCCCGTGAGTGACTCGGCAGCATAGCAAAATCCGTCGAGCATATAGCTAAACAGCATAAAGAGTTGCATCAGCAGTTCGTTGGTGGCAAGAATGGTGTCGCCAAAGCGTGCCGAGAAAGCCGTAAAACAGGTGTAGACGGTGCAGACACAGAGCGTGCGCAAAAAAGCGTCGGAGTTGATGCGGAAAAACCTCACCATAGGCTCCATATTCAGGCACTCCCTCAGTGACACCTCCCTCACATAGGCCTTGTAGCGCAGGAAGATGATGATGAGTGTTATGAGCAGCGCGGCATATTGTGCGACAACTGTTCCCCACGCAATACCTACAACACCCATATCCATACCAAAGACAAACCATAGCGAGGCCGCGATATTGATGAGGTTGTTCAGAATGGCGACAACCATAGGGGTTGTAGCATCCTGCATACCCGTCAGCCAGCCGTGCAGCGCGAAGATTCCTATGGCGGCAGGAGCCGCCCAGATGCGTACAAAAAAGTACTTTGCCGCAAGAGCCATAACCTCTTCCGAACCCTCCATAATCTTCATTGCCGCGGCTCCAATCGGGCGGTTGAAGATGAGTAGTAGCAGGGCGATACCCACCGCTACAATCATCGAACGGGCGAGGATGTTGGCGCACTCGCGTTTGTTGTCGGCACCATAAGCCTGTGCTGCCAAGCCGCTTGTTCCCATCCGGAGGAATGCGAAGTTCCAATATATGAAGTTGAAAATGGCGGTGCCGATAGCCAACGCGCCAATGGTCGAATCATCGCCAATTCTGCCCGCAATGGCAATATCGATCATACCCAACAGGGGAATGGTGACATTGCTTACAATGTTGGGTATGGCAAGTCGCAGAATAGCTTTGTTCATAGTCTGTATTATTGTTGAGATAGGATGCGTAACTCTTTTGGCAACAGCGAGTTGGTGCGTGCACCAATGCGCTTTGTAAAACCTATGGGTTGCCCCTCATAGAGAAGAAGATTTACCCCTTCGTGGAGCGCACCCACGCACGAGAGCTCCTCCCTGCGGAAAAAGTGCAACATATCCTCCTCGGTGAGTTCTGCGGTTGGAAAGGCCTCCTTGCGGAGCCACGCCGAGAGAGCCAACGAGTGGTCGGGGCGGAATTTCTTGCCGAACATCTCGCCCATCTTCACACCCGAAAAGAGTACGCTCATCTGCTCAGCAACCGTTCTCATATCGTCCCACAAGTGGGTGGGGTAGGCATAGATACTCTCGCCAATGGTTGCGAGTCGGAACGATTGGGGCTCGGTAAGATAGCCCAAAATCTCCTTTGCAACCCTTTTGTCCACCTCGCCAAATGGGTTTTTGCGAGCCTTTCGTGGCGCTTTGGGGCGCGAGGTGCCACCCTTGCGGACTATTGCCGCAAAGAGTCCTTCGCCCTCGGTGCGGTGGGGGTAGAAGTGGAAGCACTCCGCCACGCCGGCCTTGGTGCGTGAGATGTTCCACTCTTCGGGGTACTCCACAGCCACGCTCTCACACTCAAACTCTTCCGATAGCCACTCCATATTATCCTCATTCTCAGCCCTATTGAAGGTGCAGGTGGAGTAGATGAAGATGCCACCCTCACGGAGCGATGCCCAAGCGTCGGCCATAATACGCCTCTGGCGTATGGCGCAGAGTTTCACATTGTCCAAACTCCAATTCTCGCGAGCCTCCTCGCTCTTGCGAAACATACCTTCGCCCGAGCAGGGAGCATCCACAGCCACCACATCGAACCACTCTTCGAGCGAGCCGGCAAAGTGCGAGGGGTCGTTGGAGGTCACAACCGTATTGCCCACCCCCCAACGCATAATGTTGTCGGCGAGTGTGAGTGCTCGTGCGCGGATAACCTCATTGGCCACAACCAAACCCTCCGAACCTACAAGTGAACTATAAAGTGTCGATTTTCCACCCGGGGCTGCACACATATCGAGTAGCCTGATACCTTTGGGCAGAGCACCCTCAAATGCCTGCTCCAACAGGTGACCTACGAACATCGACGAAGCCTCCTGCACATAGTATCCTCCCGCCTGAAAGTGTCCGTCGCGCGTAAACGAAGGGCGCTCGGCAAGATAGCGTCCCCAGCGGCACCAACCAACCGCCCTACCTTCGGGAGCAGGGTAGGGTTTGTGTGGATTGACCCTTATGGATGTGGGCTGAGGCGCACCATCGAGTGCTTCGATGAGCGCTGCGACCTCCTCGGCGGGTAGCTGTTCTTTGAGAAGCGATATGAAGTCGGGACTAATCATTCAATCATTCTAAAAACCAATACTCCTCGTCTCTCGTCCCTCGGCAGCATTGAGCTCTTCGAGGTTGCGGAGAATGGTGTCGATAATCTCGGGCTTACCCACAAAGTCAATCTCGTCGATATTGATGGTGAGAAGTTTACCCTTGTAGGTCGAAATCCATTCGTTGTAGCGATTGTTGAGCCTTTCGAGGTATTCGAGGTCGATATTTTTCTCATACTCCCTGCCGCGTTTGAGAATTTGGCGCACGAGAGTAGGAACACTCGCTTTGAGGTAGATGAGGATGTCGGGCGAGGGAACAAGGTCGGTAGCAAGGGTGAAAATCTTCATATAGGTACCGTAGTCCCTCGAACTCATCAGCCCCATTTGGTGGAGGTTACCGGCAAAGATGTGTGCGTCTTCGTGGATGGTTCTATCCTGCACAACATGGCCGGTGCTCTCGCCCAACATTTGGAGCGTCTGGTTGATGCGGCTGCCGAGGAAGAACATCTGGAAGTTGAATGCCCAGCGGTTCATATCCTCGTAGAAATCAGCAATGTAGGGATTGTCAATATCCTCATAATATGCCTTTGCTCCGTAGTGTGCGGAGAGTATCTCGGTCAGCGATGTCTTACCACTGCCGATATTTCCTGCGATTGCTATATACATATCTTTGTTGAGTTATTAGTTTTTGTTGTCGTATTGTTGTCTGTGGTTAGTTGAAGAAACGGCCGATTTTGCCAATCGCCTCGGGGAGGGAGAATACCACCACTCGGTCGTAGGCGTTGATTTGCGTTGTGCCGTCAACAAGGAACACATTGTCGGCCCTCACAATGCCGCCAATGGTTGCATCGGCAGGGAATCCGAGCTCTGCAACGGGGACTTTGGTGGCGGGGGAGTTGGGCTTGACAATAAACTCCAAAACCTCGGCCTGCGAGCCCGTCAAGCAGCGAATGGCCTGCACATCCGTATTCATCGTAAAGCGGAAGATGTTGCTGGCCGTAACCATCTTCTTGTTGATGATGGTGTCGATACCGATACTCTCGGCAAGGTTGATATAGTTGAGGTTTTCGACCTCGGCAATAACCTTTTTGACACCCATCTTCTTGGCAATCATAGCCGTCAGGATGTTGGTTTCGCTTCGGCCCGTAACGGCCACAAAGGCATCCATACTCTGCAAACCCTCCTCCAACATAGCCTCAATGTCGCGTCCGTCCTCGTTGATGATGAGTGTGCTGTCCAGAATTGCAGCCAGACGATATGCCTTTTCTGCATTGTACTCCACGAGTTTCACACCAAGCCTATCCTGCAACTCCAAAGCGATGCGCACACCCACCTTGCTACCGCCAAGAATCATCACATTCTCAATCGATATGTCGGTCATACCGCAAAATTCCACAAGGCGTGGAGTGTTTACCACATTGGAGATTACATAGATTGTGTCGCCCTCGTGGTAGAGGTCTTTGCCGTGGGGGATGATAGTCTGCTCGTCGCGCTCGATGGCTACGGTGCGGAATGGCACGCCCACAACATCCTCGTTCATCTCCACAACAGAGTGGTCGATGAAGGGAGAGCCCGCGTTGAGCCTGAATACCGAGAGTGCGAGTTTGCCACCCGAGAAATCGACATACTCGGTGGAGGAGGAGTGTCCGAGCAGGTTTACCACTTCGAGTGCGGCAATCTTCTCGGGATAGAAGAGGTAGTCGATACCCATATTGATAAAGACCTCCTTGTTGTTGGGTTCGAGATACTCGTTGTTGTCGATACGGGCGATGGTTTTCCTGGCACCGAGCTGTTTTGCGAGCATTGCCGAGATGATGTTGGGGCTCTCTTCGCGGTTTACGGCGATGAAGAGGTCGGCCTTGCGTACGGCAGCCCTTTTGAGTGTGGCGAAGGTTGTGCAGTCCCCCTCAATGGTGACCACATCTGCCAAACCCGCAACATCTTCGAGCAACTTGGGGTCGCTGTCGATGACCGTAATATCGTGGGCGCTGTTGCCCAACATCTTTGCCAGGTGGCTGCCCACCTCGCCTGCACCAGCAATAACTATTCGCATACTACCTGCCTTTTTTTCGTGTCGTTTGAAAAACTCGGTAAACTTTTTGCAACCAAAATGGGTGCAATATCACGCAAAAATACTATTTTTGCGCGAAAACAACCAATTTTTTTGAAAGGAAATGTCGGCGACACTCTTAGTAATACTCATAAGCATTGGCGTTGTGGGCTTTTTTATGCTTGCCCTATCGCTCACACAGATGATTAAGGGACACCCCATACAGTCCGAAATATCCACCAATCCCAATATGCAGGCACGCGGCATTAAGTGCGCAATGCAACAGGAGAGGGAGGCTCAAATGGAGGCAATGGGCATTGAGAACTGCGACACCAACCCCGATTGTAATGGCGAATGTGGTGCCTGCGGAGCCGTAGAAAAGCGAACGAAATAGTCCATTTGTGCATATCTTTGCACTCGGTTAGGTTAAGTAAGCATATTTAGGTTACAATACACATAATAGGTATGAAATCCATTAAAGATATTTTCGTCACGGGCAAGGGCCCTTCGAGTAGTCACACTATGGGCCCTCGCAAGGCGTCGCTCAAATTCCGAGATGCTCATCCCGAGGCTGCCGCTTTCCGCGTAACCCTCTATGGCTCACTTGCCGCAACGGGCAAAGGCCACCTTACGGATGTGGCCATTGAGGAGGTATTTGTGGGTGTGGCACCTCTCGAAATTGTGTGGCGTCCACAGGAGTTTCTCCCATTCCATCCCAACGCAATGCTCTTCGAGTCGCTCGACAGTGAGGGCAACACCACCGATCGCCAGATAATTTACAGTATTGGTGGTGGCAGCATTGTGTGCGATGGCGAAGAGAGTAGTGCGGAGGAGGATATTTACCCTCTGACCACAATGAGTGACATTATGGAGTGGTGCAACCACACGGGCCGCTCCTATTGGGAGTATGTTTTTGAGTACGAGGGCGAGGATATCAAGTACTTTCTGATAAATGTATGGCGCCATATGTGTATGGCGGTGGAGAGTGGTATCAGCAATGAGGGTGTTCTTCCTGGCCCGCTCCACCTGCGTCGCAAGGCTGCAAGTTACTTTGTGCGCTCGCGAGGCTATAAGGACAATCTTCGCACTCGTGGTCTGCTCTTTGCCTATGCGCTTGCCGTGAGCGAGGAGAACGCATCGGGTGGTACGGTGGTTACTGCTCCCACTTGTGGTTCGAGCGGTGTTGTGCCCGCAGTGCTCTACCACTTGCAGAAGGAGTACGACTTCTCCGACAGTCAGATTGTTAGAGCCCTTGCTACGGCGGGTTTGGTGGGTACTATTGTTAAGGCTAATGCCTCCGTATCGGGTGCCGAGGTGGGCTGTCAGGGCGAGGTTGGTGTGGCGTGTGCTATGGCCGCAGCTGCTGCCAGCCAACTGATGGGTGGCTCCCCCGCACAGATAGAGTACGCTGCCGAAATGGCTCTCGAACACCACCTCGGAATGACTTGCGACCCTATGTGTGGCCTTGTGCAGATTCCCTGCATTGAGCGTAACGCTATGGCTGCCGCGAGGGCTATCGATGCACAAATCTACTCGTTCTACACCGACGGTGCTCACCGCGTACCATTTGACGATGTTGTGAGCGTTATGAAGCGCACGGGCCACGACCTGCCTTCGCTCTACAAGGAGACCTCCGAGGGAGGCTTGGGTAAGCTCAAACTCGAACAACTCTTGCGCTCGAAATAGATTTTTTCTTAGAGCGATATGATACAACAAAGGCGCGGAAAAATTCCGCGCCTTTGTCTATTGAAGGGGAGCATACCCCCCCCCATTAAAAAGTCTGCTCTAACAGATGACGACTACTCGGCACCCTCTTCGGATGGAGTTGTGCGATCGAAAGTCAGCTCAACATTCATATCGGGGTTGGGATATTTAGCGGTTGTAGCAGTGAGAGTGAGCAAGAGTTGGTCGCTACTAAGTTTTGCTGTAAAGGTGTGTTCATAGGGCACAGGCAGACCAGGTACGGACTCGTTGACAGTCAGACTCTGAGCCTCGTAGTCAAATTCGTAGGTAATCTGGCTCTGGAACCAAGTTGCATTGGTGTCACTTGGTGCACCGTCTACCAGGGGCAACATAGAACTTTCAAAGATACCTGTCAAATCCTCGTGGAATTTGTATATTTGAGTCCTGATGTTGTCATTTGTCGAAATAACGCACTTCCACTCTCCAACAATGCTGAGAGCCTCCTGCTCGCCGCCACCATTGTTCTCGCCACCGCCGTTGTTTTCGCCACCGCCGTTCTGTTCTTTATTGGGCTCGTCTGTTTTTTGGGGCTCCTCGCAAGCCACAAAACCAAGTGTCAAAGCTGCCACAAGGCAGATGCTGAAAAATCTTTTCATAGTTTCAGAAATTTTAGTTTGTTAAAATTATTGTTTTGTTAAATGATTATTTGATGCCAAGTTTTTTCTTGATTGTTTTGGGAAGAGCGTCTTTGTGAACGATGATGTTCATAGTTTTGTAGCGTACGAAAGCTTTGGATGCATACCAAATGCCCTCATACTTACCACTCTTGCCCCACGAGTTCTTAACCAAATAGTACTCGGTACCCTCCTGATCGGTAGCCTTACCGTAGATGAGCATACCGTGGTCGTCGGTAGTCTCCCAGTTGTCGTATGCCTGCTGACGCTCCTCCTGAGTGCACCATTTCTGGGGCTGGGGTTTGGTGGTGAGTTTCTTCTCGGCAGGCGAGAGTTTAAGCCAGCGAGCCATATCCGAGCCGCTGAGCTCCTGTGCTTTCTCCACATCGGGCATAACGGCAATACCGTCACGGGTGAAACCCTGCTCGCTTACATCGCTACCCCAAGCAATGGTGTAACCGTTCTCAATAGCGTTGTCGAACACCTCCATAAGCTCGTCGATGGGGAGGTTGTACGACTGAGCCCAACGCCAGTTGTCCTGAATCTCCAAAACGAACGAGGAGTAGAAGGGGTGGTGAGTGTAGGAAGTGAGTGAAACATAGTCGCTCGCGTTGAGGCCCATCGACTCATAGAACGACTTGGGAGTGTACTCTTTGCCCTCGTAAACGAAGCTCTCGGGGCACTCGCCAAGGTAGATGTCGTGAACAGCCTCAATGGCTTTTTTCCAGAGGGGCTGACCGTTGGGTGCGAGTTGCAGACTGCGGTGGTTGCCCTTTGCGATAGCTGCCACAATGGCGTCGCTAACTGCCGAAAGCTCGTTGTGGTTGCTCAGGGTGTCGCCATACATCACACCGGGGCGCATCTCTGCCTCGGGAACAAGACCGAAGTGCTCCATACCATAGATTACATCGTAGAACGAGCCGCCCTGTGCGAACGAGATGTCGCCGTGGGTGCGCACAGCCTTGTCGGCACGATCCTGATAGGTTTTGTGTACGAGATACATCTCCGAGAAGTCATACTCGCCTTTGCCCATACGAAGAAGCTCTGCCTCGATAAACGAGAGTGCCGAGTAGCACCAGCAGGTACCTGCGCGGTTCTGGTTCTTAATGCTTGTAATGGGGTTCTCCTTTACGGTAGTGAACTGAAAGCCCTCCTCCTGCTGGGGAGCCTGCTCTTGTGCGCCAACGGTCAATACTGCCGCAAGCGCTGCAAGGGTAACAATAAGTTTTTTCATTTTTTTTAATAATTAATATGTTTATTTGTAATAATTTTAATAATTAGTGCGCTTTCTCACACTCAAAGCCGATGTGCATACCGTCGTATGCTTTGGCAATAGCACCAATGGTGGCAATGGTTGTGTTGCTCGACTTCTCGCTTATGGTCTTGACGAGTTCGAGGAGTTTGTCCGCCTTGAAGAGGATGTTGATGTTCTGACCATTGACACACATACGGGTGGAGAACTCCTTGCCATTGATGCCGAGGGTTACAACCTCTTGCTCTTTGTCGAACTTCCAAGTGCCGCTCACCTCCTTCTTGGCAAGGGTGGTGGTGATGGTGCCATCCTCCTTGAATGTGAAGGTAAAAGCCCCCTTTTGGATGCCTATTTTGGCGAGCATAGGTGCTATTTTGGCCTCCACCGTTTCGGCAGCAACTGTGCCACCCGCCTTGGTGAGAGCGTCTTGGCTGTCGAACTCAACGGCCACATCCACATAGCTCCAAGTGCCGGGAATCTCCACCTCGGGGAGCAGGGCACCAAGGATTTGTTGTACCTCTTCGGGCAGAGCGTCGCCAGCCACCTCGCTAACAACCTCTTTGGCCTGATTGAGGAGCGAGCCGAGGTTGAACTGAGCCTTTGCCGAGAGCACAGATAGCAACACTGTGCCAATCAAAACAATGGTTTTCTTCATCTTCTGCTATTCAAAAATTGAGGGTTAGTCTATTCTGCCCAGAGTTTTACAAGGTTTACGAGTGTCTGCACGCTGCGATACATACTATCGAGCGATATGTACTCAAACTTGCCGTGGAAGTTCATACCACCCGTAAAGAGGTTGGGGCAGGGGAGTCCCATATACGACAGACGGCTGCCGTCGGTACCGCCACGAATGGGTTTAACAACGGGCTGAACGCCAGCCTCCTCCATAGCCTGCATAGCTTTCTCGATAATCTCGGGGTGGGGCTCCACCATCTCGCGCATATTATAATATTGGTCTTTGAGCATCAGGTGTACATACTCGCCGCCGTGTTTGGCGTTCACATACTCCACAGCCCTCTGGATGAGAACCTTTTTCTCTTCGAACTTTGCCCTGTCGTGGTCGCGGATGATGTAGCTCATCTCGGCGCCCTCAACAGCACCCTTGATGCCGACCAAGTGGAAGAAACCCTCATAACCCTCGGTGTGTTCGGGACGCATAACTGCGGGCAGGAGTGCATTAACCTCCATTGCGAGCTGAATGGCATTGACCATCTTATCCTTAGCCGAGCCGGGGTGGATGTTCCTACCTTGGATGGTTAGCTTGGCACCTGCGGCATTGAAGTTCTCATACTCCAATTCGCCCTCCATACCGCCATCGACGGTATAGGCATACTTGGCACCGAAAGCCTCCACATTGAAGTAGTCCACGCCTCGGCCAATCTCCTCGTCGGGGGTAAAGCCGATGCGTATTTTGCCGTGCTTAACCTCGGGGTGAGTCAAAATATACTCGGCAGCGGTCATAATCTCCGCAACGCCCGCCTTGTCGTCTGCACCAAGCAAGGTGGTGCCATCGGTGGTGATGAGCGTGTGGCCCTCGAAGAGTTTTAGCTCGGGGAAGTCGGCAACCTTCATCGTAACATCCTCGTTCAGAACAATATCCTCGCCGTTGTAGTTCCTCACAAATTGGGGCTTAACAGCCGCACCACTCATATCGGGAGCAGTGTCGACATGCGAGAGAAAGCCAATGACGGGGCAATTCTCATAACCCGCCGAAGCCTCAATGGAGCCCATAACATAGCCGTGCTCGTCCATCGACACCTCGGTCATACCCATAGCCTCCATCTCCTCTTTGAGGGCACGAAGGAGCACGAGTTGTTTGTCGGTCGAGGGGAATGTTACGCTATTCTCGTCGCTCTGGGTGTCAAAACCCACATATTTCAAAAATCTCTCTTGTAGTTCCATACTATTATCGTCTTTAATTACATTTCGCTCTTTTTGGCGCGGAGCGAGTCCCATATGAAGTAGCCGATGATGGCCACATAGGTGCCAACGCCGAGCCACTGTGCGCCACTCGAAGCGTACCACTCGCCCATAAATGGATCAACGCCTGCATATTTCAGCACTGCGCTTACAACGCCCATAAGAGCACCACCGGCAATGAAGCCCGAGGCGATAAGTGTACCGCGCGAGCCACGAGCCTTATTAACCTCCTCGTCTTTCGAACGGGTAGTAACAAACCAGCTAATCAAACCACCCACCAACAGAGGTGCGTTGAGCTCCAAGGGGATGAACATACCGAGTGCAAATGGGAGTGCAGGAACGCCAATCATTGTGAGGATAAGAGCCAAAGCCGCACCTGCAAAGTAGAGCATCCAGGGGGTAGTACCACCCGTCATAAGGGGTTTTATGACTGCCGCCATAGCATTAGCCTGAGGTGCAACGAGTGCGCCCTCGCCTGTAAAGCCGTAGGTCTTGTTGAGAATCATCATAACACCTGCAACGGTGGCTGCCGAAACAACGGTGCCGAGGAATTTCCAAGCCTCCTGTTTCTTGGGAGTTGTACCAATCCAGTAGCCGATTTTAAGGTCGGTAATGAAACCTCCCGCCATCGAAAGAGCCGTACAAACCACACCGCCGATAATCATTGCTGCGGTCATACCGCTCTGGCCCTCCAAACCAACGCTCACAAGTACGAGCGAGGAGAGAATCAAAGTCATCAGAGTCATACCGCTCACGGGGTTCGATCCAACGATTGCGATAGCGTTTGCCGCAACGGTTGTGAAGAGGAAAGCGATAACGAATACCACAATAAGTGCCACAGCCGAGAGCCACCAATTCTCCAACACACCCACGCGGAAGAATACCAATACACTAATAAGAACGGCAATGAGTACCGAGAGGATTACCTTCATCGAAATATCCTTGTCGGTGCGTTTGGTCTCGCCTGCGCTCTTCTTGCCACCAAGTTCGCTAACGGCCATACCGAGCGACTGTTTGATGATACCGGCCTGGCGGATAATGCCAATGATACCTGCCATTGCGATACCGCCAATACCGAGAGGTTTGCCGATGTAGGCAAAGAGGTTCTCGGGGGTAAAAATTAGTTCGGGGTTGGCCAAAAGGCGTGCATCTGTGATGCCCAAAAGCGCAATGAGCGACTCGGGGTTGATGCTCGACTCAAACGAGCCAACCATAGGCACAACGAGGAACCATACGAGGAACGAGCCCGCGCAGATGAATGCCGCATATTTCAGACCTACGATGTAGCCCAAACCGAGCACTGCTGCCGAGGTGTTGAGCTTGAAGACGGTCTTGAAGTTGTCGGCAAGATGTGCGCCCCAAGCAGTGATGCGGGTGGAAATGGTGTCGGTCCAAAGACCAAAGGTGCTCACGATGAAGTCGTAAAGACCACCAATCAAACCGCTGACTGCCAAAAGTTTGGCCTGACCTTTCTGTCCCTCACCACTAACGAGCACCTCGGTGGTAGCCGTAGCCTCGGGGAAAGGATACTTGCCGTGCATATCCTTAACAAAGTATTTGCGGAAAGGAATGAGCAGTACGATACCCAGCAGACCACCCAGCAGCGAGGAGAGGAAAATCTGGTAGAATTGAGCCTCTAAGCCGAGGATGTAGAGTGCGGGGAGGGTGAAGATGGCACCCGCCACAATAACACCCGACGAAGCACCAATACTCTGAATGATTACATTCTGACCGAGCATATTCTTCTTTCCGGTCATTGTACCTACGCCAACGGCGATGATGGCGATAGGAATTGCGGCCTCGAATACCTGACCAACTTTGAGTCCGAGGTAGGCTGCCGCAGCCGAGAAGATAATGGCCATGAGGATACCCATACCCACCGAGTAGGGGGTAACCTCCTTGGGCTTCTCGCTCGATTTCATTACGGGAACATACTCCTCGCCCTCGGCAAGAGGACGATAGGCGTTGTCCGCAAGTTTCTTGATTTGATTGTTTTCCGACATAAATTTAGTCTATTTTAGGTTAAAAATTTTCCAACTTACAAATATATAAAAAATAGTTAAAAACCACACAGTTTTGTGACTATTTTTTGTCTGCCTACAACCGTCTGCCGTTTACCATCTACCATCGATCATCGATATTCAACTCCCAATTAAATCACGGGTATCTTTTTTAATACCTGCGAACAAAGGAGGAGGGCAAGAGGGTGGGAAATGTGTGAGAAGAGGGTGGAGG
>JAZOWE010000032.1:0-24815 GCA_045659085.1 Tidjanibacter sp.
TGCGTTTTTACTTTTCAAAGAACCACCCTCACAAGTGCGTCGCTCCGACGCCTGCGGGCTCGCTCCTTCTTTTGGCACAAAAATCCCTCCGTTCTCTGCGTTTTTGGGTCTACTGCCTACCGACGACCGTCAATTCTTTAATACCTGCACCGCAGGTGCACCATAATTTTCAACTTTCAATTTTCAATTTACAATTCTCTTGGGTATCTTTTTTGATACCCGCGCCGCAGGCGCACCTAAAACCCGCACTTCGCATCGTCGGCGGGTAAGCGACCGACTTGGCGGTCGTGGCTGACGAGAGTCGCAAAGGCGTTAAGAAACGAAGACGGCAAACGCTTTGCCTGCGAAGCTTCCGTTTTAGGCTTTGCGACTCTCCCCTCCGCCAGAGATGTGGTGCGTGGCTTTTGCGCCACTTTTGCCACCAAAAGTGGCAAAGAACTTTGCGCAACTTTGTTGCGCATAAAAACAAGAGCGGTAGATGCCAACCGCCTACTGTCAACCGCCTGCGGGCGCGGGGCGCCCGAGAGGAAAGACAGGAAAAACAAGAAGAACAGGGAAAACAGGAAAGACAGGAAGTGCAGTGATTCCTGTTTCTCCTGTTCCTCCTGTCACTCTTGCCCCCCTTGTTCACGGGTATCTTTTTTGATACCTGCACCGTAGGTGCACCATAATTTTCAACTTTCAATTTTCAATTTTCAATTTTCAATTCTCTTGGGTATCTTTTTTAATACCCGCGCCCCAAGGGCGCACCAAAATTTTCAATTTTCAATTCTCCATTTTCAATTCTCCATTTTCCATTCTCCATTTTCAATTCCCACAGAAAAGAGGCTCCGCAAAACTGCCGAGCCTCTTTTCGTATATGGTGGAATGAAACTTATTTCTTGATATTGGGTTCTTCCAGACCGTAGTTGTTTTTGCGGTTTTCGCGTTTGAGCCAGAGGCTGAAAAAGAGTGCCAGAACGCCAAACGACGAGAAGATAACCATAGGCAGAGTGTAGCCACCTGTTGCATCCAACACATTACCAATGAGGATGGGCACTGCAAACAGACCGATGTTCTGAATCCAGAAGATGATGCAGTATGCCGAGCCGAGGATTCGGTTGTCGATAATCTTGGGTACCGAGGGCCACAAAGCTGCGGGAACGAGCGAGAACGACACGCCCAACACCACAACGATAGCCACTGCCAACCACTTGTAGGGGAATGCGGGCAGCAGGAATGCGAACGAGAGGTGGCAGGCAATCATCACGAGCGAGCCGACCATCAGCATCGATGCAGCCTTACCTTTGTTGTCGATGAAGGCACCGAGGAAGGGGGTGAGCACCATTGCGAGGATGGGGAAGCAGCTGAACAGCTGTGCACCATTCTCCACACCGAGTGTGGTGTTCAGGAAGTCGGGAGCGTAGCGCTGGAAGGGGAAGATTGCCGAGTAGTAGAGCACGCACAAGAGTGCCACGAGCCAGAACATCTTGCTCGAAAAGATCTTGCCGAGGTCTTTGAACTTGAACTCTTCCTCGCTCTCTTCTGCCACGAGTTCGCCACAAGCCTCCAACTGTTTGTCGAACTTGCGGTCCATAACCACGAATACCGAGTAGAAGATGTGGCCGATGAGCAACAGAATAGCGCCGAAGCCTACGGGAGCCGACACCACTGCGCCGAACTTCTCATAGACCATAGGCGAGAGCCACATTGCGGCAAATACGCCCAAACGAGCAATCGACATCTCCAAGCCCATAGCCATAGCCATCTCCTTGCCTTTGAACCACTTAGCGATAGCTTTCGATACGGTTGTGCCGGCCATTTCGCAGCCGCAGCCGAAAATCATAAAGCCAAGGCACGAGAGTTTGGCGGTGCCGGGGAGCGATACCCACCACGAGTTCATCCAAGCCTCCAAGCTGCTGCCGATAAACAGGTCGCTCATAGCATAGAATTTGATACCCGCACCGATAACCATCAGCGATGCCGACAACATACCCGTAAAGCGGATGCCCATCTTGTCGAGGATGATACCTGCGAAAATCAGGAAGAAGCAGAAGACATTGAGGAAGTACTCACTTGCGGCATAGGTGCCGAAGGTGCCGCTTGTCCATCCGAGCGATGTTTCGAGCTGGCTCTTCAAGGGCGAGAGCATATCCACAAACATATAGGCAAAGAACATCATCAGAGCGATGAGAATCAGTGCCGACCAGCGTGCCAATGCCGAGTCATTGAGTTTCTTTTGAATTTGTTGTACCATAAGTTTTTTGTTAGTTAAGTTTATTGTGTATTTCGTTTGTTATCAACCGTCTAATGTCTAACGACCCAAGTCAAAAAATTTTCAATTTTCAATTTTCAATTTTCAATTCTTCTGGTACCTTTTCAAAATACCGTATGCCTCTTTAATGCCCAACTCGCCGGCCTTGCTGAGGTCCATAACTCCCTTCTGCGTATCCTTCATGTAGAGTTGCACGAGTCCTCGGTTGAAGTATGCGTCGGCCAGATAGGGTGCGAGTTCGAGAGCTCGCGAGTAGTCCTCGTATGCCGCAGGCATATCGCCCGATAGAGCATACAGGTTACCCCTATTATAATATATGTATGCCACCTCGGGTGCGAGTTCTGCTGCTCGTGTGAGGTCGGCAATTGCTTCGTCGTAGTTGTAGGTGCGCTTTTGCGAGGTGCGCAGTGCCATATCCGAATCTATCGAAAGACGCTCCGTACCGCCCGAGAACGAGGATATGAAGTCAATCATTTCAGCCCTTGTCACGGCCCTGTTGATGTAGAGCATCGGGTTGGTGGGGTTGAGCCTTATGGCCTCCGAGAGCAGTCCGAGTGCCGAGGTGTACTGCCTCATCGACAGTTGCGATATGGCCCAACGGAAGAGGGCCTCTTCGCTCTCGTAGGCGTGGGCTTCAAACTCTTCGTTGAGCCTTGCAACCTCCTCTTCGGGGAGAGTTGTGGGGCTGTTCGAGAACCCGATGTTGCCACCTTCGGCAAGCGTTGCTTCGTCGATGAGAGGTGTGTAGTAGTGGTGCGCAGAGGTGGCTTTTTCGCTTCCCAGAGTCCAGCGGAACAGCTCCCTGAGGGTTGCGTCGGAGGTTGTTTCGGCTGCGAGTTTGCGCTCTGCGAGCCTCGACTCGAACGACACAAGTTGGTTGAAACGGCGCGAGGTGTCGGCGTAGAGGGTGAGTCCCTCGGGGTCCTCCTCCAAGCGAGCCTGATACTCGGCAATTTTCCTATCGGCAATGGCCCTGTCGCGCGAGGCACCCGCAAAGTCGCGTATTTTGTCCTTGGCAATAGCCCTCTGCAAGTACGCGCCTGCAAAGTCGGGGTAGAGCTCAATAGCCTTCGAGTAGTCGCCCAGGGCCTCCATCTCTCGCTCCATAGCCATCAGCACTCCCGCACGATTGTAGTATCCCTTAACATTTTCGGGTGCGTGTTCCACCACTTGGTTGTACATATCGAGAGCTTTGGGGTAGTTGCCGAGAATGGAGTGGACTATTGCGAGATTGAAGTACGCTCCCGTAATGTAGGGGTCAATCTTCAAGACTTTCATATAGTCCCTAATGGCCTCGTCGTATCGCTCCAAATGGCAGAGTACAATACCGCGGTTGAAGAGTGGTTGCAGATAGGTGCTGTCGCACTCAATGGCCTTGTTGAGCATCTCCAATGCCTCCGCGTGTCGCTCCTCGTCCATCAGCAATATAGCCTTGCGGTTGTAGCCTTCGGTGTAGTTGCGATTGGTGCGTATGGCCTTGTCGAAACTCTCGTGTGCACCGAGTGTGTCGCGTGTGCCGAGCAGAGCAATACCTCTGTTGATGTAGGTCTGTGCGTCTTTGTCCGTAAAGCGAAGTACCATATCGAAATCCACGAGCGACTTCACCCACTGCTTGTTGCGCAGGTGCGTCACGCCACGCGAGTAGTACGAGCCCACAAGGTCGGGGCGTAGCTCTATGGCACTCGTGAGGTCCCTGACGGCATCGTCGTAGTTGCCCATCTCGGCATATACAATGCCTCGATAGTGGAACGCTTCGGTATAGACAGGGTTGATGCTCAGAGCGTGCGAGAGGTCGGCCTCGGCACCCACCAGGTCGCCCAATCCCAGCTTGGCATACCCTCTAAGGAAGTATGCCTCGTAGGACTCTCTGTCGGAACGAATTAGCACATTGAGAATGTCGATAGCCTCCTTGTAGTTGTCCGAGGCGAGCATATTTCTGCTCGCCCAAGCAATATAGCGCTTGTTGTATTGTGCGCAGGCGTCACCCGCGCACAATACAAACAACATTACTAATATGGAAACTAATCGCCTCATTGTTTACATAGTGTGTGTTTAATTGAAAATTGAAAATTGAGAATTGAAAATTGAGGTGCACCCTACGGGTGCGGGTATTTACTGTGTCCTATTCCCAATATTCAAATAATCATATTCCCTTGCAAGTTTTGATTATGGAGGTAAGTAACGCGATAATCTCTTTGAGGTCGGAGTAGAGAGATTCGAACTGCATTGATGAGATTTCTTCTGCACCAACCAATAACTCCAACCAATAAGCAGTTTCGTCAGCCTCTTTCAGCGCAATTGATAATTTATGTACAAAATCATCCTTGCTTTGAGCATTGGAACTCTCGCGAGTGTTGGCACCAATGCTTGTGCCACTTTTGAGCATCTGACGCACAATGACAGCGTCTACACCCTGTTGGCGCAGAAATTTTGCAAACTTGATAATTCGTACTGCAAAACTCTTGGTCTTTTCAGCAATGATGTTGGCGTTGTTCATTATACACTACGCGCCATCGGCGCTCCATAATTTTCAATTTTCAATTTTCAATTCGCAAGAGCGTTAATTCGCTCTTTGAGCGCGGCAATCTTGGCCTCTGCGTCGCGCTGCTTGTTCTTCTCGTTCTCCACAACGGCCGCGGGAGCATTTGCCACAAACCTCTCGTTGGAGAGCTTGCCCATAACGGTGCGGAGGAAGCCCTCGAAGTAGGCGAGCTCTTTGTGCATCTTCTCCAACTCCTCCTCCACATTGATATTCTCGCTCATAGGAACGAAGTATTGGGTGGTTTTGACGATGAAGGCCGCTGCGGTGGGGTTTTTCTCCTCCACAACCTTAATCTCCGAGAGGTTTGCCATCTTCTCCACCAAGCAGTTGTATGCGGGGTGGTAGTTTTCGTCGGCGATGACCTCCAATGCCACTTTCTCCTTGTTGGGGATGTTGCGCTGTGCTCGGATGTTGCGAACGGCGCTTACCACCTCGCGTGCAAGGTCAACCTCGGCGAGCATCTTCTCGTCGTAGGGTTTGTGCTCCTCGAAGAGGCTCAGCATAATACTTTCGCCCTCTTTGCGCTCGGCGATGTGCTGCCAGAGCTCTTCGGTCACGAAGGGCATAAAGGGGTGGAGCATCTGCAACAGACGCTCGAAGAAACGCTTGGTAGCCTCAACGGTTGCGGCGTCGGCAGGCGAGCCGTAGGCGGGCTTAACCATCTCCAAATACCAGCCGCTGAAATCGTCCCAGAAGAGACGGTAGAGTGCCATCATAGCGTCCGAGATGCGGTATGCCTCGAAGTGTTCCTCAATCTCTTTGTATGCTTTGCGGTAGGTGTTCTCAAACCACTCCACCGCCACTTTGCAGTGCTCGCTCTGGGCGAGTGTTGTATCTACCTCCCAACCGGTGAGCAGTCGGTAGGCGTTCCATATTTTGTTGCAGAAGTTGCGGCCCTGCTCGCACAGACTCTCGTCGAACATCAGGTCGTTACCTGCCGAGGTGCAGAGCATAAGTGCCACCCTCACACCGTCGGCACCATACTGAGCCATCAAATCCAGCGGGTCGGGCGAGTTGCCGAGCTGCTTGGACATCTTGCGCCCGAGCTTGTCGCGCACGATACCTGTGAAGTATACATTCTTGAATGGTCGCTCCTGCCTCCACTCATAACCTGCCATAATCATCCTCGACACCCAGAAGAAGATGATGTCGGGGCCGGTCACGAGGTCGTTGGTGGGGTAGTAGTAGCGAATCTCCTCGTTGTTGGGGTTGCGGATGCCGTCGAACACGCTAATGGGCCAGAGCCACGAGCTAAACCAAGTGTCCAACACATCCTCCTCCTGACGCAAGTCGCAGAGTTGCAACTCCTCGTTGCCGGTCTTGATGCGTGCCTGTGCGAGAGCCTCCTGCTCTGTCTCGGCTACCACAAAGCCACCTTTGGGCAGATACCACGCGGGGATGCGGTGGCCCCACCAAAGCTGGCGCGAGATACACCAATCCTTGATGTTCTCCATCCAGTGACGATAGGTGTTTTTGTACTTCTCGGGCACAAACTTGATGATATCCTCGGCTACGGCCTTGGTCGCGGGCTCGGCGAGCTCCTTCATCGAGAGGAACCACTGCATCGAGAGCTTGGGCTCGATAGCCACACCCGTGCGCTCCGAGTATCCCACATTGTTGGTGTAGGGCTCGGTCTTCTCCAAGAGACCTGCGGCCTCCAAGTCGCCCTCAATAACCTTGCGACACTCAAAGCGGTCCATACCGACATACAACCCAACCTTGTCGTTGATTGTGCCGTCGGGGTTGAAGATATCAATCGTTTCGAGGGCATATTTCTCGCCGAGCATATAGTCGTTCACATCGTGTGCGGGGGTAACTTTCAAAGCGCCCGTACCGAACTCAATGTCGACATACTCGTCCCTGATGACGGGCACCGAGCGACCAACCAGAGGTACGATAACTCTTGCATCGGCGGGTAGGTCGGCATAGCGGGGATCGTTGGGGTTTACGCATACTGCCGAGTCGCCCAGGATGGTCTCGGGGCGGGTGGTTGCCACAATAAGGTTGCGGTCGCTGCCCTCCACTTTGTAGCGCAGATAGTAGAACTTACCCTGCGACTCCTTGTAGATAACCTCCTCATCCGAGAGGGCGGTCTGTGCCGAGGGGTCCCAGTTTACCATCCTCACACCACGATAGATTTTACCCTTGTTGTAGAGGTCTACGAACACCTTGATGACACTCTCGCTACGGGCCTCATCCATTGTGAAGCAGGTGCGGTCCCAATCGCACGAAGCGCCAAGCTTGCGAAGCTGTTGGAGAATGATGCCACCGTGTTTCTCTTTCCACTCCCAGGCGTGTTTGAGGAACTCCTCGCGCGAGAGGTCACTCTTTTCGATGCCCTCGGCTTTGAGCTTGGCCACCACCTTTGCCTCCGTAGCGATGGATGCGTGGTCGGTGCCGGGCACCCAGCAGGCGTTCTTACCCTGCATACGGGCCCTACGCATCATCACATCCTGAATGGTGTTGTTGAGCATATGTCCCATGTGGAGCATACCGGTTACATTTGGTGGTGGAATAACGATGGTGTATGCCTCCCTCTCGTCGGGCTCGGAATGGAACATGTTGTGCTTCATCCAATAGTCATACCACTTATTCTCAATCTCTTGTGGCGTGTATTTGTCTGCAAGTTTCATAATTATATGTTTTTTGTTTTCTATTGTTGCTCTCTATTTCTCCCGACCGTTCGGCTGCGCCTTGCGGGTGCTTTTTGCACCACCCTTCGCTTCGCAAGTTCCTCATTTACGCCTTGTAAACTGCGGACTTGCTCGCTTGCGTGGCACAAAAATCCCTCCGCAAATCGCACCCGAGTTCTTAGGAGGTGTGTTCTATTGTTGCTCGTTTTTCACTTTACCGTTCGGCTGCGCTCTATGGGCAATTTCTGCGTTACGCCTTTGCGTAAGGCGCATTAAACCTTCAAAGATAAGAAAAATAGTTGAAAGTTGAAAATTGGGAGTTGAAAATCGGCAAAATTTAAGAAAATAGGTGCGCCCCTATGGGGCGCATTGCCCCCGAAAAGTTTTGGTCTACCGTCTATCGTCTACCGTCTACCGACGGCGGGCGCGGGGCGCCCGAGAGGAAAAACAAGAAGAACAGGGAGAACAGGAAGAACAGGAATTCTTGTCGCTCCTGTCACTCTTGTCCCTCCTGTCCCTCTTGTCCCTCTTGTCCCTCCTGTCGCTCTTGTCCCTCCTGTCCCTCTTGTCCCTCCTGTCGCTCTTGTCCCTCCTGCTGTTCGCGGGTATCTTTTTTAATACCTGCACCGCAGGTGCACCATAATTTTCAACTTTCAATTTTCAATTTTCAATTTTCAATTCTCTTGGGTATCTTTTTTAATACCCGCGCCCAAAGGCGCACCTAAAACCCGCACTTCGCATCGTCGGCGGGAAAGCGACCGATTTGGCGGTCGACGGTTGGCTGCACCTTGGCTGCACCATAATTTTCCATTTTCAATTTTCCATTCTCAATTTTTTTGGTCTGTTTTTTGAAAGAGAACGACCTTGCGAAATAATCTCAGTCCAAAAAAATATGCCGATGAGAGAGTGTGACAACAACCGTCCGACGATAATTATTGCCTGCTCCGAGGAGCCTCTCAGGCGTATTTTAGCCTACTCGTTGCGAAATTTGGGGTGTGGTGTCGAGTGTGTGGCGTCCCACAAGGCGCTTGTTGCCCGATGTATGCACCGCCACTACGCCATTATTCTGACCTCGTTTTGTGCGCCTTTGCTGGTTGGCCACTGTGCGGCTTTGCGCCTGCGTGGTGGCTCGGAGCGCAAATCGTCGCTCTTTGTGATTGCCGACAAACCCTCGTCGAGCGAGGTTGTGGCGCTTCTCGAAAGGGGTGTGGAGCAGGTTGTTACGCTTCCTGTTAGCACCTCGCGATTGAGGAATAAGATTCAATACACATTGTTTCGAAAGGTTGGGATATGAATACTGCGGAGATTGTTTTGATGGCGGTGATAGGTGCCCTGACTGTGGTTTTTGGCGTGGCTTTTTGGCTCCTGAGGTTGGTGAGCAGCACGCTCCACCCCTTGCCACGCGACTACGCCTTGTCGCTCACGGAGCCACTCTACGATTTGCTGTGTGCGCCCACGGTGGACACTCACCACTATCTGCTGTCGCAGACTCCCAATCGTGCCGAACGGTGGGCGCTGGCAAGAGTTGTGGCAGCCTTTTCGCGCGATGTTGTGGAGTGTAATCCTGTGGCTGTCAGGGTTGTGGTAAATATGTGGCACTTGGAAGAGGTGGTTGTGTGGCGCATTGAGCACCTCGGTGCGAGGGGGCGCAACGAAGCCCTCGATGTGCTAATGAGGCTCTATCCGAGCGAGGAGAGTGTTCGCAGGGTTGTAAGACGCACTTTTGCTTCGCCACCCTCTGCTCTCCGACAACTGCTGCTTGTGATTTACTTCTCGCCCGAGAGGGTTGTGGAGCTTCTTGCCCGCCACCCCTACACACTCTCGTGGGCCGATGCGGGGTGTGTTGTCGAGGTCTTGAAGATGCACTCTCTTTGTTGTCGGTCGCTTGCTACCGAGGGTGTGGAGTCGCCCAATGTCGATATGCTTTTGTTGCGCCTTGCTGCCGAGGAGGGCGTAGGCTCGGTGGTGGCTCTTGCCAAGAGGTGTGCCACAAGCGATGAGCGCGAACTTCGCACTGCGGCAATGAATCTGCTTTTGGAGGAGTCGCGCTTTCCGTCGCTCCAACAATCGGAGGCGGGAGGTTAGAAATTTCCAAAAAAACCGCTACCTTTGGGGCAAAATTAAGAGTGATAGAAGTAATAATAAATCGAAAGTGAAAAGAGTAGTAATCATATTGTTGGCAGTGCTGTTGTTCGGAGGCTCGCTGTGGGCCAAGGACGATAAGAATGCCACGCAGATAAAGGTGCAGAATGGCGAAAAGTGGTGGGGCTTGGTTGTGGACCCTGCAACTCTCCACCTACCCTTCGAACACACATTTGCAATTTCCACCTCGGAGCTCTCCCCCATACACTACTCCGCCAATATGATGCTCTCCAATAGGGGGCGCTATGTGTGGAGCAGCAAGCCCTTTGTGGTGACCTACGATGGCAAGACCCTCACGGTTTCGACCACCAATGGCGAGCCTGCGCCCGAGGTTGAGAAGTCGGGCCGCTCGCTCCGCGAGGCCTATCTTATGTGTTGCCACAAGAACTTTCCTCCGCGTGCCATAGGCTCGGCGTCGGTGCTTTTTGAGAGCCCTATCTATGAGCTTGGTGGCGAGAGTTCGTTGCTCTACACCTCCAAGGATGTGCTCGCCTTTGCCGATATGTTGGCACAGAGGGGTGCACCCAAAGGTACGGTTTTGTTGCCACAGGGGTGGAGTAGCCCCTCGGGAGCGATGGTTTTTGATGTGGAGGCCTACCCCGACGCAAAGGAGATGATTGACCACCTCCACGCCGAGGGTATGAAGGTTATGCTCACCGTTACGCCCTATGTTATGGCAGCTGGCAGAGGCTACCGCCAACGCCTTAGCGACGGCTCGTTGCTCACCGACGGCAGTGGCGATGTGGTGGTCTTCGAGAGCCGCTTGGGCTATACGGCTTGCCGAGCTCTGACACCCGAGGGTGTGGGGAGGCTTAACGCCTCGCTCAAAGCGCTGCAAAAGGAGTATGGTGTGGATGGTTTCTATTTTGATTGCCTCGATGCTATGGACCTGTTGTCGGATAACCCACAAAGACTACGCGAGTTTCTGGATGCGTGGCATACGGTGAGCGAGGGTATTGATGTGGCAATCTACTCCTCGCCTATGGGACAACAACTCGGCAGTATTGCCTCGTCGGTATCGACCACTCGCGACTACACTTGGGAGGGCCTCGACGAGAGCCTCGAAAGGGCCATTGACGCTTCGGTGTTGGGCTTTTCGCGCACCTCGCTTGCTGCCGACCTCAATTTCCACGAGAATAATCCCGAACTCATACTCCGCACCGCATCGCTTGCGGCACTTCTGCCTGTGGCTATTATCCCCTATTCGGTGTGGTCGCTGGCAGATACGGGGGCTTTCTGCCGACTTCTCAAATGGAGGGCCGAGAACGGTGCATATTACCTCTCGCTTGCCGAGCAGGGTGTGGTGTCGGCCGAGCCTATCGTGCGCCATTTGGAGTACCAATACCCCCGCACGGGCTTCACAAATGCGCGTGATGAGTTTATGGTTGGTGCCAAATGGTTGGTTGCACCTGTGGTGCAGAGTGGCGGTGTGAGAATGGTACGCCTGCCCAAAGGCCGCTGGAAGGAGTGGGGTAGCGGGCGCATTATCAAGGGCCCGAGGGTTATAGATGTGGATGTTTCGAGTGGAAATACCCCCATCTACGAAAAAATGGAGAACTAAGGTACCTTAGTTCTCCATTTTCAATTTCTGCCACTCGGCCTCAAACGCCTCTCGTAGTTGCCGGGGCTGTGCGATGATGCGTCGCAACTCCTCCAATCGTGTGGCGTTGTCGGAGTGGGGAATGTAGAGTTTCAGGTAGCCCCCATAGTCGTATTTCTCTCTGAGGTGCCCCACAAAACGCTCCCAATGCTGCTCTTTGGAGAGCGAGGGGTAGTGCGAAAGACCATACTGCACCGTGCGACGAATTACCACCTCGGGTACGATTTGACGGTCGGCCTCGGCCACAATCATGCCATATATGGTGCGCGGAGGGCGCTCGGCAGAGGCTCTGTGATCCTCTATGGCCTCCCTCATAACCTCAATTTGCTCCCGAGAAAACCACTTTTGGAGTTCCACATCCTCGCTCATCATCCGCCCCGAGGAGATGTGGTGCAACTCCCTGCCCTCCACCAACCCCAAATCGTGATAAGCCGCAATGGTGTAGACCATATCCTCCTCCACCTCATAGTGGGAGGCAAGCGAGAGCGAACGCTCTATTACTCCCTCGATGTGGTCGCGCCTGTGGGCGGCATCGTAACCCTCGTAGCGGGGTAGAATGTTGTGCTCTATGTACTCGATAAGCTCCTTGTTCATAGCTGGTTACTTACGGCAACGATAGTATACGCCAAGCGGGAGCGATTTGCCTGCACGGTCGGTGAAGTAGAGTTCTCCAAACTGCTCCATTGTGGGCGAGGGGATAATTTGATTTACGGCACTCTTGGCAAGCATTGCCGAGAGGCCCATAGAGTAGAGATTGAGCACCAGAAAACCGCCCTCTTCGAGCAACTCGCCACAGAGCGAGAGCATTTCGACGATGTTCTGTTCGAGCACCCACTTTTCGCCCTCGGGCCCCCTGCCATAGGCGGGAGGATCGAGGATTATGCCGTTGTAGCGGTGTCCGCGCTTAACCTCTCGGCGGGCAAATTTCAGAGCATCTTCCACCACCCAGCGGATGCCACCGAGACCACTCTCCTCCATATTCTCCCTTGCCCACGATATGCACTGCTTGACACTGTCTACATGCGTCACCTCGGCGCCGGCAGCTGCGGCAGCGAGCGAGGCACCACCCGTGTAGGCAAACATATTTAGGACTTTGGGCTGAGCGCCTTTTGGTGCTTTGGCGATATGCTCACGAACACTGTCGAATATAAAGTTCCAATTTTCGGCCTGCTCGGGGAATACCCCCACATGCTTGAACGATGTGAGTCCAAGTCGGAGGGTTATGCGCCTGTCGCCGATTTTTTGCGATATGCGCCACTGCTCGGGCTGTCGGGGTGCGAGCGACCACTTGCCGCGCTCCTCACCTCCGCCTGCCTCTCTGCGGAACGAGGCGGTAGCCATCTTGCGCCACTCCTCCTCTGTGAGCGACTTGCGCCAGATGGCTTGTGGCTCCGGACGACGGGTTATGTATTTGCCAAAGCGTTCGAGCTTCTCGAAATCGCCCGAATCAATCAGTTCGTAATCTTCCCACACGGGAGTAAGCAATTGCGGCTGCTTCATATTTTTAAGGTTTTAACTTTCAAACTTTCAAACTCTCAATTTTCAATTTTCAATTCTCCATTTTCAATTCTTCGTGATGTACATCATACACTCCTTGCAGTCGAAGCGCAGGCGGTAGCGGTCGGTGCCGTGGTGGAGGTAGAGGGGGTCGCGCCAGCGTGAGCCTTTGCGGAGGCACTCGCCACACTCGCGGCGGATGCAGTAGGGGGTGCGCATAACATCCACACCCTCCAAGTCGGGCAGCGCGTCATAGCCCTCGTCGATGCGCTCCACGCCGTGGTCGGCATAGAACTCGCGGGCAAGTGAGTTGACCACATTGAACTCTCCCGAAAGGTGGCGCACAGGGTATGGTAGGGTTTTGTCCTCGGTGGCGATATTGCGTGGAGGTTGAATATCCATAAGCATCTCTTGGAAACGCTCCAAAGCCTCCCTGCGCAGGCCGTTGATAACACCTGTGGGGACAAATGGTACTTCGCCCTCGAACTCGACACTCACATCCTCAATATCGAACACCGAGCCACCACTCTTGCCGAGCGACGAGCGCATCGAGGCGATAGCCACTTCGGGTTTGGAGGCGAGGTCGAAGCTCCCCTCTATGGTGTGCGAGATGGTGTTGCCCGTGGTGTCGCTAACGGTGAGCGTAAGGTGGTGGGGTGTGCCGCCAAGGGCGAGGATTATGGGCAGTGAGCGCCTTGTGCGGGTGGTGGCCAAGCGGTCGCAGAAGAGTTTGTCGTAGTTGCGGAACAGTTGCACACCCACCGCGATACCGTCCATACGGTTGGGGAAGATACGCTCTCCGTCGCACTTGTTGATGTTTGTGCCAACAAGTGAGCCACCCGAAATGAAGCACACACCGTCGCCAGATGCCAGCGGTGTGCTCTTTTGGAGCGAAAACCAACCTCGTCCCACCTTTGCAACCTTGCCTATGGGCTCGCCCATAGCCTTGGGAGTGTCGAACGAGGCGAGCGAGGGGCGTTTTCCGCCAAAGATGTAGTCGCCACCACTGCGAGTGAAGGTCTTGGAGGGCGAGGGTGTGAAGTCGAGCGACACTCTGCCGCGCGAAGCCCTTACGAAACCCTTGCGCTCGGCTATGGCCCTATCCAGCAGGCGACTGTAATGTGCCGTGATGTTACGCACATAGCCCTCGTCTTTGAGCCTGCCTTCAATCTTGAACGACACGGCTCCCATATCTATAAGTTCGCCAATGTGGGCGGAGTAATCAAGGTCTTTGACCGAGAGCAGATGTAGCCCTTTGCGGAGCACCTTGCCGCTACTGTCCACAAGGTCGTAGGGTTGTCGGCAGGGCTGGCTGCACTCACCACGATTGCCGCTACGGAAAGAGAGCGAACGGCTCATATAGCACCTACCACTGCCACACACGCAAATGGCCCCGTGCACAAAAACCTCAATCTCGGCATCGGTGGCTTTGCAAATCTCTCTCATCTGTTCTGCCGTGAGTCCCCTTTCGAGAACTATGCGCGAGAAGCCCGCCTTGCCCAGAAAAGCGACTCTTTCGGGCGAGGCGTTGTACATCTGTGTCGAGGAGTGTAACTCCGCGTTCCTCAGCCCCATACGGGTGTAGGCAAGGTCTTGGACAATCAGAGCATCAACGCCCGCATCGATAGCCTCTTGTGCAATCCTTCGGGCCTCCTCCAACTCGTGCTCCCACACAATGGTGTTCATTGTCATATAGAGCCTTGCGCCAAACAGGTGGGCATAGCGTGCCGCCTGGCGGATGTCTGCCAGAGAGTTGGTGGCTGCCGACCTTGCTCCGAGTGCGGGGCCTCCCATATAGACGGCGTCGGCTCCCGAGTCGATGGCGGCGCGGGCGGTGGCGAGGTCTTTGGCGGGGGCGAGGAGTTCGAGTGTCTTCATTTTTGTGCGGTATTCTCTTCTTGCTCTTTGAATTTCCGGTAGGCGGCAGCGAGCCTCTCGTCGTAGCGATTGGCTTTATAGCCACTGCCGTTATACCTGAGTGCAAAGGTACACCAATCTTTTGTTTTGAGCCACCTTACGATGCCCGTTTTTTCGAGAAATTTTAGTGCCAGAGCCATTTGTTCCCTCTCGCTGCTCTCCATACGCCTTCTGAAATCGCTCGGCGAGGCACATCCGCAACTCTTCCAATGAAATCCCATAATCTGGAACAGGCCCCAACTTGCCGACTCCACAGCCGCCTCGGGCGAGATGGCTGCTGCTCGCTCGAAGCGCTCCCACTCGCCCTTGCCACCTTTGTAGTGTGTGCGTGTCCAACGGGGGTAGAGAATGTCGGGGTGGGCGGTGGCGAGTGGCTCGGGGTTGATGCCTCGTGCGAGCAGTTGCTTCCAGAAGATGTGCCCCTCGAAGAGTATGCGGGGCCTGCCGTCCGAAAGAAAACCGCCACGAGAGGAACACTCCACCTCCACCACAGCCCTCAGCGCAGCCTCCTCCACACCCAATCGCAGGGCCATATCGGCAAAATCTTGGTCGCAGAGTCGGGGCGGGTGGTGTTGGGGCTCCTTGGGGTAGACATAGTTGCGCACCGAAAATCCCGTGCTGAGTATTCGCTTGCGCACCGTGCGACTTAGTTCGCTCTCCACAATGCCTGTCAGCACATCGGCAGCGTCGTGCCAACGATTGGTGCGGAAGCGGCGATTGTAGCCCATAAGGTGTGCCGCCATATCGCCCCACCGCTCTTTCCAATCGAGGGGCATACGAATGGTGCGCAGAACGGTGGAGGCATTGGAGAGGATGCGCGACTCTTTGTTGGCGCTCTGATGAAACCACCCCACCGACACCTTCGGGGCGAGTCTGCCGACATTGCGGGCAAAACCTCGGCCACCATTG
This sequence comes from Tidjanibacter sp., assembly GCA_045659085.1. Taxonomy (GTDB): domain Bacteria; phylum Bacteroidota; class Bacteroidia; order Bacteroidales; family Rikenellaceae; genus Tidjanibacter. The sequence goes on from JAZOWE010000032.1 coordinate 15,495, forward strand.
TTGCTCTCAATGAGTGCCTCGCGGGTGCCGCACTCGGTGAGCATCTTGGCAACGAGTGGCTCCGTAATCTCCATTTTCTCACGCGAGTAGACCACATCTTCGATATAGATGTTGCCATCCAATCCCACCGAATAACTCATCGAGCAGAGATAGTCGTCGCCCGTGTCGGCAGTGTCGGTATAGTTGCCCTTCCTCACCACCTCGTTCGGAGAAGGCAAGGCGGTGTATGTCTTAAAATTGTCGCCATAGAGCAGGCCTGCGGCATCCGACGGGCGCCCCTGATACATCGCCTCGAATTGGAGCGCATCGAGTCGCTGTTTCTCCCTCAGAAGTTCTGCCGAGTGGCGTTCCTCCCACAACGCCTCGCCCACACTGCGGGGGTCGAGTTCGGTGGCGGGGGTGGTTTTGAGCGCTTCGAGGTTGAGGTGGAGCCAGTCGGAGGGAGAGAGGGTGTCTATCTGGCTCCACTCTTTGAGCTCCACCACGCGCTCCTTCTGCATTATGCGCCCAATGAGGTCCTCTTTGTGCCAGCGAGTGAAGACAATAAGCTCCTGCGAGGCGTTGTGTTCGCGAGTGCGGACAACCGAGGTGTACCAATCCCAGCAGTTGTCCCTGACGGTTGGAGAGTTGGCCTCCATTGCATCCTTGTAGAGGTCGTCAATGATGAAGACATCCACAGGGTTACCCGTCAGCGAGCCCTCCCTGCCCACGGCTACCAAATCGCCCGTGTGGCCCACAATCTCGGTTAGCTCCGAGGTGCGCTGATAGGAGCCCGTACGCCCCGCAGCCTTTATGGTGGTGTCGGGGAATAGAGCATTGTAGGCGGGGCTGTCGATGAGTCGCTGCACCCTCTTGTTGAACTTTTGTGCCAACGATGCGCTGTAAGATGCGATGGCTATGTGCAGGTCGGGGTTTTTGCCGAGCAGCCACGAGGGCAGAGCCACCGAGGAGCCGAGTGACTTGCCGTGCTGGGGCGGCAGGGTAATCATAAGCCTGCGAATACGCCCCTCGGCAAAGGCGTCGAGCAGGGCGTAGTATCTGGTGTGGAACGGCGTCGCCCGAAACGAGGGAAACATCCGTGAGGTGAAGTCGAGGAAGTTCAAAATTGAGCGTTTTTTGGGGTAATAGGGGGTTAAGTGGTGGTTTGTTTGGCAAGTGCGCGGAGGGCGTAGAACGAAAAATCGTTGAGTATCTCCTTGTCGTCTTTGTAGGTCTTCATCTCCCACCACACGGGGATAATGTCGCAAATGGGGCGCTGAGGGTGCGTTTTGTCGCGATAGATGATGATTGTAGCGGTCAGCACCGAGTCGAAACCCTCGTGGGAGCACTCAACATTACCGTTGAAATAGTCGCTCTCGCCAACGGCCGTCAGCAAATTGTCCCACACCTCGGCGTACTCTTGGGGGCCGAATTTTTGCTCCAAAGGGACTTGTGGAGTTGTTTTTTCTTGAAAATGGCTCATTTTTCTTGTGGTTTTTGAGGTTTTGTATTGTTCAATAAAAATAAAATTCTTAACTTTGCGGTACAAAGATAAGTTCAAAAATTGAATTTAAGAAAACCAAAGAAAGGAATAAATTTTCACACACAAACTATATGGCTGATAATAAGGGCGTACGAGTAAAAGAGATTCGTAAAAATTTAGAAATGACGGGCGAAGAGTTTGCCGCGGTGCTTGGTGTGGGCAAGAGTGCCCTCTCGATGATCGAGACCGGAAAGAGCGCACTCTCGGAGCGTAATAAAAACATACTTGTTCAGGAATTGAATGTCAATCCCGACTGGCTCGACACCGGAAAGGGCGAAATGTTCAATTGCCCCAAGGAGGAGTGGCAGCGCTTTACGCTCCGCACAGACAATGCCATCCCCCACCAGAGTGTACCTCTCTATAATGTGGAGGGTACGGCTGGCCTTGTGCCCATCTTTTTGGACCCCTCGAAGGTCAAACCTATCGACTACATCCACATCCCCAATCTGCCCAAGTGCGATGGCGCGATTTATGTGGTGGGCGACAGTATGTATCCGCTGTTGAAGAGTGGCGACATTGTCCTCTACAAGCAGATGAACGATTGGAACAACATCTTTTGGGGCGATATGTATCTGCTCTCCATCGACCTCGAAGGCGAGGAGTATGTGACCGTGAAATATATCCAGAAGTCCGACCGCCCCGGTTGTATAAAACTCGTAAGTCAGAACCCTCATCACGCCGACAAGGATATTGAGATTGAGCGTATTAGGGCGCTGGCATTTGTGAAGGCGAGTATCCGTATGAACTCCATACGCTAAAAGCGTATGGAGTTCATGCGGGCGAGTGTGCCTTGTGGGCGATTTCTGCGTTATGCTTTTGATTTTGCTTCCTCATTTACTTTGAGTAAACTGCGGAGCAAAATCAAAACCAAGCCTTGAACTCGCCTCACAAAACCCACTCGCTAAGGGAATTGAAAATTGAAAATTGAAAATTGAAAATTGAAAATTCCTGTCCTTCCTGTCCTTCCTGTCTTCCTTGTTTTTCCTGTTTTTCTTGCAGGAGTGACAGGAGCAACAGGAAAAACGGGGGAGTTTGATAGCACCTTTTTACAAAAAAGTGCAAAAAAGCATAAAAACTAAGAAAAAGATGAAAAAGATATTTGCAATGTTGCTGTTGGCGATTGCGATGCCCCTGAGCGCGTCCGTAATCGATTACGGAACAAGGGATAAGTTATCCCTTGTTAAGGAACTTACTGTTCCCTCTCTTGCTCCCAAGAGCCACACTTTCTGGACTCTGCGCACCACGCAGGTAGGCTTGGGACTTGTGGGCTCGGGGTTGGTGCTCTCGGCTGCCGACCTACAAACTCGCACGCTCCGTAGCGACTACTTGCCCACTTTTCGCTACAAATACGACGACTACCTACAATTCTCCCCCGTGGTGGCTATGGTGGCAATGAAGGCCCTGGGGGTGGAAAGCCGCTCCTCGTGGGAGAGAATGATTGCCTCGGGCGGCATCTCTACGGGACTTATGCTCTCGACGGTCTATGTCGTAAAATATGGTCTTGGGCGTCTGCGCCCCGATGGCTCCACCTACAACTCTTTTCCCTCGGGGCACACGGCAATGGCTTTCACCTCCGCAACACTGCTCCATAAGGAGTATGGATATCTCAGTCCGTGGGTGAGCATTGCGGGCTACACGGCAGCAACCATCACGGGTATCTCGCGAGCGCTGAACAACCGCCATTGGCTGAGTGATATTGTTGTGGGTGCCGGCGTGGGTATCCTCTCCACCGAGCTCGGATACCTCATTGCCGACAAACTCTTCAAAAATAGGGGCTTGGTGCGACCTGTCGATGAGTGGGAGCCTGTGCGTATCGGTCGCAAGCCCTCGTTTGTGGGTGTGGGTATTGCACACAATGCACTCATTTACGATGGCGACCGCTATGAGCGTGTGACACCCTCGGGCATCGGTTTTAGTGTGGAGGGTGCGTGGTTCATAACCCCCAAGATTGGTGTTGGTGGCGTGGCTAAGGTGGGACGCTATGCCAACATTATAGAAAAAGGAGTTGTTGCAGGTGGCGGAGTTGTCGAGCCCAAGGCACTCAACAGCCACTCGGTGGCTCTCGGTCTGTTCCTCAATCAGCCGCTGGGTGCCGACGAGCGTTTCCACCTGGGCGCAAAGGCTCTGGTGGGCGTTGCCCGAAATCAGCACCTCGAAAATAGCATTGTCGGGGAGATGGGCGAGCCCCTGGCCACGCTCCGCTATGATACCACCGAGCACTTTACGGCCGTGGCGGGTATCTCGCTGCGTAGGATTGTTGCCGACAATCTGGGCGTGAGAATCTTCGCCGACTACAACTATCTGAGAACAGATTGGAGCCTCTCGCGCTCCGAGGGCGACTACTCCAAGCACGCCGACTATCGCTCGCCACTAACCTTTGGCGTTGCGGTGGATGCGATTTTGTGGTAAAGACCAAATGCAATAAAGGCTGACTTCCAAAGAGTTGGAAGTCAGCCTTTATTTTATTGACAGATGGGAGGAGGTTAGAAACGCCAACCTACCGAAATCTGCAACATTCCCGAGTAGACATCCGACACCTCGGGTGCAAGGTTGGTAAGGCCGTAGCGATACCTGCCTTCGAGCACCATACCGAAGTCGAAGTCGTATGCCAAACCTGCAAGGAACTGAATGTTGAAGCGGTTGAATGCACCGTCGGCATCGACCTCCTTGCCATCAATCTTTGCGCCCGTGTGGATAAGGTAGTCAAACGAAGCACCCATCTGCAAGTTCAGACCGTCGATGACATAGTATTTGCCGAGAACAGGCATCGAGATGTAGTTGAGCCTTACGGAGGCGTCGCCCTCGCTGTTGTCAATCTTGAAACCCTGCATCGAGAACAGAAGGTCGCTCTCGATTACAAACCAATTGCAGGCAACGCTCTCGAAGAACAAACCTGCCGATACGCCGGGGAGCACTTTGGCGTCGGGAACGCCATTGACGGTCGCAAAGGTTGCGCCAACCTTGGGACCCCATGCCCAACCCTGGGCCGAGATTGTGCCGAGTGACAACATCGCAGCGGCACAAAGGAGTAAAACTTTTTTCATAGTACTGATGTTTTAATTTGGTTAAACTTGTGCTGCCCGAAAACGCCCTTGTGTGGCGCTCTTGGCAGTTCCAACTCTTTGTTTCGCAAAAGGAGTGCCATTTTTGTGTGTGATTGGCCACTGTGGGGTGTAGAGTGTGTGATTTTTCTGTTTATGATTGTCAATTTTTCGGCCGAAAGCCCTATCTTTGGGACACTAAAACGAAATTGATTATGGCAGAAGAGAAAACTATGGAGGAGCTGAGGCGCGAGCGTCTGATGCTCACACTGCGCCGAATGTGTTATTGGTTGTGTGCCGTTGGCTCGCTGTGGGTGAAGCCTGCGGTGGCACTCTTTATGGGTATTGCCCTTGCGCTAACCATCGGTGCGCCCTATGCCAAGGCGAACAAAAAAGTGTCGAAGTACCTCTTGCAGGCGGCGGTTGTGGGCTTGGGCTTCGGTATGAATCTCCACAGCGCACTTGCAGCAGGCAAGGAGGGAATGCTCTTTACGATAGTCTCGGTGGTGGGTGTTATGGTGTTGGGTGTGGCTCTCGGCAAGTTGCTGAGGGTTAATCCCAAGAACGCCTACCTTATCTCGTCGGGTACGGCAATTTGTGGTGGTTCGGCCATTGCCGCCGTAGCTCCCATTATCGACGCCGACGACAACGATACCTCGCTGGCACTCGCCACAATCTTCATTCTCAATGCCATTGCGCTCTTCATCTTCCCTCCCATTGGCGAGGCTTTGGGGCTCTCGCAGCAACAATTCGGCACCTGGGCAGCAATCGCCATCCACGACACCTCTTCGGTGGTGGGTGCGGGTGCGGCATACGGCCCCGAGGCGTTGCAGGTGGCCACAACCATCAAACTCACCCGAGCACTCTGGATTTTCCCACTCGCGCTGGTGTCGATTTTGGTCTTCCGCTCAAAGGGTAAAAAGGTTGCAATTCCGTGGTTTATCCTCTTCTTCATCCTTGCAATGATTGCCAATACCTATATAAACATCCCCTTAGAAATTACGGGAGCGATTGTTGTTGCGTCCAAAAAAGCCCTCAGCCTGACACTCTTTTTGATAGGTTGCGGACTCTCGCTCGGTGCTATCAAGAAGGTGGGGGCAAAGCCGCTCATATTGGGTGTGCTGCTGTGGATTATAATCTCGGTGGTGACGCTGCTTGTTATACAACACTAAATACAAAGAGGGAGCCCAACACATTCGTTGGACTCCCACTTTGTGACCATAAAAAATCTGTAAATATCTAACTCTCCACACACAACTCTTCGAGCTCTTCGGCTTTGATGTGCACCACCTCGCCATCCTGCTCCACAACAAGGTCACCATTCTCCCTGATGGTGCGCTCAATAAGTCGGCGTTGTGCAAGGCGCACTCCGCTGTCAATCTTCTCTTGAAGTTGTATCAAATCTACCTCACTCATAGGTTCATAATTTTTTGGTACGACTCCTCTTCCAATACCTCCCTTACGAGGGCGCCCTGTCCCCAAGCAATCTGCTTCACCCCCTCCGTTGAACTGTTGTCGTAGATAGTCCAGAAGTCGCACTCGGGCATATAGAGGGCCTTGAAGTTGCGAATACCGCTGTCGTAGCGACGACGAATGACATCCTCGGGGATGTTGTGTCCGCCCTCGGCAACGCGCGTTGCAACCCTCTCTATGGCAAGTTCGGGCGAAGGAAGCCAAAAGAAGAGCAGCGTCACAAAGTAGTTTTTGGCGTGAGCCTTCTCAATAAATTGTGTGTAGGAACGCGACGCAAGGGTGGTTTCGAAAGCAAAATCCTCATCCTGACTCAGCAAATCCTCCATCCTTTGGAGCATTATACGCCCCGCCTCAATGGCCATTCGTTCCTGGTTAAATGGCGAAAGACCCTTGGCGATTTCGTCGGCATTGACAAACTCGCGACAATCGAGCATCTCGGGCAACATTGTGTAGGAGGCGGTGGTTTTTCCGGCTCCGTTGCACCCTGCTATGATGTAAAGTCTTCGCATTCTATTCGCAAATATAGGAATTTTTCTGCAAATCTCGCGCCCAACCACAAATTATTTGCTACAAGGGTGATGTTTGACGGTCTACCGACGACCGACTGCGGGCGCGGGGTGCCCGAGCAGAGCGTTAGTTTTGACGGAAGAATTGTGAGTGCTTATGCTATTGAGCCAGGTTGCCGGTCTTGCAAACCCCGAAGTTTAGGCGTTGGAAGTGGATGAATAACACTAATCCCCGAGTTGAGAGCTCAACTCGGGGATTAGTTGTATTTGTCAATGGTGTTAGTGTTTGCGCTGAGCCAGAAAGTCGCACATTGCCTCCAAGGCTGCGCGGTAGGGGGAGGCGGGGTAGTTGATAAGAGCCGTCTTGGCCGATGCAATGTAGTCTGCCATAATACCCTCGGCACGCTCCCTGCCACTATATTTCACAACTTTGGCATAGATCTCGCCTATTGCTTCGTCGTCGCCTCTGCCGACAAGTGCGCGGGTTGCGGCCTCCTCCTCGGCACTCATCTGGGCCATAGCCTCCAAGAGAGGAAGTGTTATTTTGTGCTCCCTGAGGTCGGCACACATAGGTTTACCTGTCTGGTTGGCGGCTGCGTAGTCCAAAATGTCGTCTTTAATCTGGAAGGCCATACCTATGTTACGACCAAACTCGTAGGCTGCATCGACCTCCTTTGCTGGGGCTTTGACCGAGAGTGCACCCACGCCACAACTGATGGCGAGCAGCGACGCGGTCTTTTTGTCGATGATGTCGTAGTATTTCTCGTGAGTCATTCCGAGAGTCTTGGTCTGCTCGTCCTGAATGACCTCGCCCTCGCAGAGCCACTTGATGGAGTGTGAAACATAGGTCAGAATGTCGAACTCCAAACTCTCCATACCAAGCTCGAAGATGCGCGAGAGGATGAAATCGCCCGTAAGAATGGCGTTGCGCTTGCCAAACTGCTCGTTGATGGAGGCCTTACCGTGGCGCATATCGGCACGGTCGATGACATCGTCGTGAACGAGCGAGGCGGTGTGGATAAGCTCAATGAGCGACGCCGACAACAATACTCGCTTGCCGAAACTCTTGCCCCCCGAAAGTATCTTCGCCCACAACATTACAAGCGTTGGGCGCACACCCTTGCCTCGATTGTCGAAAATGTATTTGAGAATATCGTCAAAATAGCGACTCTCGGAGTGGAGAGCCTCTCGCAGGAACTGCTCATAAGCAGCCATCTCTTCGGCAATTGGAGCCTTGATTGTTTCGAGTGTGATGGTTTTCTTCTCTTCCATTGTTGAACTTTGCGTTTGGGACAGAGCAAAAGTAGTGCAAAGATAGGATTAAAATTGAGAATTGACGAAAAAAAGCATTTTTTCGTCTAAAATGCTCCTGCTCGGCATAGAAAACTTATTTTCTCTGCCCTCGCTCCAATCGCATTTGCGAAAATTGAAAATTGTTGTCGACCGCCGACCGCCGACCGCCAACCGCCAACCGACTGCGGGCGCGGTGCGCCCAAGAAATAGACAAGGGTTACAAGAATAACAGCAAAGAAAAGAAGGAAATACAGGAAATACAGGAAATACAGGAAATACAAGATTTTTCTATTACTCCTGTCCTTCCTGTTTTTCCTGTTTTTCCTGTCACTCCTGTTCTTCCTGTTTTTCCTGTCACTCCTGCTCAAAATGTTCACGGGTAACAAAAAAGATACCCGCGAACAAAGCGGGGTGTCCGAAATTCGGACAGGTCTTGTAATTTTTAACTGATTGATTTTCAGTGTTAGTTTTTTACGAAAATTGCTAAATCCTACATATAGGGCTACATTATGGTCGTAAATAAGCCAACTAACTACGAATGCAAAGGTAAATAAAACTTTTGAAAGTAAAGCGCTGAAATCAAGCATCTTTCGAAGATGCATTGTGAATAAACTAAGGTGGCGTATGAGAGAACTACAAGGTTCCCTACATACGCCACTTTTGTATATTATTGGTTCTAATTAGTTTAGTTTATTTGTATCTAATTGAGGGTGTATAGGAGTCACCTATATATTTAAGAGATTACTTATTTCCGAAGTCTGCGGGTGTCTCACCCCACTCGCGATTATCCCAGTGTAGTACCTGAATATCGTCTATTTTAGCTGCCATAACTTTGAGGAATATTTCGGCTAATTGTAGCTGCTCACAGCGTCGAGATGACGCAGTTTGCTTATTACGATACCAAGTAATTGCGGTAATGCTATCCGAGTAGATAATACGAGGTGCTTCGGGGTGTCTGAGGATATATTTGACAGCCTCTACGATGGCGAGAAACTCTCCGATGTTATTCGTCTTGTTGCCGAATGACACTGTAACCTTGTACAGCGTTTTGGGAACGATTATGGTCTCTACTGTCGCAGGAAACTGTACGGGCGAAAGCGGCAACTACCATATACCCCTTCGCCTTGTGCATAGGCATCAATTCAACCGAATAGAGAACACTTGGCTCGATTGTGGAGAGTCGATGCAAAGGCTCTGCGCCTGACCATATCGAGCGACAATCCCTATGTCGATATCAAATACTCCGAATACATACAAATAGACAAGAAATAAAAGCAATGGCGACTACTCATTTGAGCAGCCACCGTTGTCGTTTAACTAAAAACTTGTTTATATTTACTTATGCAGAGTAAATTCAAATCGAAGACCACAACCAGGTCTATTGGTTACTTCTATTAAGCCGCCGTGGAATTGGACTGCGTGTTTTACAATGGCAAGCCCGAGACCTGTACCACCCTTTTGGCGGGAGCGACCCTTGTCCACACGA
>JAZOWE010000033.1:0-2206 GCA_045659085.1 Tidjanibacter sp.
TGCTGCGCAGGCTTTTCCTCCTTCGCACCTTGGCAATTCAAGCGAGCTTGATTGCTCTCGGTTTGTCGTCGGTTGTCTGTTGTCTATTGTCTGTTGTCCGCTGCTTGCCAGCATATCATACACATCGGTGTCGAGGCGGCGCTTCACCTCATCAATCTCGCTCTGTATGTAGAGCGTCATCAAAGGTTTCGAGAGGTGGCGCGGCACCATGAACGACACCTTCACCTTGTCCTCGGTAACGGCCAGCGTGGTGCTGCCCACCACCACCTGCTTCGAGTAGGTGGGCTTGCGCGACCCCTCGGCATAGGGGTCGAAGACGAGGTCCTTCTCCATCATCTTCATGCGTCCGCGGATGGTCTTCTCGGGCACCCCGAGGCGCTCCAGCTCGGCTGTGTGGTAGCTCTTGGTCTTGATGGTCACACCACCCTCCTGCGTTACGATGACATCGCACATCTCGAGGGTTTCATTGCTTTGGAAATGTTGTTTGCTCATAGTTGTCAATTGTTTTTGTAGAAGTTAAACATAAGTGGTGTAGAAGCGCGCACAACTAACGAGAGCGAAGGTACAAAGACAATGCAACCCACCGAAACTTTCGATGGGTTGAGGAATGTTTTTAGGAATGTGAGGAATGTTTTTCGGAATGCTTTTCACCCTCGGCCACGCTTTGAGGAATGGTTTGAGGAATGTCTTTGGGGGCTTCTGCGCCTGCGCCCCCGACGGAACACGCGCCCATAGATGACCAAGCCCACAAGCCACAAGGCGGCAAACAGGGCAATCTCGACTATTCGCATAGCAGCTCGCGCTTTAGTGTTCGGGCAATCTGCAGGCGCTCGATGACTCGCGACGTGCCCTGCTCCCAGTGGTAGAGGGGGCGGCGGTAGAGGGCATCGGCCTTGGAGAGGAGCTCGGCCTTGCAGGGCGGCATCGAGGGCACGGCAAGGGCATTGGCCCAGCGGGCGAAGGCGGCAAACTGCTGCGGAGCCTTGGCATAGGTGGTGAGCACCCAGTAGGAGGCTATCCAGTCGCTCGCGCTCACTTCCGCGAGTGCACCGTAGGCACGGGCAATGGCGCGCGCCACATGGGCAGGGTCGCCCGTGGGGGCAGCCTCGTAGCGTGCAAGGCGCGCGCGCAGGGCATCGACCTCCTCGCGCAGGGCAGCGTTCTCCTCGCGCAGGCGCGTCAGCTCAGCCATGTCGGCAGCCTCCTCAGAAGTTTGTAAGGTGTTGATAAACAGCTCTTTACACCCCCCCTAATAGTAAAGTGTTCGGGAGAGAGGTGCAGTACGGCTCGGCAGTGCAGCTCGATGGGCTGCTGGGTGGTGTGGTCCATAATGCACTCTATTGTTTTTGACGATGCGAAGATACGAAATGTTTTCCGATTGTGCAAATAGGTTAAGAGTTAAGGTTAAGAATTAAAATACGCTCTGTCTCCCGATGGTGAAAAATAGTGTGTAGTAAAAACTCTTATTTTTGTATTAGATATACGTAGTATATTTAATACTTAAATAAGCCCTTATATATAGTGCATACTGGGCAAACATACAGAGCAGGGTATCTCTTAACACTTAACTTAACCTTCGCCTCGCGTGGCGCACGCGCATTATGCGCATATCCTTCGAGTGAAGAGTTAAGAGTTAAGAGGGAAGAGTTTTTCGGAGGTGCGGCAGTGTGCGGTGCGGGGCTTCTCCGCGTCGGGAGGGAGGCTACGCGCGAGGCAGGTGCGGCAGCGCAGAAATGCAGAAATATTTCTTCTCTCTCATTATCAGCCAACTAAGTAAAGGAACTTTAGTGGCTACGCCCCTTTAGTTCGGCTGCATCTCGCTGAGAGATTGCAAGTTAACTTGCATCTCGCTCGTTTGCACGAACTTTGCAGAACTTTGCAGAACTTTGCAGAACTTTGCAGAACTTTGCAGTAAGTCGAGGTGCCGAAATTCTGTATAGTACCTTTGCATTGTAGAAGTAGAGCAAACGAGAACAAATAACTTTTTATTAACCTCAAATTTTCAAAACTATGGCAATTAACTACAAAGTCTGCAAATGCCGCAACCCCAAGAACCCCGACGTGAATTTCTTCAAGGGTACCTCAGTGAATACCGGTACCTATGACTTCGACGACCTTGCCGAAGACATCGCCGAGAGCACCACCGTCACCAAGGCCGATGCCATGGCCGTGCTCGGTGCCATCCGCCCCAAGATCAAGAAGGCGC
>JAZOWE010000034.1:0-43396 GCA_045659085.1 Tidjanibacter sp.
ATTTGCATCGTAAACTATATGAACATTTATTTTATGCCCGATATTTAGGTATAACATATATAAAAGTTAAGTTTATTATGGCAGAGTTTAAGGAGTATTCGGCGGTAGAAATTATTCAACTATTGGGAACCCAATTTAGAGAGTATCGCCTCAGGTTAAATATGACACAAAAGGATGTGTCCGAGCATTCTGGTATATCCATTTTAACCATTAACAAATTCGAGAATGGCACAATTGGAAAGATGTCGTTTGCCACTTTCATTGCACTAATAAAGGCTATCGGCTACATTGATAATTTAGAGTACCTGCTCCCTGCATTGCCAGAATCTCCGTATCTATATAATGACACAAAGAAAGTTCAACGAGTAAGGCATAAAAGAAAATGAAAGCAATAAAAGTAAGCCTTTGGGGCAAGGAGATTGGCCGTCTGGCGTGGCACAAAGAGCGTCATTTAACATACTTTACGCCACACCCGGCTATTACGCAAGATGAGCTAACCGCAATAGCTCCACTTGCCAACATTCGTTGCAATATGCCTGAGTATGGCAATGCTGAAAAGATATTCCAGAAACTACCTCCGTTTTTGGCTGACTCACTGCCAGATGATTGGGGTAATGAACTATTTGACCACTGGTGTAAGGAGCAAAAAATTGCGCCAGCAAGCGTAACGCCATTAGAGAAACTCTCATTTATAGGTAAACGAGGTATGGGCGCATTCGAATTTGAGCCAGAATCGAGTAGTTCCAAAAATGAGAAGATTGATATTGATTCATTAATTGCATTGGCTCAAAAGATCTTTGTTGAGCGAGAGGATGCTCATATCGCTCCCGATGAGTCGATAACAATGCAGATGTTATATACCGTGGGTACATCCGCAGGTGGCCGACAGCCGAAAGCAATCATTGCTATCAATAAAAAATCTAGAGAGATTCGTTCAGGACAGATTATACACGACAATGACTACGACTATTATATTCTGAAATTTGGTGATGCTCTGCGTTCATCTGCCGAGTTGGAAATGACATATTACAATATGTGCTGTATGGCGGGGATTCAAATGATGGAATCAAGGTTGTATGATGTTGATGGTGTTAAACACTTCCTTACTCTGCGTTTTGACCGAGCGGATGGCAACAAACTTCACACTCAGACATTAGCTGCGCTGGATCCCGAGGCAACAAGCTATGAGCAGTTAGTACTTGTCTGCCGAAAGCTAAACCTCCCAGAGACCGCTATTGATGAGGTATTTAGACGAATGGTCTTCAATATCTTAGCAAACAACACTGATGATCACAACCGTAATTTCTCATTTATTATGAATGAGGGCAGAGAGTGGTCGTTGGCGCCTGCGTATGATATGACATACATTTTTAACAAAGGTGGATATCAACCGGAGAGTGAAAGATGCCTATCGTTAGCAGGTAAGATTCGAAATATTACTATTGACGATGTGCTATCCTTTGCCAAGGCAAATGGTATTAGACGTGCAAAAAGCATTATAGAGAGTGTTGCTAAGTCTATATCAGCATTCCGCACATTGGCCACACGCAATGGTGTTCGAGAGGAGTGGATTGGACGCATAGAACAATGTCTTAACAAAAATTTAGAGGAGTGGGGTCTGCAAGCTGCAACACCTTCAATAGCTTATATTGATAGCCACGGACGACATATCCTAAATGTACGCATAGAGCAAGCGTTCAAAGGCAACTTTCATCTACTTGCAACAATAGACTCTCGACCATGCAAATATATTATTCGCGTGGGCACCTCACTTCACAGCGAGATTACCAGTATTGGTGTGACAAATATTACAAAGGAGCAATTGTCTGCGTGGGTAGAAGAGCACCTGCGTCACGAAGTGCAAAGAATCATGGAACAAGAATAAGACATTCAATATCTTAAAGTTCGACATCCGAGTCCACAAGATTCGGATGTTTTTTTATAACAAAATATGTAATTACACAAATTGTTATTACAAAAAGTGTAAATACATTTTGTATGACATTGGTTAGGGTGTGTACATTTTATTTCCGAAGTACACTATAAATGCTGCAGTGCGGCAACAAAACAGTATTCCATACTTTCTCGGACAGAAAGTATATCTATCACTATATCGGTATATTGGGCGATATTTGTGATTATGATAAACACTTTGGCAAAACAAGCACCTCAATTCTTTCCAATATTTCAAACACTGGAAAGAATTGAGGCGTGAATTAGTGTACAATCTTATCAAATGATTCTCCCCTGATATACCCCTTTTTAACCTTATTAAATGCTATTTCTTTTAAAAGGCCTCTTTCAACCAACCCAACGATATCGTGTTTTGCAGTAGTTGGAGAGACGTAAAATTTCAATTGCAAGTCTTTTACGGTTAAAACAAGTTGAGCATCATCATTAAACATTTGTATTATTTGAGCTTGGCGTTCGTTTATATTGCCTATGTGTAAATATTTTGCCGCGGCATGACGTTCATCCTGTTTACGTTTTATATATGTTTGTAATGCCTTAAAAGCTTTCTCTAAAACTTTAAGATTGTAATGAACAAAGTAGCCAATATCATTATTGTCAGCTTCGGAATACAAGAAAGATTTCTCATATGATTTTTTTGATGAGGCTATAATTCTTGATATTGACAGGTACTCTGTCAGCCAATAGCCTTGTTTTAGCATATACCAATAAAATAGAGCACGCGCTGTACGTCCATTACCATCAACAAACGGGTGTACAAATGCTATCATAAAATGCACTATAATTCCTCTTATGATTGGGTGAATAAATGTTGTCGAATTAGCATCGTTGAAGAACGCACAAAGATCTGACATAAACTCTGGTATTTCTTCATAAGACGGAGGAGTATGAACTGTCTCATGTGTTATGGCATTTTCTACTACAACATCATTATTTGTCCTAAATTTACCAGCATCATTTTTATTATCCAGAGTATTTTCAGTCATCAATCTGTGTATTTCGCACAGCATTTCAACTGATAATGGTTTATTCTTATTATCAACAATGTAACATATAGTTTGATAATTATTGTAGATCATCTGCTGAGACTTATCTCTCGGGGTCAGATTTTTATGTAGCATATTTTTTGCCACTTTACGCGTAGTGGACGCTCCTTCCATCTGGCTTGAAGATATAGCTTCTTCCATTATTGAACTAATCAGATAATGCTTTCTATTATCATCAGCAATTATTGAATCAGTCCCCCATGAGCCCCCAAAATTCATATCAAATTCATGGCACCATTTCTGCATTTGACTTGTCAAAGTCAAAGATATTGCATACTTGGGCCAAACAATTTTTCTAGATAATAATCTTGCGGCTTTAACGCACGCCCATAGATCAATGTTGGTAATGCCTTCTGGGGTCGGGGTATATTTTACCTTGTCCCAATATGCATATTCTTCGTTAATTTTGTCAACAAGTGCGACTATATCTACACTAAGATTTTTGGAAAAGATTTCCAATAATTGTTCTTGGCTGTGATAAGGAGGATTTTCAATCATAACTATGAGCTCTTATATTTCACTTCACAAAGATGCACAATTCTTTCCAATTTTGCAAACATTGGAAAGAATTGACAAAAAAGCCAAGATGTTATATTGGGGTAACACCTAAACTATGACGCGGTTACTTTGCCGTATAATTTGATTACAAACCACATACCCATATGTGTTTTACATAGTGAAGTATTTTAAATTTTTAGCACATCTATTGTACTATGGGTCGTGTAAAATATCAAGAAAAAGGTTGTAGCGCTATAACCTTTTTTATCTTTTTAGAAGTGAGCACAGCGAAAAATGCGGCAGCTGGAGAGTGTTTGTTAGGCAGTGAGCCTTAAAAATTTCAAAATATTTCACACTTATGATACTTCGTATTACTATACATTCTCTAATTCATATTAACTTTGTGGTGAAAACCCCAGCTTTCAATAGGAATGTGCTATGGATAATTTTAGAAAAGAGTTTGCCCAAAAGTTAAGCGAGACAGTGATAACTTCGACAACGCCAAATGAAGAAGTCAATCGCCAAGTAAAAGAATTGGTCAATTTGATTACAGAGAATTTACCTCAACACATTTTTAGGTATCGAGCATGCACCATTAGAAATATCGAGGCATTGGCGAAGAATATGACCTATGGCGCTCCCATGTCTTTTATGAACGATCCAATGGATGGCCTTGTCTATGTAGACAAAGGAGTTCTATTGAAACAATTTAAGTTCGGACTATCAAGAGAGTTCTACAATCTTATAAAGTCAACGAAACGTCTTCCTGACTCAACAGAGTTATATCTGGACAAGGATACAAGTGATTATATCTTGCACCATATTCTAAACTTATCCCAAGGAGAGGTTGAAAACATAGTCGCACAAAATCAACAAACAAAATCAGAAATTATTGCCAAGTTGGATCAAATCATTGACGACAAAATCAAGGATCTGCAAGAGTCATCTTTGGTGGTGTCGTTCGCTGAAACCCAATATGATAATTCAATGTGGGCGTATTATGCAAAAGATCACACGGGGTTTGTAATTGAATATGAGCCACAAGGTATGCGATTTGACTATTGTTCTCGTTGTGTCAAACAGAACTCGCCAGATTGCCAAGACAAGCAAGTGCAAGCAATTTTATATCCTATGATTTATCAAAAAGAGCGTATAGATGCTACTGCGTGGTTAGACTCATATATTGGTCTGCACATATATCAAAGCATAATAGGCCCTCAAGTAAAAGGATATAATCCAGATGAACTATTTTCACATCGAATTTGTTTGGTAAAAGATGAACAATGGGCTCATGAAAGAGAGTGGCGTGCAGTATGTAAAACAAAGATACCTTGCGAGAAAGGCAAATTCAAACCACTACAAACACCGATCCCTTCTGCCATTTACTATGGTGCTCACATTGCGCCCGAAAGTCTATCGATGTTAAGAGGTGTCATTCGAGCCCTGTCGATAGAAAATAATCGCGAAATAAAAGAGTATCAAATGATGATTGACCATTCTTCAAAAGATTTCAAACTTAATGCGGTGCTTTTATAGGTGTCGTGTGAGTGCGTGGTGACAAAGTAGCCACAACGCTTTGTGTGTTTGCGTAACACTGCAAAAGTCACTCCCTCCAACGGGATTACTAAAAAAAGGACAGTCGGTTGACTGTCCTTTTTTAGTAATTCTTTAAAAACTTGCCTCTACATATTGTGGCAACTTTGATTAATTTGGGAGCGTGGGCGTGAATACTCGCCGTTGCAGTCTTCACTCTTTATGTTTTTTGGGGCCCTAGGGACAAAGACACCAACAATCAGCCAATTCTTCTTATTTTGTTTCTACATCAAACCACAACAAGAAAGGGAGGAAAAAGAACCTCCAAGTAGTTGTTTCTTATTTTGTTTCTACATCAAACCACAACGCTTCGCTCATTTGTTATCTGAGGTGATAGGTTGTTTCTTATTTTGTTTCTACATCAAACCACAACAATGGTATGGAGCATCTTAATATCCCCATTGTTGTTTCTTATTTTGTTTCTACATCAAACCACAACAGCGCAGGCATGAGTATGATTAACAATAAAGTTGTTTCTTATTTTGTTTCTACATCAAACCACAACTGGCAGCCCCTCCTCATCGCAGAAGATGGAGTTGTTTCTTATTTTGTTTCTACATCAAACCACAACTATACAAAATTGTTTAACTTTGTCCGCTGGGTTGTTTCTTATTTTGTTTCTACATCAAACCACAACTTCTAGGCGAAGCTGCCGTTACCCCTTTGGGTTGTTTCTTATTTTGTTTCTACATCAAACCACAACGAAGAAGCGTTCAGCCGTTTTCAAGAATTAGTTGTTTCTTATTTTGTTTCTACATCAAACCACAACTATTTAACAGATTAACACTATGAAAAACAAGTTGTTTCTTATTTTGTTTCTACATCAAACCACAACTACTTTATCAAAACTCTTTGCCGTAATAAAGTTGTTTCTTATTTTGTTTCTACATCAAACCACAACACTGATGCAATGAGTGGGCAACCGCTTAATGTTGTTTCTTATTTTGTTTCTACATCAAACCACAACTTCTCGGTGATTCTGCTGTTACTCCTTTGGGTTGTTTCTTATTTTGTTTCTACATCAAACCACAACACGGATGCAATGAGCGGACAACCTTTGACGTTGTTTCTTATTTTGTTTCTACATCAAACCACAACAAGTAGTTACAACCTCGTAATAGCGTGGTGTTGTTTCTTATTTTGTTTCTACATCAAACCACAACCACCTTGTCAAAACTTTTTGCCGTAATGAAGTTGTTTCTTATTTTGTTTCTACATCAAACCACAACTTTCTGGCAAAAAGTCACTCATAAGAAAACGTTGTTTCTTATTTTGTTTCTACATCAAACCACAACCTATTAAGAGTTGCAGGGTGTTTCAAGCCGTTGTTTCTTATTTTGTTTCTACATCAAACCACAACATGGCTCTCGAAAAGGTCAAAATACGCGAAGTTGTTTCTTATTTTGTTTCTACATCAAACCACAACAGATAGACCTTTCGGGTGCAGTTGATTTTGTTGTTTCTTATTTTGTTTCTACATCAAACCACAACTCTTCAAATGTTGCAAATGGCATAAGTTGGTTGTTTCTTATTTTGTTTCTACATCAAACCACAACAAACGGGCGAAACCTACGATCCTCGCAACCGTTGTTTCTTATTTTGTTTCTACATCAAACCACAACCTCGGGTTGTTTTCTTGGTTATTCCCAATAAGATATGCTAAATATATGGCAAACAAAAAGGGCTCCAAGTCCACGAAGAAGTGCGTTTGATGCGATGTTTTTTATCCTACCAATGCAAATATACTAAAAAAACTCCAATTGTTGGGGTGTTGTCAACTTTGCCTTCTCAACTTTACCCCAAAAATTTTGTATTTCGCCAAATTGTTTGTCCGTGACACTCAAAATACTTGTTAGTCCAGACGGGGGCATTGAGGCCCTGACCCTCGCAATATGAACATTCATATTCTCCCGTGAGGGGCAATGTCGGATATATACCGAGTACTGCATCATCGTAAAGCCATCCTTCTCCAATGCTTTGCGGAATTGCGCCGCATCCTTCCGTTCCTTCTTGGTATTGGTTGGCAAATCAAAAAAGACAAACAGCCACATAATATGATAGGCATTTAGGCGAACTTCACTCATAGGCTTATTCAAGTTGTGGGTAAGACAACTTTTTGGCCTCCCCTGCAAAACACTTGGCAAGCGACGCTGTGGTGATGGGTAGCCCCACCCCCAATGGGCGCACCACTTTGGCAAAGCGGGTATCGGTGTAGAGCAGATGTATAAGGTCTGCCTTCACCTGCTTATTGAGCTCTCGCTCGCCATTGGCGTAGAGGTCAAAGACTATTTCATCCACAAATGGGCGATAGGGCTCCATAATATCGTCTGCCAGAGGGAAAGCATTTGAGCGATTGCGATGGAAGATACCAAAGGCGGGAAATAATCCCGACCCCATCAACGCACGAGCCACCGCAGCCCTCAATAATGTGTAACCATAGTTGAGCAAATTATTGGGCGAAGAACCCTCTCGTGAGCGAATAAAATCTTCGCCGAACAACTCGTTCCAATAGATTTTGGCTGCAATTCCCTCACGGTTGTCGCTGTCGCCACTCTTTACATTAGAGTAGTAGGGTTTGAGTTTGTCGCCATCTTTACCCAACTTGTTGAGCAGGGCTGCCTGATTGCGTATTTTCATCTCCACAACCTGCTTCCACAACCCCTTTTTGAGAGGCTCACTTGCTTCGATTTGTGCTCGGTAGCTTTCCCCTTGTGTGGTATTGCTATCGAGGTTGAGTAGCATTGCGTTGGGCATAAAATTCTCTCCGCAAATAATCACAGCCGCATTGTTGTCCGAGAGGGCATTGAGCAGAGGAAGCGTGATGTTTATCTGCTGATTTTCGAGCACCACAACGCCTATATCCTCAATGGGCACACTGTTTTTCACCTCGGGCATCTGTCGGGTGTTGATAATGAGCTGATTGTTCCGCAGGCTCAAATCGAGCGGTGTAGTGAAAAAGAGTGTGCGTTTGAGCATAATGGTTAGAATTTATGTTTGAACTTTATCTCTCCGGTAACAGTTAAATCGAAGTCGTAGCCTTCGACAAGAGCGTTGAATTGGTTGTGATTGATGATAATTACAGGTCTATACTCTTCCCCCATTTCCCATAAACCCTTTTTCTCTTTTAATTCTCCCGCAGGTCGAGCCTCTTGGTGATGTTTTAGGGTAGTTAAACCATAGTGATAAATGCCAGAAATCACTTGCTTACTCATCCCCGTCACCTTATACAACCTCTTCACGAGGTCGGCTTTGGTACACTCGTAGAATTCCTTGGGCGACTTTTCGTAGAACAAAACCATTGTGCCGGTGCGGAGGATGCATTTCAATGGCAGACCATCTTTGCTCTGGGGAACAATCGTTTCATTATCACTCTTGCCATTATAGAATAGCGCCGCATCGAGGTTGTTAACCAACTCGAAACCTCGTTTAATTTTGCCCTTTACCTCGCCCTCGTAGATAGCCATACAGTAGTTGCCGTCGTTTGCAACGTGGTAGTCTTGCTTGTGTTCGTGGCGAGAAAGGTGGCTGTGTTTCTTCAAATGTATGGGCGAGGTAACAGAGGGTGTGTAGATGCGTACCTTTTTAATATATACCCCCTTCTCCTTATTGAAGCAGATGGGCTTACTCATCGCCTCCTTGAAGCCTTTTTCTGCAATAGCTTTCTTTACGCACTCACGCACAGCATCATCGACAATTTTGTCCACATCGGCAGGTTGCAGAGAACTCAAGGCCTTTCGCACAACATATTTTATCTCATCTTCGCGCAGAATTGCGCCATAGAAGGTCTGCTGATGCAACGAACCACGAGCAGTGTCGCCCTGAATATACTTTATTTCACCATTCTCGTTATACTGAATCTCGCCCCTTACACGCAATTTTTTCTTGGTGTGTTTGGGAAGATTGTCGGCAGTGTGGTGCGAAACCAACAACTCATCCGCAATAGCCTTTACATCCTCGGTGAAGGTGTCCCAAGGTTTGGCAAAGACGGGCTTTTGGTCACGGTGCCAAAAATAACGCTCTGTGTCATTCTGGAATTGCGCCCACTTGGCATATGTGCCAGCACCAATACAAGCAATTGTAATGGCATCGATGCAGTGGTGAATATGATTTACACGCTCCTTCTTGGTGTACTCCTCCTGCAAACCCCACATCTTGCGGAAATCAGCAGTGGTTGCACCCTTAACTGTGTAAACTCTGTCGAAGACCGTTTCGAGATACATTTTGGCATACCTGCCAATAATACCAATATCAACTCCTTGACGATTGCTGAAACCCTCTGGCACTTCGGTCATTGTGAAGCGCATCAACTTACCACGCAGATAGTCGAGCCTCATACGATAGTAGTGGCGGTCTTTGATTGCTTTATCTTTGGTCTCTTTCGTTGCTGCACTTTTAGCAGAGCGGTTGCAACCGAAAATTTGTTTCTCGAGCTTCTCGATTTCCGCCTGCCAGCCAAGTTGCTCAATATGGGCCAAAACCTCTTTGTGATTGGCGAGTTCCGAGGGCAACATTCCTCGTTTAGTATCTCGGTTGAATTGTGCCTGGCAGAGCGTCTTGTTCATCTGCGAATTGTCGCCACCTCGGGAACGAGGTACAGTATGTTCGATATCATACTTTGGATTGGGACCAATAAAGTCGCAAATGTTGATCTGTTCTCCCGTGTAAAGACACTGTTTGTTTTGCTCAATCCAAAGTTGATATTTTAAGATATCATCTTCGGTTGGGGTTATATCGCAACCGCACTCTGCTTTGAACAACTCTGTTATTTCATCAGCATACTCTTGACGCTTCTTTTCATTCTCTCGTTGGTAACGCTCAATGGCACTTCGCTTATTTGAGTCGTTAAGCCCTCGTGCAAACTCAATGTTGATTTTGGTTTGCTTGTCGATTTTTCCCTCTTTCAGAAGTTGATTAACCAAGGCACGCAGACGGAACAGGGCACGCATAGCCATAGGATTGCGCACCGACGATGTACGAGGCGAACCAAGCAGAACTAACCCATCTGCATTAGGTTGTACGTCTTTGTATGATTCAACTTTTGAGGGATGATATAGTTTTCCCATCCTCAACTCGTCGCCATAGAGACCACATTCGAGTAAGGCGGAGTAAATTGCATCCTCCTTGGTTTCGCCAGAACGAGAAGGTTGGAAATTGGCAACCGCATCAACAACATTATCAATAATTTGGCCTCGCTTTGTTTCGTTGGCCCCAACATTTGCTGGCACAACCTTTTCCAAGTTGGCAACAAACACCGCCTCATCGTAGCGATAACCAGCACGCAGGTAGGGTAAAATTTTGTTGATGGCATTAAGGCTCAATGATGCGTAACCTTGTTTGATGGGGATTTTCAAAAACACCTTGACTTGCTCTTCGGAAAGTTGCAAATTTTCCACAGCCCAATTACCCAATTTGTCATCATTGTCAAAAGAGAACAAAACATGCCAAACATCATTCAAAATCTGAGTGGAAGTTTTGCCTTCGCCTTTGGCATAAAGGCTACACATCGTGGTGAGCCACTCATCACCAAAAATATCTTTCAGATGTGCACTGACAGGCGAGCCCGATACATTCTGCGACATTTTGAAGTTGAACTTGTATGGCGCATCAACCTTGTCGGTAATGTAAGCGTAAGAGTTCTTCTTGCCACCCGACAATTTTTTAGCAATATCCTCAAAGTCGAAATGATCTTTGCTTTTGCGCAAGAAAAGAGGCTTAATTTGTTCAACCTCTTCCGCAGACAACATTCGGAGCTCGTCATCATATGGAGTTTTTATCTTAATGTTGTTGATAAATGACCACATCCTAAACTCCTCAAAGAGAGGATGTGAAATGGGGCAACGAGCCTTACCCTTCTCGAAGGTACAACCACCAACCAATCCTTTTTGCGATTTCAGAGGGCGTTGGAAGAATATGGCACGATACAATGCCTTGCGCAACTCAGCAGATAAACTCTGCTTTTCGCATATTGCGTTAAACTCCTTTTCGTAGTGTGCGATACGACCCGCATAGCCATAACCATCTCCTGTGCGAATTTTCTCACCCGCAAGGAACAGCTTATAATAGAACTCTCCGAGATATGTGCAGCCAGCTTCCTCCATATCCTTGTCCAACTTGCCGATAGCGCCCTTAACCTTTCCATCTTCGCCACTTTCAGTTTCTTTGCGGTTGCTCAAAAAACCTCGTCTTTGCACCAAATGATACAATGCTCGACCAAGCGTATAGCGGTCGGTTTGGGTGTTCAAATCGAGTGTTTTGGTTAAGGCTACATAGCGGTCGGCATAGGGATTCTGGTCGTCGCCACTACCACTGCGTAACCACAACAAAAACTCCTCAATCAAAGGATAGTTCTTGTTGTATCTCCACTCATCGAGTTGCTCTTTGCTCAAATAGGGGCAAAGGTCGTGCTCAACAAGGACTTTCAATAGTTCAATTTTGCGGAGTCTGCGACGATAATAGTGTCTGCGCAACGCACGAGCATCGGTGCGAGTTTTAACCATAGGTTCTTCGCCCGATTTTGTACGAGCGACACCCTCTTGGAAAATATCCACCCCCTTATCAAGGAGTGTAAAAGTATCTTCATTTTGTTCTGTAATAGCCCAACCAATGGAGTTGGTGCCAAGGTCAAGTCCGAGAATCTTGGTCATAGTTGTAGGTATTTTCCGTAAAATTAACAATAAAAGTTGGGAGAATGAAAATATTTCGTAAATTTGTGGTGTAAGAATTTCTACATCTTACCACAATAAGGCTATATGCCGAAGGTCTATGTACCTACGCCCTCGCTTCGGTGAGGGCTTTTTGTTTGGGATCTCATCACATCGCTTCTCATTACAACCTAAAAGCGGTTGTTATTACCTAGTTACCAATTGCCGTGAGTGGCGTGTGAGCATATAAAGGTTAATGCCCATAATGCTTTGACTCGTTGCGAAAAACGAATATCAATACCCATCCCAACGGGATCACAAAGAAAAGGCAGACCATCGGTCTGCCTTTTCTTTGTGATCAAAATTTTTACATTCCCCCTAAATCCCCCTTTGTCAAAGGGGGACTTGTCGCTTCGCTCCGAACCTCTGTGCAATGTTGTTGGATAAGTGGGGTTTTGTGGCACAGATCCAGCCAAATTCTGAGGGTTACGCACTTTGCAATCCGATAAAATCGGGTGAAATTCGATGCAATTCTCCTTGCCCGACAATTCCAATCCCAAACAAAGAGATTCAAGTGTGACCAAATTTTGATACTTTGCGAAAGGTAACGATTAACTACGATATGCACTCGGCAACTCGCCCGTAAAACTCTTGAAACACTTGGCAAAATATGAGGGCGACGAAAAACCGGTCATATAACATATCTCAGTTATGGACAGAGTCGTTGTTGTTAGCAACTCTTTCGCCTTACGGAGGCGTATAACCCTCACATATTCATTGGGTGAGTAGTTTGTAAGCATTTTTATTTTACGATAGAGCTGCATACGGCTCATGGCCATATTAACGCACAGTGTTTCTACATCCAACTGCGAATTGGTTATATTCTCATTAATATACTCGTTGAGTTTTTCGATAAATTCCACATCCATACCTATAAATTCATCCTTCGAGAGCGACTCGCCCTCAACAACAACTCTTTGCATTCGGATACGCGATTCGAGCAGATTTCGTATTCGAGCCGAGAGAACCTCCGAACTAAATGGTTTGGTAATATATGAGTCTGCACCATACCGATAGCCTTCTGCGCGTTGTGACTCAACAGAACGGGCAGTGAGCATAATGACCGGAATGTGGCATGTTACCCTATCTTCTTTGAGATGCTTACAGCAGTCCTAACCATTCATACCCGGCATCATCACATCCATCAGTATAACATCTGGCATAAACTTGCGTGCCATCTCCAAACCCGCCACGCCATTGGAAGCCTCGAAAACCTCGTAATCGCTATGGCAGAGTTGAGCTATGTATGAGCGGATGTCATCATTATCATCTACAACCAAAATTCTTGGACGCGAAGGCTCATTCTCATCCCTCTCGCTCACTTCGACATCGTAATCTTCATCGCTTTCGGCAGGAAGCGATAGAGCCGAGTCTTTGACTAAAACCTGCTCCTCAATTTTATGTTCTATCTGTGGCAACCTCACAGTGCAGGTCGTTCCTCTCTCAGGGGAGCTACTTGCAAACACAATGCCCTGATGCATCTCCACAAACGCCTTAACGATTGCCAGACCAATGCCGGAGCCCAACATATTGCCTTCCAATTGATAGAATCGATCGAAGATTTGATCGAGTTTGTCGAGTGGTATATAGGCTCCCGAGTTGTTCATTTCAAACTGAATGTAAGGTATTCCACCCTCAACAACACTCTTTATACTAACTGTTATGGAACCACCTTCCGGGGTGTATTTGAACGCGTTGGAAAGTAGGTTGTAATATATCTGTTCCACCTTACCCTCGTCAAGTACTATTGAGTAGTTACCATCCGGCTCGTGCTCCGTATTCAATTCGATGTGTTTGCGCCTAAAAATAGGAACAAACGAGTCGTTCCATTGCGCCACCTTGGCAACAAAATCCACCTCCGTAAATGAGAGTTGCAACTTGCCATTTTCGTACTTACGGAAGTCGAGTATCTGATTTACAAGGCGCAATAAGATATTGACATTGCGACTGATGAGTCCCAATAGATACACTCTTTCTTCCTCGGAAAGTTTCTCTTTACAAAGACGATTGAGAGGGTCCGTAATGAGCGTTAGGGGTGTGCGGAACTCGTGGGATATATTGGTAAAAAACACCAATTTTGCTTGTGTTGCCTCCTCCACTTGGCGCGAAAGTTCAATTAGCTGGTCGCGCTGTTTTTCGAGCTGACTCTTCTGTTCGGAAATATCTTGATTTTGTTCAAGTAGTTTCTGATTGAGTCTATTTTTGGATTTGAGTGCCGAGGCGAGTATTATGAGCATCACTATCACCAGAGTCAAAAACAGCATACTCAATAGAGTAATGGTTTTTTGACTTGAATAGGCATCCGTATAAGCACCCACTCGTGCATTAAGTTGCTCGATTTTGGCTTCCTGCTCGGCAATATAGAGTCCCTGCAACTCCATAACCTTCACATTGGTCTTATCGATAATGGCGGTACTGAGAGTTGTTTCTCGTTGGAACGACCTACCTTCGAGAATATCAAGCGCAGTATGAAGAACAACATCCACGCCCGAAGGGTACATAAATGTAGCGTCGAAGATACCTTCTGACACCAACCCCACGCCATTCGTTTCTCCCGGCAATGCATCAATTCCCAAAAATCTTATACCTCTCTCCCTGCCGACACTCTTGGCTGCTCGATAGGCTCCATAGGCCATAATGTCATTGTGGGCAAATACGACATCAATGTTGTTATGTTTAGAGAGTATAGAGAGCATTTGCGAATATGCCTTGTCCTCAATCCACATTGCATCTTCCGAGCAAAGCACTTCGATACCCTTCGACTCTCTTACAACATTAAGAAAGCCTTGATGGCGTTCTATTGCAGGCGTTGAGCCCATAAGTCCTGTTATCTCGACTACCTTGCCGCCGTGTGGCAACATACCTCTGACATAACCGCCAACGGCCTGACCAATCTGGTAGTTGTTGGCACCCACAAAGGCTGTATAGCAGTCGGTCAGTACATTGCGATCCACAACAATTACAGGAATACCGCTATTGTATGCCTCCTCCACAACGGGAGTTATAGCGACAGCCTCATTTGGTGATACAATCAGCAAATCCACGCCACTCTCTATGAAGTAGTGAATATCCTCTATCTGTTGTGCGTTATTTCCTCCTGCTGTGAGAATATCGAGCGAAATGTTGTCGTAGAGCATAGCTTCGCGTAACATGTCGCGATTCATTTTTTCTCTCCACTCGTCGCTCGTACACTGCGAGAAACCTACACGGAAAGAGGCTCGTTCCTTCGTGAAGTTATCGCACGCAGATAGTGCGACAACGCCCCAAATAACGACCATCCATCTTCCTATATTTTTGAGAAGGCGCATTTTTTGAAAGTTTATTTTATGCCTTTAACTCTTCGGGCAACACGGGCATTGCACCACTCTGGGTGCAGACGAATGCCGACACCTCTACGGCTTTGCGATGGGCATCAACAATGGAATATCCTTTGAGCAGCGAGGCAACAAACACGGCCGTAAAAGAGTCACCCGCACCAACCGTATCTACAACTTTCACAACAGGTGTTGGTTGGAACGACACACCCTCCTTGTGGAAGATGTAGCTACCATTCTCGCCGCAAGTGAGGATGACCATACAAAGGTCATACTTGTCCATCAAAAAGCGACACCCCTGATTGAAATCGGTTGAGTCGAAGTCCAAGATTCCGCCCACAAGCCCAAACTCGTCATCATTGATTTTCAACACATTACTTTTGTCAAGCGACATCTCTATTATTTCTCTCGAATAGAACGATTGACGCAAATTTATGTCGAAAATACGGAGCGTATCATCACCCTGCGACATCGAGTCCAAGAAGAGGTGAATGGCGTTTTGTGACTGTTCGGAGCGCTGTGCGAGCGAGCCGAAGCAGAATGCCGAACACCTCTTAGCAGCGTCCACCAACTCCTTACTGCAAGGGATATTATCCCAAGCAACGCCTTCGCAAATCTCGAAATAGGGGACACCCTTTTCGTTGAGAGTTACTTTTACCGTGCCCGTAGGCTCGGAGGTGCGGGGGATAAGCCCATCAACCCCTTTTTCGTTCAGAATGGAGAGAATTTCATCTCCCAATTCATCCTCGCCCACAGCACTTATTGCAAGACACTCCACGCCTTGCTGTTTTACATGGTATACAAAATTTACGGGGGCGCCTCCTATCTTCTTTCCATCGGGGAAGATATCAAAGAGCACTTCGCCCATACCGACTACCAATTTTTGATTTTGTGACATAGTCTTAAAACTTATTTATTATTTAAGAAGAGGTAATATGTTTGTCCAGATGGAGTTAAAGATTGTTGCTCCATTGCCTGCGTGTGAGGTCGCAGCCACGACAGCATTATGCTCGGGGAAGATGATACAAAACTGGCTCCACGCACCATCCAAACGATATGCCCCATCGATGCAACACCACATTTGGTAACCATACCCCTGATGCCATTGATCCCTGGCCATAGACTCTTTGAATCTTTGGAGCTCTGCTGGGTCGGCAATGCGTCCTTCGTACTGCATAATTTGTGGCGACATTGCCTCGTCGAACCACTCCTCAAAGAGGAGTTGTTTGCCATTCCAACAGCCTCGTTGCAGCATAAATTGTCCCATTTTGGCGAGCGATTCTGTGGAGATATGCAAACCCCATCCTCCGGAGTTGTAACCTTGGGGCGACTCGGTCCAATGGTAATTTTTTATGCCGAGAGGTGTGAAGAGTTTGCGGTCGAGATAGTCGGCAATCTTCATACCCGTAACGCGACTAACAATTACAGAGAGAAGATAGGTATTCATCGAATTGTAGTGATACATTGTACCCGGGCGGAAATCGAAAGGCGCCGAGAGAGTTTCGCGCGCCCAATCAAATTGCTGGCCACCGGCAGCTCGCCCAATATGGTCGTAACGCAACCCCGACGACATAATAAGAAGGTCGTGAAGGGTCATCTCATTGAGCCACTCGTGACGCTCAGCGGGTAACTCTTCGGGGAAATAATCTACCACCTTATCATCGAGCGAAATAAGTCCATCTTGCACAGCAAAGCCAACAGCCGTTGCCGTAAAAGTCTTGCTTACAGACCACATAATGTGTAGTTCGTCGGCACTATGTGCTGGCGCGTAATTTTCATAGACAACCTCACCATCTTTAACCACCATAAGGCTGTGAAGTTCGTTACACGCCTCGCTCCAAGTATCCTCGAAGACCTTGTCGCCCGCCTCCTTATAGCGGGTAAAATCGTCGGCACTACCTCGTGGCAGAGAGCTTCCTCCACAAGCGCAGAGTACTACAAGTGACACCACCGTCACAAATGCAACCTCCAAATATCTATTTAGCTTTTTCATCGTTGAATTATTAGATTACAAATTTACATTTTTGTGAAAACATTATTCCATATTGACTCCAAAATTGTTTTGCCGTTGGAGGCGTGAGCTGTTGTTACAACAACTGCATTTTTCTCCGGATGGATGATAACGGTTTGTCCCCAAGCGCCATCCATACGGTATGCACCATCTATACAGCACCACATTTGGTATCCATAGCCCTGATTCCATTGGTTGCGGGAGCGTTTAAGCTGCTCTATGCGCTCGGGGTTGGTTTCCCGACCTTTATACTGCATAATTTGTGGCGACATTGCTTTGTCAAACCACTCCTCCGCAAGCAACCGTTTCCCATTCCATTCGCCCCTGTGGAGCATAAACAAACCCGCTTTTGCTAGCGATTCGGTCGTGAGATACAATCCCCAGCCACCAGCATTATAGCCTTGTGGCGACTCCTCCCAATAGTAATCATCTATACCCAATGGTTCGAAAAGTTTTTCGGCAAGGTAGTCCATCAACTTTTGCCCCGTTACTTTCGATACTATAACCGAGAGAAGGTAGGTGTCCATCGAACTATAATGATACATCTCTCCCGGAGCGAAATAGTGTTGCATAGAGAGTGTCTCTCGTGCCCAATCGCCCAAGCCGTTGCGTATTTGACGCAAAGAGTAGTCGTCACCCAATCCCGAAGACATTGTCAGCAGATGATGCAGGGTTATATCTTCGAGCCACTTGTTTTTGTGTGATGGGAGTTCGTTGGGAGCGAAAAAATCCACAACCCTGTCATCGGTGGTAAGTAGACCTTCCTGCTCGGCAAAACCTACCGCCAGAGCCGTAAAGGTTTTGCTTGCAGACCAAAGAATGTGTAGTTGTTCCGGAGAGTGCCCCACGGCCCACTTTTCATAGACCACCTCGTCGTCCTTAACAATCATAAGACTATGAAGCCGATAGGAGCTCTCACTTGCCGTATCCCTAAAAACCCTGTCGCCGGCCTCTTCGTATTCGGCCATAACGCGCTCTGAGGCACGAGGCAGAGATTTGCTTTGAGTACTACATCCCGTTAGCCCTGTGGCAATAGCCACTACAAAAAAGAGAGCTATTTTACAAATTACCTTCATACCTTTTCACGCATTAAACCCTACAAGTTTGGATACAATCTACTCCAAATTGATTTTAGTAGTCCGGCATTATTAGCCGAGTTAGCAGTTGTGACAACGACTGAATTTTGTTTGGGGAAGAGAATTACAAATTGACTCCACGCGCCATCCATTCTGACAGCGCCATTGGTGCAGCACCACATCTGGTAGCCGTAACCTTGTTGATTTTGGTCGCCGGAATTGACAATCGCCTGCTGATTTTCCTCGCCAAAAACAACACCCTTGTATTGCATAATTTGGGGTGCCATCATTGCCTCAATCCACTCTTTGGAGATAATCTGCTCTCCTTCCCACTCGCCGCCTTGCAACATCATCTGTCCGACTTTGGCAAGTGACTCGGTAGAAAGGTAGAGTCCCCAACCTCCCGAGTTGTAACCCTGTGGCGACTCCTCCCAAATGTAGTCTATGATGCCCAGAGGGGCAAAAACTCTCTCCGCAAGATAGTCTACAATCTTCTTTCCGGTCACGCGACTAACGATGACCGAGAGTAGGTAGGAGTTCATCGAGTTGTAGTGGAATTTACTGCCGGGAGCAAACGATATACCCGAGCGCAAAGTCTTTTGTGCCCAGTCGAAGTTGTGACCGCCCACACCCAAACCGATGTAGTCGCCCGTAATTCCCGAGGACATTGTCAGCAGGTTCCAAACACTCATTTTATTGCCCCACACAGTATCTTGTTCGGGCAACTCATCGGCAGTAAAGAACTGTTTTATAGTATCCTCAACTTTCAGAAGTTTATCATCCACAGCCAATCCTACGGCCAATGCCGTAAAGGTCTTGCTCACCGACCAAAGAATGTGCAACTCTTCGGGGCTGTGACCATTTGCCCAGCGCTCATAGAGGACTTCGCCATCCCTAACAACCATAAGACTATGGAGTTCGTAGCACGCCTCTGTCCAAACATCTTGGAAAACCAAGTCTCCCAACATCTTGAAGGTTGACATCTCCTCTGCCGAGGCACGAGGTAGATGGCTCTCTTGGAGTTCGGGAGTTGGATCGGGTATGATGTCTTCGCCACCACCCTCGCCACCTTGTACGGGAGGCTCGCCACACGAAGCCAACAGCAGCGCGGAAAGAGCCACCCATACAAAGCGTACCATCACCTTTTTCACTAACATATAACTAACCGTATATTTCTATTTAAGTTTGAGTTCTTTCTCAATCTCCTCCAACGACTTACCCTTTGTTTCGGGGATGCAGAACTTGATGAACAAGCCCGCAGCAAGGCAGAGTGCAGCAAAGATACCGAATGCCACATTGGTGCCCAGGGTGCTCTCCAACCAAGGATAGAACTGAACGCACAAGAATGCGCAAGCCCAACTAATACCTGTCGAAAGAGCCATTGCCGTACCGCGAATATAGGAGGGATACATCTCCGAAGTCACCACGAACATAAGTGGCGAGAGGGAGAGCGCAAAGAATGCAATGTAGGCCACAATGGCGATGAGGATACCAATCTCGCTGGGATTGGGAATAGAAAATGCCCAAGTGATGTAACCAAGAGAGAGCACCAAACCGGCACAACCCCACAAAAGCAGAGTCTTGCGACCAAACTTATCGCAGAGCCACAATGCAATAATCGTAAACAGAAGGTTTGCAGCACCGATGTAGATTGTCTGCAACAGAGGATCGCTGCCCGCAATACCAAGACTGCCCAAGATGCTGGGTGCGTAGTTGATTACTACATTGATACCTGTAATCTGCTGGAAGAATGCGAGCATCGAGCCAAGGAATACAACTTTGCCGATTTTACCCTTAAAAAGTTCGGAGAATTTAGCACCCTTCTCCTTTTTCTCGTTAGCCGAAGCCATAATAGCCTCGCGCTCCTCATTGTCGAAACCATAGCGCGAAATAGCCTTCTCTGCTTCTGCATTGCGTCCCCTCTGTACGAGCCAACGAGGACTCTCGGGAAGCAACACCAACAAGAGAATATCGACAACGGCAAAAACCAAAGGCAATCCGAGCATTAGGTGCCACGAAAGCTCCATCGGAGCAAAGAAGTAGTTTGCCGAGTATGCCACAAGGATACCTACAACCAACAGCAGTTGGTAGAGCGACACGAATGTTCCTCGCAATTTTGCAGGCGAGATTTCGGTAATGTATGTGGGGATTACTGCTGAGAGAACACCAACACCCAAGCCACCAATAAAGCGGAATGCAACAAGCCCCACTGCACCATTGGACAACATAGCGCAGCCTGCTGCCGAGAGAGCCAACAATAGGGCCGAGATGTAGAGCATAGGCTTGCGGCCATATCGGTCACTCATACCGCCACCAACAAGTGCACCAATAAGGCAGCCCACCATCAGAGCACCTGCAACAAAACCTTTGGCAAGTGCGCTAAGCGCGAATTCCTTTTCGATGAGGTCGATAGCACCCGAGATGCCACCCATATTAAGACCTACGACCAATGCGCCAAATGCCGCAACAAGCGCATAGAATGTGATTAAACTTTTGTTTTTCATAGAGGTAATAATTTTAAGTTTTTATTTATAGTTTTTTGATAGTCAAGTTATTAACCTTTGCTGTTCCGCCGATGGTGTAGAAACTCAAACGAGTATAACAACCATTGGGGAAGACAAGGTTTGAGATTGCCGCAATATCCGTAAAACACTCTACCGAACTGCGGTCCACAATCAATTTAATACTCTGTCTTGCGACATCCGAGAGAGGTGCCTCGGATACTGAGGCAAACTTGGGGTTGAAATCCAGCACTCCGCTGTTTGTACGATCAACTTTCAGAACATTCTCTGCGAAATCGAAGCATACATCCACCCAATCTCCATTATCATTGAAGAGTTTAAGTCCCACAACCTGAGCTGTAACATTTTCGATGTCACATTCAACCATAAAGGCTCCATCATCACAGTTGTGACGCCAAGCGTTGTACTTATCCTTTACCTCCACGACATCCTCACTATGGAGTGTTTTGCTCTGCGCCAAAACCTCTTGTGCGGGTTCTGCCACGAGTTTTGGTGCTCCTTTGTGATTTACAAGACGGAGTTGGTGGGGAATGGACATATAACCTCTATATCCCTGTGTTGGGAGGTCATTAGCATACTCCCAGTTGTTTTGCCAACCTACCACAACCTTGCGACCATCCTCAACACCGCTCCACGATACTGTGGCATAATAGTCGCGTCCATAGTTCAGCACATCCGCCTTTGAGGTTTTTGTATTGGGGGTGAAGGTGTGACCATCAAACTCTCCGACAAAATACTGCACCGAGGAGCCTCCTCTTTCGGGGATGGAAAGCGAGCAAAGCAGTACCCATTTTGAGCCATTCTCGTATGGCAACTCAAAGAGGTCGGGACACTCCCACACGCCCGTATGGTAGCCCCAATCTTCGCCACAGCGACTCTCAAACCTCCACTCTTTTAGGTTTTTGGAGGAGTAAACCTCCATAGCATTGCCAGCCGCAAGCACCATAATCCAGCGCTCTGTTGGAGTGTGCCAAAAGACTTTGGGGTCGCGGAAGTCAATCCTGTGGCTTGTAAGAACGGGGTTGTTTTCATACTTCGTGAAAGTTGTTCCACCGTCAAGACTATACGCAATACTTTGGCTTTGGCGTGCGCCGGCCGAGGTGTAGATTGCCACCACAGCACCCTCGCCAAACCCTGCTGTGTTATCCTTATCGACCACTGCCGAGCCCGAAAAAATTGCACCGAGTTCGTCGGGATAGAGCACCGTCGGGAGGTGTTTCCAACTTACAAGGTCGTGGCTTACGGCGTGCCCCCAACTCATATTTCCCCATTTCGAACCATAGGGGTTGTGTTGGTAGTAGAGGTGCCACTCGCCATTGAGGTAGAACATACCATTGGGGTCGTTGATCCAACCTCTTGCGGTTGAAAAGTGTACATCCTGACGATACGATTTATCCAAATCGGGTTGTGTTGTTGTAAGGTTTTGCCAACAAAGATTCTCGTAGGAACAATTTTCAACCCTCAACCTCTCAACACCCTCTAATGTGAAGGGCATATAGTAATCCACCTTGGTTTGTGCCAAACGGATATTAAGAGGAGCTGTGCGGTTGTCGGAACCCACGGCAATCACCTGTGCTTCGTAGGCTCCCTCCTCAATGGGCAACCACAGACACCCCACCGAATCGGTAACCGAGATTACCGATGTGAGATTATTGAGATGTTCGACACTAATCTCCGAGGTACAACCTACTGCCAGGAGCCCGACAGCAAACAGAGTTGTTATGTTAAGTCCAATCTTCATAGTGGTATGATTTGCTTACTCTACTTTTTCCAATACTGCGCAGTCCAAACCGAACATATATCCAAGCGACTTGGGGTTTTTGCCAATAATGCGCACTTCGAGAGAGATTTTATTGTTTTCGGACTTGGTACTACCCAGATTAATCTCACCCGAATTAACTACTGCGGCAAAATAGCTGTCCAATACACCTGCTTTTTTACCACCCAGCAGGAATTGCACTTTTCCATAGTCGGCAGCCTTTGTTGCGTGGAGTTTTACATTATACACACCATCCTCCTCAACAGGAAGGTCTATTCTAATCCAATCGCCCGTCGAGCCGCCAAAGCAAGTCACCTGCTTGCCGCCACTCCACACGCCATCGGGGAAGCCCAACATTCCCTGACGATCTACTTGCAGTGCCTCCGACTTGGCAACAACTTCGAGAGCCTCAAATTCCACCGAGTTGGAGATAACAAATTTCGAGGGGTCTGCGGGAGGCTCGGGCATTTCGCGTTTGGCTTCTACTACATCGGTGATGTCTTCTGCCACAGAG
Organism: Tidjanibacter sp.; assembly: GCA_045659085.1. Taxonomy (GTDB): domain Bacteria; phylum Bacteroidota; class Bacteroidia; order Bacteroidales; family Rikenellaceae; genus Tidjanibacter. The sequence continues at coordinate 23,006 of JAZOWE010000034.1, forward strand.
TCGAGGTCGCCATACCAATAGACCGCAGTGGAGTAATCCACAGTGCCGGGAACCCAACTTATCATCTCCAAATCAAAGACAAGACTCTCTTTGAATGGAATTGCGTCAAGAGCTCGTGTGCGCACCCAAGTATTGTAACCCTTCGACGAAGCCAAGTCGGCACGAGGCGCACCTCCAAATGGGGTGTGGAAGGGCACCACAGGAGCCCACGAGGAGTTGTAGTAATCTTCTGTGCCCGTACCAAAGTGCGATGGGAACTCTTCACCATCGACATAAATCTTCTCATCTCCCTCGCCATACCACGCTTTGGCGTAGTTAAACAGCGTCAGCATATCTCCACGATAGACACCCCTACCTTTGAGTGTCGCAAAGCGCCAATCGTAGCACTCTTTGTGGTTGTTGGTTACCGCCAGTCCATACTCACTGCGCCACGAGGAGTGGAAATAGAGCGAACGCTCGTTCCAATTGTAGCGAGTAGTCACAACCTCAACCTCAACTGTCGCATTGTTGTCAGCAATGTTTTCGATGGAGAGAGTTGCAGAGTTGCGATAAGGCATCAACCAACCGGCACTAACACTCTCCTTACCATCCGAGTTGAGCCAGCGACTCTTTACTTCGGGAGTTCCCATTCCGGCGCCCACAAAGTCCGACAAGGGCACACATACGGTCTGCACGCCATCGAAACTCATACGGACAATCAGACGGCGTGTTGCTTCTCCCCAATTCTCAACATCCTTACACCTTACGACTATCGACCTTACAACCCTCTCACCTTTGGGCAGGTCAAGCGAAAGACTTTCACCACTTGCCAACACACCATCCATCATTGTGGTACGCCCCTTAACACAGATGGGAGAGGTTAGAATTTTTGATGTTTCGGCAATTTTATCCGATGCTCGCTTTGCCACCTCTACCGAGAAGCTTTCAATCTGCACATCATCCGAATAGCGTCGGAAGTTGGCTTGGAAATAGCGAGGTACGCCACTCCAACCTTTGGGTTCTTCGAGCGTTATTTTGCACGAGCGACCGTAGGGGATAGGAAGGAAGAGAGTGCTTCCACCCTTAACACCTACCTCATAACTCGTGTGTGTATTGAGCAAACCCTCGCCCAAGGCAGCCAATCCGAAACGATGGAGATCATAGGCCGGGATTATCCAATCGGGAGCGAGGTGCCCGTCGAAATAAAATCTCACGGTCGAGCGAGGCGAATGTGTAGTTATCCAGATACGGGTAATCACACCGGGATGGTTTTCTTCGAAGATAACTTTTTCAATTCGGCCATCAATGGTATCTGTGCGGATAATGCCAAAACCATCGTTGTTGGCAAACCAATCTTCTTTGGTTTGCGGGTTGTCCGAGCGACGGTCGTGACTACTTGTCTGCATCTGCCGGTACTCCACCGAGGGGAACTCACAGAGGCTCTCCATCGAAACCATTTCGTCTAATAAATCCTCAATGGTGAGTTGCTCGCCAGAATTAGAGCAGCCAATCACAAATGTCATCAAAGCTATAATTGCGACTATCTTTTTCATCTTGCAAAAACTCAAATTTTATTAATAACCGATTGTGGGCATATCTTCTGCTACCGTCTGTGCGTCACCATACCAAAATACCGTGTTCGCGAGGTCGCACAAACACTCCATACCCTGCATCTCCAAGTCGAAATAGAGCGATTGCGAGAAGGGGATTTTGTCCAAGAAGCGACAACGGTAGTGGGTGTTGTTGCCCTTAAATTTGGGCTCATCGAGTCGAGGCTCGCCACTCTGAGGTGCGTTGAATCGGAAATAGCCACAGAAGCTAAAATAGTCCTCCACGCCTGTTCCGTAGTGAGATGGGAATTCCTCTCCATCCACCCAAATTTTCTCATCACCTTCGCCATTCCAATCCGAATTGGGGCTACAAATGGTATAGATATCGCCAACATATACACCCCTACCTCCCGAGATGCGGGTGAAATTCCACTCATAGCCATTGGCATAGTCATACCAAAACTTCACTGTTACGCCTTTTTCCTCTTTGTGGCGTGCGTGGAAGTAGAGTGAGCGTGCATCCCACGAGTAGTCGGCAAGCGATACGGAGGATGCGACATTAATCTCTTGCGACGAGATGTTGCAATACTCAATTTTTGCTTCGGACTGATAGGGCATCATCCAACGCACAGACATTGAGCCTTTGCCATCGGAGGTGTATCGCATACTCTTTTGGTAATAGCCACCGATACCCACACCTGCCAGCTCCGAGAGAGGGAGTTCGACGGTTTTATTGGAGTCAAAAGTTGCCTTAACGATGATGCTATCAAGCAATAGGGCTGTATTGTGAGCATCGGATGTGAGCGACACCTTCAACTGCGAGATAGCCCTTGTTCCCGAGGGCAATTCAAACCCCTTTTGTTCTCCCGAAGAGAGTTTCATTGCGTTTTCATAGGTGCTATTGACGCGGGGAGCCGGATTTAGCAAAGCCTCATTCACACTCTTTATCTTGCTTTTGTTTGCAATGAGCAGATTTTTAGAGAAGGTCTCAACCCTTGCATCCTTGCGATAGCGGCGATAGTTTATGTGGTAGTAGCGCGAAGTGGAGTATGGGTCATCGGTCAGTTCCTCAATGGTAATCTTACACGAGGTGGAGTAGGGTATTGGCAGGTAGAGAACGCTACCTCGAATCCAATTATTACCAGGCTGCACCAAGCCATCTCCGAGTTTCACTCCCGTATCCCCTGTGAATTGCTGCAAGTCGAAACTCGACACGGTCCACTGTGGCGAGAATGCGCCATCGAAGTAGAAACGAATAACCGTATTGGTACTACCAAACGATGTGAGCCAAATGCGGGTAATAACACCTGGGTTATCCTCCTCGAAAATCACTTTTTCGAGTCGGTTTTCTTTATTTTCAAAGCGCTCATACCCCCAACCATCATCGTTGCGGAACCAGTTTTCGGGGTCGTCGGGCGTTACCGAACGACGGTCGTAACTGCTTGCCTGATGTTGGGTGTACTCCTCCGAGGGGAAGCGTGTCATCTCATCGTCCGACACCATCTCCTCCAAAAGACCTTTGAAAGTTACGAGTGTAGGGCCAACAGGCTCCGGCTCTGGTTTGGGCTCAGGTTCGGGCTCCTCGCCACATTCGCATTCTGTCTTACCACACACCTCACAAACCTCTTTGTCTTGTGGGGTGGGGTCTACATCCGGCTGACAAGAACAGAGTGTCAGCATCCCGGTTATTAGGGATGCCAACACCGCTGATATTATGGCTGTTCGTTTCATATTCTGTTTTGTTTTTGCATCAATAAACTTCTACCACCCAAGATTCTGAACCAAGCGGTTGGGGTTTTTGTCCACCTCGCCTTGGGCGATGGGGAAGAAGTAGTGTGCGGGGGCATCGAATACCCTATCCTCGCACAATACACGCTCGTAGAATTTGTTGTCGCTAACCGAAGAGCCTTCCATAATGTTCAAGCAGTGTACTGCCTTGCCCTCGGTCTCGGGGGCAATCTTCCAACGGCGAACATCGAAGAAGCGGTGGTTCTCGAAGGCAAGTTCGATACGTCTTTCGTGGCGAATCTTCTCCCTCATCTGCTCTTGGGTGAGGTTGTCGGGCAATTCGGGCAGACCAGCCCTCTCGCGAATTGCATTCACAGCCTCGTAGCACTCCTCGGTGGGACCATAGAACTCATTGACAGCCTCTGCAAGGTTGAGGTAGAACTCGCCCACGCGGAAATAGTTCCAAGTGGTTTGGGTTGCAACAAAGGGGGTGGAGGTGATGTTGATGTTGTTGTGCTTGCGCATCAGGTAGCCAGTTTTGCAGTAGTCCGATGAGCCATATTTCTTGCCATCAACACCATTGTACCACAATTCGAGGGTGTGGTCGTGTTTCCAGGTCTGACCCGCAAAGTTGATACTTGCATAGAAACGAGGCTCACGATTGATATACATATTCCTCACACCTGCGGGCCAGTAACCTTTGGTGCTTGCCGAGGAGGTGTTGCCACTCTCAACATATCCCGCTGCGGGGTTGATGATGGGTGTTTTGCCATCGGACTCGTATCCAAGAATGGGCGATTCGCCATTTGCCATTTGGTAGGCATCGACCATCTCCTGTGTGGGGTTGAAAATAGAGGGGCAACCATAACTGATGGGGTCGGAACACCACATATGGTGCCAATAGTTACCCATATTCTTTGCCCAAATAATCTCGTCATTCCAGTTTTCAACGAAAACCTCCTCGTAGTTATCTTTGGGGTCCTGCGAGTCGCTGTAATGGAGTTGCAACTTAGCCAACTCAAACTCTTCAAGAGCCTCTTGTGCAGCCACGGCAGCGAGTTTCCACTTGTTGGGGTCGTAGGTCTGCGAGATGAGGCAGTTGCCCGTGTCGGTATCTTTCAGACGTGCGAGTTCGGTGTTGCCGTTGTAGAGGGGGCTTGCTGCGTAGAGCAATACGCGCGAACGGAGTGCGTAGGCAGCCGATTTAATGGGGCGACCATACTCAGTCTTTGGACGGGTGCGGGGCAGTTTGGAAATAGCCGTCATACAGTCATTCACAATAGCCGTAACGCACTCATCGAAGGGTTTGCGCACAATGGCACTCCAATCATCATCGGTGGCAACCACATAATCAATAATTGGAATAGGACCATAGCAGCGGAGCGAGAGAAAGTGCATAAATGCCCTGAGGAAATATGCCTCACCGGTGAGTTCGTCTTTCTCTGTCTGCTCCATATTGGGCACTCGGTCGATGTTTTCGATGAAGGTGTTGATGCTCCTCAGCGAACAGTATGTCTCTGCCCACACGGGAACACGGGTAATGTTGGTTGCATTCCACGAACCAGCATTGATAAGGTGTGCATAGGAGGCACCGAAGGCAATCTCCATCTCGTCACTACCGCCCGTAAAGGGCGACCTCCACGCTCCATCGTCGGCAAAGTTAGCCTCCGAAGGGAGCCACGAGTAGCAGTTCCAAAGCCAACTGCGTGCCCACTCGGGATTGGTAAAGACTTCGTCTTTGGTCATATCGTCATCGGGAGCCTTTTCGAGATAATCGTCAAAAGACTCGCACGCCCACGCACCTACAACAAGTGTTGCAATAGCAAACAAACGAAATATCTTATTCATAGTCATAATTGCTTTAATTAGAGAGTTTTAGAAGTCTACCTGACAACCAATGTTGATTGTGCGCTGCTGGGGGTAGTTACCCGTACCTGAATCAACCTCGGGGTCAACAAATCCCAACTTGTCGAAACAGAGAAGGTTGATACCATTGAGGAATACCCTCGCACCAGCAATGCCGAGTGCCTTGGAAGCGCGTTTGTTGAGTTTGTAACCAATTTCGGCATTTTTGAGTTTTAGGTAACTTGCGTCCCTCATATAGAGTGTGCTGACAACATAGTTATTGGGGTTGTTACCGTCGATAACTGCGGGATATTTGGCGTTGGTGTTGTCCGCACCGGGAATCCAGCGGTTGTCGTAGTACTCGCGCGAGATGTTGTAGCGGGGATACTCCAATGAGTAGGGCCACATATCCTCGCTGTTGAGGAACATATTAGCCTTGGCTGCGCCTGTGAAGCCCACCGAAGCGTCCCACTGACCCCAAGCAATCGTAAATCCGAAGCCGTACATCACCTCGGGCATACGACCATAGCCGATATACTCCCTATCGTAGGCGTCAATCACGCCATCGCGGTTTTTGTCTTTGTACTTAATGTCACCAGGGTAAACGGTCTTGGAGAGTTTCTGCTCGGGCGAGTTTTTGATGTCGTCTTCGTCCTCGAAGAAACCGATAGCCACATAACCGAGTGGCTGACCGATACTTGTGCCACGGGTGTTCTGATAGCTCCACTTTGCCTGTGGCGAATCGTCCTCAATTATGACATTATGTGCATAGGTGTAGTTTGCGTATGCCGAAAGGAACAGACCATTGTCGAAGGTCTTTTTGAACTCCATCATAGCATCGAAACCCTTGTTGTTTACCTCGCCGAGGTTGGCATAAGTCGCTGCCGTAATACCTGTTACGATTGGAATAGTACCACGGGTAAGGAGAATGTCCTTCCTGTCCTCGTTGAAGTAGTCGAACTGAATACTAAGAGCCTCATCAAAGAGCCTCAAATCGAAACCGATGTCGGTCTTGTAAGCCTTCTCCCAAGTCACATCGGCAGCGAGTTTGCCCTCAAAGATACCGCCGTAATTCTGCTGGGTGGTACCGAAGAGTGCGCCATTGCCATAGGTTACGGTCGAGATGTAGAGGAACCTATCGCCACCAATCTGGTCGTTACCTACAACGCCATACGAGCCCCTGATTTTCAGGTAGATGGCATCGCCAAATACCTTCTGCCAAATATCCTCATCAGAGATAACCCAACCGAGCGAAACGGAGGGGAATAGACCATAGCGGTTACCCTTCTTGAAATTCTCCGAACCATTGTAGCCGAAGTTAAACTCTGCCATATAGCGGTGAGCGTAGTCGTAAGTAAGACGACCTGCCAAACCTTGCTGGCGGTAGGGAAGATTGAGGAGCGACGAGCCTGCGGTGAGGTTCTTGTAGTCGCGGCGGTTGAAGAGCAACATCGACGAGAGGTTGTGGTCGTCATTGAAGGTGCGCGCCCAATTGACTGCCACATCGAAGTAGTAGGAACGGTTTGCCGAGTTGGAGAAACCATAAGCCATACTACCCTGCTCGCGGATAATGGTATATTTGTCATTACCATCGTTGTCCTTACCCATATAGCGCTTCATACCATAAGTGATGTAGCGGTTGCTGTAATTAGCAAACATCATATCGTAAGAGAACTTCGAGGAGAGCGACAAACCTTCGGTTACCAAGTTAGAGAGGTCCCAACGGAGGTTTGCGGTACTCTGAATGGTCGATATAAACTGCTTGGCGTAACCACTCTGGGTAGTCAAAGCCCAAGGGTTGAGTACGATAGCCGAAGCACCACTACCAGGGGTACCGTCGGGGTTGCGCACGGGCGACGAGATTGGTGAGTTCTGACGCATTGCAGCAAAGATGGTGCTCGAAGCAGTGCCGGGATAGGTTTTGTCTTGGAAGATACCACCGAGCGAGAGGTTGAAAACCAAATCTTTGGTGATATTAACATCCGTGTTGGAGCGGAAGTTATAGCGGTCGGAGCGGGTGTTCGTGCGATACTTGTAGGAGGGGTCCTCTTTGAAAAGACCGCTCTGGCTGGTGTATCCCACATTGAGGAAATATCGGATGATTTCGTTACCGCCCGAGATGTTTACATTGTTGATGGTCTGCCAAGCCGTGCGGTTGAGCACCTCATCAATCCAGTTTACGTTGGGGTAGAGATAGGGGTCGCTACCATCTTGGAATTTCTGCAACTCCTCGGGAGTCCAAGGCATAGATGCCTCTGCGCCTTTGGTGTGAGCCACAGCCTCGCACATCAGCGAAGCGAACTCGTAGGCGTTGATATATTGTGGGAAACGAAGACCCTCGAGAGTGGCATACTCCGAACGGATAGTCACTTTGGGTTTTCCCATCGAACCTTTCTTGGTATTGATAAGAATGACACCATTCGCACCCCTTACACCATAAACGGCGGTTGCGGAGGCGTCTTTGAGGATTGTGAAACTTTCAATCTCTTGGGGGTTTATGAGATTGAGGTCGCGTTCAACGCCATCAACCATAATCAGAGGAGCTTTGTCGCCCCATGTTGCCATACCCCTAATGTATATGGTAGCATAGTCATTGCCGGGCTCACCTGTCGATTGGCGGCTGATAATACCAGGCATTGAGCCACCCAGTACATTGGAGAGTGTTACACTGGGACGGCTTTCGAGTTTTTCGGGTGCGAGTTGCGAGAGAGCACCTGTTACGGTCTCCTTCTTCTGCACACCGTAGCCTACGACTACCACATCTTCGAGCACCTGACCCGAGGAACGCATAACCACATTATGTGTTTTTTGGGAGGTATACTCCAACTCCACTGTTTGGTAGCCGAGATATTCATAAAGTACAATATCGCCCTTTACTACTCCCGAAAGAGTATAAGAACCATCGACTGATACTATGGTTCCGTTGGCCTTGTCTTTGATGGTAACGCTTGTACCCACCATTGGGTTGCCGTCAATATCGACAACCATACCGCTGAGCGTACCTGCCGATTGTGCCAATACTCCGTTGCTCTGTACGAGTATCAGCACCATTATCATAGCCCTATAAAATGCGTGTAAACTTTTCTTCATAACGCCGTTATTATTGGGTTGTAAATCTTTTATTATGAGAGTTATAGATATATATTATCCTCCCCGCTTTTGCGCAAGCAGGGCAGGGAGGATAATATATGGGTTAGAACTTCTTCTGTGGGGCAAAAGCCCGCGCCAGAAGTGTAAAGGTTTAGCGTGCTACAACCTCGCAGTTGTTGGTGTTGTTGAGTGCTACGGTATCAATAATCTGGTTTGCACGCTTGTAGAGGGTGGTGCAATTCACATTATTGTCGAGGTTTACAATAATCATATGGTCTGCGCACTGGCTAACATCAACGGTTGTGAAGTTGCAGGTGAAGCCCCAGAACTCGTTCAAAAGAGGAGTGTTGAGAACGATGTTCTCCAACTTGCGGCTGTCGCGTACTGCAAGGTAAACCAAACCGGGAAGATTCATCGAAACCTCAGTAATGTTGGTGTTGATGAGGCGGATGTCGCGGAGCAAGGGGCAGTTCTCGAAGGTGATTTCATCTACGCTGTTACCCTCCCAGAGGTTGATATCCTCGTAGTTGATATGGTCGAGAGCAGGGCAGTTTTTGTAGGTTACTTTGCCAACATTGGTACCCCAGCATACGGTCTGCCAGAGAAGGGGCATATCCACAAAGTTTATGTCGCACTCAACGGGCGAGGAGTTCATATCCATATAGTAGAGGTTGGACGAGCCCTCAAAGGAGGTCGATTTCATCGAACTGTTCTGGAACTGCCATACAATTCTCAATGCGGGCAAGTTCGAGAAGTCGGTTGCCAAGAGTGCGGGGTTCTGCATAACATAAGCCTCCTCCAAAGCCGAGCAACCGCTAACATTGATAGAGGTAAGGTTGGTTGCATTACCGCAGTGGAGATATTTGAGAGCCACGGAGTTCTTCAAATCGAACGAGCTGAGTTTGTTGCCGTGGATATTGAGATACAGCAATGCGGGGAAGCCATTCTCGGGAATGGTGATTTCTTCCAGAGGAGCTTGGTCGAGGTTAATCTCGGTACAATTTACCAAGGCCGAAACATCAATGGTTCTAGTGCCTGTCCAGTATGCGTTGAATATCTGCAACGACTCGCAACCGGTAACACTTACGCTATCCCAACGCGAAGCCTGAGCATAGAGGTGAGTAAGCGATTTACAGCCATCTACATTTACAATACCACCGGTTACACCCTCCTGGCGCTCCCAGCACCAGAGAATTCTGAGGTTCTCCAATCCGTGTGCGTCTACATTCTGAACTCTCGACTGCTGAACATAGCACTCAGAGAGAGCAGTACAGCCCTGAATGTTGAGGGTTTCAAGCGACGAGTTGTCTGCCCACAGGCCACTGAGTGCGGTGTGGTTGCTAACATCGATATTCTTCACATTGGTAAACTGCAACGCGAGAATAGCGAGCTGGGGGTTGTTTGCTACATTAATCTCAGCCACCTGAGTGTGGTGGATGCTGAGCTCGATGAGCTGGATGTTATCCTCAACATTCACACCGGTAAGTGCGGTTTCGTAAGCGTGGAGATATTTCAGATTCTCCAAGCCTGCGGTGTTGATAGATGCAAGGTTGGGGTTGTTGAAGAGCCAAACAATCTCCAAACCGGGGTTCTTCGAGAGGTCAGCCTCGGTGAGGTTATTGAACTGCAAGCGCAACTCTTTCAAAGCGGTGAGTTTCTCAATACCTGCAAGAGTGGTGATGCCACGCTCGGGAGCCTCGATACTAACAACGGTCTCGGCCTCGCTAATCTGTAACTTGCCATCGTTCGAAAGGTCGAAGTTCTCAATGAGGTATGCCTGCAACGCTGCGTCTTCCACCTCTACGGTAGGCTCTGTCGAAGTCGAGAAGGTAACCTGCTCGCCATAAGCAGTACCATTCTTATTGGTCGCGTATGCGCGAACATAGTAGGTCATATCGGGCTCCAAGCCGTCGATTTCCGATACGAATACGCCGTCGGTGGGCTCGTCAATGGTGTAAAGACCGCTAAGGTCGGGGTTTTCGGTAGTGCCCCAGCATACGCCACAAGCGGTTATCTCCTCTCCACCGTCTGCTACGATGGTACCACCGGTAGTGGCGGTCTCGAAGGTTACATTGCTCATAGATGTGGTAGTAACCACGGGAACGGTCGAAAGGGTTGTGAACTGTTTAGCCTCGCCGTACCATACGCCGTTGGTGTTTTGAGCATATGCACGAACATAGTAAATAGTACCTACCTCCAAACCGGTAATGTTAGATGTCCACTCGCCGGCACCTTTGCCATCTTCGGTTTTGTTGTCAGCAACGGTGGGGAGTTCTTTGCCTGCCGCCCAGCAGATACCGCGAACAGTAATTGCTGCGCCGCCATCGTAGGTGATATTACCACCACTTACTGCACTGGTTTCGGTGATTTCAGTAACCTCCGCAGTTGTAATTTGCACATTGGGGTCTACTGGTTCGGGCTCGCAACCAAATGTCAAAGCTGCAATACCCACAACTGTAAGAAAGTAAAAAAGTCTCTTCATTGTGCTAATAATTTTAGTTAATGTATGAAAATGTTTAAGAGATTTTTCGTTTTAGTATTGCAAAAATCAGCATTTTAGAAGAGAAATAATGAAACAAATATCCCAAAGAATAACACATTTGTACCAAAATACAGTTATGCAGAGTTCCATAATAGATATATAACAGCGTATTGTTATATTCCTACTATCAATAAAGTTTGAAGCCTTAAAAGCGTGGAGTGGGCAGGTTCCGTTGGACTCATCAAATTCTCGGAAGTCACCCAATATGCCGCGAGAATCAGCCAAAGTTTCGGGGTTTGGGAACTTTTCAACTCCATAAAATCGGGTGGAATTTGACGCAATCACCGTACCCCGGAAAATCCAATCCCGGACGAGAAAGAGAGTCTGTGTATTTGTTCGTGAGTGTTGGATGAGCGCAAATCGTACAATGCTTTAAGTCGCTGCAACGAACAATGCTCGTTGCCTCTGCCAATGGAATAGCAAACAAGGAGAGTCAATCCGGATTGACTCTCCTTGTTTGGGAACTATCGCCCCCATACACCTATTTATATTTTATAAGGTGCTTATCTCTCGCTGTAAGATGTCGAGGAATTTTGCGGCGTGGGCACCGTCCATCTGGGTGTGGTGGAATTGGAACGAGATGGGTAATGTTTTCCTAAACCAACTCTTTCTGTATTTACCCCACATAACCATAGGGTTGAGAAACTTATCGGTGTATTGATTTACAATAGAGTCGAGTTCGGTTGCAATCATAGCCGATGTTCCGATAACCATATACTCTTCCTCGAAGATACTCTGGCAACTCTCCGCAACACTGTTTGTGCGAGTGGCGTACTCTTTGCAGAACTGCTCGAAATTCTCGGTGTAAGGTATGTCACACGAATTTATACCGCCCTTGGCGTTGGGTACGATTACATTGACGGCGAGTTTGTCAAAACGGAATAATTTACCCCCTATCGGCAAGGTGAAGAACTCTTCAACCTGACTGGCAGCTTTGCATATAGACCAACACAAAAGCATATTTAGTTTCAGCCCACACTTCTTGCCGGTTTTGCAGATATGAGTAATGTCGAATGTCTTTGTCAGGGTTACCATCGGCATCGGCGAACTCATCCACATCTCAAATGCGGATGCACGCGAGGTGTCTTGGGGGTTTATCTCTCTCATGGCTGTAATTTTTTGAAAAGGAGCACAAAGGTAACAATTTCTTTGCAAAGAATGCAAAAGGCGGGGTTGAGAGTATGAGTGTTTGAGTAAATTTTTATACCTTTGTAAGTTGGAGATTGTCGCCCACGACATTGGGGCGCATAGGTTGAACATAAATAGTATAAAAATTAACAATATGAAACTCAAACCATTTTTCCGCATTTTGTTGGCGGCCGCTGTGTCGCTCGTTGCACTCTCGCTGGTGCAATGCGCTCCCAATCAGGAATTTAAGTTGGGCAATGGCGCCACGGTAATTCCTCTTACTGTTAAGGAGGGTACCACCTCGCATTTCCTTACAGACTACTATCCCCAGTGGGACGGGGCAACAAGCCTGACTTGTGACGATGCACGCCTTGTGCTCACTCCCACAACCGACAATTGGGCTCAATTTGATATTGAGGCTCAGGGCGGAGCTCTTGTGTCCACAATCGATGTGTGGCACGATGCGGAGCGACTGTCGATTGTTGTGCTCGGAGGTCAGCGCGACACCGAGGGTAGCTATATGTCTTCGACCGAGGTCGAGGGCGGTGTTGTGAGTGTTGTTGCGTCGAAGCCCGTAGCAGAGGCTGTGGCAATGTGGCAGAACGAAGAGATTGAGGGCGTTGTGATTGAGGGCAACACCATTAGGGTTGCTATTCCCGCGGAGGCCAAGAGGTATCAGCGTTCGATGGTGCGCATCTTTGCTGCGTCGGAGTCGGGCCGCTTCAACGATGTGCTCCTTCCCTTGGAGTGGGGCAAGGTTGTGACCGACGCCGAGGATATTACTCGCCAGGACTTCCAGTCGCAAATTCTCTATTCGCTTATGATAGACCGCTTTAACAACGGTACAACCGCAAACGATTGGAAAATCAACTCCCCCGAGGTGTTGGATAAGGTGGACTATCAGGGTGGCGATATTGTGGGTATCACCCAGAAGATTGAGGACGGCTTTTTCACCGACCTTGGCATTACGACCATCTGGATTTCGCCCATTACACAAAACCCCTACGATGCGTGGGGCCAGAACCGCAATCCCGACACCAAATTCTCGGGCTACCACGGCTATTGGCCCATTTTCAGCACCGTTGTAGACAAGCGTTTCGGTACCGAAGAGGAGCTCCACGCAATGCTTGCCGAGGCTCACGAGGGCGAAATGAATGTGATTTTGGACTATGTGGCTAACCACTTGCATATCGACTCGCCTGTCTTGAAAGAGCACCCCGATTGGACCACCGAACTTATGTTGCCCGATGGTCGCAAGAATATCGGTATGTGGGATGGCGAGACACGACTTACTACTTGGTTCGATGAGCATATTCCCACCCTCGACACCCGTCGCAACGAGGTGTGCGAGCCCATGACCGACTCGGCACTCTATTGGGTGCGTAAGTTCGACTTCGATGGTTTCCGCCACGACGCTTGCAAGCATATCCCCCTGAACTATTGGCGTATGCTCACCCACAAGATGAAGTCCTCGATGCCCAACCGCAGGCTCTGGCAGATTGGCGAGACCTATGGCGATGTTGAGCTTATTGGCTCCTATGTGAAGAGTGGTATGATTGACGCTCAGTTTGACTTCAACCTCTACCACACCTCGCGCGATGTGATTGTTGACGAGAGCCGCTCGATGCGCGAGATTGCCGCAGCTATCGAAGAGGCCGAGGCCGCTTATGGCTCGCACCATACAATGGGTAACATCACGGGTAACCACGACAAGCCTCGTTTCTTGTCACTCGCAGGTGGCGATATGTCGCTCTGGTGCCCCGACGACAAGGCCGAAGGATGGCACCGCAAGGTGGGTGTGGGCGACAATGTCAAAGGTTATGCCCGCTTGTCGCTGTTGAAGGCACTCATCTCAACCGTTCCGGGTGTTCCTTGTGTATATCAGGGCGATGAGTATGGTATTCCCGGTGCCAACGACCCCGACAACCGCTATATGATGGAGTTTGACGGCTACAACGAGTTCCAGCAGAGAGAATTTGCCGCAACCAAGGCTATGTTTAAGTATCGCAGGGCCTCCATGCCTTTGATGTATGGCGACTACCGCACACTGCACATCGACAACGATGTGTTGGTGTTCCTGCGCCACTATATGGGCGAGTGGGCTGTTGTGGCTCTCAACATCCGCCCCGAGGCTCGCTCGGTGGAGGTTTCTTTGCCCGAGTTTGTGGAGATTGCGAGTGTCCGTGTGGCTCTCTCGGCCGAGGGTGGCGAGGCTGTGCTTACCGAGGGTAAGATTGGCCTGAATATCCCCGCCTATGGATATGTTGTTGTGAATGAATAATTAATCCAAATACCTAATAATAAACTATGAAGAAATTATTTGCATTGGTCGCACTTGTTGCGACATTGGTGGGCTGCGGATGCAACCACTGCGAGAACTCTTTCGATAAGTATAATTCGGTAGTCTATGAGTTCAATGTTCGTCAGGCAACCGAGGAGGGTACATTCGCAGCAGCGGAGAAGTACCTGCCCGAACTGAAATCGATGGGTGTGGATATTGTGTGGCTTATGCCCATCAGCCCTATTGGTGTCGATGGCCGCAAGGGTACCCTCGGCTCCTACTACTCCATTATCGACTACAAGGCCGTAAACCCCGAGTTTGGTACTATGGAGGACTTCGACCACTTCCTCGCCACAGCTCACGACCTCGGTCTTAAAGTAATTATTGACTGGGTTGCAAATCACACCTCGCGCGATGCCAATTGGTGGAAAGAGGGCAAGAAAGATTGGTATGTGCTGGACGAGAAGACCGGTCTGCCCATTGTTGAGTACGATTGGACAGATATCGCAAAACTCAACTATAAGAATGAGGATATGCGCGAGGCAATGCTCGATGCTCTGAAATTCTGGATTGAGAAGGGTGTTGATGGCTATCGTTGCGATGTTGCTATGAATGTGCCTGCCGACTTCTGGAAGAGGGCTTGGGAGGAGGTTCGTAAGATTAACCCCGATGTATACCTCTTGGCAGAGGGCGAGGAGACTTGGTTGCACGAGGCTGGCTTTGAGGCCACCTATGCTTGGGAGCTTCACCACATCTTCAACGCTATGGCAAAGGGCGGTAGCGAGACCAAAAATGTGGCTGGCGACGGCACTATTAAGACCGATGCCAAGGGCGTTAAAGACCTCAAAGAGTATATGGAGCGCGACGATGCGAAGTACCCCGCACCTGCTATGCGTCTGATGTTTACCTCCAACCACGACGAGAACTCGTGGGCAGGTACCGAGTTTGAGCGTATGGGCGATGCTCACAAGGCGCTCGCTGCTCTTACCTTTGTGATGCCCAAGTCGCAACCCCTTATCTACACAGGTCAGGAGATTGCACTCTCGCGCCGCTTGCAGTTCTTCGAGAAGGACTCCATTGTGGAGCTTGTCGATACGGAGTATGGCAAGGAGTATCGCGACTTCTACCGCACACTCTGCTCGTTCCGCCACGCCAATAAGGCTTTGGCAGCGGGCGAGAATGTTGCTCCCGTTGAGTTTGTTGAGGGCGTAGGCGAGAATGTGTTGGCTTTCACCCGCCAGAAGGAGGACAACACCGTTTTGTGCCTCTTCAACTTCTCGGCAGAGCCTACAACCGTAACTCTGACTGATAAAGAGGCCGGCGACTATAAGTGCGCTTGTGGCAAGGCACAGAGCTTCAAGGCAGGCGACGAGGTTGAACTTGCCGGCTGGGGCTTTATGCTTCTTGCAAAATAGGCTTGCCGTAAAAAAAGTAACCCCCGAAAGTTGTTCTAAACTTTCGGGGGTTACTTTTTTGCTGAGTTAGGTTGGGGTGGTGTTCCGCAAACCTCTCTCAACTACAAATTCTTGATGTAGGTGTAGTGTGCACCGTAGCGCTCAAAGGCTGCACGCTCCAACTCCTCGCGGTGGTCGGGGTGAGCAATGTTGATGATAGCCTTGGCACGCTCCTGCAATGACTTGCCATAGAGGTATGCTGCACCATACTCGGTCACAAACCAGTGGATGTGGTTACGGGTGGTAACAACACCTGCACCGGGAGTGAGGATGTTGGAGATTTTGCTCACACCCTTGTTGGTAACCGAAGGCATTGCGATAATAGCCTTACCGCCCTCCGACAACGACGAACCGTAGATGAAGTCAACCTGACCACCTACGCCCGAGTAGAACTTGGTACCGAGCGAGTCTGCACATACCTGACCGGTCAAATCAACCTGCAATGCGGAGTTGATGGCGCAGAATTTGGGGTTCTTTGCGATGATGAAAGGGTCGTTGGTGTAGGCAACATCTTTCATCAATACGCCGGGGTTGTTGTCGATGAAGTCGTAAACCTCTTTCGAGCCCATAAGGAAGGTCGAAACGATTTTACCCTTGTCGGTAACCTTGTTGCGACCGTTTACTACGCCTTTCTCTACGAGGGGCAGTACACCGTCGGCAAACATCTCGGTGTGAATACCGAGGTCTTTGTGACCACCCAGCTGCGAGAGTACTGCGTTGGGAATAGCACCAATACCCATCTGCAAGCAAGCGCCATCCTCAATCAGAGCAGCACAGTGGCGACCAATGGCTGCGTCGGTCTCGGTAATCTCGGCAATGTGGCCCTCCATAAGAGGCTGGTCGTCCTCTACGAAGTAGTCAATCTGCGAAATGTGGATGAAAGCGTCACCAAATGCGCGGGGGACATACTTGTTCACTACTGCCAAAACATAGTCTGCACACTCAATGGCTGCCAAGGTAGCATCTACCGAAGTACCGAGCGAAACATAGCCGTGAGCATCTACGGGCGAAACCTGAATCATTGCAACATTACAGGGCAGAACACCCGAACGATAGAGTTTCTGAGTCTCCGAAAGGAAGATTGGAATGTAGTCGGCATAGCCACTCTGAGTCACTTTGCGCACATTGCCGCCCACAAAGAACGAGTCGAGCTGGAAGATGCCCTCGAATTTGGGATCTGCATAGGGTGCAGGGCCCTCGGTGTGGAGGTGGTGGATGTGAACATCTTTGAGTTCGCCTGCCTCACCCCTGCGGCACATAGCCTGAATAAGACATTGGGGAGCACTTGCCACCGAAGAGAGGTGAACATGGTCGCCCGACTTAATAACCTTTACTGCCTCGTCGGGAGTAGTAAACTTGATGGTGTTATTCATAAAAGTATTGAGTTAAAGAAAATGATTTTCAAAAATCTTGATGCAAAGGTAACTATTTTTCTTTATAAAAGGTTGTCATCCCATTATAAATTATTACCTTTGTGGGTGCATTGTACCTTCGGATGGGCGGAGGTAGGTGTTTTTTGTGTCAGATAGAAAGATAATTTTAACCTAAATAATAACCAAATTCACAAAATTGTTATGAATGTGAAAGAGTTGAAAGATGTTGTTATTCGTTTCTCGGGCGACTCGGGCGACGGTATGCAACTTACCGGAACACTGTTTTCGGACACAGCCGCTCTTTTCGGTAACGGTATCTCTACATTCCCCGATTATCCCGCCGAAATTCGCGCACCACAGGGTACTGTGGCGGGCGTTTCGGGTTTTCAGGTACACTTCGGTAGTAGCCGTATGCTTACCCCTGGCGATTATTGCGATGTGCTGATCGCCATGAACCCTGCGGCACTCAAAGCTAATGTTGTATGGCTCAAAAAGGACGCAACCATCATCCTCGATGGTGACACTCTCGATGAGAAGAGCATTGCTCGTGCGGGCTACAAAACCTCCAACCCCATCGAAGAGCTCGGTATTCAGGACTACAATATCCTCACTCCCGACATCACAACCCTCACAAAAGAGGCTCTGAAAGATTCGGGTTTGGACAACAAGGCTGTTGTGAAGTGCAAAAATATGTTTGCACTCGGCATCTGCCTCTACCTCTACGACAAACCTCTCGACCACGCCATCAGCTACATTCGTGGTAAGTTTGGTAAGAAAAATCCTGCCGTTGCCGAGGCCAATGTAAAGGTACTCAATGCAGGCTATAACTATGGCGCAAATACTCACGCCTTCGCAAACACCTATTCGGTACAGCCCGCTAAATTGGAGAAGGGTAAGTATCGCAGCATCAATGGTAATGTGGCCACCGCTTGGGGCTTTATGGCTGCCAGCGAGAAGAGTGGTCGCCCCTTGTTCTGCGGCTCCTATCCTATCACCCCCGCAACCGTCATCCTCGAAGAGTTGGCTAAGCACAAAGAGTTGGGTGTTAAGACCGTACAGGCTGAGGATGAGATTGCAGGTATCTGTACCTCCATTGGTGCTGCCTTCGGTGGTGCTTTTGCCGTAACAACCACTTCGGGCCCCGGTCTTTCGTTGAAGAGCGAGGCTATGGGTTTGGCAGTTATTGCCGAGCTTCCCTTGGTTGTTGTGGATGTTCAGAGGGGTGGCCCCTCGACAGGTCTGCCCACCAAGACCGAGCAGAGCGACTTGATGCAGGCTCTCTGGGGTCGCAATGGCGAGTGTCCTATGGTTGTCATTGCCGCCTCGTCGCCCAGCGACTGCTTCGACTACGCATTCCAAGCAAGTAAAATTGCTATGGAGCATATGACGCCCGTAATTCTTCTCTCGGATGGTTTCATTGCCAACGGCTCGCAGCCTTGGAAGATTCCCTCTATGAAAGATTATCCCGAGATTCATCCCCCCATTATCACAGAACTTCCCGAGGGTGAGGATGTGTTCCTCCCCTACAAGCGTGACGAGAGGCTCGCTCGCCGCTGGGCTATTCCTGGTACCGTAGGTTTGGAACACCGCATTGGTGGCTTGGAGAAAGACGCTTTGAAGGGTAGTGTTTCGCACGACCCCAAGAACCACCAGGTGATGGTCGATACCCGCGCAGCAAAGGTTGCGAAGGTGGCCGACTACATCCCCGAGCAGAAAGTGCTTGGTGCCGCAGAGGGCGACTTGCTGGTAGTAGGCTGGGGTGGTACCCGTGGCCACTTGCAGGCAACCGTTGAGAAGATGCAGGAGGAGGGTAAGAGCATTTCGCTGTGCCACTTCAACTACATCAACCCTCTGCCCAAAGGTGTGGAAGAGATTTTTGCGAAATTCAAGAAAATTGTCGTTTGCGAGCTCAATGAAGGCCAGTTTGCAAACTACCTCCGCATGAACTTCCAGCAGTTTACCTACGAGCAGTATAACAAATGTCAGGGCCTGCCTTTCACAACCGTTGAGTTGGAGGCTAAGTTTAACGAATTATTGGAGAAATAGGTCATGAAATACACACAAGCAGATTTTAAGAGTGATCAGGAGGTAAAATGGTGCCCCGGTTGTGGCGACCACTTCATCCTCAATGCCGTACAGAAAGCAATGCCCGATGTTGCAGAGATTGCAGGTCGCAACCGTTCGCAGTTTGTGGTTGTGTCGGGTATCGGCTGCTCGTCGCGTTTCCCCTACTATATGAAGACCTACGGTTTCCACTCAATCCACGGTAGGGCAAATGCCATTGCTACGGGTTTGAAGGTGGCAAATCCCAATGTGAGCGTCTTTGTGGCAACCGGCGATGGCGACTCGCTCGCCATTGGTGGTAACCACTTCATCCACGCCATTCGTCGCAATATCGACCTCAATGTGGTACTCTTCAACAACGAGATTTACGGTCTTACCAAGGGCCAGTATTCTCCCACCTCGAAGTTGGGTAAGATTACCAAGACCTCGCCCTATGGTACCATCGAGAAACCATTTAACCCCGGCGAACTTATCATCGGTGCCAAGGGTACATTCTTTGCCCGCTCCATCGATGTGGAGGTTGACCTCACCCGTCAATGCCTCGTGAGGGCTGCCCAGCACGACGGTTTTTCGATTACCGAGGTGTTGCAGAACTGCGTGATTTTCAACGATGGCGCACACGCTGCCTTTGCAAAGGACAAGGCTACCCGTGCCGAGAATACCATCATCCTGCGCGACGGCGAGAAGATGCTCTTCGGTGCCAACAAGGAGAAAGGTATTGTGCTCGATGGCTTCAAACTGAAAGTTGTGACCGTTGGCGAGGATGGCTACACCCTCGACGATGTCCTTGTTCATGACTCCAAGGAGCCTACAACCTACATCCACAACGCTCTGGCTGCAATGAAATATCCCGATTTTCCCGTGGCTCTTGGTGTCATCCGCGATGTCGATGAGCCCACCTACAACCGCGAGGTTGCTCGTCAGGTGAAAGAGGTTCAGGAGAGCAGCAAGATTAAGTGTATGGATGATCTTTTGAATAGCGGCGAAACCTGGACAATCTAGCGAGCGCATCTTGCGGGTAAATTTTGCACCGCACTGCGATAGGCGAGTTCCTCACTTACGGGTAGTAAGCTGCGGACTCGCCTTCTTGTTTGGCACAAAATTTCCTCCGCAATCTGCTACTCGCTGCTCGCGCATCTTGCGGATACCTTCGCTCCAAATTTCAAAGGTGGCCTCCTCATTTACCTTGTGTAAACTGCGGACTCCGCTTTCTTGCCCCCCCTTGTTCACGGGTATCTTTTTTAATACCTGCACCGCAGGTGCACCATAATTTTCAACTTTCAATTTTCAATTTTCAATTCTCTTGGGTATCTTTTTTAATACCCGCGCCGTAGGCGCACCTAAAACCCGCACTTCG
>JAZOWE010000035.1:0-8744 GCA_045659085.1 Tidjanibacter sp.
CATCAAATATGTTGTGCCGAGGGAATAACACCCACGACACCACAAAATTAGTAAAAGTTTCGCAAATGACAACACTCTTTTGGGGTCTTGTTCGGATAAAATAGAAAAATCACCCTCCGCACATGCGAAAGGCAATTAAATAGATAGGTGCGATTATTTACATTTAATTTAGACTACATAGAAAACTACACGCCAAGAGAAAAAATGAGTTTTAGCAAAGATTGCGCAGAAAGTTGTTTTACAATCGTTTAGTATAACGCATTGTAAATAAACAATTTCGGCGATGAAAATAAATTCACAGCCGAAAAATGACTACCCTCGCAGGGCGCACCATAGTGCTCTTCTGTATTTTGTGTGATAGGCTGTTGTGTTAGTTCTTGGCCCAGGTGTTACTGAGAATTACAATGAGGATGCTAATGGGTACTACGGTGGCGATTATGAGCCATCTGAGGTTGAGAAAGGCGTCAAGCAAAACGACTCCCGCAACGGCAATAATTCCTATGCCCATAACAAGTCTTAGGCGGCGAATGTTGTACTGCGCCCTCTCTTCGGGGCTGGCGGTGTTGTAGCCCGAAATGAGCATATCGCCCTTGCCGAGGAGTATTACAACGCCCATTACAACAAGCAATGCTGTGATGGCTATTAATGTGTAAAGTTTTGCTTCCATTGCGATGTGTTATTAGTTTGTTAATCAAATGACTGCATACCACTCTTAGCGATTTCTATCATACGCTGATATTCGTGGGGCGTAAGCTCCATAAAGAAGTAGTGGATGGGGTCTACTCTCATACCATTAAACCTAACTTCGTAGTGGAGGTGGGGCGAGAGCGAAAGGCCACTATTACCCGTCAGACCAATGATGTCGCCACGCTTTACTTTATTGCCCTTTTTGACATCGATGCGCGAGAGGTGGCTATATTGTGTTTCGTAGCCTCCGCCGTGGTCAATTATGATGTAGCGTCCCGAGGTCGTTTTGCTCGTCTTCACCTCTTTGACCTTGCCGTCGGCAGTGGCAAAAACGCGCGAGCCTACGGGGACGGTGTAGTCTACTCCCTGATGCGACACAAGACTCTTGTAGAAGGGGTGAATGAGCATACCATAGGGAGCCGTAAGGAGCGTTAGCTCGGTATTGATGACGGGCTGAATGGCAGGGATGTTGTTTGCTTTGGTGCCCATACTATCCACAGCACTATTCATCTTCTCAAAAAGCGATGCAAGATAACCCTCGCTCTGTTCCAAACGATTCATTCGCTCGCTAAGTTCGCGATAGAGCTCCGTTTCGCTCATTGTGGCGAGTCGTTCGCGGTTTTCCCAGCGAATTTCTGCCGAGTTGTCGCGAAACTCGTAGGGCTCCGACTCAAAGAGTATGCGAAAGACATTTTTGTCCCTTTCGATAACATTGTCGAGCACCTTGCGAATGGTGTCGTAGCGTGTTTCGAGGGCCGCATAGTCTGCCATGAGTTGCTCGTTGCTAACTCTTTGTTTGCGTTGCGATGGGGTGTCGAAGAGCGTGAGTAGCAGGTAGATACCAATGAGTACTCCACCAAAGGTGAGTATGCCGGAGAACACTCGCCACACCACCGCGCCAATTCTGCTGGCGCGGCTTTCGCTGGGAGGGTATATGTTGTAGCGTCTACTCATTGTTTGTTCCTTCGAGTGTTTCGTAGGTGGTGGTCTTGGCCTGCTCGATGATGCGGTCAAACTCGGCCTCGGTCATATCGCGACGGAAGTAGTTGATGGGGTCTACATCGTTGCCCATATAGATTACCTCGTAGTGTAGGTGTGGACCTGTTGAGCCACCCGTTGAGCCCATATAGCCGATAAGCTCTCCGCGTTTGACCTCTTGTCCAATTTTCACAAGTCGTTCGTTCAGATGGGCATAGCGTGTCTTGTAGCCAAATCCGTGGTCAATAACGAGTTGCTGTCCGTAGCCCTTGCGACGAAGTCCTTTCTCGGAGTGTACAACCTTGCCGTTGCCCGTTGCATATATGGGGTCGCCTTTGCGACCTCCGAAGTCTATGCCTTTGTGCTTGATGTAGCGCTTGTAGATGGGGTGGAGGCGACGACCATAGGCTCCAATGGGACCACGGAGGTCGCGTTTGTCGATGGGCCAAATGGCCGGTATGGAGGCTGCCATCTTCTCCTTGTTTTTGGAGAGGACTTGCAACTCGTCGAGCGATATACTCTGTCGATAGACAAGGCGTGTGAGTGCGTCGAGTCGTTGCCACGCGCCACGAACAATGCCCCCATAACTGTCCGTATATTCCTCATAGGCGGAGGATGCAAAATCTCTGTAAATTCCCTCGACGGAGAGAGTGTCGGCACCAAAGAGTGAACGATAGACATAGTGGTCGCGATGCATCAGTTCGCCAAGTTTCTCTTCGGTGGACGAGAAACGCGAGCCGAGCACTCCGAATTCGTGGGCAATTTTATTGCCCTCTCGCTCCAAAGAGGTCAATTTGGGGGTGTAGAAAGCGTGGGAATAGACCATATTGACCACCAGTGCCACGAGTATAAAAAGCAATAGTCGCCTTACGAAAAAATACCTTTTGAGCCTTGTGGGAAGTTCCACAGGCTCGTAGGTGAGCGTTTCGGGGTTGAATTTATACTCTTTTTTTCTCATTTCGGCAAAAAATGGTGCTTTTCAGATGACAAAATTAGAGTAAAATATGTAATTTTGCAACCTTGAAAAAGAGAGTAATAATTAAACTATACGGATACAATGATGACATCGAACGAGATTAGAAAGAAATTTCTCGATTTTTTCGAGAGTAAACAGCACACCATCGTGCCTTCGGCACCCATGGTTGTGAAGAACGACCCAACGCTGATGTTTACCAACGCTGGTATGAACCAGTTTAAGGATATCTTCCTTGGTAATGCAGAGAAGAAGTATAATCGTGCAGCCGACACCCAGAAGTGTCTTCGTGTGTCGGGTAAGCACAACGACCTCGAAGAGGTTGGTCACGATACCTACCACCACACCATGTTCGAGATGCTCGGCAACTGGTCTTTCGGTGACTATTTCAAGAAAGAGGCTATTAATTGGGCTTGGGAACTCCTCACCGAGGTTTACAAGATGCCTAAGGATAGGCTCTATGCCACCGTGTTTGAGGGCGCACCCGAGGAGGGAGTACCTATGGACCAAGAGGCTTACGATATGTGGAAACAGTATCTTCCCGAAGACCACATCATTCTTGGCAACAAGCACGATAACTTCTGGGAAATGGGCGAAACCGGCCCTTGTGGTCCTTGTAGCGAGATTCACTTCGACCTGCGTAGCGAGGAGGAGATTGCCCAGAAGCCCGGTCGCGAGATGGTGAATATGGGACACCACCTTGTAATCGAGATTTGGAACCTCGTGTTTATGCAGTTCAACCGTAAGGCAAATGGCTCGTTGGAGCCCCTGCCTCACAAACATATCGATACGGGTATGGGCTTTGAGCGCCTCTGTATGGTGTTGCAGAACAAGCAGAGCAACTACGATACCGATGTGTTCTCCACCCGCATCGCAGAGATTGCAGCCCTCTCGGGCAAGAGGTATGGCGACGACGCCAAAGCCGATGTTGCTATGAGGGTTATTGCCGACCACCTTAGGACAATCGCGTTCTCTATTGCCGACGGTCAGCTGCCTAGCAATGTCAAGGCGGGCTATGTTATCCGTCGCATTTTGCGCCGTGCTGTGCGCTATGGCTACACCTACCTCGGTTTCAACGAGCCTTTCATTTGCAAACTCGTTGGAGGCTTGGTGGAGCAGATGGGCGAGCAGTTCCCCGAACTCAGGGCTCAGCAGACACTCATCACGAGCGTTATCTGCGAAGAGGAGACCGCATTCCTCAAAACCCTTGCTACGGGTATTAACCTGTTGGAGGGCGTTATGGCCAAAACCCGCAAGGCCGGTGGCGAGGTTATTGACGGCAAGTCGGCATTCACACTCTACGATACCTACGGATTCCCCATCGACCTTACCGAACTTATCGCAAGGGAGAATGGTATGGGTGTCGATTTGGAGGCCTTTGATGTGGAGTTGCAGGCTCAGAAGGCTCGCTCGCGTAATGCTGCGGCTGTGGAGAACGAAGACTGGGTGGAGCTTGTGCAGGGCGCAACTACCGAGTTTGTGGGCTACGACAACCTCTCGGCCGAGGTTAAAATTGTTCGCTATCGCAAGGTAACCACCAAGGGCAAAACTCTCTTTCAGCTCGTATTCGATCGCACACCTTTCTATGCCAATAGCGGTGGTCAGGTTGGCGACAAGGGTACCATCTCGGCAGAGGGTAAGAGTATCGCCGTTGTAGATACCATCAAGGAGAATGGTCTTCCCATTCATGTTGTGGAGGTGTTGCCCGAGAATGTAGAGGCAACCTTTGTGGCTGTTGTTGACGAGGAGAGCCGCCTTGCTTCGGCTCGTCACCACTCCGTAACCCACCTTATGCACAAAGCACTCCGCGATATTCTCGGCTCGCATGTTGAGCAGAAAGGCTCGCTCGTATGCCCCGAGTACTTGCGTTTCGACTTCTCGCACTTCCAGAAAGTGACCGACGAGGAGCTCCGTCAGGTTGAGAAGGCAGTAAACAGTATGATTCGCGCAAACTACGCTCTCGACGAAAACCGCGAGTGCTCCATCGAGGATGCACAGAAGGCGGGTGCAATGATGCTCTTTGGCGAGAAATATGGCGACAAGGTGAGGATGATTCGCTTTGGCGAGAGTGTGGAACTTTGTGGCGGTACCCATGTTAGCGCAACGGGTGTTATTGGTCAGTTCAAGATTGTTAGCGAGAGCGCAATTTCGGCAGGTGTAAGGCGTATTGAGGCTATCGCGGGTGGCGTTGCAGAGGATGCAGGCTACAAGATTGAGGATACCCTCAAAGAGATTCAGAAGACCGTAGGTTCGCCCGTGCTGTTGCAGGCCATTAAGAAGATGATGGAGGATAATGCCGAGCTCCGCAAGGAGATTGAGGGCTTCCGCGCCGAGAGAGCAAAGGGTGTTGCTGCCGAGATTGGCAAGATGATAGGCGAGAATAGGGTTGTGTCGAAGATTATCGATATACCCGTAGATATGGTTAAGGACGCTGTTTATGCACTCCGCACTGCAAATCCCGATGTGGCTATCGTGCTTGGTAGCCGCGAGGGAGGTAAACCTATGTTGGCAGTTGCCGTTGGCGACAACCTTGTTAAGGCTGGTGTTAAGGCAGGCGATGTTGTACGCAATGCTGCAAAAGAGATGCAGGGTGGCGGTGGCGGTCAGCCTTTCTATGCAACCGCAGGTGGTAAGAACCCCGAGGGCTTGGAGAGGGCTATTGCAGTGGCCGAGGAGATGATTCTCAACACCGTGAAATAATTGGGGTAGAGAAAATTCTGCACAAAAAGTTTTTGGTGCCGCTTTTTGCGAAAAGCGGAGAAAGAAGTTAGGTTAAAACAAAATAGAAAAGAAAATGGCACAGAAAGTATTGCTGATGATTTTGGATGGTTGGGGTAAGGGCAACCACACCAAAGCAGATGTTATCTATTCGGCAGAGCCCGAGTTTATGAACTCGTTGGAGGCTAAGTATCCCAACGCAGAGCTTCGCACCGATGGCGAGAATGTAGGTCTTCCCGAGGGACAGATGGGTAACTCGGAGGTGGGCCACCTCAACATTGGCGCAGGTAGGGTTGTGTATCAGGATCTTGTGAAGATTAACCGCGCTTGCCGCGACAACTCCATTATGGAGAATAGGGAGGTTAAGGCCGCCTTTGAGTATGCAAAGGAGAAGGGCGTGAAGGTTCACTTTATGGGCTTGGTAAGCGATGGTGGCGTACATAGCCAGCAGTCGCACCTGAACAAACTCTTCGACATCGCACAGGCTTATGGTCTTTCGGAGCGTACCTTCGTACACTGCTTTATGGATGGTCGCGATACCGACCCCCAGAGCGGTAAGGGCTACATCGAGGCATTGGAGAACCACCTCAAAGTGAGCGGTGGCAGGATTGCTTCGATTATCGGTCGCTACTATGCAATGGATAGGGACAAACGCTGGGAGAGGGTGAAGATTGCCTACGACCAGATTGTTAAAGGCGAAGGTCGCCACGCAACCGATATGGTGGCAGCCGTAGCCGAGAGCTATGCCGAGGGCGTAACCGACGAGTTTATCAAACCCATTGTGGCTGTGGACGAGAACGACAAACCCATCGGCTTGATTGAGGCTAACGATATGGTTATCTTCTTCAACTTCCGCAACGATAGGGCCAAGGAGCTTACCATTGTGCTCACTCAGCAGGATATGCCCGAGGAGGGTATGCACACCATTCCTCTCTACTACTGCTGTATGACACCCTACGATGCAAAGTTCGAGGGCTTGCACATCCTCTTCGATAAGGATAATGTGGAGAATACCATTGGCGAGTATGTGTCGTCGCTTGGTATGAAGCAGTTGCGCATTGCCGAGACCGAGAAATACGCGCATGTAACATTCTTCCTCAATGGAGGTCGTGAGGCTGAGTTCGAGGGTGAGAGCCGTATCCTCATACCCTCTCCTAAGGTTGCGACATACGACCTCCAACCTGAGATGAGCGCCCCCGAGGTGGCTAAGGCACTCGTAGCAGAACTCAAAAAACAGGAGTTTGACTTCATTGCCCTCAACTTTGCAAATGGCGATATGGTAGGTCACACGGGTGTGTGGGAGGCTATCCACAAAGCTGTGAAGACCGTAGATGCTTGTGTGAAGGAGGTAGTTACCACCGCAGTGGAGAATGGCTATGAGGTTGTGATTATTGCCGACCACGGTAATGCCGACAATGCTGTGAACGAGGATGGCTCGCCCAACACTGCTCACTCCCTGAACCCCGTGCCTATCATCGTCGTGTCGGATAGGGTTGCGAGCGTGGAGAATGGTGTTTTGGCAGATGTCGCTCCCACCGTTCTGAAACTTATGGGCGTAGAGCAGCCTGCCGAAATGAGTGGCAAGGCTCTCGTAAAGCTCAAATAGCAAGGCGCGAAGGCGCACACTTATGCAGGGTTGCACCTATATTTAATAGGTGCAACCTTGTTTTTTTATTTTCGTTTTGTTATATTTGCGAATAAAACCCCTATGACTATGAAACGACTACTTACCTTAGTGTGCTTTGTGAGCCTTTGTGTTGTTGCTTATGCACAGAATTATGGCGAAATTAACCCCCAAGAATCGGGCAGAGATGCAGTGTTGAACGAACTCCGCGGCGATGGCGAAGAGCGCCTTTTTAACGAGGGAAGACAGGGAGCAAGATCGGTACTTGTGGACGAAACATACGAGAGTGGCGACCGCTATGTTGGCTACAAGCGCAATGGCGAGTGCCACGGGCACGGCACCTACTATTGGGCCGATGGCTCGCGCTATGAGGGTAACTTCAAAAATAGCGACCTTGAAGGCTATGGTATCCTCTACAATCCCGACGACACGAAGGCCTATGAGGGCGATTTTCATAAGAATTCGCCCCACGGTGAGGGTACGCTATATTTCAGCAACGGCCGCAAATATGTTGGCGAGTGGAAGAGTGGCGCCGAGTCGGGCAAGGGTGTTCTCTACGATGCCGACGGGCGTGTGATTTACGACGGAGAGTGGGCCAATGGCAAGCCCAACGGCAAGGGTACTTACTATTGGGCCGATGGTCGCAAATATGAGGGCGACTTCCGAAATGGTTTGAGCCACGGTAAGGGTACGCTCTATGCAGCCGATGGTTCGGTTATCTACGAGGGCAACTGGGAGAACGACCAACCCGCCAAATAGACTACTCCGAGAGTTATATATTAAATAGGTATATATACACCTCAAACGAGTCGAGTTTTTTGCTCGGCTCGTTTTTATTTTGTGTATAAATTAGTATATTTGTAGTGCCGTTGCAGTTGATGCTGCGGCAATATATTATTTAGAAAGTGTTTTTCGCACTGTCCTTAAATGAAAATGTGGAAGTTTTCGAAGAGAAGGGACATTCGAATAGCACTCATATCCTTGTATAGATGTATTGTGCGTGGCGCAAGCCTTGCATCTGTTGTCTATTCAGGTGTGGGGTGTTGCATCGTATGTTTTCTCTTGGGTCTTTCCACAACCTTCATTTAGACATACGAAATCGGACTCCACACTTTCTTTGTTTATAAATAACACCCCCATAAGGAGTTCGTGAGGTTGTAGATGTTTTTATGGAAACATTATTTGAACTACGAGCCAAACGCAAAAAAGCACTTATCGCAGTGCTTACATTAGGTCTGTCACAAGCCCCTTGGAAAGAACTATTTAAGTCATCAGAGGAAGCAGGCGAGGGAATGTCTTTTAGTGGTACAGTCTTCGGTTTTATCTTCAAAGTCATGTGATTTATTGCGTGGACCGTCTTGACAAGTCTTGTTCTGTGGGTAATCAATATATTCAAATTATTGATTTACTCCATTGAAATATATTCGTTCGAAAAACAATCAATCTAAGGCAAGACCCACAAAGCCGTAAGAGTGGGAGAATGTAATAAAATTATAATTATGCTTGTATTAATAATTATAGCCATTGTAGTTGCTATATTCTTTTTTACATCAAAGGAAGATGATAAAAACCTATCGGTGAAATATGAGAATAAAACACAACCACCAAAACAAGAAGAGAAAGAATACGATTGGTGGGAAGAGAATAGAACTTCTCCTCCATATAAGGTGGGAGATTTATATATGCCTAATTATTCTGAATCAGGTATGGTTGTGTCAACGAATGATGTTGGATGTCGTCCATATAATGGAATTGGTGGTTATC
>JAZOWE010000036.1:0-11422 GCA_045659085.1 Tidjanibacter sp.
AACAATCGCAGGCTCGTCGGCAGTAGCCTCGCGGATAACGGTAGGAGCATAGAAACTCTGCTTGCCCTCGTCGAGCATATAACTCGGACGACTAACATTCATTGTGCCGACCAACGTAATGTTATTAGTCGAACGCCAATCTTCGTCGAAAACAACTCGCACGACAGAAAGTACCAAATCGGGCAGGCACAACAAGCACACTAAAACAAAGATTGCAACGACACGTCGTTGGGTGGATTATGTGATTTTCATAACATAACGATTTTAATGGTTATAGTATTATTTCATTAATAAATTATCGTTTATCGTTATGCAAAGGTAGTGACAATTTTTTATTATGCAAACTTTTTCGTTAATTTTTTAATGTTTATCGTTAATTTCAATAAGAATGCAGTTCTCTTTGTTAAACGTCATCTTTGGAAGATGTACAGCATAAACACTCGCAACACTCAATGTGTCAAATCTATACACAAACAAAGACGAAACGATTTTGCAAACAAAACCGTTTATCGCTTTTCAGAATAGAAGTTCAGGTATAAATTAAGGTCAAAAAGCCATAGGTAACGACCTCTGGATTAATTACATGTCTAAATCTGAAACAAGCGGCTTAATACTTTTCGTAATTAATTCATCGAAACTATCCATTATTATGCTCGATTCAGGGATAGTCTGATATGCAAGCTCTTGTAATTCTGACTCATAAATAGGCCTTAATTCTTGCCAGATCTTACCTAAATCAGTCAATAATGGAGAGTCTTCTATTCCTCTTTCTTGCCAGCCTACAGGCTCTTTGAAACGAGCCTGATCTTCGGCAAATAAATTATTAAAGTCTTTCCTAAACTCATCGCTTTGCATATAGGTTCTACACTCATTATTATGCCACAAAAAATGCAGATCGTAAAAATGTCTTATTTTTGATTTAAGTTCAGTAATATAATCATTTGCTAATGAGTGGCGTAACAATGATACCATCTTCTCTGTTGCAGTTCTTTTGACATCCAACACATTCACTTTAAACTTCCTCAAACCGTATGCCTGTGCAATATCCTCACGTCCATTCTGAATTAAAAAATCCAATAATAAACATCCTATCTCAACTTTATGATAGGGATATGGATTTGCAAATGATACCACCTCCAATTGAATCTGTCCAGGCTTAATAGCCTCCAATGTGTTAACATCTTGAATTATAGGGTATTTGTAATACACTTTCCTATATTTAGAATATTTCCTTGTATCGGGCATTTGCTCCTCAACAAGACCCTTGGACATAGTCTTACTTATCCTTGATATCAAACTCTTTGTCTGATTATCAGATCTTGAAGAATCTTCTGTTATGGCAATATCGATATCTTCAGAAAATCTAGCTCCAAGACCATAAGCCTTTGAAATGGATGTGCCTCCTTTAAAGACCGCCAAATCAACATCATTACTTACGGATAGGAGCAGAAGAGATCTTGATATCCAATAATCTTTCTCAATAAATACTTGCTTAATGCCAAGGCCTCCATCCGCCTTAGGCTGAGATGCTGCCACTATAGCATTTGCAAACAACTCTTTATTTTCGTGTAGGTTCATAGATATTCCAATTGTGTTTAGTTGGTAGAATAGATTCTGGGATAGATATTTTATAAGTAGTAACGCCATTAATAGAACGACGCACAACATCCATTGGCCGATTAAGATACTCGAGAATGGCTCCTACTATTGCTCTTACATAACTAGTATATTTCAATGAGAAAAGTTCCAACTCTTTAGTTCGCTTCTCATCTAAACGCCTTACTAATTCAATGATAATAGCACAGGCTTCTGCAGGTGTAGTGCCTGGAATCTTTTGTATAAACTTAATTGCATCCAAAATCCGAAGTAGGTCCACGCTTTCCTTGGTTATTGGATTCTCTTGCAGTAGAAAAGATACCTTATAGCCTGCTCTATTCACTGGTCGACGATATTTATTACATCCTATAAGGATATTAGAAGATATTTGCGTCGTAAGCCCCATTGTGCTAAATGCAGATACTCCTGAAATATATCCAATCATTTTCCCATTTTTTATTAGGAAATCCTTTACTAACTCATCATACGCTGGTTTTAATGCTCCAAATATCGTCTGCTTTGGCTTATAGTACTTTCCTTTCGCGACTCTCACTATTTCGCCCTTAGCCGACATACGGCTCAACAATTTGGCAAGAGCTAAATCATAAGAAGCATCTAATCCAAAGTCAGACAAAGTAAAAACATACCCTGTCGGGAAACATTCAATTTTCTCTCGTATTTGACCTGCTACAATCATATAAATCTATTTTCACTGGCAAAGATATAAAAATCAAGTTTTTTACGCAAATAACTTGACATTTATTTTCAAAAAGATTCTTTCTTAATATAAAAATCATACTCATCCCCGAATTGTCCAACCTTTTCGGTTGGATGTCACTATCCTTTTTATGAAGCGACCTCAATCGCAACAACAAACTTATGTTTAACCAATAAAACCAAAATCTATGGAAGTATTAACTATTGAACACAGTGCTTTTCAGCAGTTGATTAGCAAAATTGATGCAATGGACGAGTTCATCCGCAAAGCCAAGTTAGAGCAGCAAAGTTCCCTCGACGACGATTGGGTTGATGGGCAAGCGGTATGCGAATATCTCTGCATCTGCGACAAGACCTTGCAACGCCTACGCAGCGCCGGCAAAATCACTTACAGTACCATTGGCAACAAGTATTACTACCAGATTGCCGAAATTAAGCGTTGCCTGCGTGCTCACACAATCAAGAGTAGCGAGGAGATGTTGCAAAACCTAATCGCCCACAAGCGTAATAGCAAAGCGAAGGCTAGTGCTAATGTTCAGTAATCAGAAGAGAGGTGGCTACAAATAGAGGCTATCTCTCTTCGATTTTGTCATTTCAAAAATTATTCGTAAATTTGTAGTAAGCAACTGTAGTTCTGAAGTTTGTATAGCAAAAGTCGGACTCGAAAACGACACCTTGAAACTACCCAAGTGTCCCTCGAATTGGGAGTATAGTACTGGGCAAAGGCAAGTGCTTGATATACAGAGTAGAGAGCAGATGGACAGACTCTCGTTTTCCGCTCTGGCGCACAGCGATAATCGAAAGATTATCGCTTTTTTGTGCGCCAAAGCGGAAGAGTCCGCGACCATATAGACAATCCCTCCAAACCTCCCTTTGATAAGGGAGGCTTAACTTGGATTGGAAAACGAGATTCGCCACGAGCGACCCCAATACTGCCCCCTCTCATCAGGTGGGGGTTAGGGGGTGTAAATAATAGTTCGCGAGAAATGCTACTTTGGGGAGTTAGGGGTAATTTGTTCCTATTGTTCCTATTGCTCCTATTACTCCCATTACCCTACCCATAAAAAATGGAAGCGGTTAGGCTTCCATCTTTTCTGCAACCCAATTGGTGAGGGTGATATAGTCGGCAACGGAGAGGGCTTCGGCGCGGAGTGAGAAGAACTCGTGTTCGGCACCGCCAAAGTCGCCAAAAGTCGCTTTAAGAGGTGTTTTGAGCATCTTACGGCGTTGGCTGAATGCAGCTTTCACGACCTTCACGAACAGTTTTTCGTCGCAACCCAACTCCTTGACGCCATTGCGCCTCATTCTCACAACGGCACTCTTAACCTTTGGTGGAGGGTTGAACACATTCTCGTGAACGGTAAAGAGGTATTCGATATCGTACCACGCCTGCATCAGAACACTCAGGATACCATAGTCGCGATTGCCGGCTGGCGAGGCTATGCGCAGAGCTACCTCGCGTTGCACCATACCCACAACTTCTGGTATCAACTCTTTGTAGTCCAAGACCTTAAAGAATATCTGCGAAGAGATATTATAGGGGAAGTTACCGATAACTTTCAAACCCTCGGGGAACATCTCATCGAGTGGCAGGTTGAGGAAATCGCCAAAAATCAGGCGTGGAGTAAAGTCGGGATAGTGGCGATGGAGATATTCCACACTCTCGCCATCGACCTCCGCACCCCAAGTGCGAATATCGTTGCGAGCCAACAGAAACTGAGTCAGCACACCCGTACCGCAGCCCACTTCCAACACATCACCTCCTGCGCTCATAGCCTCGGCAATGCTGCGTGCAACGCCCATATCAGTCAGGAAATGCTGTCCGAGGGCCTTTTTGGGGCGCACATAGTTGGGATCATTGGATGCCGAGCGGCCAGCAATACCTCGCTGTCCACCCCTTGCGCCATTTTTATTATATCGCTTCGTAGCCAATTTGAACTATATTTTTTGAACCGTTATTGTTTTTCAGAAATCTACGCCTCTCGTGTTTCAACGGGAAGTTGTTTGGTAGTTTTGATACCGAGGGCACGAATATCCTCAACCCTTTTGAGGATGTTACCCTTGCCCGTTGAGAGTTTGCTGAATGCATCGTCGTACTTCTCTCGCACTTTGTCGAGCGACGAACCGACATCCTGCAAATCCTTCACAAAGCCACACAGTTTGTCGTACATTTTGCCCGTTTCCTCGGCAATGAGCAGTGCATTTTTGGTCTGCTTATCGCGAGTCCATAGCTGGTACATAAGTTTCAGCACGGAGATGAGGTGTGTGGGGCTGATGATTACCACATGCTGCTGATAGGCCTTCTCCCACAGCCCCGTGTCGGCATTCATTGCCGCCATATAGGCTCCTTCGTTGGGTACAAACATCATCACAAAATCGGCAGCATCTTTCACATAGCGCTGGTACTGCTTCGAGGTAAGTTCCTTGACATGCGAACTAACCGAAGCCAGATGTGCCGCAAGAGCTGCCTCTCGTTCCTCCTCGCTTGTGGCATTCACATAGTTGACATAGGCCGTTAGCGACACTTTGGAGTCGATAACGATATGCTTGCCCTCGGGCAGGTGGAAAACCACATCGGGACGCAGGAGATTACTCTCCTCGCCCACAATCTTCGAGCCGTCGGCATTGTGCGTTGCCTGCATCGTGAAATTAACACCCTCTTCCAAACCCGATTTTTCGAGAATTTGGCGCAAAATCATCTCGCCCCAATCGCCCTGCACCTTACTATTGCCACGCAGAGCGTCGGTCAGTTCGCGAGCTTCACGCGAGATGGTGGCATTGAGTTCTGTTAGCTGTTTAAGACTATCCCTCAGCGATTTAACCTCGCTAACCTCGCCCGTGTAGCAATCCTCTATTTTCTTCTGCAACCCTTCCAAGTTTGCCTTAAAAGGTGCCAAAATTTCTGCGAGTCGCTCCTCGTTATTTTTCTTGAATGTTTGCGATTTCTCGTCCAAAATTGCCGTTGCCAACTCTTTGAAATTCTGCTCACTCTCGCGACGCAGGGCTGTGCGTTGTTCACTCTCTTGGCGGAGTTGCTCGCGGAGCCTTGCATTCTCTGTGGAGAGAGTCGTAATCTCGTTTTGCTGTTTCTCGATACGCTCCGAAAGGGGTTCGAGAGTGGCGATACGCTCCTGCAAGCGAGCCTTCTCTACCCCACTCTGGGCAACCTCCGTACGCAAGCCGACAACCTCGCCATTCAACTCCTCCAAACGGGCCTCTCGCTCCGAGAGGATACGACGACTGGGGTGGAGGTAGAGTGCCAATACCACACCGAGCGCAACAGACAAAATTATCGCTATGGCTAAAACAATAGGTGACATATATTCTTATGTATGTGTTAGTAGTTTATGTATTCGTAATCTATTTCTCCAAAATCAGTTCCGCAGCCCTCAGTGCCGAGCAGAGTGCGACACCTCCGCCACTACCCTCTCGTACACCGTCCGAGCCGGCCAAAATTGCACCCACGGCATAAAGATTGTCGATGGTAAGTCCGTCTACTAAGGGGTGTAAATTTTCATTTACCACCACTCCGAAATTCTCGAAAGGTTGCTCTGCGAGGATATGTTCACAAGTCCACTCGCTGCGTTCCTGCGCGGCATCCACATCAACACCCGCCAGCGGTTCATAGACACTCTTCTGCGTGGCAACCACACCTCCGCCAAAGAAGCTACCCGTGGCCAGCAGGTAATTTTCGGCCTTATAGGTCACACCCTTGGCAGTATGAACGCGCTGCACGCTATTTTTTTCGACATCCAGAGCCGCCACCCTATCACTCTCCACCAGTGTTCCGCCAAGAGATACAAATCGCTCCCTTAGAGCCCTCTGCACACTCCGGCCTGAAAGCGACACCGAGGTTGTTGGCACAACCATAACTCTCGCTCCAACCCTCTCTCGAATGGTCTGCAACTCATCTGCCGCAAACATCGCGGGCAGGAGTACCAGCTCGGCACCCTTTGCCACAGCCTCCACCCTTTGGGCAAAGCCTGCAATATCCGCTTTGGAGTGTGGAATAGTCACAACCCTACACTCAACGCCCCCCTTGCGGAACGGACGAGCAACAAACTCTGCATTGAAATCGAGGTACCCCTCAACTCCCACAACGCAGACTTTACCATACTCCGCAACATCCGCGAGGGTGGCAAAATCCTCCAAGGTAAGCCACGCTCTTTTGAGCACTCCGAGGGGTGTGATGCGCCACTCGGCACTCTCGACCGAGCCTTTAAGCGGTATACCTGCCGAGGCGAAAATCTCCTTTACGCGCTCGGTATATCCCTCGATACGCTCCGCTCCGATGGCTGCATAGGGATGAGGTGTCGAAAGCCTACGCACTCCCTCCACACCCTCATCAAAGAGTTCAAAGGAGCCCGAGAAGTAGTCCAGGCTACTCCTGCCAGAAGAGATGAGAGCCACACTCCTACCGCCCTCGGCAATAGAGATTGCGCCCACCAAACCGGCCAAACCGCCACCAACAACTATCGTATCGTATCTATTCATTCTCCTTCTTCGTTAATCCGCAGACACCCCCGTAATACCAGCGGGTAAACTGCGCTGCGGCAAGCGACTCACCCCAAGCCACAGGGCGTACACCGCGCCACCTCTCGTCCAAAAATTGCTCAACGCCCTCCAACACCGAGGTTACCTCTGCGCCCTCTTGCTCGGCAAGCACACCCGCTGCCCTGAGCGAACAGAAGTGCTCCATACAGCCGCCCATTCCAAGTCGCATACGGCGACGCAGGTCGGTAACACTTCGGGCGCCCATATTATCCACAGCACTCCTCACATCGTCCACCGACACACCCTCACATACGCACACCATAGGCGACGATTTTTCGCTCTTGCCCATCGCAACAAAGTGGCTTGTCTTGTGCGAGGTGCCCTCTGTTGTTCTCTGTTTAATGTTGGGAAGAGGAGTTGTTGCAGTTGTTGATTGTGCACCATTGCCGAGTTTACGGCAGACCATATCGGCAGCCATCTCGGCCATAAGGCGGTAGGTCATAAGTTTACCTCCCGTAATGGTCACAAAACCCTCCAAGCCGTCCCTTTCGGCGTGGTCGAGGCAGACAATTCCGCGCGAGATACCCCTACCCGTTGGATCGTCATCGTCGGCAACCAGCGGGCGGACACCTGCGTAGGCTCTCAGTATGCGTGTTGAGGAGAGCTGAGGCGCGAGCTTTGCGCCCTCGCTAAGAAGCAAATCCACATCCCTTGCCGTCACTTCATTCTTGTCCACATCCTCAAATGGTATTCTCTCAGAGGTTGCGCCAATAACACACACGCCTACGCCGGGAACCAAAATATCGGCATCGGCAGGCCTGCGGCAACGGTTTATAACCATTTTGTTCACCCTGCGTCCGAAGACCAGCAGTGAGCCTTTTGCGGGGTACATACGCACCTCAACGCCCGCCATCTGTGCAATAGCAGCCCCCCATATACCTGCGGCATTGACCGTAACCGAGGCTGTGGCACGCACACTCTCGCCCGTTGTCATATCTCTCAACTCAACACCCTCAATACGGTTGCCACTGCGCACAAATCCCACCACCTCGTGATAGGTCAGCACCTCGGCACCATTAAGCCGTGCATCGAGCACATTGGCTGCCACCAATCCAAAGGGTTCTACCGAGCCGTCGGGCACCCTCACAGCACCTATCAAGGCGGGATTTGCGGAAGGCTCCAAGCGCAACGCCTCCTCTGGCGAGATAGCCTCGGCACCTATGCCAACCCTTTGGCACGCCTCGATGAATGTTGTCTGATAGCCGAGGTCATCTTCGGGCAGAGTGATAAAGAGTCCGTCGGTGTTCATAATATAGGGTGCAGCGATGCGTTTGAGAATTTCGTTCTCCACAATACACTCCGAAGCGCCCTCGCTATCGGTCACAGCATAGCGAGCGCCACTATGCAACAGTCCGTGATTGCGTCCCGAAGCACCCATAGCAAGGTCGCCACGCTCAACGAGCAGCACCTTCAAGCCCCTCAGCGCACAATCGCGGGCAGTGCCGGCACCCGTAATGCCACCGCCTATGATTATCACATCGTATGTTCCTTTATCTATCATCTACCCTTATTTGCGCCAAATGCATAATCCGCATAAATTATACAAAAATACCTACATTTCGGCAACACTCCAAATTTTCGGCCACTTTTTACAGAGTAAAAAGGTGGTATCCGCTTTTCGGGGACACCACCTCTGCTTTTAGGCCAATAGGGCAATTACTCGCTCAGAGCCTCCACAAGCAGTGGTTTGAGTACAGAAGTCCACACCCTGTAACCCTCGCGATTGACATGCAGAAGGTCTTGCTCGAAGTATGCATTATTGACCGTACCGTCGGCATTGAGAATGGGGGTATTGACATCCACAAAGGTCACACCCTCGGTATGTGCCGCCCAATCTGCCATAATTGCATTAAACAGACGGTGCTCCTCGCGTTTGGCGGCCCTATTCTCGTTGAATTTTATGGAGAGGAAGAATATGGGGCGATTGGGGTAGTCCCTTTGCAGGCGCTCGGCCAGGAGTCGGTAGAGGTCGAAGAGCTCGGTAGGACGAAGGTCGCGACCAAAGCCACCCAAATCATTGTCGCAATAGAACGCAAAAGCGAGTGGATTGTAGTCTGCAAGCACCGTGTGGTAGTTGTAGTGCACATCGCGCATCATAGCACCGCCATAGCCGCGATTTACCACCTTCAAGGGGGCCATATCCTCCTCCAAGGTCTTCCACAGGCGGATGGAGGAACTACCAAAGAAGAGCACATCGCACTCTTTCTCCTCGGTCTTTGCCCTTTCGCGCAGAGCCCCCACATCGTTGTCGTCGTAGCGGAGCACCCATTTCATATCTTCCGAATAATCGAGTGGAATGGTGGTCTGAATGTGGAAGACCTCCTTGTCGCCACACGGCTCCACAACGCCCACCTCGGCGTACGCCGTTTTACACTTTTCACCACAGCAGCCCACCATTACCAAGGCCACCACTGCAAGCACTAAACCAACTCGTTTCATAGTCCACATAACTGTTTTTAGGGGTTAATTTTTTGTAAAGATAAGACTTTCCCCCGCAAAGACCAATTCCCTCCCACAAAAAAGTTTCGCGGGTATCAAAAAAGATACCCGCGAGCGAGGAAGATCTCCCCTAAGTATTGTTATAGGTGCCCGTCATTTATGCAGCCTCTCCCCAAGTTTGGAGCGAGCCTTCGTAGACAACATGGTGTACCTCGCCGTTCTCCAAGGTAACCGTCAGTTCAATTTTACCCTCGCTAACTACCATTGTTCCTTCGGTATATTTGTATTCTTGCATTTCGCCATTGGCATCCACATACGCACACCACATATCCCATGCTCCGGCTATTGTGAATATACCTGTTTTTAGCTCCTCCTCTCCACTTGCGAGTTTTTCGTAATCTACATAAGTATATGTGCCGAGGGATATTTCATCATTAACCGGCTCGGTGTCCGATATAATGCAAAATTCATAATTCCAACTATCCATAGGTGGATTGTATCCAGCATCTTCGCCTGACGACACATAACCAAATATCACATAAAAATTATCCCCTACATCATAAAAGCCACACAAACTAACTGCTGCCACCTCTTTGACACTGGTATTGCCTTCGCCACCGCCAAAGTTGTATGGTTCGATGTAGTCTGCATAGTCGCTCCAATAGTCGGCAGCTTTGTACGCATCCACACTCTCGGTGGGAACATAAATCTTGCGCTCCGAAGCATTGTTGTAAAATGCCTCAACGCCTAATGATGGTGGTGTTGTGGCTTTGCAATATACACTCGCAAGGCTCGAACAATAAGAGAATGCATCCACTCCAATTTCAGTAACACTGTCGGGAATGGTAACACTTGTCAGCGATTTGCAACGCCAGAATGCAGCATCTCCAATCGAAGTAACACTATCGGGAATGATGATGCTCACAAGGCTCGAACAATCCCAGAATGCCATCTCTCCAATCGAAGTAACACTGTCGGGAATGATTACACTCGCAAGGCTCGAACAATCAGAGAATGCTTTATTTCCAATCGAAGTAACACTGTCGGGAATGATTACACTCGCAAGGCTCGAACAACCGCAGAATGCATCATTTACAATCTCCACAACACTATCGGGAATGGTAATGCTCGTAAGGCTCGAACAATCATTGAATGCACCCTCTCCAATCTCAGTAACGCTGTCGGGAATAGTTACACTTGCGAGGCTCGAACAATAGCAGAATGCATAATTTACAATCTCCACAACACTATCGGGAATGGTAATGCTCGTAAGGCTCTCACACCAATAGAATGCATGACCTCCAATCGTAGTAACATCGCCATCGAATGTAATCACGCCTTTGCCATCCTCATAGGTGTTGGATATGATATTTGCGCCAAATGCGGTTGCCTCGGGCTCCACAATCTCCCCATCGGTCGAGGTGTACCAAATCTCATTTGCGGGAGGGGTAGTTGTATCTTCTTCATCGCCTTCTTCGTAAAGTTTAAGCGAGCCTTCGTAAACAACATGGTGCACCTCGCCATTTTCGAGGGTGAAAGTACCATCAATTTTATTGTCCGAAATGACAAGCACTGCATCTGTGGCATAAACCTCTTCCCATTCGCCATTTCTTATAATATAACATTCTCCACCTTCAACGCCACTCAGAGTGCCAGCCTCGTAAGTTGTTGAAAGTACATAAGTTCCATTGGGCAGCACACCCGTAACTGGCTCTTCGTTGGCATATATAGCAACATGATAGATATTACAATTCGATTCTTCGTTATCATACTTTTCTTCCAAGATGTTATATGTGTCGGTAAGCATAATTTCATATGCGTGAATATCATCCCAACTACCTTCATATTCTGCCAAATAATACTTGGCTATTATCTCTATTGGCTCATTAACAGCCTCCCTTGACAATGGAATGGTAATCACCGTGCCGTCTGCGAGAGTGAAATATGCATACTCCTCGTCCCAAGTGACGCTCTGGAAGAGGCTGTCGCCATCTTTGCCATCTTCGCCATCAGCACCGTCTTTGCCGTCCTCACCGTCCTCGCCATCTTTTCCGTCTTCGCCATCAGCACCGTCTTCGCCGGTGGCTTTGCCCAGCTCTTTCCAAGTTGCACCGTT